>JAYPJE010000011.1:0-43301 GCA_038128265.1 Gemmatimonadota bacterium
CCTTGCGGCTGTAGCCGACGAGGCGGACTTTGGCCGCGTTGCGCTGAGCTGGAGTGCGTTGACGCGCGACGCGAACGGCGATCTGCTGACGGATCTGGCACACTATATCGTCTTCCGCTCGAAGGGCAGCACAAATTCGTTTGTGGCGGTTGATACGCTGGATGCCAATGTGCGTGAGTATGTCGACACGGGATTGGACGAGCTAACGACGTATTACTACACGGTGTCGGCCACCGATGAGGCGGGCAACGAGAGTGCGCGTGCGCAGTCCGTTCAGGTGCGCACCGCGGGGCCCGATTTGGTTGCCCCAGCTGCGCCGCAGAATCTGTCGGCCGTTGCGGATGCGGTTGATTTTGGCCGGGTTTCGCTGAGTTGGAACGCGCCGACGCGCGACGCCGATGGCAACGAATTGACGGGGTTGAGCCGCTATATTGTCTTCCGTTCAGAAGGGGGCACGGCCTCCTTCGTGCCCGTCGATACGCTGGATGCCAATGTGCGACAGTACGACGATGCGGGTTTAGACCCGCTGACGGCCTATTTCTACACGGTGAGCGCGCTTGACGAGAGCGGCAACGAGAGCAGCCGCGCCAGTGCCATCTCCGTGCAGACCAATGGACCGGACCAGATTGCGCCAGATGCACCGGCCGACCTAGTGGCCGTAGCGGCGACGACCGCTGCTCAGATAACGATCAGTTGGACGCCTCCCACGCGCGATGCCGACGGCGGCGATCTAACCGGTTTGGCCTCGTATGTGATCCTGCGCTCTAAGGACGACAACGCGTCTTTTGCGCCTATTGATACGGTCAGCTCGGACGATAATCGCTACGTCGATAGCGCAGGGCTTGAAGCATCGACGACATATTATTACGCGCTGCGCGCGATGGATGATTCCGGCAATTCGAGCGCGCGTTCCGCTACGGCCTTTGCCAAGACGGCCGGCATCGGTGCGCCAACGGGCGTGTCGGCGACGGCCGGTATTCGCAAAATCACCGTATCGTGGTCGGCTAGCGGTGAGGACGGTTTACTCGGTTATAACGTATATCGTTCAACGCGTTCGGACGGGGCCTATGCACGCTTGACCGGCGTCGAAGGAGCCGCCTTCTCGACCGGGCAAACAACCTACGTCGATTCGAATTTAGTCGGTAGTGCGACCTATTTCTACAGGGTCTCTACGGTAACGAGCGACGGCGAGAGCAGTCAGTCGTCCTTTGTCGGTGCGACGGTGGATTCGGACGACCGTGCACCTTCCGCGCCGTCTCTGGTAAAGGGCGAGTCGGTAAACGGTGATCCGGAGCGTATCATTCTCAGCTGGAAGGCGCCGACAACCGATTCCAACGGCGGCGAATTGACGGGCTTGGAGAGCTATTCGATCTATCGCTCTAGCGCCAGCGCGGGCCCGTTTTCGCTGATTGCCACCGTGACGGCAACGACCTATCAGGATACGGGGTTGACCTCCGTTACGACCTACTATTACCAGATAGAAGCGATTGACCAGGTGGGCAATATCAGCTCGCGCTCGACGACGATTGCCGCAGTTACCAGCGGAGTGGTCAAGCCCAGCAATGTGCGACTATCGGCGTCGACGCCTTCCGATGGATCGCTGCCGCCGGAAGTGACGATCACTTGGACAAAGTCGGACGGCGCTATTTTGCACTACGAGCTGCAGCGCACAACCGTGGCCAACAGCACGAATGATGCTGACTATACCGTTGTGGGAACAAACTCGCTCAGCACGGAGCGCGTCGATGACACCGTGGCGCGCAGCACGACGTACTATTACAGGGTGCGCGCCCGCGACGTCGACGATCGCGTCAGTGAATGGACGGATCCGGTGCGGGTTGATGTGAAAAACTAAGCAAAAAACGCAGGCGAGCTGTTTGGGAAGGGGAGTGGCTGAAAAGTCATTCCCCTTCTGCGTTGGCAGTATGCCACTCCAAGACCGCGTGCAGGAGTTCCTCCAACTCGCGCGCCTCATTCTCATGAATATCGTCTTGCTGCTGCTGATAGGCGACTAGGGCGTCCAATAGCTGCCGCATATTTGTGCGTATGGCGGCAATGGACGCGTCGAGCTGCTTCCGCTCTTCAGGCGAGGTGAGCAAAAGGGTATTTTTTTCCAATTCTCCCCTCAATAGCGCGTATATTTCCATCATGCGTGCGGTCTGAACGCGTATAGTATCCAATTTGAGCTTGGGAGAATCCATTGTTATTGCTCCTTTACGGGCCGTTGGTAATTCTAGTCAGAGAAGGTTTAGCAAGATCTGTTCCACTCGTCGAAAACGCGCAGCGGGAGGTGGGTTTAAGCGATGGCTCAGCGCGGTGACCGATTGGTCCGTGCGGTGGTCGAAGTTCTGCGCCACGCGGGGATCGGACGCCATCAGAAAATGGCAATCGGCGTGTCGGGCGGGATCGACTCGATGGTCCTCTTGGACGTGCTGGGCCATTTGGTCGCAGAGCGCGTGGTGGTGCACTGCGACCACGGTTTGCGGGCCGAGTCAATTGCTGACGCACAGTTTGTCGAGGACCAAGCTGCACAACGCGGCTGTCGCTATGTCGGCCAGCGCTGCGAGGTGGCTGCGTTGGCCCGCCAGAACGGCATTTCGATCGAAGAGGCGGGGCGCCGTGCGCGCTATGCCCTGTATGCGCAGGTCGCGGCCGATGAAGGGGCGGCGATTGTTGCTCTGGGGCACCACAGAGACGACCAGGCTGAGACGGTGCTAATGCACCTATTGCGCGGCAGTGGCAGCGGCGGGCTGCGCGGTATGCAGGTGCTGCGCGATGGCATGTATCTGCGCCCACTGCTCGAAATCTCGCGGGCGGAGATCGTTGCCTACGCGCAGGAAAACGACGTCCCCTTTCGGGAGGATGCATCCAACGCCGACGGGCGCTTTTTGCGCAACCGAGTGCGCGGGCATCTGCTGCCCATCCTGCGCGAATACAATCCCAATGTAGTGGACGTTCTGCATCGCACGGCAGCCATTTTAAACGGGGAAAACGACTTTGTTGAGGCCGCGGCAGAAAATGCGCTAACTGCTGTGCTGATAAAAGGTTGTGGAGGCAAGTTAGATCTTGATGTGCCCCGTCTTGTGGATTATCATATAGCGGTGCAGCGGCGCGTTATACGGCTCGTGCTCGGGCGATTATCCGCCGTGCCTGCCGATTTTGCCCTGATTGATCGAATCCTCCAAACGGTGCGCGAGCGGCGAGAGGGGCTGCTGGATGTGGGGCGGGGATTGCGCATTCAATATTGGCGAGACCGGCTTCTGCTGCGCCAGGGGGGTGCTGCTCCGCTAGCGCTGCCCGTGCCGCTGCCCGGTGCAGTGGCCATACCGGAGCGCGGGGGGCATCTCTCGTGCCGTCTGATGTCAGCAGAGGACTTTGGCGACATCCGCTCTCAATTGGGCCATTCGCTCGTTGCGCTGGATGCCGACAAGCTGGGGGCTCATCCGCTGGTGCGCACGGCGCGCGTGGGCGATCGTTTTCAGCCATTTGGCATGAGGGGAAAAAAGAAGCTAAGCGACTTTCTAATCGACCTGAAGTATCCCCGTATCCTGCGCGATGAAGTGCTCGTACTAGAGGGCAATGGGCACATCGCTTGGGTTGTTGGTATGCGCTGCAGCGAAGCGTTTCGCATCGGCCCTGAAAGTCGGCGCATCGCCGTGTTCGAATTCCGTTCCAGTGAGTAATTCCGATTCAAAAGATGGGTATGGACAAGAAAAAACAGACAGAAGAAGAAGATAGGCCGCGGCTGTGGCGCCGCCCCTCGCGCACGCTGACCTTTTGGATATTTTTCATTCTGGTGCTTCTCTTTGCCGCAAAGTTCTTTGACAGCACGCCGTCAGATGCTCCGGTTATTTCGTACATACAGTATCGCGAATATCTTGAGGATGGCCGCATTGGGGAAGCGATCATCATCGGCGATAGCGAGTTTCACGGAACGCTGAACAACGGTCAGCGCTTTGTCGTCAACCTCGGTCCCATTGATGCTCAAACCAAGCGCGAATGGCGCGAATACAAGCTAGACTTTCGCTTTAAGGAAGAGCCCTTTCAGTGGTACAGCGTGCTCTTTAGCATCCTTCCTTGGCTGCTCTTTATCGCCTTTTGGATTTTCATGCTGCGGCAGATGCAGGGAGGGCCGCGCGGCCTGTTCTCCTTTGGCAAGAGCCGCGCCAAATTGCTCACCGAAGACAAGCATCAGACGACATTTGCCGATGTGGCCGGAGCCGATGAGGCCAAAGGAGAGCTAAAGGAAATCATCGACTTTCTGCGCGACCCGCAGAAATTTCAGCGCCTTGGCGGACGCATTCCCAAAGGCGTTCTCATGGTGGGGCCGCCGGGCACGGGCAAGACCCACTTGGCGCGCGCCGTCGCCGGCGAGGCGGGCGTGCCCTTTTTCTCCATCAGCGGCTCGGACTTTGTTGAAATGTTTGTCGGTGTGGGGGCTTCGCGCGTGCGCGACCTGTTTGAGCAGGGCAAAACGAGCGCGCCCTGTCTGATCTTTGTCGATGAAATTGATGCGGTCGGACGCCACCGCGGAGCCGGCATCGGCGGTGGGCACGACGAGCGCGAGCAAACGCTCAACCAACTGCTAGTGGAGATGGACGGCTTTGAATCAAACGACGGCGTGATTCTGATTGCGGCTACAAACCGCCCCGACGTGCTCGATCCGGCCCTCCTGCGTCCCGGGCGCTTTGATCGGCGCGTTGTCGTTGACCTACCCGACGTGCGCGGTCGCGAGGGCATTCTCGCAGTGCATGCTCGCAAGGTGCCGCTGGAAGAATCGGTCGACCTCAAGCGCATTGCCCAGGGAACGCCCGGTCTTTCGGGTGCGGATTTGGCCAATTTGATTAACGAGGCTGCTCTGCTAGCCTCGCGGCGCGATCATCCCTCCGTCGGTATGGCTGACCTCGAGGATGCCAAAGATAAGGTCATGCTTGGCGCCGAGCGGCGCAGTATGGTTATGACCGAGGAAGACCGCAGGCTGTCGGCCTATCACGAAGCCGGTCACGCGCTGGTGGCCAAGTTGATGCCGGGCGCGCATCAGATCGGCAAGGCTACCATTATTCCGCGCGGCCAGGCGATGGGCATGGTTTCCTTTCTGCCTGACGAGCGTCGCTCGGTCACGGAAACTCGGCTCAAGGCGCATCTGGCGACGGCGCTGGGGGGCTGTTGTGCCGAGCGCATGGTCTTTGCCGAGCGCTCGACCGGTGCGCAGGGTGACTACAAGCAGGTGGCCGCCTTGGCCCGTTCGATGATCTGCGAATGGGGTATGAACGAAAATTTGGGTCCGCTGTCGCTGGCCAGCGGCGAAGACGAGGTCTTTTTGGGCAAAGGGTTTGCGCGCAACACCCATCTCAGCGAGGAGACGGCGCAGGCGATCGATGGGGAGATTCGCAGACTTGTGCAGGAAGCGGAGGTTGCTGCCACGAAGATTTTGGAGGAAAATACCGAGAAACTGCACGTCTTGGCGCAGGCACTTTTGGATTATGAAGTGCTCGACGATGGCGAATTGGACTGCGTGCTGGCCGGTCAGGCGTTGGATCGAACGCCCGTGCGACAGGAAGAAGCAGGCGAGAACGGGGCGGCCGAACCAGGGCAGATGACATGAAGTGGAGTCTGGCCGGGGGCGTGCTGGACTTTGGTGCGCGAGCCCATATAATGGGCATTCTGAATGCAACGCCGGACTCCTTTTACGACCATTACGACGATGTAGGGGCGGCCGTCGAGCGCGGCCTGCAGATGCTGGAGGAAGGGGCCGATATCTTGGATATTGGCGGTGAATCGTCGCGCCCGCCGATGTACGGCGTGGCCGCCGAAGTAGGGTGCGAAGAAGAGTGTCGTCGAGTGCTGCCCGTCATCGAGAAACTGCGTATGCACACAGCCGCGCCCATTTCTATCGATACGGTGAAGGCAGAAGTAGCGCGGCGCGCGCTGGCGGCGGGAGCGGATGTGATCAATGACATTAGCGCGATGGGGGATGAGGATATGGCCTCCGTAGCCGCAGAAGCCGATGTGCCGCTCGTGCTCATGCACCGCAGGGGCACGCCGGCCACCATGCAATTGGATACGCACTACGACGATGTGCTGGGCGAAGTGCACTCCTTTCTCGCTGAGCGCGTTGCGCACGCACGCGCGTGCGGCGTGCGCCGCTGTGCCGTAGACCCAGGTCTCGGCTTTGGCAAATCGCCGGAGGGCAATTTGCTGCTGCTCAAACACCTGCGCCGCTTGGGTGATGTGGACTGTCCGCTGCTCGTCGGTGCTTCGCGCAAGTCCTTTGTCTGGAAAACGCTGGGGGCCACCGCTGAAGATGCACTAGAGGGCAGCTTAGCGCTGGCGGTGCTGGCGCGTGCAGCCGGCGCACATATTTTGCGCGTGCACGACGTGCGGGCTAGTTGCCGGGCGCTGCGCATGGCCGATGCCGTCTTGCAGACCGAGTCGGAAATCAGAGGATAACGCGCGTGTTTGAAGATCGATTGGTGCTCTTTCACCTGTTTGGCTTCTTGCCCGTATCCCTTGTATCACTGATCGATATTGCCCTGGTGGCGCTGGTATGCTATCGCCTGCTCGGTCTGATAAAAGGCACGCGGGCCGGGCAGATGCTGGTCGGTCTGCTGCTCTTGGTCACGCTGGCAATGGCCGCCCCGTGGCTGCAGATGAATGCCCTAGCTTGGCTTCTCGAACAGGTGCGTTCGATCCTGCTCTTTTTACTCGTTATCCTCTTTCAGCCAGAGCTGCGCAGGCTGCTGTTGGCGCTGGGGCAGAGTCCGATTCTGCGCTGGTTTTACAAGGCAGAGCCTTCGCGGGTGATCGACGAGGTCGTCAACGCTGCGGTGCAGCTGGCAGATCAGGGGTACGGAGCACTGATCGTCCTCGGGCGCCAGGCTCAGCTGGGGGCTATTATCGAGACGGGTGTGGCACTGAACTCCGAAGTATCCGATGATTTGCTGACGACCATATTCAACCCGCGCACGCCGCTGCACGATCAGGCCGTCGTCATTCAGGCCGAGACGTTGGTTGCGGCGCGCTGCACGCTGCCGCTGGCAGAAGAGGTCGACGATCAGCGGCTGGGCACACGCCACCGCGCCGCGCTGGGCCTATCGCAGGAATCCGATGCGGTGACGGTCGTCATATCGGAAGAGACCAGCACCATTTCGCTGGCCATTGGCGGGGTGCTGGTGCGCGGTTTGGATCGGGCAGAGCTCAAGCAGCGTCTGGTCGAACTGCTGGCGCCACAGCAGGCCGATATGGCCGTAGCCGGCGTGCAGGAAGAAGACGAAGTATAAGCGGTGTGAAGCTTGACACAGGGCATATGCCGCGCTAATTTTTGATTTTTATTTTCCATTAGTAATATTTATTGGATTTCGTATGCGCAATAAACAGGCGCGTCAGACGCGCATTCGCGAGCTGCTTTTCGAGCGCGCGATCGACACGCACGAAAGGTTGGCGGCGGTCCTGCAAGAGCTCAATATCGAGGTTAGCCAGTCGACGCTCTCCAAGGACCTGCGCGAACTCGGCGTGCTGCGCGTTCCCCAAGCCGACGGCGGGTTTCGCTATACGCTGCCCGATTCGGGAGCGACGCTGCGCGATCGCCATATCCTCGAACGCGAACTACAAGACTATCTACTACAGGCTGAACAGGCGGCTAATATGGTGGTGATCAGGACTCTTTCCGGGCATGCCCAGAGCGTTTGCGAGTCGATCGACCGCATCGGCTGGGACGAAGTCGCCGGGACCATTGCCGGCGAAAATACGATTTTTGTGGCGGCGCGTTCGGAAGCCGATGCGGCAAACGTGCTGGCCCATTTGTCCGAGATATGCGGCGAGTAGAGGGGGATCGTGAACGCACTGCAGGGGTATATCGATAAGGCGGCAACGCTGATAGAGGCGCTGCCCTACATACAGAATTTTCGCGGAAAGATCGCCGTCGTCAAATACGGCGGTAGCACGATGGTCGGCGAGAGTCGGGAGGATGCGGTCCTCAAGGATATCGTCTTCATGGCCAGCGTTGGCATTTGTCCAGTTATTGTGCACGGGGGAGGACCGGCCATCAACCGGCGCCTGCAGGAGCAGGGCGTTGAGACGCAGCGCATCAACGGCCTGCGCGTGACGGATAGCGAGACAATGAAAGTCGTCGAGGACGTTCTCTTTGGCGAGATCAACGCCGAAATGGTGCGCGATATAGAGGGGCTGGGCGGCCGGGCCATTGGCATTTCGGCCAAAGATGCGGGGATTTTACACGTGCGTAAGCACCTGGTAAAAACGGCGGACGGCGACGTCGATATCGGCTTTGTCGGCGACGTCGAGCGCGTCGATACGGCGCCGCTGTTAGACCTGGTGCGAGAAGGAGCCATTCCCGTTATCGCACCTATTGGTTGCGGACCCGATGGGCAGAGTTATAACGTCAATGCCGACACGGCAGCCGGCGAAGTCGCCGCGGCGCTGCACGCGGAGAAGCTCGTATTTCTCACGGACGTGACCGGTATTTTGCGCAATGCAAACGATCCGACGACGCTGCTTTCGACGGTGCGCGTCGGCGATGTGGAAACGCTGATCGGCGACGGGGTCGTTAGCGGAGGTATGATACCGAAGATCGAGGCGTGTGTTAAAGCAGTTAAATCTGGGGTGCGCAAGACGCACGTTATTGACGGGCGCATCCCTCACTCTATGCTACTCGAGATATTCACGCGCGAGGGCATTGGCACGGAGATCGTCCAGTAAAACGGAGACTATTATGCGCACCGAAGACATCATAAAGGCAGAGAAAAATTACATTTTGCAGACCTATGGTCGCCCGGACTTTGTCTTGGAGCGTGGCAACGGGGTCTACTTATTCGACACCGATGGCAATCGCTACCTCGACTTTGTCAGCGGGCTGGCCGTCAATGCGCTGGGATATGGCGATTACGAGGTGGCCAAGGCCATTGAGGAACAGGTTGGCAAATTGATGCACGTCTCTAACCTGTACCACACTATTCCCTCCGTGGAATTGGCCAAACTGCTGGTAGAAAATTCGTTTGCCGACCGGGTGTTTTTCTGCAATAGCGGCACGGAGTCGTGGGAAGCAGCGATGAAATTTTGCCGCAAATGGGGCAATACGACGCACGCCAAGCCAAAGAATCGCATGATCGCCTTTAACAACTCGTTTCACGGGCGGACCTATGGCTCGATTTCCACAACGGGTCAGCCGAAATATCACAAAGGGTTTGAGCCGCTCTTGCCGGGCATTGACTTTGCCGACTTCAACGACTTGGCCTCCGTGGAGAAATTGGTCAGCGACGAAACGTGCGCCATTCTCGTCGAACCGCTACAGGCCGAGGGCGGCATTCACGTGGCGACGCCCGAGTTTTTGCAGGGGCTGCGCGCGCTGTGCGACGAACGCGATATGCTGCTGGTCTTTGACGAGATCCAGGTCGGCTGTGGGCGCACGGGTTCGCTGTGGGCCCACCAGCAGTACGGCGTAGAGCCGGATATTATGACGCTGGCTAAGGCGCTAGGCGGCGGGCTGCCCATCGGCGTAACGCTGATGACGCAAAAGGTTGCCGACGCCATTGCCGCCGGCGATCACGCTGCGACTTTTGGTGCCAATCCCGTGTCCTGCGCTGCCGCCGTTGTCGTGTTTAACAAGCTGCTTGCCGACGGCTTTGTCGAGTCCGTGCAAGAAAAAGGCCAGTATCTGGCTGGGCGCTTACAAAAGCTACAGGAGCGCTTTCCCGACCAGGTAAAAGGCGTGCGCGGTCGCGGGCTCATCGTCGGTGCCGTAACCGAAAAGCCGGCTGCCGATTTTCTCGTGCCGTTTCGCGAGCGCGATATATTGGTGGCTACGGCCGGTGCGAACGTCGTGCGCTTTCTGCCGCCGCTGGTGGTGGAAAGGGATCGCATCGACGAAGTCGTCGATGTATTTGACGAGATTCTGCGCCAGGCCAGTTAATGGGTTCTGAAAACGTCGACAAGCCCTGGGGAGGGCGTTTCGCCGATGGCAACGATGCGCTTATGGAGCGTTTTAACGCTTCCATTGGCTTTGATCGTCGTCTGCTCAGCGCTGATATAGAGGGGAATATCGCCTACGCGCGCGGCCTGCAGCACATAGGCATTCTCGATGAGGACGAGTGCCGCCAGATCGTTGCGGCGCTCGAACAGGTGGAGCGCGAATTCGCCCAGCCTGATTATCCGCTGCCCGATTCGCTGGAAGATATTCACATGGCCGTCGAGCGCCGTCTGACGGAAATCGTCGGTCCCAGCGGTGGCAAAATACACACCGGGCGCAGCCGCAACGATCAGGTCAACCTCGACGAGCGCCTCTATCTGCGCGCCGAGATTGAGGCGCTACGCGCACGCATCGTCGCCCTGCAAGGGGTCCTGGTCGATTCGGCCGAGCGCCACGTTGACGCCGTGTTGCCGGGCTATACCCATCTGCAGCAGGCGCAGCCCGTTCTCTTTCCCCACTATGCTCTGTCGCTGTTTTGGATGCTCGAGCGCGACGGCGGACGCCTGGCCGATGCCTGGAAGCGGACCGACTATATGCCGTTGGGTTCGGGCGCGCTGGCCGGCAGTACTTTTCCCATAGACCGCGAGTTTTTGCGCCGGGAGTTGGGCTTTTCTGCCGTGACGCCCAATAGCCTCGATGCGGTAAGCGATCGCGACTTTATACTCGAAACGCTGTCGGCGTTGGCCATTCTCATGATGCACCTGAGTCGGTTCTGCGAAGATCTGATCGTCTGGTCGTCGGCTGAATTTGCCTTTGTCGAGCTGTCCGATGCCTTTTCGACGGGGTCGAGCATGATGCCGCAAAAGAAAAATCCCGACTCGTTGGAGCTGATTCGCGGTAAGACGGGGCGCGTCTATGGCGATTTGATGGCGCTGCTGACGACGATGAAGGGTGCACCGCTGACCTATTCCAAAGATATGCAGGAAGACAAGGAGCCACTCTTTGATGCGCTGGATACGGCAGCGCTGTGTCTCGAAGTATTCGGCGGTGCTTGGGCGAGTATGTCGCTGAATGAGGAGCGCATGGAGCACATGGTCGATGCCGGCGCGCTGGCCACCGATCTGGCGGACTATCTGGTGCGTCAGGGCATGCCCTTCCGCGATGCACACCGCGTAATCGGCACGCTTGTGCGTTCGGCACTGAGCGCCGATAAAGCGTTGACAGAGCTGTCTTTACAAGACCTACAGGCGGCTAGTTCAGACTTTGGTGCCGATGCGCTGGACCTGCTCGATGTGCGCGCTTCGCTTGCGCTGCGCAATATCGAGGGGGGCACGGGGCCAGATGCCGTGCGCGCCCAGTTAGCTAAGGCTCGCGCCCTGTTGGAGACGTAGCCATAAGCCAGAGGAAAAACGGAGCATAACCCCGGAATCCTCCGGGGTTTTCTTTTGCTTGCACCCGGATGCTTCATGGCGTAGACTGTTCGTATCGAGGAGTAAATCAATGAGCGATGTATTAAAAGCGGCCGTTTGCGATACGGCATTTTTTGTGCGCAACGCGCCGATGCGCATGCCCTTTCGCTTTGGCGCCGTGACGCTGCGGGCGGCGGCCGTGCTGCACGTGCGCATGGAGGTGGAACTGGCCAATGGGCAGCGCGCTGTGGGCTGGGCTGCCGATATGCTAGCGCCCAAGTGGTTCGACAAGGATCCAAACAAGCACTACGAAGAGAATGTCCACGATTTGTTGGGCGGCGCCCGCGCCGCTGCAGATGCCTATCTACAGCTGGGGCAGCGCGCCGACAGCGCGTTTGCTATTTGGCAGCAGGGCTGTCAGGCGGGGGCGGACTGGGGCGCGCAGCGCGGCCTCAATGGCCTGCTTGCTTCCAACGGTCCCTCGCTTCAGGAGCGCGCCCTAATCGATGCGATTGGCGCGGCCAGCGGTATGAGCTACCATCAGCTGCTCGTTTCGGGCGCGTTGGGTATTGAGCTGGGCGCCGTGCACGAAGAGTTGGGTGCAATGCCGGTGGAACGCGCGCTTGCCTCCGCGCCGCTGGAGGCGCTGTCCGTTCGCCACACGGTAGGTCTGATCGACCCTATTCGCCGCAGCGATATACCCCCGGAAGCGGAGCTGAGCGATGGTCTACCCCAGTCGCTTGAGGAATACATCGAAACGCAGGGCATTCGCTATCTGAAGATTAAAATCGGCGGGGATGCGCGCGCTGACTTTGAGCGTCTGGCCTCCATTGCAGCACTGCTTGCGGAACGCCGCATCAACGGCTACCGGGTGACGCTAGACGGCAACGAGCAGTACGGCGATATGGACGCTCTCGTGGGTCTGTTGGAACGGGTTGAAAGGGAGTTGCCGGAGCTGTATGCGTCGCTGCTCTACATTGAACAACCCCTCGACCGCGCTGTGGCGCTGGACCCGGCGCTTGCGCCGCTTATTGAACAGGTTTCGGTGCGCAAACCGATGCTCATCGACGAATCGGACGAGGATGTGAACACGTTTAAACGCGCGGTCGGGTTAGGGTATCGCGGCGTGTCGTCCAAGGCGTGTAAGGGCTTGATAAAGGCGGTGACCAATGCGGCGCTGGTGCGCCACCTAGACGATGGCAGCGGGCGCTACTTTATGAGCGCCGAAGACCTGACCAATATACCGGTGGTTGGTCTCCATCAGGACTTAGCGCACGTTGCGGCCTTGGGCATCGGCCACGTGGAGCGCAACGGCCATCACTACGTGCGCGGTTTGGATCATCTCTCGCCCTCTGAGAGAGCGCAGTGTCGCAGCGAGCACCCAATGCTCTACAGAGATATGGACGATGTGCTTACGTTGGCCATCGACGGTGGTCAGATCGACATTCGCTCGCTGCAGCGCCCGGGTTTAGGCGGCGGCGAAGCGGTTGATATGGAGGCGATGATTCCTTTAGAGCGCTGGAAGATGGACGAGCTCGTGGAGGGTAATACGTGAGGGCCGCCCACATGACAGTTGACGGCGTGCGCTTCTACATGCGCAACGTGCGCACGCGCATGCCCTTCAAATATGGGACGGCCACGTTGACCTCGGTGCCCATCTTGCACGCCATCGTGGAGTGCACGGTCGAGGGGCGGTCCGCGCGCGGTGCGTCGGCTGATATCCTGCCTCCCAAATGGTTCGACAAAGATCCGCAGAAAGAGTACGAGGACAATGTCGAGGATCTGCTCTTTAGCGCGCGTGCTGCCGCCGAAGCATACAGTGAGGCAAGCCGTTCGCCGCGCGACTTCTTTTCCATCTGGCGCGAAGGGTATGCAGCGACGCTAAGCGCTGGCGACGGACGGGGGCTGAATCACTTGACTTCAGCACACGGAAGCACGCTGATGGAGCGCGCGCTGATTGACGCATGCGGTCGCGCGCTGGGCCTAAGCTATTTCGAACTGGTGCGCGACAACGCGCTGGCACTCGACCTGGGGGCCATACACGCGGAACTGGCCGGTCTGGCGCCCAGGGCAGCGCTGGCCTCCTCGCCGCTGAAAGAGATTGCCGTGCGTCATACCGTCGGGTTAGCCGATCCGATTTATCGCGGCGATATAGCCGATGGCGAGCTGCTCGACGATGGGTTGCCACAGGCGTTGGAAGAGTATATTGCACGGCAGCAGATCACCTTTTTTAAAGTCAAGGTCAACGGCGATTTGCCTGCCGACCAAGAGCGCCTGCGCGCCATTGCCGCGCTGCTCGATGGGCACGCGGGTGACTATAGCGTAACGCTAGACGGCAACGAGCAGTACGGCGATATGGACGACTTCTTGGCGCTGTTGGACTATGTGGAAGAGGAGCTGCCGGCCTTTTGGTCGCGGATCCTCTACATCGAGCAGCCGCTGGAGCGCAGCGTGGCTTTGGACCCTGCGCTAAAGGCTGGCATCGGGGTCGCTGCCGCGCGGAAACCCATGCTCGTAGACGAATCCGACGGCGATTTGGACACCTTTGCACGGGCGATAGAACTGGGCTATTGCGGCGTGTCGTCAAAAGCGTGTAAGGGGTTGGTAAAGGCGCTCGCCAACGCGGCCCTAGCCTCAGCGCGCGATCCCTCGCGCTATTTTCTGACCGGTGAAGATCTGATGAACCTACCCATTGTGCCGCTTCATCAGGATCTGGCACACCTAGCAGCGCTGGGTATTGGCCATGCCGAGCGCAACGGACACCACTACGTGCGTGGCCTGTCGCACCTGTCGGAACGCGAGCGCGGTGACTGCCTGCGTGCGCATGCCGATATGTATGCCGAAGACAGTGGATTGGCTGCGCTGGCTATCACCGATGGACGCATTGCCGTTGGTTCGCTGCAGTGCCCAGGGCTGGGCTTGGGCGCGGAGGTCGATAGTGAGGCCATGCTGCCGTTGGACGAGTGGTCGTTTACTTCGCTGGCTTGATCCATGTATATCGATTGGCATGCAGAGCGGGAAGAAGCGCTGGGCCGACTGGGGCGGATGCTGCGCTTCAATACGGTGAATCCGCCCGGCGACGAACTGGCCCTGGCGCGCGAACTGGCATCCGAGGCGGCGTCGTGGGGCGTGGAATGCGACGTGCTGGTCTCGGCAGAGAAGCGCGGCAATCTAGTTGTGCGCCTGCGCGGCGACGGCAGCCAGCGCCCCCTATTGCTGCTATCCCATTTGGACGTGGTGCCGGCCGAGCCCGACAAATGGCGCTATCCTCCCTTTGCTGGAATGCGCTCGGAGGGGTTTATGTGGGGGCGCGGTGCCATCGACTCCAAGCTGACCGGTGCGCTGCACATGCAGGTCGTCTCGCTGTTAAAGCGGCTAGGCCTGCCGCTCAAACGGGATATCGTCCTAGTGGCGGCCGCCGACGAAGAATTTGGCGGACACTACGGCGTCGAGTGGTTGGTGCGCGAACATCCACAGCTTTTCGACGCCGAGTTTGGCATCAACGAAGCGGGCGGCTTTGCCATCCCGGTGGGCGATCAGGTTCTCTATACTGTGCAGGTGGGCGAGAAAGGGTCGGCCAATCTCGACTTGGTGGCGGCCGGTCGACCGGGGCACTCCTCGGTTCCGCACGATGACAACGCGATTTTTCACTTGGCGGCCGTGCTAAACAAAATGGCGGGAGGCAAGATGCCGCATCGGCCGCCGTCTAGCGTGCGGGCTTTTTTTGAACGCGCCGCCGAGGCACAAGACGACGCGGAGGTCGCCGAAAATCTGCGCGCGCTCTTAGACGGACAGCGCTGCGACGCTGCGCTGGACAGACTGCCAATAAACGAGGCGGCGCGCGGCATGTTTGACGCCATGGTGCGCAATACCTGTGCGCCAACCGTGCTCGAGGCCGGTCTGAAGCGCAACGTGATTCCCTCGGAGGCGGCGGTGCAGCTGAGCGGTCGACCGCTGCCGGGTGTGAGCGAGGCCGAGTTTCTCGCCGAAGTCGAGGCGCTGGCCGGGAGCGATCTGCGCTATGCGATGCACTCTTTTCGCCCCGGCGTCGAGTTCGATCATGAAACGCCGCTTTTTGACGCCTTGACCTGTGCCCTACAGCGCTTCGAACCCGATGGCATAGCCGTTCCCTACATGCAGACGGGCGGTACCGATGCGCGCTTTCTCGTCGATTTTGATATGGTCGTATACGGCTTTGTGCCGATGCGCTGGGAGCGCGGCCTGGAGTTTTTTGACCTGTGTCACGGACACGACGAGCGCGTATCGGAGGCCAATGTGCTCTTCGGAGTGCAGGTCTTGACCGATGCGGTGGCCCGACTCAATGGTTTAGATATAGGAGGATAATACAATGGGCGAAGATACGTCGATTGACGCACTATTCATCTATTTGGAAACGCATCCGCTGGTAGCGTTGCTCTTGGCCGCGCTCGCCGTCATGTTCTTGGCGAGCCTGATCCGCATGGTTATGCGCATTGCGGTCATGCTGGCGTTGGTATTGGCCATCGGCCTGTACTGGACTCACAGCGAGGCGGTGAGCGATCTGGATGTGCGCACTGAATTGCTCCGGCGCAAAGCGGCCGAATACGGCAAGGGCGCGTTGGAAATTGGCAAGGTCCTATTAAAAAAAGGGGCCGAAGAATTAAAGAAGCAGGCGGAAGAGAACAAGTAGTTTCGCTAGGGAGCGATTCCCGCGGTCGCCAGGTGGGCAAGGAACGTCGACTCGTCCATGACGTCTATGTCCAACTCGCGCGCTTTGCTCAGCTTTGATCCCGCCTTATCCCCATAGACCACGACATCGGTGTTCTTGCTGACGCTCGATGAAGGGCGGCCGCCGAGCTGTTCGATTAGAGCGGCCGCGCGGTCGCGGCTCAGAGCGCTTAGGCTTCCCGTCAGGACGACTGTCTTATCGGTAAAGGGAGACGACTCCGGGGCTGGAACTGTTTGCTCGGCTTCCATGGCCAGCTTGAGCTGAGCGGCCTGCAGCTTGTCAAATAGGGCATCTAGTTCGCCGCCGTGCAGCGCTGCGTGCACGCTGGCGGCAATTTTCGGACCAATTTCTGGCACTTCTTCCAGGGTTTCGACCGAAGCCTGGCGCAGTGCGTCTAGCGATTGGAAATGCCGTGCGAGCGTGCGCGCTACCGTGGAGCCGACGTGGCGGATGCCAACGGCGAATAGCACGCGATCAAAGCTGCGCTTGCGGCTGTTTTGCAGGCCTTGCAGCAGGTTTTGAGCCGACTTCTCTCCCATGCGCTCCAAGTTGGCTAACTGCTCTAGCGTGAGCGCGTAGAGATCGCCCACATCGCTCACAAGGCCGCCGTCGACCAGCTGTTCGGTGACGGCTGGCCCCATCCCCTCTACATCCATGGCCCCGCGGCTGGCGAAGTGTTCCAAGCGGCGTTTTAACTGGGCCGAGCAGGCCGGGTTTTCGCAGCGCGTAACGGCTTCCTCTTCGTCCTTGACCAGCTGTGCATCGCATATAGGGCACAGAGTGGGAAAAGGATAGGGGACGGCGCTGGAGGGCCGTTGTCCCTCGACGACGGAAACGACTTTGGGGATGACGTCGCCGCCCTTTTCGAGAAGGACCAGATCGCCAATGCGAATGTCTTTGCGCGCGATCTCATCGGCGTTGTGCAGGCTGGCGCGGCTGATAGTAGAGCCGGCCAGCGGCACCGGTTCGAGCACGGCCACCGGCGTCACTGCACCCGTGCGCCCAACCTGTAGCTGAATATCGAGCAGGCGCGTTTGCGCCTGGTAGGCGGCGAATTTATAGGCCATGGCCCAGCGCGGACTCTTGGCCGTATAGCCGAGGCGCTCGCGCTGAGCCAGATTGTCGACTTTGATGACCACGCCATCTATCTCGTAGGGTAGGTTCGTGCGCTCGCCGCCGTAGCGCTCGTAAAAGGCTAGCACTTCGGCCAGCGATGTGCAGCGCTGGTGTGCGCCGTTGACGGGCAGGCCCAGTGCGCGCAGGCGCTCCAAGCTGTCGCTGTGAGTTGTCGGATTGGCATCGGCTTCGTCGAGCCAATAGGCGAAGAAGCGCAGCGTGCGTTGGGCGACTACGGCGGGATTCTGCTGCTTGAGCGAGCCGGCCGTCGAGTTGCGCGGATTGGCAAAGAGCGCCTCGTCCCTGTCGGCGCGCTCTGCGTTGAGGCGGGCAAAGTCGTCGTTTTCCATGTAGACTTCGCCGCGCACTTCGCAGGAAACGCCCGGCTGGTGCAGGCGCAGAGGAATGGAGCGAATGGTGCGTGCGTTGCCCGTTATTTCGTCGCCCTGTGTGCCGTCGCCGCGCGTGACGGCGCGCACGAGCGCGCTGTTTTCGTAGACCAGGCTCAGAGCAACGCCGTCGACTTTTAACTCGGCGACGTAGGCCACTTCTTCGCCGGGCAAGCCCTGATGCACGCGCTGGTCAAAGGCTTCAATGTCCTCGTGCGAGTAGCTATTATCGAGGCTGAGCATGGGGGTGGCGTGGGCGATGGTGGGAAAGTCACTCACGGGCTGCCCGCCTACGCGCTGGGTAGGTGAATGCGGGCTGCGCAGAGCCGGATAGCGCGCTTCCCACTCGGCGAGCTCGTGCAGTAAACGGTCGTATTGTTCATCGGAAACCGCTGGATCGGCCAGGACGTAGTAGCGATAGTTATGGGATTCGATTTCCGCCGCCAGTTCGGCGATGTGCTGGGCTGGATCAGCTGTCATATAGTCCGCTCTGTGAGGGGTAATGGCGCAATAATAGGCGGCAAATACTACACTGTCAACGTCCTTGTAGCCGCTGTATTGTCCACTCTGCAATCGTGGTGTATATTGTTAGAATAGAATGAAAAATACGTCTGAAAAACAGGTTTCGGCTGTCCCGTGGGGCGCCTACTGGGAGCTGACAAAGCCGCGCATTATTTTTATGGTGCTCATCACCTGCGCATTGGGGTTCTTTGTCGGTGGGCAGGGCATACATTCCCATACACTGCTCTTTTTCACTCTGCTGGGAACGGCGTTTACGGTTGGTGGTTCGGCCGTCCTCAACCACTACCTCGAGCGCGATGTCGATCGCCTAATGGTGCGCACGCGCAACCGTCCGCTACCGGCTGGGCTTATTCGACCAGCGGCGGCTATGTCGTACGGTTTTGTGCTGGTGCTAGTCGGCGTGTGCATACTGCTGTCGTTTGCCGGTTTGCTAACGGCCTTTCTTGCCCTGCTTTCGGCCTTTCTCTACGTCGTGATTTACACCCCCATGAAGCGCCTCAGCTGGCTTAATACGTCGCTGGGTGCTATTCCCGGTGCGCTGCCGCCCGTTGGCGGCTGGACGGCTGCAACGGGCGAGCTGGAGACCGGCGCTTGGGTCTTCTTCCTTATTCTATTCGCCTGGCAACATCCGCATTTTTATGCGATCGCCTGGATGTTCCGCGAAGACTATGCGCGCGGCGGCTTTAAGATGCTGCCGGTTGTGGAAGAGGACGGCCGACGCACCTGCCGACAGGTAATTCTCTTTTCGCTGATGCTGTTGGCGGTTTCGGTGCTGCCGACGTGGCTGGGGCTGATGGGCACCGTTTACATGGTGGGTGCCATTGTGCTGGGTTTGGGCTTTCTGGCTGCGGGAATCGCCCTGGCCGTCTCGCGCTCGGCGCTCAGTGCGCGGCGTCTATTGCAGGCTTCGGTCATTTATCTGCCGCTGCTGTTGGTGCTCAGCGTGTTTGACGCGGGCTTTTAACGCGGTCCCTCATACCGCAGTGCAGCTCCTGGCTCTCGCCGTTCACGGCGGGGGCTTTTTTCGTTCTCCTGGCGATACTCTTCGGGCGTGTTGAGGTTGGCAAAGGGATGTGTTTCCCCGGCGAAGAGCTGCCATTCGCATGGGGGAATAATGTGCGTATCGAGCTGAGCTACGAATTTTCTCACACCGAGCTGTCCTGCTGCGATGGATGCTTCTACTAGGGGGGCGATGGAACATGTGTAGACGGCGCACAGCGGCTGTAGGCCGTCGTCGCTATCCGGCACGACGGCTTGGTGGTCTCCGGCCTGATCGATTAGGTGGTGCAGCAGGCCAGGCGTGAGAAAGGGCATGTCGCAGGCCAGGAGCAGCAGATGGGATGTGGTGGCGTGGCGCAGGGCCGTGGCTAGTCCGCCGAGGGGACCTGCATCGGGGAACGCATCGGCCAAGAGGGGCCAGCCAAAGGATGCATGTCTTTCGGAATGGTTGCTGACGAGTATGCGCTGGTTGCTAAGCGACTGGGCGGCGTCAATAACGCGCTGCAGCATGGGCACACCGCCAACGGGGAGTAGGGCTTTATCGCATCCCATGCGCCGACTGCGGCCGCCGGCTAGGATGGCGACGGTTAGTGCCGCTGCCATATGCCCTAGTCCGCGCTGCTCTGGTTGTTGATGAGCGCCGCGCTGTAGCCGGCGCCGAATCCGTTGTCAATATTGACAACAGTGACTCCGGAAGCGCAGGAGTTGAGCATGGTGAGCAGAGCCGACAGTCCGTTGAAACTGGCGCCGTATCCCACGCTGGTAGGCACGGCGACAACGGGCACGTCGACCAGGCCCCCCACCACGCTGGCCAGCGCGCCTTCCATCCCGGCAACGACGACGATCGCCTTGGCGGTGCGCAAGCGGTCGCGGTAGGCCAACAGGCGATGGATGCCGGCGACGCCAACGTCTACGATGGATTCGACGTGCGCGCCCATTGCCCGCGCCGTGATTTCCGCCTCGCGCGCTACCGGCAGGTCGGACGTGCCGGCCGAAACGACGAGCACTAGGCCACGCTGTGCGGGGGTATGCGGGCCCGGAATCAGTGCCGTGCGCGCGATTTCGTCGTGCTGGGTTTGTGGATAGCGCTCGAGCAGGGCGGCCGCAGCTTCGGGCGCAATGCGCGTGGCTAGCACTTGTGACTGGCGCTCGACGAGCCGTTCGGCAATAGCGACGATTTGTTCACTCGTCTTTCCCTGACAGAAAATGACCTCCGGATGCCCGGTGCGCAGCGTGCGGTGATGGTCGACGTGTGCAAAACCGAGGTTTTCAAAGGGCAGGTCGCGGAGGTATTCGAGCGCGTCTTCGGGGGGCAGGGTGCCTTGGGCGACGCGATCTAAGAGCGTGCGAAGTGATTCGGGATCCATAGGTGCGCGTTTTGCAGTAATAAAGGGAAGAAATTGCTCGCTATAAAGCGAATGAACGCCGGTTTGATTCATATGTAAAGTATTGATAAAAATAGAATTAATACAGATTGAAGTCAATGGCATAGCGGTTGCTTATCTGGAGCAGACCCTTTGTGTTTGAGGAGTGATGCTCGATGAGTGAAGTGGGTTTTATTCTGTTATCGGCGCTTTTCTTAGCCGTTCCCGTCGTTATCAAGTATGCCATTGCCTTTCAGGTTCGCGGTCTGTTGGACCACGTGCGCAGTCAAGAACGCTTGGTGCATGCGCTCTCTATACAGCTGGACGGATTGGAAAGTGAGAAAGTCGTAGTGCGTCGTGCGCTGTCCCAGGTGCGTTCTCAGCGGACGCAGGCGGCAGTCAGACGTCAGCAAGAAGAGGAGCGCCTTCAGCGCGTGCGCCAGCTAGCGGAGGCTGCTGCTCCGCGCCGTCGTATGGTCATGAGTGGGGACGCCCCCGCGTTGGCGATGCCCGTGTTGGAAGAGGTTATTGACGTCGATGAGGCCGAAGTCGCCGCCTAGCGACAGCAGCGAAACCCCGTTATGGGCTGTTCCAGGCTCTGCCGGTCAAATCCGCTAAGGTCATCGACAAACTGCTGGATAGCCGGGGCATCGGAAAAGTCGAAGTCTTGCCCTTGTAAAAAAGTAAACTCAAAAAGCTCTAGCGCTTCGCAGGTGGCACCCACGCTCGGTTCGTCCAAGATCAGGCTGCTGCGGCTGCTGCGCGCTGCCCAGTCGCCAAATACGCTCAAATTACCCGTCCACTCGCGCAGATTACCCGTCAGATCGTATACGCCGTTGCCGGGATGGCAGTTGGGATAGCTACCCGAATCGGCAATCTCGTTCTCGAAATTATTGGCTGGATCGAGCGTGCTGTGGTACGAACGCTCCGTATTGCAGAAGCGCAGGCCAAAGTTATCCAGCGATTCTAGGTTGTTCGGGTCGTCTAGCGACGAGTAGGCTTTCTGTTGGCTGCCTTTGCACGTGAACTGCCACTCCGTTGGATCGCACAGGCGCTTGCCCTCGGCGGCGCAGAGCACGGCGGCTTCAAACCAAGTGGCCTGCTGCGGCCGTTCACCCCGGCGGTTGGGGTATTCGTAGACATCCATTTCATAGGTGTAAATCGTGCCGTCGAGCAGAGGCAATTCCAAGCGAACCATGCCGCCTTCAGGGAGGGGTTCATCGATGGCAACCTGTACATTGATATCTTGCTCGACTACGAGATCGCCGTCGCTAACGGCAATGCGCAGCTGGTACTGGCCGGGAAAGAACGGGATAAAGGAGCCGCGTGCGCCGATCTGTGCTCCACTTTCCTCATCTATTATGGGTGCGCTAGAAAGGGTTAGAGGGGCATTGTCGTCGAGCTGCTGCCATTCGTAGGTCAGCACGTCGCCGTCGAGGTCCGAGGCGAGGGCGTCGATGGATACAATGGGAGCGCTAAAAGAGACGGTTGTATCGCCGATTGCGCTAAGGACGGGGGGGCGCTGGACGACGTTGACGAGGAACGAGACAAGCTGAGTTGATGCATCGCCGAGGCAGGTTTGGCGATCCTCTTCGAGCGCGACGGCGCCGCAGTCGCGGTCGGATATGCTGGCCTGTATGAGGAAGATCTCTGAGTTGCTCTCGATCTCCTGCGGTGCAAACCAGGAAGTTTCCGCCGCCAGCGAATCGCGGAAACTGCCGGCGCCAAAAGAGGTCCAGCGGTAGAACAGAGGATCGTCGTCTTCGTCTGTTGCAAAAGCGCTGAGCTCGACCTCGCCCCCGCGGCGAGTCAGGCAGGTCTCGCCCATGGACAGCGTGTCCCGCTGGCCGTCGGCGCTTATGCAGACAAAGCGCGCCATTTCAACTACGGGCGCTTCGTTAGGAGAATCTTGGTGAATGAGGCTACAGGCGCTCAATAGGGAGAGGAGCGCCAGAAGGGCTGTGCGAATCATTCGCCTTCGTCGTGCAGCAGCTCGAGAATGCGATCTAGATCCCCGTCGTCGTAAAATTCAATTTCTATGCGCCCTCTATCGCCGCTGCGGCGGATGTGAATAGCCGTACCAAAGCGGTGCTGCAGGCGCTCTTCCTGTTCGCGAATCAGCGGATCGACATCGCGCGACTCGGCTTTGCTCTTCTTCTTTTTATCGCGCCCGCTGCGCCGCGCGTTGACGGCGCGTTCAACCTCGCGTGCCGTGAGCTTTTCCTCGGCCGCGCGGCGAGCCAGCTCGAGGCGGTCGTCGTCGTCGTCGAGGCCGAGCAGGGCGCGGGCATGGCCCATTTGCAGGCGACCCTGACGCAGAAAATCCTGAATTTCCAGCGGTAGGTTGAGCAGGCGCAGCAGATTGGCTACGGTGGAGCGGTTTTTACCGACTTTCTGCGCCACCTGTTCCTGGGTGAGAAAGCAGCGATCCATCAGCGCTCTGTAGCCCTCGGCTTCTTCGACCGGCGTCAGATTTTCGCGCTGAATATTCTCGATCAGCGACAGCTCCATCAAGTCCTGCTGCGACTCGATTTCGTGGACGATGGCTGGAATGGTTTCAAAACCGGCTTGGCGCGTGGCGCGCCAGCGGCGTTCGCCGGCAATCAGGTGGTAGCTCTGACCGACGCGATTGACCGTGATGGGCTGTATTACGCCCTTTTCCTGTATCGAACGCATCAACTCGTCGATGTGCTCGGGATTGAACTCCGTGCGCGCCTGGAAGGGATTGGGCTCGATCTCGTCTACGTTGATATAGACGATCTGCCGGGTGCTATCGTCTGGACCGCCGCTGTCGGGGTGTTCGGGAATGAGGGCGTTGATGCCCTTGCCCAAGACCGGCTTCTTACCCATGGTTGATCACTTCTCCTGCTAGGCTCATATAGTTTTGTGCACCGGGGGAGAGGATGTCATAGAGGACGATGGGCTGGCCGTGACTTGGTGCCTCAGCCAGTCGCACGTTGCGGCTGATGGCCGTCTTATACACCTTGTTGCCAAAGTACGATTTAACTTCGGAGGCGACCTGCCGCGATAGGTTGAGACGGCCGTCGTACATCGTCAGCAGCACGCCTGCAATCTGCAATTTGGGATTGAGATGGCGCTGTATAAGGCGCACGGTATTGAGCAGTTTGCCCAGCCCCTCCAGGGCGTAGTACTCGCATTGTATCGGAATGAGAACCGAAGTTGAAGCAGTCAATGCGTTGATTGTCAGCAGGCCGAGCGAGGGAGGGCAGTCAATGATGATATAAGAGTAGTCGTCTTTAACTTTTCCCAGCAGCGTTTCGAGCTTCTGCTCGCGGGCGATGAGGTTGACCATCTCCACTTCGGCGCCGGCTAGGTTGACGTGCGAGGGCATGAGGGAGAGATAGGAAATCTTCGTCTGCAGCGTCACGTCTTGCGGTTCCTTGTGGCCGAGCAGGGCGTGATAGACATTGCCCGGCTCGACCTCTTCGGAATCTTGAAAACCGCAGCCCGATGTCGCGTTGGCCTGCGGGTCCATATCGATGAGCAAGGTCTTCTGTTCGGCCACAGCCAACGAGGCGGCCAGATTGACGGCTGTGGTAGTTTTGCCGACGCCGCCTTTCTGGTTTGCTATGGCGATGATCTTGCTCATTGGGGCCTACTTGCCGCTGACGGCGGCCTGTGCTGCGGCCAAGCGTGCGATGGGAACGCGGTAGGGAGAGCAGGACACGTAGTTCAACCCGACGGAGTGACAGAAGTCCACCGATTCGGGATCGCCGCCGTGCTCGCCGCAGATGCCCACTTTGAGATTCTTGCGCGCCTTGCGCCCGCGCTCGGTTCCAACGCGGACTAGCTGACCAACGCCTTCCTGATCGAGACTCTGGAAAGGGTCGGTCGGCAGAATACCCTGTTCCACATACTCGGGCAGGAACTTGCCTGCATCGTCGCGGCTGTAGCCAAAGGTTAGCTGGGTCAGGTCATTGGTGCCAAAGCTGAAAAATTCGGCTTCGGCAGCAATCTGATCGGCCACCAGCGCCGCGCGCGGTATTTCGATCATCGTGCCAACGCTATAGCTGAGCTTGGCCCCGTGCTTTTTGCCAATAGCGCGCGCGACGCGGTCGACCATCGCCTTTAGATCGCTCAGTTCGCGCACGGTTCCGACCAGCGGTATCATGATTTCAGGCAGTGCTTTGATGCGCTTTTTCTTGGCGTTGATCGATGCCTCGAAAATAGCCTCGACCTGCATCTCGTAAATTTCGGGAAAGGTGATCCCGAGGCGGCAGCCGCGGTGGCCGAGCATCGGATTGAACTCGTGCAGCGAATCAATTTTCTGCTTGATCTGACGCAGCGGCACCTTCATCTGGTCGGCCATTTCCTTTTGCTGGGCCGCTTCGTGGGGCAGGAATTCGTGCAGCGGCGGGTCCAGCAGGCGAATGGTAACCGGCAATCCATTCATCGCCTTGAAAATGCCTTCAAAGTCGCGGCGCTGCATGGGCTTCAGTTTGCTCAATGCCTTGCGACGTCCGCGCTCGTCGTCCGAAAGGATCATCTGACGCACGGCGAGGATGCGATCGCCCTCGAAGAACATGTGTTCGGTGCGACACAGGCCAATGCCCTCGGCGCCAAAGCGCCGCGCCACGTCGGAGTCGTGCGGGGTGTCGGCGTTGGTGCGCACCTTGAGCTTGCGCGCTTCGTCGGCCCACTTCATCAGCGTGGCAAATTCTTTGGAGAAGGTGGCTTCCTGGGTGGCAACTTCGCCGAGCATGACTTCGCCCGATGAACCGTCAAGCGAAACCCAATCGCCCTTTTTGACCGTCTTGCCGCCGGCGGTAAACTGGTCCTTCCTGTAGTCGATCACGATATCGTCGCAGCCGGCCACGCAGCATTTGCCCATGCCGCGCGCTACTACGGCGGCGTGGCTGGTCATGCCACCGCGCGCCGTGAGAATGCCCTGGGCCGCGTGCATGCCGCCGATGTCTTCCGGCGAGGTTTCCAGGCGAACGAGAATGACCTTCTGTCCTTTGGCCGCTAGCTCTTCGGCCTGGTCTGCGTGGAAGACGACAGTGCCGCTGGAGGCGCCCGGCGAGGCCGGCAAACCCTTGCCGATGACCTCGGTCTTTTTACCGGAGGCAAAGGTCGGGTGCAGCAGCTGGTCGAGGTCGGCCGGATCGACGCGCAGCAGTGCCTCTTTCTTGTTGATGAGGCGCTCGCGCACCATATCAACGGCTATTTTGACGGCGGCAGCGGCCGTGCGCTTGCCGCTGCGCGTCTGCAGCATCCACAGCTTGCCCTGCTGAATGGTGAACTCCATATCCTGCATGTCTTTGTAGTGCTTCTCCAACAGGACGCAGACGTCTTCAAACTCTTTGTAGGCTTTTGGCTGCTTGCGCTTGAGGCGCGATACGGGCTCCGGCGTGCGGATACCGGCGACCACGTCCTCGCCTTGGGCATTGATGAGGAACTCGCCATAGAGCTGATTTTTTCCCGTCGAGGGGTCGCGGGTAAAGGCCACGCCGGTGGCACAGTCGTTGCCCATATTGCCGTAGACCATGGACTGCACGTTGACGGCGGTGCCCCAGTTGTGGGGAATGCCTTCGATTTCGCGGTAGCGGATGGCGCGTTCGCCCTGCCAGGAGCTAAAGACGGCGCCGACAGCGCCCCACAGCTGCTCTTTGGGATCTTCGGGGAAGGTGCGCTTGAGACGCTTTTTGATTTCGGCTTTGTATTCGGCTACAAGCTCTTTGAGGTCTTCGGCGAGCAGTTCATTGTCGAGTTCGACGCCGCGCTTGTGCTTCTTCTTTTCGATCAGCTGCTCAAAAGGATCGATCTCGATGCCCTCGGGACGCACGCCCATGACCACGTCGCCGTACATCTGGACAAAGCGGCGATAGACGTCGTAGCAAAAGCGCGGATCCTTTGACTTGGCGATCAGGCCTTCGACGATCTCGTCGTTGAGTCCCAAGTTGAGCACCGTTTCCATCATGCCCGGCATGGACACGCGGGCACCGGAGCGCACCGACAGCAGGAGCGGATTTTTTGGGTCGCCGAATTTCGCGCCCATCTTTTTTTCGACTTCGCCGATGGCGGCTTCTATTTGCTTGCTCAGTTCGCGTGGATAGGACTTGCCGTGGTCGTAGTAATAGGTGCATACATCGGTAGTGATGGTGAAGCCGGCCGGGACCGGGAGTCCAAGGCTAGACATCTCGGCCAGGTTGGCGCCCTTTCCGCCGAGCAGGTTGCGCATGCTTCTATCGCCTTCGGACTTACGGGTACCAAATAGGTAGACGTATTTTTTCGCCATTCCTCAATACACTTTCGCTAATGGTTGTAGTTGACCGGAAAATCGGGTAGCGCGTTTGCGCACCTGAGCCAGATATCGCAAGCGGGGGGCCCATCTTATTCAAACGCATAATATATCTAAAAGGAAAATGCGGTGCAAGAGGATCAGTCCCAGACGCGCTCCCAGCGCCCGGTTTCAGCCGAGCGGTAAATTGCCAGGGCGGCGCGCAGTTCGCCGAGTGCGTATTCTGGCCCTGCTTCTAGCGGCTTGCCGTCGAGAACGGCGGCGGTAAAATCGGCGATCTCCGGACCAAATGACTGGGCATACCCCGGGCTGGAAAAGACCTTCTGTCCCTCGCGGTGCGCGGCGTTCCACAGCCAGAGTTCGGCGCCGTCCAAGCTGGCGCTGATGGTGATCTCGCCGAGGGTGCCGGTGATGCGCCACCAGGGGTCGGGGGCGAAAACCGTGTCGATCATCATGGCGTCGAACTGCGCCACTTTGCCTGATTGAAAGCGAAATAGGGCGCGCGTGAGCGACTCGCCCTCCATCTGTTGTAAGGGGTGATCAATGACTCCAACGACTGCGTCCAATTCGCCCATCCACATGCGCAGGGGACGTATCCAGTGCGAACCGCCGTCGATCGTGATGCCGCCGCCGGTGCGTCCGCGGTCAAAGCGCCAGGGTCGTGCCTCCTTAAACCAGTAGTCGTCGTACTCGTAGACAAACGCCGCGCGCGCAGTGATGATCTCGCCAATCACGCCTTCGTCTATGAGCTCTTTGGCCCTGACGATTTCGGGCCAGTACTGGGCATTCTCGGCCACCATAAAGACGGTGTCCGTTTTGCTCGCCGCCTGTAAGATTCGATCGCACGCGTCGAGCGTAGGTGCCATGGGCTTTTCCAGCAGGACGTGCTTGCCCGCCTGTAGGCATTGGATGGCAATGCGCTCGTGCAGGTCGTGCGGCAGCATGAGGTCGACGGCGTCAAAGTCTCCATCTGAAAGGGCTTCGTCGATGGAGGAAAAGGCGCGACCACCGGTTTCGGTTGCATAAGTCTGCGCCTTTTCTGGATCTGGGTCGACGCAGGCCGTAACGCGCACGTTGGGTGCGTGTTCGGCAAGGCCATCTAGGTGGTAGCGGGCAATTGCGCCGCAGCCGACAAAGGCCAGTTTGAGGGTATCGGACATGGTGCCTCTGAATGCGGATAGGGTGTGTAGGATTGAAAAACATAAAAATCCAGTTGCTGCGTTGCAAATGGATTGTTATATAGGAGTGCAGAATCGAACAGAGGGTATTCATACCCGTTTGAGGGAGGGATTGTCATGGTAAAATTGTGGGCTGTTTTGTGCGTTGTATGGGCCGCCAGCGCCTTCGGCCAGGTGGAAACTGGTCTTTCTGGCACGGTTGCCGATGCGAATGGGGTGGCCATCGTCGGCGCCAATATTACGCTGGAAGCCGAGGGGTTTAAGACGGGCGCCATAAGCGACGCGGAGGGTCGATTTTCGCTGGACGACGTGCCGACCGGCCGCTATGTGCTGCGCGTTACCCACATCGGCTACGAAGAACTGGTTCGTGCAGACGTTGACGTCGACAGCGGCGCTTCGTTGACCTTCGATCTAGTCTTGAGCGAAGAAGTCATTCTGTTTGGCCAGAGCGTAGTTTCGGCATCGCGGCGACAGGAGAAAATTCTCGATGCACCCGCTTCGGTATCCGTTGTAGAGGCGGGCGATATTCGCGCTCAGCCGGTATCGTCAGTGGCCGAGCACATCCGCGACCTGCCGGCTGTCGACTTTGCACAGACGGGCCTGGCACAGGCCAATGTCGTGGTGCGCGGTTTTAACAATATCTTCTCTGGGGCGATGCTGACGCTGACGGACAACCGCATCGCACGCGTGCCCTCGCTGCGCCTCAATGCCTACAACTTTATCCCCGTTACCAACGATGATATTGAGCGCATCGAACTCGTGCTGGGGCCGGGCTCGGCGCTTTACGGTCCCAACAGCGCGAACGGCGTAATGCACATCATAACGCGCTCGCCGCTGGACGAGCAGGGGACGAATCTCAACGTCGGTTTGGGCGAGCGCAGCGTGCGTCGTTTCTCTGCGCGCCACGCGGGCAAAGTAGGCGAAACGCTGGGATACAAACTCTCTCTGCAGTCCTATTCGGGAAGAGATTGGGAGTACGTGGACCCGCTCGAAATCAAGGCGCGCGACTACGACCTGTCGCGTATGTCCTCCGAGTTCCGTCTTGATTACAGGCCCAGCGACGACCTAACAGCCGTCGTTTCAAGCGGGTATAATAGCGCAAGCAACATAGAGATGACGGGGTTGGGCGCCGGCCAGGCCGACGGCTGGGTAAGCGGGTACTACCAGGCGCGCGTTGCCTATAAGGGGCTGTTTTTCCAGGCATTTCAGAACTGGACCGATGCGGGCGATACCTTTTTGCTGCGCAGCGGCGACCCGATCAGAGACAAGTCGAGTTTGACGGTTCTACAGCTGCAGCATTCCTACGACTTGGGCGCACGCCAGCGCTTTACCTACGGCACCGACGTGCTGCGCACGCGACCCGATACGGAAGGCACGATCAACGGAGCCAACGAAAATGACGACGATATCAACGAATTCGGTCTCTATTTGCAGAGCGAAACAACGCTGACCGACCAACTCGAGTTGGTGCTGGCTGCGCGCTACGACGATCACAACCGCATTCCCGATGCATCCGTCAGTCCGCGTGCGGCGCTTGTTTTTAAGCCGACGGATACGCAGACGCTGCGCTTTACATACAACAAGGCGTTCTCGACGCCGAGCAGCAACAACATGTACCTCGATCTCGTGTCTTCGCGCGACGCCTTCAGCACCGGAGCGCTGTTTCAGCCCGCGTTTGGTTTTGCACCAAGCTTCGATGTGCGCGCTCAGGGGACGTATCGCGGGGGCTTTGACGGCGGCATGAGCTTTATGCGATCGGCTAATGGCCGACCGCAGTTTCGCTCCCCGTTTGCTCCACTGGCCGGTGCGTCACCCGAACAGTATTGGAACATGGGCGATCCGCTCTTTACCAACGTGATGTGGGGCGTTGGGCGCGGCGCTACGCTCGCACAGGTTACGCCAGTTTTTGCCCAATTGGTTACCGGCCAGCTCCAGGCTGCAGGCTTAGATGCCGCGACGGCACAGGCTACAGCAGGGGCGCTATCGGAGGCGCTGCCGGCGCTGATACCGCAGCAGCTGGCGGGCCTCGACAATATGCTGATGTCGCTCAATCTGGAAAAAGTGGCCGCAGGCGACGCGGCGCCCTTTGATCCGGTTGCCGATGCCTACGACGTGCCGTTCACCCGTTCGACGAACACGCAAACGTTGGAGCTTGGTTATAAGGGCGTGCTGGGCAACAAGCTGGTCGTTGCCGCCGACGCCTATCGCACGACCACGGAAAACTTTGTCGGTCCGCTGGCCGTGGAAACGCCCAACGTATTCCTGGAGCCTACGAGCCTGGCCGCTGCGCTGGGACCGGGCATTGCCGCGGCGATGGCCGATCCGGCCAATGCGCAGGTTGCCGGAGCCGTCGCGGCACTGGATGGTGTTCAGTTGCCCGGTGTGATTGAAGGCAACGGCAACGGGACGGCCGTCGACGAAGTGACGGCGCTCTTTGTGCGGGGTGCGGCCAGTATTCCGTATGGGACGGTATCGCCCGAGCAGGCCTATGATCCGACGGCGCTGATTCTGACCTATCGCAACTTTGGTAAAGTGACGACCAGCGGCCTCGATCTGAGTATGGCCTATTACGCCAGCGACGCGCTGATGCTTTCGGGTGGGTTGGCCTATATCCAGAACAACTTCTTTGAGGACGTCGACGGCATAGCCGATATCGCGCTCAACGCGCCGAAGCTGAAGCTCAAAATGGGAGCAAACTACGCTCTCCAGGATTTGGGTCTGCGCTTGGGCGCGCAGATGCGCTACAGCGGCTCGTTTCGTCAGAGCTCGGGCGTCTATGTCGGCGATGTGGATGCCTACAGCGTGCTGGACCTGAACGTAGGCTACCAGCTGCCGATTGATTACGACGTGCGCTTGACGTTGGATATCGCGAACGCGCTGAACAGCGAGCACATCGAGTTTGTTGGTGCGCCGATGATTGGGCGTTTGGCCGTTATGCAGCTGAGCACAGCGTTCTAATTTTTCGCTGTATAAATAGACAAAAGGCCCCGTTAGATATCGATCTAACGGGGCCTTTTGCGTTTTGGTGGGACCGGTGCGGGGCTAGCGGTCTGCAATAAACGTGCCGTTTTGCAGTTCGCTGAAGGCCTGTCGCAGTTCGGCTTCGGTATTCATAACGATGGGGCCGTACCAGGCGACGGGCTCTTCAATGGGGCGACCCGAAATAAGCAGAAAGCGCATGCCATCGGGGCCGGCCTGAACGGCTACTTCGTCGCCGCTGTCAAAGAGCACGAGCGAGCGGTTGCCCAAGGCATCGGCCTCACCCGGGGCGACTTGTCCGACGATCTCCGTTTGCACGGCCTGCGGCGCCGAGGCGTCGCGGAACCAGCCCGATCCGGCAAAGATATAGGCGAATGCACTGCGGTAGGTGTCGACGGGTAGGATTTTAAACTGGTTGGGCGGAATCGAGATATCCAGATAGCATGGATCGGCGGCGATGCCATCGACCACGCCCTGCTGACCCCAAAACTGGCCGCAGATAACGCGCGCGGTCGTGCCGTCGTCGTCGGTGATTTCGGGGATGTCTTGTGACAGCACGTCCTGGTAGCGCGGGGCCGTCATCTTGAGCGACGAGGGCAGGTTGGCCCACAGCTGAAATCCGTGCATGCGACCGGCGGCATCGCCGCGCGGCATTTCCTGGTGTAGGATGCCGCGGCCGGCCGTCATCCACTGCACGTCGCCGGCACCCAAATCGCCGCTGTTGCCCAGGCTATCGCCGTGCGCCACAGTGCCGGCCAGCACGTAGGTGATCGTCTCGATGCCGCGGTGGGGATGCCAGGGAAAACCGGCCAGATAGTCCTGGGGGTTCTCGTTGCGAAAGTCGTCAAAAAGCAGAAAGGGATCCGTTTCGTCCGTTTGGCCAAAGCCGAATCCGCGGTGGAGTTTGACGCCGGCTCCTTCCTGCGTCGGCTGGGCCTGAAATGCTTCTTTTACCGGTCGTATGGACATGGCAATTCCTCGCTAGGGGCGGTTTAACCACGGGCGAACGTCGACGGCCTGCATGCCGGCTGCCCGCGCGGCCTGTAGGCCGGTATCGCCGTCTTCAAAGGCTACGCAGAATTCGGCCGGAACGCCGATGGCCTGCGCGGCGGCTAGAAAGACGTCGGGGGCAGGCTTGGCTCGCCCGACGTCTACAGAACTTACCACGGCTGCAAACCAAGGCAATACGCCTATCGCTTCCAGCGAGGCGCAGGCCGACGCGTGCGTGCTGCCGGTCGCCACGGCCATGGGCAGGGAACTGCGGTGGGTCCGGGCGATCTCGACGACGGGTTGCACGGGCTGCAGTGCCTGCGTGGGCATACTGTGAAAGCTCTGATCGCGTTCGTTGGCCACGGCGTCGATGTCGACTTCAACGCCCTGTGCTGCGCTGAGGCGGCGTATGATATCGGCTATGGGCAGGCCGGCCCAGGCGTAGAACTGCGCTTCGGGAAACGTGAGGCCGTGGCGGTGAAGCGTCGTGCACCAGGCGCGGTAGTGAAGCGGCATGGAGTCGACCAGCGTGCCATCGCAGTCGAATAGGAGGCCCCGGCAGTGCGCAGGGGGAGCCCAGTTCACGTGCGCCCTAATCCCTTGCCAACAACGGCCAGCAGGCGGTCTGTGCGCACGGGCTTTTTTAGGACGCCAGCTACGCCCTGTGGCAGCGAGCGCCCGTCGGCCAGCGTTTGGTCGGTAATGAGGACGACCTTAGTATCGGGGCGTATCTTTTGCAGCACCTGCAGCGCGTTGGCTCCGGGCACGTCGTTGATACCCATGTCGAGGATGACCAGATCGATCTCGCGGTGGCGCTGTTGAAACAGCCCTACGCCGTCGCGCCCACTATCGGCATCGCACACGGCATAGCCGTAGTATTCGAGTTGGCGTTTGAGCGTGGCGCGAGACATGGCGCTTGGATCGATCAGCAGCAGCGTCCAGGTCGGTTTTTCGCTCAAGGGATTCTCCTATTGAGTCGGGCGTACAAGCGCCCAGCGAACGGCACCAAAATGGTGCACTATTCGCTGGGCGGAGAAGGCATGAGGCGCGTATTAGGTGCTCTGGTCGCCGCGGGCCATTACGACTTTGCCGGTGCGCACCATTTCCTTGATTTCGAATTTGTCCAACAGCGCGCGCAGGGCATCCATTTTCTCCGTCGTGCCCGTAGCTTCGATCGTAATGGTATCGGAGGAAATATCGACCGTCTTGCCGCGAAATACTTCGGCTATTTGCAGCACTTCAGTGCGTTCGGAGACCGTGCAGCCGATCTTGAACAGCGACAGTTCGCGGGCAATGGCTTGATCGTCGGTGTGGTCTTTGGCGTGTATGACATCAACCAATTTGTTCAGCTGCAGAATGATTTGTTGGAGCTCGCTCTCCGGTCCGATACAGGTGATGGTCATGCGTGACGTATTGGGAATATGGGCCTGCGAGACGACGAGGTTCTCAATGTTGTAACCGCGCCGGGCGAAAACCTGCGCGATGCGCACGAGCACGCCGGGGCGATCGTTGACGAGCAGGCCAATGGTAGACTTTTCGCTCGGCGTAGCTGCCCGCAGTTGGGGAGCATCGACGGCGGCCTGGCGCGCGTTGAGTTCCTTTTCGTCAAAGGCGATGGTGGGCTGCATGATCAGGTACTCCCTTTGGGTTGCGCCAGCTTGTGCTTGGGCGCTTCTGTTAGCATCTCGCTTATGGCGGCGCCGGCCGGAATCATGGGGAAGACATTGTCTTCCTTTTCGCATTCGGCGTGGATGAGGCAGGGGCCGTCGTTGTAATCGAGGGCCTGCTTTAACACTTTGTCGATGTCGGCGGTGCGGCGCAGGTGAAAGCCCTTGCCGCCGTACGCTTCAATCAGCTTAACAAAGTCGGGGTTGCCGTCTAAGTCGACGCCGGACAGGCGGTTGTCGAAAAAGAGGTTCTGCCACTGACGGACCATGCCGAGATATTTGTTATCGAGGACCAGGATCTTGATGGGCAGGCGGTGTATACAGGCCGTGGCCAACTCGCATAGCGTCATCTGAAAACCGCCGTCACCGGCGATGGCGATAACTGTGTCGTCGGGCCGTCCAAACTGCGCGCCGATGGCGGCCGGGAAGCCAAAGCCCATGGTGCCGGCGCCGCCCGACGAAAGCCACTGCCTGTGGTGTGCCGTCTTGTAAAACTGAGCGGCCCACATCTGGTGCTGGCCGACATCGGTTGTGACGATGGCGCGGCCTGCCGTCAAATGGTAGATCCGGTCGATTACGGCCTGCATTTTTAGACCGCCGCGCTTGCCGTATTTCAGCGGGTATTTTTCCTTCCATCCGTCTATTTGCGCCAGCCACTCGGCGCTGTCTAGCGGTTCGACCAGGTTGATCAACTCCTCGAGAACTTGGCGCGCATCGCCCTCGATAAAGACATCTGGCATAACGACTTTGCCGTGTTCGGCCGGATCGATGTCAATGTGGATTTTCTTGGCATCGGGGCAGAACTCGGATAGCTTGCCGGTGATGCGATCATCCCAGCGGCCGCCGACGGACATGATCAGGTCGCACCCCACGACGGCTTTGTTGGCATAGGCTGTACCGTGCATTCCGAGCATGCCAACCGACAGTTCGTGCTGCTCGGGGAAGGCGCCCTTGCCCAGCAGGGTATTGGTAACGGCCATGCGCGTTTTTTCAGCAAAGGCCTTGGCCGCCTCGTGGGCTCCGGCGGCAATGCAGCCACCGCCTAGATAGAGCAGGGGACGTTTGCTCTGGCGAATGAGATCGGCCGCTTCGCGCATTAACTCCGGGTTGGCCTTGGGCTGCCAGTGATAGCCGGGTAAATACACTTTCTCGGGAAAACTGGTCGTGCACTCTGGGAAAGGGGCACCCTGCGTTACGTCCTTGGGCAGATCGATCAGCACGGGTCCCTTGCGCCCCGTGGTGGCAATGTGAAACGCCTCCATCATGATGCGGGGGATCTCGTCGGGATCCTTGACCAAGTAGGAGTGCTTTACTACGGGCATGGAGATGCCGAATACGTCGGCTTCCTGAAAGGCGTCCTTGCCGAGCATCGAGGTGATGGTCTGCCCGGTAAGTACAATAATGGGCGATGAGTCCATCTGGGCCGTTAACAGGCCGGTAATGGTGTTGGTGGCGCCCGGGCCCGACGTGACGAGAGCGACGCCGGGCTTGCCCGTTGCCCGCGCATAGCCGTCGGCCATGTGGGTGGCCCCCTGCTCGTGGCGCGTGAGCACGAACTTGATTTGGTCCGAATTGAGCAGGGCGTCAAAAATGGGCATGGCGGCCCCGCCGGGGTGGCCGAAGACGTACTCGACTCCGAAGCGGTCGAGTGCTTCAATGACGACGTCGGCTCCTCTAGCCATGATATTTCTCCCTATAGGAATGTATTATGTTTACCTGCAAAGATAAATTTAAGCCTATTTCGGCTTAAATGGCAATGAAAATTTTAGATTGAAAGCAATTTTGGTGAAAAAAGGCGCGTATTTCTTAGTGGAGAGCACGCAAAAGTCCACTTTGACTGAAAATAGTGTTTAAACGTATGAGTAGCTCTGCCGAGGGGCCCGTAGAGGCTTGTAAGGGAATTAGTGCGACCAGGTTCGGCGAAAGAGGTCGATCCAGTGGCCGGAAAAAATGCCGGCAATCGTTGCGTGATCGTAGCCGCGCCCTTGGAAGATGGCTACCAGCTTCTGCAGGTCGGCGATGGTATTGAGGTCGCGCGGGGCCTGTTCGGTGCCAAAGCCGCCGTCCAGATCGGTGCCAATGCCGCAGTGACGCGCCGTGCCCAACAGCTGGCACACATAGTCGATGTGATCGGCTACGGTTTCTAGCGTCGCCTGAGTTTGCTGGGCAAAGGCGGGGAGCTTGCGCTGCCAGGTTGGATCGAGCATCCAGGCGTCGAGCGCTGCGCCGATCACGCCATCGCGCTCGGCTATGGAGCGAATCATCTCGTCCGTTAGCTGGCGCTGCCCGGGCGTGAGTGCGCGACAGTTGTGGTGCGAGGCGGCAATGGGTCCATCGTATACTTCGAGCAGCTCCCAGTGCGCCTGGTCGGTCAGGTGGGTTACGTCGACAATAATACCAGAGGCGTGCAGCGCGTCGAGTAGCGGCTTCGCCGGAGGGAGCAGGCCGCCCTCGGTGCCGGTGCCGTGCGAGTAGGTGCTGGTTCCGTAGTGCGAAATGCTCACCATACGCAGGCCCAGATCGTACCATTCGGGCACCTGGTCGGGGCCGAGAATGGGGTCTGCGCTTTCCATGGCGAGAATGAGACCGATGGGCTCGTCGGCCGAAGGATTTTGCCAGGCGGCAACGGATGCATCGAGGTCGGCAACCGTTTTGATAAAGCGGATATATCCGGCTCTTTCCAATGCCTGATAGTAGGCCAGGTGCCCTCGGCCGACGCCGTGACACTGCGCTTGGGTGTACATGCCGGTGCGCGTCCATTTATCGTCCGGGTCCAACCGCGACATCACCGTGCCGCAGACGAGCCCGATCTTTCCCTTGCGCAGCTCGGGCAAGGTAACGGTGCAAGAGCCAAAACCTTCCATGGTCGCGATCGAATCGTGTACGCGGACGGTGGCTGCCGGCTGGGTTAGATCGCGATTGATCTGCAGAGCGGAAAACGAAAGGTCGAGGTGACTGTCGAGTATGAGGGGGCGATCGTCGCGCATGGTTTAGCTCCAGGTTTGGCGAAAAAAGCGCACCAAGTTGCCGTGGGCAATGGCCTCTATATCGGCTGTGCTATAACCCCGGCGGGCCAGCAGGTCGAGAAAGCGCTGGAGGTCGGCAATGGTGTCGAGATCGGTGGGGGAGAGCTCGCGGCCAAAGCCGCCGTCGAGATCGGAGCCAATAGCCACGTGCTGGCAGTTACCGGCTAGCTGGCAAATGTGGTCGATGTGGTCAATGGCGGCGCTCATGCTGCGCCGAGCCGTGCGCGGATACGTGGCCGGGTTGTCGAAATCGATCTCCGGGTTGAGCATGTATTCGGCAAAGACCATGCCGATCACGCCGCCGCGCTCGATGAGCGCCTTGATCATTTCGTCGCTCAGATGGCGCTGGCCGGGTACGAGCGTGCGGCACATGCAGTGGCTGGCGTGCACGGCGCCCTGCCAATAGTCGAGCAGTTGCCAAAAGGTTAGGTCGGCGGCGTGTGTCAGGTCGAGCGCAATATTCGTCTCGGCCAGCGCGTCGAGCAGGGGATAGGCGCAGGCGTATAAGCCGCCGCGCGTGCCGGTGCCGTGTCCCCACGTGTTGGCGCCAAAATGCGTCAGCCCAACGGACCGCAGCCCCTGTTCATACCACCAGCCGACCTGGTCGGGGTCGAGAATAGAGTCGGCGCTTTCCATCGACAGGATCAGGCCTATGGGCGCGTCGGGTGCCGGGGCGGACCAAGCCTGTAGGCTTGCGTCCAAATCGTCTACGCCGTGGATAAAGCGCAGGTGCCCCTCGCGCTCCAGCGCTTTGTAATAGTGCAGATGCGCCTGGCCGAGGGCGTGTGCCGCCAACTGCGTGCGCGCGCCATCATCGAGCGTTTGCGTGGGCATTTGCACGCGGGTCATAATGGTCGAAAGCGCGATGCCGATCTGGCCGCGGCGCATTTCGGGTAGGGAGACCGTAGCCGTGCCCCTGGCCGGGCTTTCCTGGCGCTTGCGCTCGCGCAGCGAGTCGGGATGGGTTGGCCCCGGCGGGCGCGGATCCTCGCGTTCGCGGAGTGCATAGACGTCTTGCGTCAGATCGCGCCGGTGGAAGAGCGCATTATAGGCTAGGTCGAGATGACCATCGAGTATCAGCATTGGATGTGTAGACATAGGGATCCCGCCGTGGAATGTGCGCGGAGCGCGCAAGGGGCTATGGTGGTCGCTGCCTTGTGTGAGCGTGCCGTGTGGATGCGCTATGCCACCAGAAACTTTGCCAGCGTATCTTCGTCAATTGTCACGCCCAGCCCGGGGGCTGCGGGTACGTGAACGTAGCCGTCGACCACGTCGAACGTCTCGCGCGTCAGTTCGTGGCGCAGCGGCGAGTCGGCCATGCAGTATTCAAAGAGTGCACCATGCGGCACGGCGGCTAAACCGTGCAGGGATGCGGCAATGGTAATGCCGCTTTTAAAGCTGTGGTTGACTACTTTGCGGTGCAGCCTGTGCGCTAGGCGGCCTACTTCGACCATGGTGGATATGCCGCAGCGGCCCGGGTCGGGCTGGACCCAGTCTATATCGCCCTCCACTAATAGGCGCTCGAAATCCTGCAGATTCGATTCGGCTTCTCCGGTGGCTATCGGCACTGGGCTAGCGCCGCAGAGCTGGGCATAGCCGGCCACGTCCTGTGGGTGCAGCGGCTCTTCCAGCCAGAAGATGCCGTATTCGGCAAAGGCCTCGGCGCGCTGCAGAGCCGTTTTCCAGTCCCATACCTGGCCGGCATCGACGAGCACATCGACGTCGTCTCCGGCGCCTCGGCGCGCTTCGCGCACGAGGGCGATATCGTTTTCTTCGCTCTGTCCCATTGGACCCCAACCGAATTTAATGGCGGTGAATCCCATATCGGCGTGTTTGCGCGCCAGCTCGTATGTCTCTTCGGGCGTATCGCCGAAGAGGATGGAGCAATAGGCGCGAAACTTGGTCTCGAAGGGGCCGCCAAACAGCTGGTGGACGGGCGCGCCGTGTGCCTTGCCGGCAATATCCCACAGGGCCTGGTTGATGCCGGCCATGGCGTGGGATCCCACGCCGACGCGGCCGTAGTAGTTGGCCGCTGCGTCCATGCGCGCCATGCAGGCTTCGACGGCCAGCGGATCGGCGCCCACGAGCGCGTTGGCCAAACCGTTGCAGATCTGGTGCGATAGCGGGGCTTCGATCACGGCCTTGACTACGCTCGGGCAGGAATCGACTTCGCCCCAGCCGCTGATGCCCGCATCGGTCTCGACGTGGATAAGGCAGGTATCTTGCGTGCCTTCGCAAATGGCGCTCACTTCGGGTAGGCGCAGCACGTGGGCGTGCACGGCGGTAATTTTCATAGATGGAATACTCGTTTAAAAGGTGAATACGGTTTCGATGGTCATGATTTTGCGCGAGCGCAGCTGGCGATTGGCGTCCCGTTCAAAAACAAAGCGCGTATCCCACAGCACGTTGACTCCACTGCTCATCTCCAGCCCCAATTCGTAGCCGTAGAACGCATCCTCAGTGGGTTCAAAAAAACCGTCTGAGCCGGTGCCTTTCTCGTTGAGTCGAGCACCGATATTGTTTTTCTGGTAGTATGCGCGTGCGCGGGTGAGGCGCGGTATGGACTTCAGCAGGGCAGGAGCCAAGTGGACATTGGTTAGCAGCTGCTGTTTGGGGTCGTCGCTGCCAGATAGATACTGATAGGCCGCTGAAGCATACAGATACGCGCCCAAATCGGCTCCCAGACGACCGAACACGCCGGACAGCGGGTCGCTTTGGACGAGCAGTGCGTCTTTGGCGCGCGCGCGGCCCGAAGCGATGTCAATGCGGGCGCGGTCGAGTTCGTATAGTTCATCGAAATAGCGCGCGTCAAAGTCATCGCGGAAATGGCGGAACTCGATCTGGCCGTCGAGGGGGCCAGCACGCAGCCACAGGCCCGGGGCGGCAATGCCCCATCCCTCGGCGCGGCGATTGCCCGGCACCAGTCCTTGGGCGTTGGCTTCAAAGGCGCTGAGGTCATCTTCGTCGTCGACTAGCAGGGCAAACTGGCCGTATAGCTTGAGCTGCAGAGCCTCTCGCTCGCTGAGCGGGTAGCCCGCATCGAAGCCCAAAATGGCGAAGCGGTCGCGCCCTACCAGATCTCTGTTAAAGGGCTTTCTGCGAGAGACTTCTGTGTCGACGGCAAAGGCGTCGCCGTAATCGGCATTGAGCTGTTCCAATGTGGCTGCTACGGCCGGAGGGATCCCGCTTTCGCTGTCGATGTCGATGGCCCCGTCGTTGTCGTCGTCGCTGTCGATCTCGTCGGGGACTCCGTCGCCGTCGTTGTCGAGTGCCAGTTCGCTATTGGCGGGAAAGGCGTCGACTTCGTCGGGAAAGCCGTCGCCGTCGCGGTCGCGCAATCCGCTGTACTGATCGAGGTCGACCACATAGGTCACGCCTAGCTCGAGCTTGCCCACCGCGCGGGCAAAGGCGCGCAGGCCGACGAGGCCGCCTCCCTGCTGAAAGTCCTGGATGTTGTTCACTACGCCCTCTATGCCCAGAGGGCTTCCGGCGATCTCTTCAAAGCGAAACTGGACGCCGGTCTTCTTGATGCCGGGATATTGCAGGGTGTTTCTGTAGTCGGACATGATGAGCCCATAGCCCAGCCCAACTCTATCCAGCGCGCCGATCTTAAAATAGACCGGATCGCTTGGGCGTCCGTAGCGCACGTAGTATATCTTGCGCAGAAAGGAGTCGAGCGCCTCCGTCGATGAGCCAAAACGCCAGCCGCGTGCGCTCACGTCGCCATCGGAATCGATGAATAGCTCGATGTCGAGAGCAAAGCCCCATCGGCCCACGGGAATATCCGGTCGCATGCTGAGTCGGTAGAACTGCTCTTGGCCAATGGTGACGCTACCCATGCTGCCGCTCAGCGCGGGGCGTGCCATTTCGTCCTGTGCCTGCGCGCAGGGAGCAATACTCAGGATAATCGATATAACAATCGATGGGCGAATGCCGATTTTCATGGAATGCCTCCTAGCGCGACGAGCTTCTGAACGGACCCACCTGTATGGATTGCTCTTCTTCGTTTTGCACGATGCCAAAGCTGATGTTTTGCAGGTCGTCGCTGATGAGGTGAGTAAGCTCGCCGATGCGCAGCTCTACGCCGGCAAAGAGTTTGCCGTGTATGCTGATAAACGTGCGCAACGCCGTTCGGCGCTGTCTGTCTGCAATATCTTCCAATTCCCTTTGCAGGTTGTCTTCCAGTTCGGCGACGTGGGCAATGCGCTTGACGATCTGTAGAACCTTCTGCTTTTCCTTGGCTGTGCGGCAAAAGGACAGCTTTTTCTTGACCTGGGCGATGTCCATACTGGAAAGGCCAATGCGAGTGAGCAGCGCTTCCTGCTTTTCGCCGCACGTAATCAGGTTGGCGCGAATTTTATCGATGCGCTCGACGGAATCCGGGTTGATGCCTGCCACCAGCTTCGTGTTGGTGTTGTAGGGAGAGCCGATTGACTTGGCGAGGATGCCGCGCCCGCCCCATACCAGACCGCCGACCAGCGCGCGCGACTTTCCTTCGCCCTTACCGGAAATGACGACCTGTCCACCTGCGCGCACGGAGGCGTTGAATATGTAGGACCCCACCCGGACGTCGCCGCCCGCCCGCACGGTGGACTCTTGGATGTATTTGGTGATGACGCTCGCCCCAGCGATCAGCTCCGTCGTATCGCCGATTACGCCGCGCTTGACCACGATATTTTTGCCCGCGGTAATGTAGGCCCCGGATTCGACGTATCCGCCGATGGTGACGCTGCCCGTTGCGCGCACTGAAAACTGCTGTTGCACCGAGCCGTCGATTACGACGTCGCCATTGAACTCTATGTTGCCCGTCGTGTAATCGACGTCGCCGTCAATGCTCGAGATGGAGTTGATGCTGATGTCAATTCGCCGCGACCGCCGTCCATTTGCCTCTTTTTCTTTAGACAGCACCGAGATCCCACCACCCGCACTCGCAAAAAAGCCAATGGTGCCGTCTCCCTCCGGCTCGGCGTAGATGTGCGTGTCGATAACAACTTCAATATTAACGTGCGGCGGGGGGTGCAGCGCATTGCCGAATATATCTATGCCGGCCGTGCCGGGTTGAGGAGGGATCAGCCGTCCCAATAGATCTTTTTCTTGCACCAACGTGATCAAATCGCGCTCGCGGAAGTCGATCGAGCCGTCCTCGAGCACTTTCCCGATTTTTTTCTCTTCGCGCACGTCGACGGCCCATTCGAAATAGGCATCGGTGCCTGTTTGCGCGGGTTCGCCCTCCGCAATGAGGATGAGGTAATCGCTCTGCTTGCCCGCTTTTAACTCGCGCAGAACATGCACCCAGCGCTCGGGATCGAAACCATAGGTAATATCGTGCAGCTGTAACAGGTCTTCTATCTCGTCCTGTCGGGGGTAGCGCGCGGAGGAACCCTGGGGCAGGTTGAGAAAGTAGGCGCGCGTCTTGTCGGGCGTAATCCACAGCGGCGGAAGCAGCCGAACTTGAATGTCCCACTGCAGGCACACGTAGCCAAAGACCTGCGCGCGACAGCGCAGGCCGTTTTCGTCTAGGGAGAGAAAATGGCCAAATTCGATCGGCACGTCATCGCCGGGCTTGGGAACGACTTCTTCGCCCTGGATATCGACGCCGGTGACACCTTCGGTCGCCGGCGTTTTTTCGATAAGCGTGTGGCCCGCGCCCATTGCAGTGAAGGTCGGAGCCGCTGGATCGGAGTAAATGGCATCCAATGCCTCGCAGACCTCCTCGGGTGACTGCATGGACTGGACGGCCTCAATTTGGTTCCACGATAGGATAGAATAGGGGTCGAAGGTGTAGTGTATTTGCGCATTGTCGCCGGGCACTTCGTGGTGGCCCTGGGCAATGGGCAGCAGAGTGGGCAGAGGGTGGGCGCGTTCGAGGCGCTGTTGGATCAGGCGCACCTGCTTGTTCATAATCCCATTGCTGACCCACATCATTTCCAGCAGATAGTGTAAGTCCTCCGTGGAAGGTGCGGGTTGGGCATAGCCCTCGGCTGGCGCGATAAAAACAAAGTAGGCATCCATGCGGTCCGGGCTGATCCAAATCGGCGGCAGCACCGTTGGGTCTCCGTCCAGCAGTCCGGCGTACCCATATATGGAGGCGAAACAGGTCAGGCCGTCTTCGGATAGGTCGGTGTTGTCGCCGATTTGCAGGTAGACTTCGTCGTCCTGATCTATATCGAAAGGCGTGCCAAAGACCGTCACGCCGGGCTCTATTTCAGCCGGAATAATTTCTGCGATGGCGTCGCCCGGTTTTACGGGTCTAACCACGCCGCGATACGAGCGAATCGCCTCAATATGTTGCCCTTCGAGGATGTGCTTCAACAGTTCGAAGTCCGTCATTTTATCCGAAGTCTTTTTCTTCTGCATGACTTCGACCGGTAGGCGATAGGCGACTGATGCTTCTTTGATCGTCTGCGGTGGATGACCGCGCGCGATGACCAAATCGCGGCATGGGATGCCGCGCCGAGCGCTGTTGATCGCCGAGCGGATGGCGACGTAGTCTATGCCGTGCGATATGCCGCGGCTGCGGATGAGGTCTATTACTGCTTCGTAGTCGTGGTCTTCTGTGACGTGTGAGAGCGTTGCGGTTAGCTGGTCTTCCGAGACAACGACGCCCAGGGGGGCAACCTGCATCTGGGTATCGAGGTTGTTAAAGTCGGCGCGGTCGCGGTTGCGTCGTTCGGTTCCCTTTGAGCGCTGGGCGCTGCGGCTGCGGTTGCGGGGTGCGGGTTCCCCATTAATTTCCTCGCCGAGATCGCCATCCCCTTCAAGTAGAAGGT
>JAYPJE010000011.1:43311-90405 GCA_038128265.1 Gemmatimonadota bacterium
GTTCTGGGGCGCAGAATCCTCTTCGATCGCTGCGTCGAGATCGTCTTCCTCGTCGAGCAGTTGATCTAATGCGTCTTCATCAATCTCGCCTTCGAGGCTGAGTCCCTCTTCGGCTAGGAGCGACTCCAGGCCCTCTAAAATACTTTCCCCGTTGGCGCTACTCGTCTCCGCTCGTTTTTTGTCGAATTTCTCGCTGCTCATATCGGCTGCTCAAAAATGGACCCACATTGTTCCTTCCCCCTTCAATATAGGAATGAGAACCTCAGTGGTAAAATGGTCTGTGCAGATGGCTTAAGGTGCGCCTGGATATCAGCAATAAAACGGTTGATTTTACCCCGAATTTTCTTATGTAATAGGGCTGAGATTTAAATATTGATGCCCACCGGAGCAACGCGGAGCCGATCAACGTGCGAACACTTGCTGAATTATTGGAACGCAGTTTTACCGAATGTGCTGATCAGGTGGCCGTGCGCGTGCTGCCGGCCGGCGGAAGAGACGCGCAGTACCAGCCCATCACCTACGCAGAGCTGAAACAGCAGCGAGACCGCTTGGCGGTCGGATTGACCGGTCACGGGATGGTTAAGGGGCAGCGCATCGGTATTCTCACCGACGGCGGTTTTGAGCCGCTGCTGGTATTTCTCGCCTGCGACAGACTCGGTCTGAGCAGCGTGCCGCTGTGTTTGAAGTCATCGCCAGAAATCCTCGCTTACAACATTCGCCATTCGGGCATGGCGCTGTTGGTCGCCGATCGCAAGGGCGCGGAGGCGCTGGGCACCATGTTGGACGAGATGGCCGAACCGCCGAAGTTAGTACTGGTCGATGGAGAGGGGGAGGCCGCTGTCGCCTGGCAGGAGTTGATCGGCGCAGAAGGTGAACCGCCCGATGTAGCAATAAGCGCCGATGATGAGAGCAAGATCCTCTACACTTCGGGCTCTTCCGGCATGCCCAAGGGCGTCATACAGACCCATGCCAATATCGTTGCCAACGTGGAAGAGGCTTGGGATGTGATTAGCCTGCGCGAGGACTTCCGCTTTTTCAAATCGGCGCCCGATTACCACTCGATGGGCATCCTAAATATCTACTATCCTCTCGCCAAGGGCTGGGTGCTGGATATGGCGCGTTCGCCCGATCGCGTGCTAAGCGATATTCGTCTATCCGAACCGCACGGATTTCTCACGGTGCCGCTGATCCTCGACAAGGTGTACGGCAATGTGCGCAAAGAAATTCAGGCTGGTGGGCTAAAAGGGGCCTTGGTCGAGCGCGCCGTAACGGCCAAGCAGCGTTTGAGCAGGGGCGAGGCGACGGCAATGGATCGCCTGTTTTTTGGGCTGATCGGCGGCAAGGTGATCGACAAGATTCGCCAGCAGTTTGCCACGCGCGTAGGCGCTAACCTGGAGGTCCTTATCGTGGGCTCGGCCAAAGCCGATCCCGAGGCGCTGGACTTTTTTCACCAGGTGTTGGACATCACTACATTCGAGGGCTATGGTGCGACCGAGTGTGCGCCGCTGATTGCTGCAAATCACCTGGACGGGCGCAAGGTCGGCACGGTGGGGCGGCCGTTGATCAAAGTGCGCATCGTCGACGAGCAGGGCGGTGAAATTGGCTATGGCGACCCCGATGGGGAGGGCACCTATAGCCCCGGCGGGGGGCGGGTGGGTGAACTATGGGCGAGCGGTCCCAACGTTATGCGCGGCTACTTGGACGACCCGGAGCAGACGCAGCGCGCGCTCGTTGAACACGATGGGCAGATTTGGTATCGCACGGGTGATTTGTTCAGCATGGACGAAGAGGGGTTTCTGACGTTTCGCGGGCGAGTAGGGCGCCAGTTCAAGCTGCGCAACGGCGAATTTGTCAACCCGGAGCTGCTGGAGCGCATTTTTGCGCGCGCGCCGCTCGTCGAGCACGTGCTGATCTGCGGAGACCAGCAGCGCGACTTCCCCCTGCCGCTGGTCGTGGTCGACGTCGAAGAGGCACAAAAAAAGGCACCCGATGAACTGCGGGACATCGGCGAGGATGCGCTGCGCGTCCATCCGCATATAGCTGACCTCGTGCGCGCGCAGCTCATTGGCGAAGCGCGTGCAGCGGGATTGCCCGGCCACGAGAGACCGCAGCGCATCGCGCTCCTGCCCAACCCGCTCAGCGAAGAAGACGGCACGCTGACGCGCGGCCTGAAGAAGGTGGTTCCCAAGGCTATTGTCGAGCGCTATGGCGCGCTGATTGAAGAGGCCTATCGGTCCTAAATACAGCGCAATTTACCTTTTGCTAAATTGCGAAAGTGGTTAAAAAACAACGAGGTTGCTCGATATACGAGCATGGCCTATTTTATGCCAGTTAGGCCTTCGGTCGCACCTTGTAGCCAGATTGTAAGCACATGTCTATTCGCAAAGCCGTTTTCCCCGTTGCGGGTATGGGCACACGACTGTTGCCCGCGACAAAGTCCCAGCCAAAAGAGATGTTGCCGGTGGGCTATAAGCCGGTGGTGCAGTACGTAGTCGAGGAGATGATCCAGCAGGGACTGAGCAAATTCCTCTTTATAACGGGTCGGAAAAAGCGCTCGATTGAGGACCATTTTGACGCAGATCCTGAGTTGGAAGCGCGCCTGTCCGACAAGGAGCAGATTATCGACGAGGTCGATTACGCTGCGCAGGGCGTCGAATTCTACTACGCGCGCCAGCGCCGTCCCGCCGGAAATGCGGACGCCGTGCGGCTGGCCCGCGAATTTGTCGGCGACGAGTCCTTTGTCGTTGCCTTTGGCGATACAATTATCTACTCGCCCGACGAACCGCGCGTTATCGAGCGCATGGCCGACTCGCACGAGCGCCACAAATCGGTAGCTACTATTGGCGTGTGGGAAGTGCCGCGCGAAGACACGCGCAAATACGGGGTCGTGCGCCCAGCAGGGGAAATTGGCGATGATTTTGCCATCGCCGATATCGTAGAGAAACCCGATATAGCGGAGGCGCCGAGCTGTCTGGCCGTCGCCGCGCGCTACATTTTTACGCCGGAGATATTTTCGGCCATTGACGAGATCGAACCCGGTTTGGGTGGGGAATTCTGGCTGACGGATGCCATTCGCATCCTGCTGCAGCGCGGGGCCCCCGTGCGCTGCGTGCGCCTCAACGGGGCCGAGCGGCGCTACGATATCGGCACACCGCTCACCTACTACAAGGCGTTTGCCGATTTTGCTCTGCAGGACCCGGAACACGGCGCCGCTTTCCGCGTCTATCTCGAAGAAAAACTCGCCGAGGAGCGCAAGCCCACATGAAAATCAAGATGGACTACGGACGGGACGGCCTGGAGATCGACGTGCCCGACCGCGCCCATATTTTGCAGATGAGCGATGCGCCGGCGCTCGACCAGATCGAGCAGCGGCTCGAGCACGCGCTGACCCATCCCATTGGCACTCCGTCGCTGCGCCGGCTGGCCGCCGGTCGCAAAAACGCCTGTATCGTCATTGCCGACATTACTCGTCCGGTGCCCAACTCCACTATTTTACCGCCCATTTTGCGCGTGCTGGAGGAGGAGGGGATTGCCCGCGAGGACATCACCATTCTCATCGGCACAGGTCTGCATCGTCCGAATGAAGGGGACGAGCTGGTGCAGTTGGTCGGTGCCGAGATAGCGCAGAACTACCGCATCGTAAACCACAAGGCCCGCGAGAAAGACACCCTCACCTATTTGGGGGAAACCTCGGGGGGCGCCCCGATCTGGATCGATACGCTGTACGTCGAAGCCGATCTGAAGATTGCGACCTCGCTTATTGAGCCCCACCTGATGGCTGGCTATTCCGGCGGCCGCAAAGCGATCTGTCCCGGCCTGATGGGGGTCGATACCATGCGCGTATTGCACGGACCGCGTCTGCTGTCGCACGCCAACGCGGCCGAGGGCGTTATCGAAGGCAATCCGTTTCACCGCCAGGCGCTAGAAGTGGCGCAGCGCGCCGGCGTCGACTTCACCCTCAACGTCGCCATGAACGAGCGGCGCGAGGTCACGGCCATTTTTGCCGGTGATCTGGAAAAAGCGCACGCCGAGGGCGTTGCCTTTGTCGAAAAGCAGAATGGCGCCACGCTGGCCGAGCCGGCAGATTTAGTCGTTACCTCGAGCGCGGGGCTGCCGCTCGACCTGACGTTTTATCAGGCTGTTAAAGGGCTTACGGCGACTCTGCCGATCGTGGCTGAAGGGGGGACGGTGCTGATTGTCGCCCGCTGTGACGAAGGCATCGGCAGTCCCGAATTTACCGAGCTGTTGCTCAATACGGAAAGCGTCGAGCAGTTCGCGCGTCAGTTAGAAGACCCTGAGTTTTTCGTCATCGACCAGTGGCAGCTACAGGAGCTGTGCAAGGTGCTGCGCAAGGCCCGGGTCATGATGTATTCAGAGGGCATTGGCGAAGACCAGCGCGACAGCGTGCTGGTGGAGATGGTATCATCCGTCGAGGAAGGGATTCAGCGCGCACTGGCCGACCGAGGCGACGATGCGTGCATCGCCGTGATTCCCAAGGGCCCCTACGTGCTGACCCGTTTGCAGGAGCGCGTTCCATGAAACACTGGTCAAAGCTGCTGTTGATGGGATGGTTGTTCTGGGGCTGTGCCTCGGTCAGCGAGTCCCCCGTACCGGTTATGGGCGTTGGTTCAAAGCAAAAGTCGGCGGAAGTCGGCGCGACGGCAGCCGATGTTATCGCTCCCGTCAGCGCGGAGGGGGACAGCGCCAGCGCGCTGGCGCAGGCGCTGCTGTTTCTGCCCTTTAAAGACGAATCAAAATACAAAGGTCAGTGGGATATTCACACCGAACTGCCGCGCGGCCTGGCCGATTCGCTCTATGCCAGCGAGTTTTTTCGCACGCTGCCGATTGATTCGGCGCTGGTGCACCTGGATAAGAAGGAGCTGAAGGGGCGCATTTCCGTTGATAGGGCACTGGAAGTGGGCAAGCGAGTTGGCGCGGATTTCGTCGTCTTGGGCGAGGTCGACGAGCTGAGCATGAAGCGTTTTCGAGCAACCGTTCCCGTTGGCGGGTATCGCAGCTACCAGGGCCTGACCAGCATACGCCTCTACCCGTACAAGGTGATTGACGGGCAGCCGGCTGGCGAGGTGATGCGCGAAGCCGTCGAAGATAGCAAGCGCTATGGAATTACGAACCCCGCCGCCTACGTCCCGCTGGAGAAGGAATACTTTTTACTGGGACAAATGGAGTGGGGGGGAGCGGAGTTTCACGATACGCTGCTGGGTAAGTCGGTCGGCAAGGAACTCTTGCTGCTGGCCGCTGGACTGGACAGTCTCATCAAACCACCCGCGGAGCTGAAAGTCTCGTCCGGGCCAAAGATCATCGACGTCGACGGCGCGCGCGCCTACATCAACGTGGGCCTGGCTGACTCGGTGGCCAACGGCAATAAGTACGGCGTGTGGGACCACGGCAGGGAGCTAAAAGATCCAGACACGGGCGCCGTCTTGGGTACGGCGCTTCCGCGCCGCGTGGGCGTGGTGCAGATTGAACAGGTGCTGAGTGAGCACCTGTCTTTGGTGCGGATTCTCGAAGGGCAGGAAGAGGTGCAGAAGGATTATGCGATTCGCGCTGAGTAAAGAGGGGACAAGTCGGTGGAATGCGGTCCGGCTGTGCGCGGTGCTGTGCTGTGTGAGCGTCCTCTCTGCCAGCAGCGGTCGTGCCGGTGAAGGAGGCTACGGGACGGCGGACGATGCGCGCCTGCGTCTATTCTATCTGTACTCGCCCGAGGCGCATCCGCAACAGGAGCGTTTGGCCTTCTGGCAGAGGCTCTCGACGGCACCGATGAATTCTTTTGACGTAATCGGCGTGGTTTGGCCCCGCTCAGAAGGGGCATTGCCGCGCGAGTGGCCCGCTTCCGTTCCCGTGGTCGAACACGCGGCCGATGGAGGGGACTACGCCGTGCTTGTCTACCCCGATGCGCGCATCCATTCTCACGGCAGCGGGAGCGATATGGAGCGCGTTGTGCGCTCCCTGTCCGGCGCGCGCGTGAGCACGGATGTGGACGAGAGCACCTGGGGAAAAATCAAGGAACTGTTTCACTAGGCGCTGCGATGAGCGAAGTGCCGGACGACGATCTCAGCCTGCGGCGCATCGATGCGCTGGCCCACGTCGTGCGCTTTTGCAGTGCGGGGCTGCTGCACTTCCACGAGGTGGTCGCCGAAGGCGTCGAAAACCTGCCGCGTGAAGGCGCTGGACTCCTCTTGCCCAAACACCACGCCTATCGAGACATTGTCGTCGAAGGTGTCTCCCTGTATCGCTACACGGGCCGCTTTGCCACCTTTGTGATGAAGCGCGGTCTGTGGGGTATCTTGGAACTGGCCGGCGGGGTTAAGGTCACGCGGCCCAAAGACGTGCGCCGCCTCAAGGACCGGGAGCAGCGGCGCGAAGCGATACGGCGCGCTCGCGAGGCCAACGATGAGATGCAAGCCTACTTGTCTTGGCTGTATCGACACGGCGAATTGGTGATTTCCCATCCCGAAGGCATGCGCTATCAGAATAGTATGGGGCCCGTGCAAAAGGAAGTGGTGGAGCACCTATTGCGGACACAGGAAACGTGGGGTATCGAAGTGCCCATGATTCCCATTGGCATCGAGTACGAGAGCTATGCAAGGCCGCGTTCGCGCGTCTTTTTTCGCGTTGGCGCGCCCATACGCGCTCAGGGAATGGCCGATTTACCGGCCGTTGTCGATGAGCTAGACGGGACGCTGCGCCGGCTTAGTGGATTGGATTGAGAGCATATCAACACATTGCGGAGGGATATATGCGCATAGTTTTTTCGCTTTTTGCAGCGGTTAGCCTGTTGGCCGCATGCGGAAAAAACCAGGTTACTATAGAGGTCAAAGGCGGCGATGGGCAGCACGTGCGCTTGGATGCCAACGACTTGCAGTACAAGTTCAACAAGTTGGTTTCGGCGGGCACCTATGTCTTTCCCGGTCCGGAAAGCGATGCCGAATTGCGCAGCGGAACGTATACGGTCAACGTTTCGGCCGGAAGCTATCTCGATACGCGCGTGCTGCAGCTCGAGGCACCTCCCATGAATGGGGTCCAAGACTACAAGGTGACGTTTGAGGTGCCAGCTGGAAGCAATGCCGGCGAGTCGCTAGCGGGCACCATCCTATACGCATCGACTCCGCAGAGCGCGCGCAACTGGGACCTTTTTACTATTCGCGCCGATGGCTCCGAGCGGCGCCAGTTGACCGACACGCCCGAGTTTGAGCAGCATCCCTCGTGGTCGCCCGACGGTCAGCAGATTCTGTTCACCAGCGGTGATGTGATGACCAACTTCGATATTTACTCGATGGATGCAGACGGCTCGAATCGCCGTCGCCTGACCGAGCACGCCGAGCGCGACCAGCGCGCGGCCTGGTCGCCCGATGGTAAGACCATCGCCTTCGAGAGCCAGCGCGATGGTGATAAGTCGATCTGGCTGATGGATGCCGACGGCGGCAACAAGCGCAAGTTGGTCGAGGGACGCGAGCCCTCGTGGTCGCCCGATGGCCAGCGCATTGCCTTTACCTCATCGGCTTTTGACAGCAATGACGAGCTTTACATGATTGCCCTGGACGGTTCGAATCGGGTGCGTCTGACGGATAACAAGAAGTACGATTGGTTTTCTGCATGGGGGCCCATGGGCAAGCGCATCGCCTATAATTCGGAGCGGTTTGGCGGCCAGGAATTGATGCTGATGAATGCCGATGGAAGCGGGCGGGTGCGCATCTCTATCGCCGAGAAGACCTACGAGCAGGAGCCCACGTGGTCTGGAGACGGCAAGTCCATTGCCTACGCGGGCAAGATGAGCGAAGACGATTACGATATCTATCGCGTTTCCACGCGCGGCTTTGACCTAGACGATATGCCTTCTCCCGTTGGGATGCCCGTCAACCTGACGGACAACGACGACCGCGACGATATGTCTCCCCATTGGCGTCCTTTCTAACGCCTTCATGTCCAGGCAGACCGCCCGACTGTGGCTGCTGGGGATGCTGGCGTTGGGGTTGGCTGCGCGCCTCGTCGAGATCGGTGAACCCCTCATAGACAAGCAGGCGTGGCGCCAAACGGATACGGCGGCGATCGCGCGCAATTTTTACGAGGAAGGCTACGATCTGCTATACCCCCGCGTCGACTGGCGCGGGAATACGCCCGGCTTCGTGGAAATGAACTTTCCGCTGTATCCCTTTATCGTCGCCGCGGCCTATGGGGTCTACGGCGGTGTGCACGAGTGGCTGGGCCGCCTGATCTCGACCTTGTGCTCTCTGGCTGCGGCCGGCCTGCTATTTGTCTTTGCCCGTCGAATATTCGACAGCGAACGGGTTGCTCTGTGGGCTTCGTTTTTCTTCCTATTTACTCCGCTCAACGTGTATTTTGGCCGCGCCTTTATGCCCGAGCCGTTGATGCTTCTGCTGAGCGTGGCTGCGCTGCTGCTGTTCGATTGCTGGGCGGAGAGCGGGCGGCTCCTGCATGCGTTCGGTGCCGCCGCGAGCGCTGCGCTGTGCTTCATGGTCAAGATTCCCACGCTGTATCTCGGTTTTGCCCTAGTCGGACTCGCGTTGGCGCGTTGGGGCTGGCGATTTCTCCTGCGTCCGTCTCTCTGGGTCTACGCGTTGGCCGCGCTGCTGCCGGCCGCGCTGTGGTACGCTCATGCGGCAGATTTATTTGCTGAGACGGGGCTGACATTTGGCATTTGGAATCGCAACGGCTACGATAAATGGGACCGGAGCGTGCTGTGGTCCATCGATTTCTACCGGCAGATGAGCGGGCGTTTTGTCGACGTGGTGTTTACGCCCGTGGGCGCTGGGGCGTTGGCTATTGGCGCCTATGCGATGTGGACACAGCGGACGCAGCGCTTTTGGGGTGTATGGGGTTGGGCATTGGGACTAGTGCTGTATTTGGTCCTCGTGCCGGAGGGCAATCGCAAACTGCACTACTATCAGCTGCCTTTCGTGCCGCTTGGGGCGCTATTGGCTGCGCGCGGAGTCGAGGCGCTTTACCAGTGGATGACCCGCGCTGAATGGGTGCGGAACGGAGGTGCGGTCCCGCGCGTCCTATTCTTAGCCGTGCTGGGTGGTGCCACGTTGGCGCACAGCGCCGGGGCACTGAGACCCTACTACGAACAGCCCAACAACCTGCACGGATATTACGAGAGCTGCTTGGCGACCGGGCGGGTCATCGACGGCAAGGTGCCGGCGGATGCTCTGTTGGTCGTGGGTGATTTGGATGAGAACGCCGGCGCGCCGTTTCGCGCACAGAGTCCAACCATGTTATACTATGCCCATCGCAAGGGGTGGCAAATTACGCCGGACGAATTTTCGATTGCGCGTCTGGACAGCCTGGCCGCAGCCGGCGCCGACTTTTTCTTGGTGCCCGCGGCTTTTGCCATGCGCGACCGAGCATTCTGGCTCGCATTGGTCGATCGAGGAATTTCGACGCCTGCATCGCACCCCCACTTGTGGAGAGACGAGAAAAGGTTTCTTTCCCATATAAAGAGCCAGTCCGATGCGTCACGCCACTTCGTGCTGATGCCGCTCCGCGCTCACCAGAAGCCGTGAAATCGATGCGTCAGGACTGCTGATGGAAATATTTATCAGACCGAATGCCAAAGGAGGGTTGGCACGATGAACACAGTATGGTTGCGGAATAAGGTTTGGCTGAGTGCTTGCTTTGGTATGCTTGTCGCGCTGGGCGGCTGCGCCACGACCGGCAGCGGTGTTCCGTATGGTCCGCCGCCGATTGCCGAAGGCATGGGCCGTCTCATGCTGGAAGCAGGTGGAATCAACGAAGTCAACTTCTACGTCATTGACAACGAGACCGGCGAAGAGGTCTATGCCGAGACGCCGCGTTCTGCGGCCAGTTCGCCCATCGGCTACGAAACGGGCTACGGTGCATTCCCCCAATACGTCGATCTGCCACCGGGTTCCTATTTGGTCGTGGTCAATACAGATGTCGAGGACAGCGTGGAGAAAGAAGTGCAGGTCAATATGGGACAGGAGGTGTATGCTACCATTCCCATCGGCCGTTTTCAGCTTATTTTCTTCGAGGGCAGCGAGCGCCGTCAGGTTCCCTTCCTCATATACGACTACAATTTGCGCACGGTTTTGGGGCGCGGTATGACGTCGACTGAGGTGCGCTACTTTATCGTGCCGACGGGCGAATACAAAGTGCGCATCGAAAATTTGGCTAGCAGCGGCAGCGACGAAATACGTCCGGTGCAGGTCAATATGGGCCAGACGCAAAATATCATTATCGGTCCTCCGCCGACACCGGGACAGCCGGGCGAAGGAGCCGAAGAAGGCGAACAACAATAGGTTTAACGCGGAGTGATCTCTATGAAATCTACACGTGACCATACGCGCGGCTACCCGATGGTGTTGCTTGTGCTATTGCTCGCTCTGGGCGGCGTTGTTGAGGGATGGGCCACGCAGGCGATCGTGATCGACCGCTATGGGAACCAGCACAAGGTGGAGCGCTTTGCGTATCAGGGGCGTCAAGAAATAGAGATTTATATCGGAGATCAGAGACGCATGCTGCAGCTGGCCCTGATCGACCGCATGCGTTTCGAAGGTGAGTCGCGCGACGACGAGCAGTCTATTTCCCTTACGCTGCGCTCCGGCAAAAGTGAAAAGGGCGTCATGCTGACGGGGGGAGGGGCCGCTCCGCACCAGGACGCCGTTGGGGGCGGTAGCAGCGGCCGGCGCTTTACAGGCGTCACGTCGCTGGGGCCGTTCTTTATTCTGGTGAACGATGTGCAGGAAATCATCCTGCAGCATCCCGAAGGCGAGGAGGTCGTTGAGGAGCCCGTTTTAAAGGCTACGGTCATCACGCTGGACGGCAAGCGTTTTGAGGTCGAAGATCTGCGCTTTCGCGGCAAGCTGCGCCTCGATTTTTTTCGCGGGCGCAACAAGCGCTTTATTCCCCTCGACAAAGTTGATAAGATTGACTTTGACGACAGCGGCGCCGCCGAGGAGTTTCGTCCCATCACGGCCACCTATTGGAACGGACGCACTGTGATGGGAACCGTCGACGCCAGCACCGTGCGGCTTTCGGGGGAAACCGATAAGAGCTACTATGAACGCGTCAATGCGGCCCTGACGGGAAAAACGGGCTCTGGCCCGTTTTCCATAGGGATGCATTACGTAAAACAAATACGCTTTCGGGCTCAGAGCGAGGACGAAGAGGGTAGTTAGATGCTCTGAATGGGCCCATTTTGCCCCTAACATATTATTTTCTACTACCTTAGGATGGTGTGTGGACGCAGTAGTTTTGACTTGACACCTGCTGCACTTTAGCATATCATAAGGTGGAATTTTTTTATCTAACGCAGTCTCATCGCGTTCTCTCTCTGGAGAATGCGATGGTCGCATTTTATTTTCTGCGCATTCCACGGCGAAAGGAGGTGATGGCGGACTACACTTTTTCTGAAAATGCTCACGTGTTTTCAGTATTTATGCGGTGTCATCTTGATGCCACATAAGCCTTCTTTACCAATTAAGTCGTATTGTGTGATTCAAAAGATCTTTTGGAAGGAGTCCAAACAAATGAGAAAGTCTCTACTCTCTCTGATCGTTGCCGGCCTCGTTGGCGGCATGAGCGGTACCGCAAGCGCCCACATCGGCGAAGCTGTTTACCTCATTTACGAAATTCCCGATTCGGATTTGGCTGATATCGATCTGCGTGATGTCAGCGTCGCTGACTGGGAAGACGTCGTTGGCGATGCTCCGCTCGTCACGACCGATTTCTATCAGGATCCGACCGTGGGTGAAGGCGCCCAGTACGATCCGGCCGACCTCGACTATCGCATTTGGATTGGTTGGAACGGCAACTCCAGCACCGTTTACATGGGCATGGAGCGCGTTGATAACGTGTACATCAACGAGTATGCTGGTGGCGACCTCGGTCAGCTCTGGCGTCACGATGCCATTGAGTTCATGCTCGACGGCGACCACACCGGTGGTGACTACACTGGTTCGGCCGACGAGAACTGGACTGACGAAGAGAAGAAGCTGAACGGTAACCGCACCGCGCAGCAGTACGTTGCTATCGCCGACACCCCCGATGGCCGCCACGTCGGTTATCAGGGCGCCGGTGCTGAGTGGGTCAACGCGCTGCCCTACGCCGATGGCGGCGGTGGCTCGGTTGGCGAAGGCCCGACGACCTCGATTTTCGAGTTCTACGTCACGCCGTTTGACGATCTGATCTGGAACAGCCCCGATGACAGCCAGGCCACGAACCTGGTCGACGGTGGCATCATTGGTTTCCAGATCTCGGTGCCTGACTTCGACATCGAGCCCTCCAACTACCGCGCGTTCCACACCCTGTCCGGTCAGGCCGCTACCTGGCGTTACGCTGAGCGTTTCGTCGACGGTCGTTTGGTCGGTGCCGGTGGTGGTGGCACGGCTGTTGAGAGCGACTCGTGGGGCCGTATCAAGGCTTCGGTCGAGTAATTTAAGCACTGCAAAGTGCTGTGGTATTCTGTTGAAGAGAGGGGGGAAACCCCCTCTCTTCAACTCCGTTTTTCAGGACAGATGCATGCTGTTGTAACCTTCCTGCTGTTAGTATCTCGCCCTTTTATCGCGTTTTGAATGAGGAATCTGATCCGGAGAGTCAAGGAATGAGATGGTCAAAGTGTATCGCCGTAGCAGTGCTGGCGGGCCTGGTGGGAGAAAGTCCTGCCGAACTCAAGATCTTTTCCATTCCGCAAGACATCTCCTGGGCTGACGCCAAACAGGGCCCTATCTCCGAACAGCGTTATCTCGAGGCCATCGACCTCCTGCGCGTCCCCGACGGCATCGCGCCGATTGAGCCGGTGCAGATGGTCCCTGTACCCCTCGTCGAAGAGGGCAGCGCAGACGCTGATTCCATTCTCTTTGAATTTTCGCAGCATATTGCACGAGCTGAAGTTGTGGCGCAGTTGGATGCCGTTCTCGGCGATCGTTCTGTCGCCGCGGGGGACGTGCTCATTCCCCGCTGGGGTGATTTTCCCCGGTCGCTTGAAGACGTGCAGATGCTGCGTCTGGCCGGCGTGGATACGGTCGCGGCGTTGATCAATGTCGCCGAATCATTCCCGCGTCCGCCGGGCGGTGACAAATACAATAAGGGGCTGAATCTCACGACGCTGGGGATTTTTGAGCGGGCGCTCACCCTGCAGCGGCTCCAAGAGGGGCTTGGTCGGGTGTTTGACGGCGATCCGCTCACGCACTTTGAGCGCATTGACCGCGTTGGGCAGGATGTAAAGCAGGTTTGGACGCTATATGTCGACCTTGGCCGCTTTTTTCCCATTCGGCTCATGCGTGTCTATCCCAGCCCGGAGGCGCCGGTCCGCATCTCTGCGTATACGTTTTATCGCGGCATTGCCGGCACGGAAAAAACCATCGCCGGTCTGAGCCTGGACGATCCGACGGTCGGTCAGCTGGCCTTCCCTATATTCACTAAAATTGCGCCTACGTTCCCGACCTTTGTGCCCGAGCAGAGCGCGCCCGTCAACGTGGAGGACACGGTGGCGGTGGCCTTTGACCCGCCGACCAAAATGCGCTACGCGCGCATGGATTTTCAGACGGAGCTAGACTACGATCTGGGCGAGATGGAGTTTTTTGCCGACGGCTTCGTGCCGCAGGCAACGTATCGCTCGGTTGCCCTGCCGCTGCCTCCATCGACGCTCGGCCGCATTTTTTGGGAAGAGGAAAAAATTGGTGACCCGACCAAGTCGAGCGCCATTGTGCGCGTTCAGACGGGGGTTAACGCCGAGCCCGATGTGCTATTTCGCGTTAACGAATTCGAGCGTCAGGTCGAGTGGAAGCCCGAGGATGCCATCGTCGTAGACCGCCGTGCCGGTTCGAAGACGCGCGGTGAGCAGATTGATTTGAACGACCCGCAGTTCAACTTGGAAGTGCGCGAAATTTTCAGCGCGCTGCTGCCCGAAGAGCGCGAAGCCGTTCGCCTGACCCGCGCCGAATATCAGGCGCTGCCCGGCAATTTGCGCAGAAAGATCGAACCGGATCTGGAGTACTGGAGCGGCGTGCAGCAGGTGACAAATGGGCAGCTGATTAATTCGCCCAGCGGTAGACCCTTCATACAGATACAGATAGAGTTTAAGAGCCTGTCTGCCGAGTCGGCTACCGTGGTTCGCAACTTGCGCTTTGAATACTCGGCACCGCAGATCACCGATGCCGTGGTCGGCGAGATCGCACCTGCAGTCGACGTCAAAGCCGGTATAGACACGACCTTCGCCATTGCAATCAAAGCGCTCTTGGGAGCCGATAACAACGGATTCAACCGATTGCAGGTTTTCACGCCGGCCCGCGTAGAAGGCATTCAGTCCGTGTCCATAGACATGGGTGCCGGCGGTATGCGCACCTTGTCTGCCAGTGAAAATCCCGATATCGGGGCTGATCAGTTCAGCGCGCTGTACGTCGACGATGAACAATTCGTCATCGGCTTTCCGACGATTACCCCCGGTGATGACGGGCTGGATCGAGAAGCCATCGTGAAGGTCAACTTCCGCGCGCGCGTGATTGACTTTCGCACGAATTTTTCGGCCAACGTGTTCTTGGATACGCTCGCCTCGGGCTTTGACCGCCGTTTTACCAGCAACGGAATTTTGACGCTGGGTGCGGCCGCCGACACCTTGGCGCTCTTTCTGCCACAGCCGGTCGAGGGCAGTGACGTGGTCGACTTTGATGCTACAGAGCAGCTCTCCGACCGCAACTCGCTTGCGGTCATAGCCGATATCTCGGCGCAGGGGAGCAATTTGGTAGCCAATTTCGAAACGACTCCCAACCCCTTTACGCCGAACGGCGACGGGGTCAACGACCAGCTAGAGGTCCGCTTTGATGTCCAGCGCTTGTTGACGCCTCGTGCGGTTTTGCTCGAGGTCTACGACCTGAATGGCAACCGCCTGCGCCTTATCGAGCGTTCGCTCAACTCAGGGGGGTATTCGGAGCAGTGGGATGGACGAGATGATACGGGCAATCTCGTGCCGCCGGGCTTGTACATACTCCGGCTGTCGACGGAAGCCGACGATGCGGGCGAGGCTAGGACAAAACTCATTTCCGTTGCCTACTAGGCTACGGGCAATGCATTGCAACGATCCGTGCGAAATGTTCCTCAAAGAGGATAGACTATGAAAAATCGGATGACTATGTGCTACGTCGTGCTGCTGGGGGCCCTATGGGCGGCTCCCGCGCTGTCCCAGGTCGGTGATGCCTACAGGCTGTTTGGCAACTCGATTAGGGTAGATAGGGCTTCGCACTGGTTAAACTGGAACTATCAAAATGATCTTGTCGGTGCACTCAACGTGCCCATTACCGACGCAGACATTTTTCAGGTCGATGCCGAAGGGATACGCCCGGTGTTTTTTCGGCGCAATATCAACATCGGACCGACGGCATCAAATTTCATTTACAAAGACTTGGTGCGCGCCGGTGGCGATCTGGTGAACGGCGGGGCCAGCGCCCTGACCAACAACACGAGAGCCCCAGCCGCACTCGACAATAACTTCGATACCTACTGGGAGCCTTCCGTGGCTTCCGACTACGAGCGACGCCTCGACGAAGCGCACGAGTTTTCCATTGATGGCATGCGCAAGTGGGAGTTAGAAATCGACCTAGGGCGTTTGGTTTACGTCGATAGCGTCACCGTTATTTTTCCAGCGGGGCAGGTCGGCGATGAGTTTCTCGGCGAGCCGCTAAAATCGTTTGCCCTCTTTGCATCCATGGGTGAGCGCTTTCCCTTTCCCTTGGGCAACAGCCTCAACTTCTCTCTCGTCGGTCAGGTTTCGACCAACTTCGCTGCTGGAAAAATAGCCCAGTGTGTGCGCGACGAATCGGCGGGTTATGCAGGTGGCACTACGTGTGCAGGAGGAGGCGCAGAAGCCGTCAATGCGTTGGCGCTCCGTCCCACGCCAGGCACGGATGGTCGCTACGTGCAGATGACCTTCCCCCTCACTCCGCTAGATCGCGCCGATTGGGATTTGGATGGACTGCCCGATATCAAGGGGACGTTCCTACAGTACATCCGCATTAAGGTCACAGATTCCGATCTGTGGCGCGATGCTTTCCTCGGTTCTGGTGAGGAAGGGAGAGCGGTATACGAAGCGCTTCCTCCGGAACAGAGGGGTGCGCTGGTGTTCCAGCGCTCGACGGCGGGCGGGTTGCTCGTGGAACTGCAGGACGATGAAAACGGTTCGAGCGCGCGGCAGAAATACGAAGCGCTGCCCGAGGAAAAACGCGGCCCCATACTGTATTACAGTCGCGAAGTGCCGCGCATTTCCGAAGTGCAGGTCTGGGCTAAGGGCGATAATTACGCTCTGCAGCCTGAAAAGCGCGGCGGAGCCTCTTATGAAAACGGCGGTCTTGGAGCCCCCGAATTGGCTACTGACGGCCTCTACGACTCCGAATGGCAGGCCAATACGTGGTCGCCCATCTACCTCAAGGGCACGGCCTGGTATGATTTGGGCGCCGTGTTTTGGGTGGATAACGTTTCGGTCGTGAACAAACGCATCAACCAGAGTCACCAAGGGGCTTTTCTCGGGCCGGATATTTTGGTGTCAGACGGCACGCTGCTCAAGCCGCTCAATATGGAGCAGCGCGACGACTTTCCCCAGCTAGAGGAGGGGCTCAAATGGGACAATATTATATCCGCTGAGCACGTCGATAACCACGATCAGGTCGTGCGCATATTTCGCGAGACCTTTGCCCCGCGCAAAATTCGCTTTTTGCAGGTGCGCGATATCGACGTGACCGGACGGCAGTCTGGTCGCTACGGCTCATTGGCCACGCTCGGTGAGATCCAGCTTTACGGCGAGGGATATCCCGTGAGCGTGTGGGCCTACTCGCCGCCGATATCGCTGACGGATGCGCGCGGCGAATTTATTCGCAAGACGCTGCCGCAGATCTCTTGGGAAGGCGATGTGATTGTCCGTGACACCGACCCCGTCACAGGTCAGATGGTCGAGCGCATCGAGCCGTTGGAGAACCATCCAGATGTGCGCCTGCAGGTGCAAACGCGCACGTCCGATCAGACCGACACGAACTTCACCTACTACGAAGTGGTCGAAATTGCCGGGGCCGAAGAGCGGCAGGAAGTCACCAAGGAAGTATATGATGCGCTCGTGCTTGAGTGGGTTGCGTGGAATGTGTGGCAGACGTTGCCCGATAATAAGAGGCACGAGAGTCGCGTTGATGACGATGGCGACGGAGTGACGGATGAGGATCCCATCGATCTGATCGACAACGACGGCGATGGATTGATTGACGAAGACGGCAAGAAACTGCGTCGCGAGCCGCGCTCTTCGTACGACCGCGATGGCGAACTGGCGTTTGTCGGCTGGAGCGAGTGGAGCGAGTCGTATGCGCCAACCAATGGCCGCAACGAGGCGACGATCACCTCGCCAAACCCGCGCAAGTTTTTACAGGTACGCGTCAATATTTCCTCCGAAGATCCATTCAAAACGGCGCGCGTTCGCGCGCTCCGCGTCGATTTGGCACCGCCTCTATCATTAGAATTGGCCGGCGAACTGGCCCTACTCACAGACGAGGGAAAGGGCCGGCCCGTTACAGAGCTTCTTTCGCTGCCGGCTGATTATTCAGCACCGACGGGCGTTGACCCGCTGTCGCCGCAAATCTTTTCATACTTTATCCGCGCAGCGGCGCCCGACCCGGCCGATGTATCCGTTCGCGACGGTTTTGACGAGATACTAATCGTTTCGCCCATGGCCGCTCAGCTGAAGGGAGTGCGTCTCGGGACGGTCTCTGTTGCAGAGCAGGCCTCTCTCATCGATCCCACGGCGCTGTTGACAACGGCTGTGCAGACCGACTTCTCGCAGTTTTACGGCCGCGGCGAGGACGGCTCTTTCCGCAACGAAGCGGGTGAGTCGCTGATGGTAATGCAGTCCCAGAGCGATTCGCTTTGGCTGCGCTTCCCCAATTCGATCAACGGTAGTTTGCGAGGGGGAAGGCATGCGATCGTCGAAGTGCAGTTTGAGTCGCAGAGCTTCCGCGAGGGCATTGAGTTCGGCAGCTTTGTCCGCTCTTCCAATGGTGAAGAAGGCGTTTTTCAACGAGTCGATACGGCATCGAAGGATGCCACCGAACTGGTTGAATCCTCAACGGCGCGCGTTAGTTTGATGGAACTTAGCCAAGAGCTCATTCAGGATGTCGATATGGCCGCCATTTTTACGCCGAATGGCGATGGCGTCAACGATGAGCTCGTCGTGCGTTTCGCCTTGCTCAAGGTGCTGGAAGAGCGTCCGCTGGGCGTGGAGATATTCGACCTGGGTGGACGTTTGGTGGGGCGCGGACAGGGAAGCGGGGCGGCCGGAATGGTTGGCGCGCAGGAGTTTCGCTGGAATGGGCTCGACGCGTCGGGGGCGTTGGTGCCCCCAGGTATGTATATTTGCCGCATCATCGTCGAAGCCGATCAGGGCGACAGTGAGTTGATGCGCATTGTCAATGTGGCATATTGACGTACTTCGAGCATTTGGAATAGATTGTCAGGCAAATGCTGGTGAATAAGGGAGGGTTTTCGTGAACAACGCTAAAAATATTTTTCTGTTCGTAGCAGCTATGGCTCTACTTGTAGAAGCCAATGCGGCGCTTGCGCAAGAGGATTTTGGTTCGCGCTTGGGCGTGCGGCGCGGAGGCGAGTTATTCTACGAGCCAACCGGTTCGGGCGTGCTCTTTGACGCGTTGGATCCAGCGGTGAAGAAGTGGTATGTGCCGCAGGAGCTCTTTAACGAGTACCAGTGGCGGCAGCAGGACTATACCAACTACGCCCGTCGCAAGTACGAGCGCTATGTCAATACAACCCAAGAAGGTTTTTACTTCTACGATTTGTACGGCAACTACATAACGCGCGGTCAGCTTATCTATGACTGGCGCATTTCTGCACCGCAAACGGCCGGTAGCAATCTGTTCAAGACAACGAACTTCGGTAGCTGGTTTTCCGGTGTGGTCATTGCCTCCGACCAGAAGGGGCAGTATGCCTATGCCCTGACCATTGGCGATCGCATCCGCACGACGCTGACGCCGATGACCTTTTCCAAGCCGACGTTTGCCGGTATCCAGCTAGACTTGGCCACGGATAAGTACGAGGCGACGTTTCTGGCCTCGCGGCCCTCTTCTCCCGGTGCCGTGGGTAGCACGACCGGCACGTCTACCGGCGGTGGGCGCGAGCGCTCCAACGACACCAACCTGATTGGTGGTCGAGGCACGGTGCAGATCGGCGACTTTGTCAAGCTCGGCGCGACCTATCTAAGCGCCTTTAACGCGCAGACCAAAGGGCAGGCCTTTCAGGGCAATCCCTTTAGCGGGACGCTTACGGAAGGGCAGAACAATGCCGACGTTTCGCGCATTGAGGTTCGCCTGAGCGATGACTCGCCGGAAGACGGCCAAGCGGGTGCGGCGTACTTCCAGGAAGAGATGATCATAACGACGGTCGACGGCGGCAGGATCAGCAATCGCCGCCGGCTGGGCGAAAACAACATCCTCGATTTTCATCCGTCCGTGCAGGGCGGTTTCCGCCGCGAGGGGTTTCTCTCAGCCGATGGAAACGAAGTAATCGTCTTGGTCTACGACCTCGAGGGGCCGGAGTATCGCAACTCCTTTGGTCCGCAGCCCGAGCAGATTAAGAGCATTGAGTTTCAGCTGCTGCTGGCCAACGATTATCGAATCGACGTCACCTCAAACCGCCAGCTCAACTCAAACGGTCAGCCCGTGCTGCTATCCGAGGGCATTCCGGAGCGCACCGTGCGCGCTGACGGCAATGTCAAAGACGGTTCGAACCAGCAGTTTGTGCGCGTAAACTACGGCCTGCCGGTCGCCAACGAAATTTTCGGCGTGACCATCGACGTGACCGATGTCGGCGGTTTCTACCTCTCTGGTGAGTGGGATCGCAATCGCCAGCACTTCCGCTATCCGCGCCGTTCGGAAAGCGATGTGACCAAGCATCGCGCCTTCAACAACGAGGCCGACGCGTGGTTTGTTAACGTCTACAAGCGCGCGTATCCCTACTTTGCATTTGGCGAAGTTTACAACGTCGACCCGGACTACAGCACCAGCGCCTATCTGGCGGGAACGCAGAACGATGCGGCCGATATCAACTACGACGACAACACGCGCTTTGTGTACGAGTTTGTCGACGATAACGACGACCAGGACCGCAACCCCGACTGGCTGCGCTCCAACTTTTCGCAGGATACGCGCATCTTTCCGGGCTACGATGAGAACAACGACTTTGTAAACGACTTCAACCAGAACGACTCGGACGTGCGGGAAAATACGATGCCCGACTACGAGGAGCCCTTCTTGCGCTATGCATCCGACCGGCCAGAGTTTCTCTTCGGCGTAGATATGAACAACAACGGCATTGTCGACCGCTTTGAAAACGACAACTTGCCAGACTATCTCTACAAGCGAGATCGCCGCGGATACAACGCCTATGTCGGCACGCAGCTCGGCCCCGAGGCGCGCCTGACGGTGGGACGCCTCGACGAGCGCCAGCTGGCGGATGATCGCTCCAATGTCAGCAATTACCTCATGCTGACCTACGATCGCGACTTTTCGCGCCGGGGCCGCGTGCAGGTTTTCAACAATCTGCGTCGCGTGCAGGACGATATTCGCGACGATATGATCGAGTGGGTGGTGCGCGAAGGGTCGCGCGGCGCGTTTGTCCCCTACACCGATCCGCTGCCCTTCCGCGATGCGTGGGCTAACACCTTTTATTTGGGCTATCAGTATAGCAGCGATCGCCTGCAGTTCAAGAATCGCGTCAAGTGGGAGATCGTAAATCAGGTCGACTACGATCAGCGCCCGGTTGAGCAGCAAGACATACGCGAGTCGGCATCGTTCCTAGGTATTGTCAACAAACTGGACTACACCTTTGACGTGGGCATAGTCAAGTTCCAGCCGCGTTGGAAGAGTGAGTTTCAGCGCCAGCGTCCCGCCGAGAGGGAAGATTCGCAGGTGCGCGTAGCCACTACCGAACTACGCGAGCTTTTCTCGCTGATAGCGCGCGTGCCGATCCTCTCTCGCACCGAGCTACAGACCGGTGTTGAGTATTTGCTGGTTGAGCAGTATAGAGAGCAGCTCGAGGACAACCTGCTGCGCTCCGATCGCAACGAGCTCGTATACGCACTGCAGTTTACCAACAACGTCGACTATCAAGGCTATAACCTGTGGACGCAGGCGGGTTTTCGCATCGCGCGGATCGACCGCGCATCGGCTGATAAAGCGCGAACCGAGACGGCGATGTTTGTAACGGTTTACGCCGGTCTGGAATAAGGAGAGAGCCATGTTGAAAATCTGTTATCTGCTCTTCTTTACCGCAGCCGTCGGGTGGACAGGATGTTCGTATCGATACTACGCAGACGATTTGCAGCCGCTGAGCGAAGCGGAACAGGGCGAAAACAAAGAGGTCGCTGACGATGGCAGCGTTACCTACAATCAGGCTCGTCTGGCCATCACGCTGCGGCCGATGACGGACGAAGAGCTCAATCGTCAGTTCAGCGCCTATTCCAACGAGGGTGCTGAATCGCGCAACCCGTACACATTTGGAAACTCGGAGTATTTCCATACTGGAGACACGCCCAAGCGGTGGACGATTTTTCGCCTCAACGTGTCCAACTACGAGTATCCCAAGGTATACCTAGATCCACAGAAGGTGTATATAACGACGTCGAACGGCCGCAAATACTATGCGCTGACCAGAGATCAACTTTCCATCTACTATCGCCGCTACGCCGGCGGTGGCAGCGGAGGCGATTCGCCGGGCATTCCCGGCAACTCGTTTATCGTTTGGAAGGAGCGCGACGGCATTCTGCGCAGGACGATGTATGCGGACGAGCAGATCTTTTCCGCTCAGGAGAGCGAGGGCTATATCGTCTTTGAGCCGCTGGCAAGTGACGTAGATCAATTGACAGTGCACATCGACGATGTGGTCGTGCGCTTTGATTACAAGGGCGACCCGGTAGAGACCACCGACGTGGAGATGTTTTTTCAGCGCGAGATAGGGCGTGTGTATCCCGACGGGCGCAGGGTAGCCAATACCAGCCCCTGAGCGCGCACAACTAGTTATACGGTTTTAAGCTGTCTATATTCGGACGCGGCATCGCATTAGCGGTGTCGCGTCGCTTTGTGTTACAAGAATCGCAGAGGAGAACATAGTAGATGATCCGTTATGCATGGGCGGGTTTGGCCACCGCGCTGTTGGTGAGCAGCTGTGCAGAAGAAAAGGAGATGGCCACCTCGGACTCCAGTATTGTGCGCGTTGGAGACGTTTCAATTGACGCCGCCGACGTATCGGAATTTGTCGCCAGTTTGCCAAGCCATCTACGCGCCGAAAAAGAAGATTTGAATGCGCTTCGTCAATATGCACAGGATTTGGTCGACCGCGAAATAATGCTCTTAGAGGCCGAGAGAAAACGCATCGATACGCTGCCTGAACTGGAACACATACTGGATGTAGAGACCAACAAGCGCCTGGTGCAAAAGGTGTCGTTCGAGCTAGTTGATAGCCAATTGCAGATAGATGAGGCCGAACTGCGCGAGGCCTATGATAAATTTGATTTGGGTTGGGAAGTATGGCCTGCCCACATTCTCTCAAAAAGCGAAGAAGATGCGCGGATCGTTATTGAAGAGTTGGGTAAAGGCAGGCCCTTTTCCGAGGTAGCTAAAGAATATTCGCGGGCAGACGACGCCGTGACGGGCGGCAATTTGGGGGCATTTTTTGGGCAGGGAGATGTCGTCCCCGCTCTGCGAGAAGCGTCCTTTTTTCTCGACGAGGGCGAATACAGCGATCCTATTCGCACAAAAGACGGTTGGGAAGTTGTTAAGATTATAGAAAAGCGCCGCAAAGACTTTACGGCTGTGCGCGGCAAGATCGCTACGAGAATGGGCAAAGTCAAATGGGCCGAGCGGCGCGAGGCCGTCGTCGATTCGCTTGGCAAACTGCGCGATGTGCGCTACGAGCGCCAGCGCGTGCACGACGTGATCAGCGGACTTTTTCACAAGGGGTTAACTCCAGAGCTCGCAGCGCGTGAGTTAATTAGCTATCGCGGTGGGCGCATTTTGGTCGGCGATGCCGTGCGCGGAATCCGCGACTTAAAAAAAGGGGCCCTGCCGCCGGACAGTACCGCCGTATTTGATGAAATCGAGCGGTGGATTCTGCCCGACTCGCTTATGGTCTTAGAGGCGCGTGCGCAAAATCGCGGTGCCGATAGCGACGTTGTTACGCTGCGCGAGCAGCGGCGTAGAGCCCTTATGATAAACCAGCTTCGCCTCGATCGGATCGCGGGCAAAGTGACCATACCCGATGAGCGCGTTCAAGGGTATTACGAGGAATACCTCGACACATATAAAAAGCTGCCCGGTACTATTCACCTGACCGAGGTGCTCGTTGAAGAGCGCCGCGAAGCCGATAGGGTGCTCGAACTGGCTCGCGGTGGGGAGTCTCTGGAGGCGCTGGCCGTCCGCTTTTCGGTGCGGCCCGGTATGGAAGAGTTGGGCGGGCACGCCTTTTCAGACAGTGGGCGGTTGGAGATCGCATCGCTGTACCAGTCGCCGTACCGAACTTTTTTGGGCGATAGCAACGAAAAGGACGTCGGTGTTGTGCACGGACCACTGGAAGTACAAGATCGCTTCAGCGTTTTCCGGCTCAACCAACCTATAGTAAAGGAAGCCATTCCCTTTAAGCAGGTGCAGCGCCCCATCCGCGTTAAACTGCGAGAGCAAGCAGAGGCCAAGCTCTTTGTCGCGTATCTCGACTCGTTGCGTTCGGCCTATAGGGGCCAAGTTGAGTGGAATGAAGACGCCCTAGCGCGCTATGCTGCAAGCCGCTGACGCAGCGCGCTAGGGAGCTATAGGTGTTAGCCATAAGGCGCTGGGGAGGGGCCGCCGCTGCGCTGGCGCTGGGTTTTTCTCTGGTTGCTGGGCTGGAATTTTTCCTGCGCGTCGCCTTTGATTTGCGTCCTCCGCCGCTGTTCATCGAGTTGGCCCGCGTCGAAGATCGCGCTCTGCGCACGGTAAATCCGGCATACGCCCGGCGCTTTTTCTCGGGGGTCGAAGTGGCCGGCATGCGCATGACGCCCCGTCCCTATGTCGAACCGCGCGCCGCCAATGCGCTGCGCGTGGTGATAGTTGGTGGGTCGACCGTGCAGGGGTACCCCCATCCTCGCCGTCTTTCAATTTCCTCCTATGTACAAACGATGCTCGAAGAGGCCTTGCCCGGCCGTGCGCCCGAGGTATTTAATATGGGCATTACGGCTATATCGAGTTTTGCCGTTGCGCGCACGGTAGAAGACGCGATGGAATTGAAGCCCGACGTCGTGGTTGTATACACCGGACACAACGAAATCTACGGAGTCTACGGTTCGGCATCGCTCAGCCAGGGCGGCTCGTCGATCTGGATGAAAGGGCTGCACTATCGCCTGATGCAGTGGGGGCTGACTTCGCTCGTGCGACGGGCTTTGCATCCTCTTAACGACGAATCCAGCGCGCCTCCAGCCTCGCTATTGCGCGTGATGTCCGCTGCGGGCAGCGTCGCGGCCAGCGACGGGCGACGCAGTGCCGCAGAAGAGAATATCCGAGCCAACCTGCGCGCCATCGCCCAGACATGCAGCGAAAACGGCGTGCCGCTCGTCTTATGCACCGTGGCGAGCAATGAACGAGGCTTCGCCCCGAGCTATGCCGAACCGGAAATGGATGGTCAAGCACTCGGTGCCTGGCAGGAGCTGATGGCAGGCGGCATCGAGACCTATGAGCAAGGGCGTTTTGCCGAGGCGCTGGATGTTTTTGACGAAGCTCTTGAGCAGGCACCGGCCAGTGCTTGGGCGCACTTTTATCGCGGGCGCTGTTTGGAAGCGCTCGGCCGCAGTGCGCAGGCTCGGCGCGCGTATGTAGCGGCGCGTGATACGGACCCCACGCCCTGGCGTGCTAGCAGCGCGCTCAACGAGGCTATTCGCGCAGTGGCGCGCGCAGGGGACGTTGCACTGGTCGATGGCGAGGCGCTATTGGCCGAGCACAGTCCTCCCGCCGGGATCGGTTGGGAGCTCATGGCCGATCACGTGCACCCTACGGCGCAGGGGCAGGTTTTGCTGGCCCGCGGTGTGGCAGAAGCGCTCGTTGGCATCGCAGCTGACGATACCGCCGGCGCTGAAATCCGGCGGACCGACAGGGCCTACCGCACGCTCCAGGGCGATTTGCCGCTCGAGCAGCTGGCCGTACTGCACGATATGCATATTCTGCTCAGTGAAGAGCCCATGAGTCTGGGCAACGAGGAGCAGGCGGGAGCGCTGGCCGCACGCGCCGATTCTCTCTGGGGCACCTTGAGCGCGGCAGAGCAAAGTGCCTACCAGCGCTGGCGTCAGGGAACGGGGCCGGCGATCCTCGCGCTCAACGCGGCCGATCAGCTCTTTGCCAACGGGGAGGTCGAGCGCGCAGCGCAGTACTATCGTGCGGCTAGCCTGGAAGAGCCGTTTACCCCGTGGGGCGATATGTGGGCGACATTGCGCTGGGGGCGCAGTCGACAGGTGCTGGCCGGCGAGCTGAGCGAAGGGGAAAGAGGCGCTATACGCGCCATGCAGGTGCGCCTTTCTCTACTCGAGCACAGCGGCGGATTCTCGCCTGGATTGGCTGCATTTTTTTCCGGCTACGCCCACTACTTGCTGGGAGAAGACGGTGTTGAGTTGCTGGAAGAATCGCTGGCGGATGCCCAGGTGCGTCGGCTATTTTTCTACGACTTGCTGGCTATTTTGTGCGAGAAATTGCCCGAACAGGGCCGTGTAGCCGACGCTGAACGCTACGTGCGCGCGGTAACAGACGAACTGGGACAGGCAGACTACGGGCGCTTTCTACTTGCTCAGCTAGCGCGCCGTCGCTAGGGCAGCGGCTGTCCGGAACCCTCCTCTAAGCGCGCTACTTGGCGGCCAGCCACGCGTTCAAAGCGCTCTTTCCGTCCCGAAGGCCAGTGCACGTCCAGCCAGTCGGCCGCCTGCTGCGCTCCCAAACCAAAGTGCACTCTAAGATCGCTCTGCGATAGATACGAACGGCTGCCGCGGACTTCGCGCACCTGTTTGACGCCGCCTGCCGACAGGGTGAGGCGTGCGCCAATGCCGTGCCGGTTGGAATCTACGCCGTGCAGCTCAACCCATAGCCAGTGCGCATCGCTACGGGCGCTGTCGTTGCGAAACAAGTTGAGCTCTTGCCCCACGTTGAATACCAGCAGATCTACATCGCCGTCGTCGTCGTAATCGCCGCTGGCTGATCCGCGACTGACCCGTTCGCTCGCCAGTCCGGCCTGTAGCCCGACCTCGCTAAAGCGGACGGGGCCTGCTGCAGCTCCGTCGTTGCGGAACAGCAGGTTGCGTTGGGCATATTGCGTCGATTGGTCTACGTCCTCGACGTTGTCTAGAACGTGTCCGTTGGCGGTAAAAAGGTCGAGGTCGCCATCGTGGTCGTAGTCGATAAATTGCGTTCCGAAGCCCAGGTAGGGTAGCGTTACCATGCCGGTGCCGGATGTAAAGGTCGCAATGGAAAAAAACTGGTTTCCCTCGTTGTGGTAGAGGGCATTGGGCTCGGCCTGAAAGTTGGTCACCGTCAGGTCGAGCAGGCCGTCGCCGTCGTAGTCGCCCCAGTCGACGCCCATGCCCGCTTCCATCTGCCCATCCTGTCCGTAGGCCACGCCCGAAAGAGAAGCTCCTTCGACAAAGGTGCCATCCTGCGCATTGCGATAGAGAAAGTTGCGCACGGCGTCGTTGGCTACGTAGATATCGGGCCAACCATCGACGTCGTAATCGGCAAATACGACGCCTAGCCCCTTTCCTCCTTCATCAAAAATACCCGTTTCTCGGGCCACTTCGACAAAGTGACCCGAGCCGTCGTTGCGGTAGAGGCGATCGGGAGAACCGGGGAAGTTTGCCGGATGGGGATAGCCTTTTTCAACATCGCCTTCGTAGGAATCGTAGTCGGACATGTAGGGCGCATTATCGCGCGCAGCATCGCTCAGAGCATAGCGGACGTAGTTAGCGACATAGAGGTCGAGATCGCCGTCGCGGTCGTAGTCGGCAAACGCGCAGCTACTGCCCCACAGGGAATCATCGGTAGCGCTGCTGTGGCTTATGTCGACAAAGCGGCCGCCGTCGTTGCGCAGTAGGACGTTGGCTCCAAAATTGGCGACGTAGAGGTCGAGGTCGCCGTCGCCGTCGATATCGCCGGCTGCCGTTCCCATTCCATAGCCGCGGTCATCTGCGCCGGCCGCTTGTGAGATGGCGATAAAATGACCGCCGTCGTTGCGAAATAGAGCATTGGGGGGGCGATCGGCGCGCACGCCGTCTAATGGTCCGCCGTTGACCGCGTATACATCTAGGTCCCCATCGCCGTCGTAGTCGAAGAGCGCGCCGCCTCCACTCATTGTTTCCGGAAAAAACTTGTTTGTGCTGGCGCCGTTGTCGTGCTTCCAGACGAGGCCCACGTCAGACGCGACCTCTACAAAGTGGACCGCATCGTGCTCGGTGGTGGGTGCAGCGGGGGGCGTTGGCGGCGTGGGTTCAGAGGATGGTTCGCTGCAGGCCGTATAGAGCAACAGCGAGGCGATGAGCGGTTGGATGCGCATTTAGAGCTGAGATTCGAGCTGTGTAAGGCGCTGTTGGGCGCGTCTGCGCCAGGATGGGTCGCCCTCAGGGCCATCGATGAATGTGCGATAGGAACGCAGGGCTGCGGCGGTAGAGTCCATTGCTTCGTAGACGGTGGCCAAACCATAGTGCGCCTGCGCGTACTGCGGATCAATTTCTAGGGCACTGCGAAAGGATCGGTAGGCCAACGGCCATGCCGCTTGGCGCTGATGAATAATGGCCAGATTGAAGTGGGCATCAACCAATAGGGAATCGGCGGCGATGGCCCGTACAAAGGATCGCTGAGCGGCCGTTAGATCGCCTCGTTGCTGCTGTAGATTGCCGAGATTATTCCATGCTTGGGCCTGCTGCGGATCGAGGGCAAGCGAGCGCGAAAAAGCGCTTTCTGCTTTGCCGTAGCGCTTTTCCACATAGTGAATGTAGCCGGCCGTAACGTGCAGGGCGCTCGTGCGGGGATCGCTCTCATGGGCAACGATGCCGCGCTGGCACAGCGCCAGGCTTTCGTTGAGTTCGCCCTGTCGCAGTAGGAGGCTCGAAAGGCGCACTAGCGTTTCGACGTGCAGTGAGTCGACCAGCAAGACGGCGCGATAGTGATCGCGGGCGCGGTGTGGCTGCTCAAGTGCGGCGTAGTGGTGTGCCAAGGCCAGGTGCAGGCTGACGTCGTCGGGTGCCTCGTCGAGCGATCGGCGCAGCTGGGCAATCTCGGCGCTGCGCTGGGCGAGCTCTTCAAAGCGCTGCATATAGATCTGCGCCTCTTGCCGCCGACCGAATTGGGCGAGCGCTGTGGCCATATTGTAGTGGGTCTCGACGTGCAGCGGGCGCGTATCAAGTGCGCGTTGAAAAAAGGCGAGCGCCTGCTGCGGTCGATTCATACGCACGCTGAGTTGACCCAAGACACGCGCCGTCTCGGCATCGGTAGAATCGATAGACCAGGCTGCACTCAGCTGTTTTTCTGCTGCGTCAAAGTGGCCTTGTTGCATGTGCAGCGAGCCCAGCTGGCGGTTGAGCTGGGGCGATTCCGGTGCGAGGGAAAGGGCGCGTTGGAGCGCGGTAGTGGCCAGTTCGTACTGTGCCTGTTTGGTGTAAAAGAGCGCGAGGGTGCTGAGCGCAGGCGCGTAGTCTGGCAGTTGCTCCAATAGGACAATGGCCTCGGGTAGCCGGCCTTGGTCGGCGCGTAGTACGGCGAGATTGTGCCGGCTTTCGGCGTGGTTTTTATCGGCTTCCAAGGCGAGCTCGTACTCCTGCGCCGCCAGGCTAGCCTGCCCAAGCTGGGCGTAGATATTGCCGCTTTCGAAGTGCGCCAGATGGGCTAGGGCGGGTGCATGCTCTCGCGCGGCTTGGAATAGGTCGAGCGCTTCTCTGTAGCGCTGCTGCCCCGAGGCTGCGCGGCCCTGCTCAAACAGAGGGTGGATTGCCGAAGACGGATCCTCTGACGGCGGCTCTGCGCAGGCCCATAGGGTGGCCGCGACGAGTATGCACGTCACCATATTCACCGTGTAGCTACTGGCCCAACTGGCTGCGTGCCTGCGCCATTTTCTGTTCCAGCTGGGGCGATACATTCTGCTGGCTGCTGGCTGTCCACGCTTCAAGCGCGCTCGTCCAGTTGCCCTCGGCGGCGTGAATGTCGCCCAGCGTTTCGCGCGCCCCGGCCAGGGCTGGGTCAATCTCCAGGGCGCGGCGCACGGCGGTCAGGGCATCTTCATAGCGCGTTAAATCGTAATAGCCACGGCTCAGATTGGCCTGATAAAAGCCGGCCTGTGGATCGATTTGGGTCGCCTGCTCGTAGTGGTGCACGGCCGAAGATACATCGCCGGCGCTGTGCAATAGGAGCCCGAGATTATTGTGCGTGTCAGCCAGCTTGGAATCAATCTGCAAGGCGCGCAGGTAGAGCGCTTGCGCTCTGCCTGCGTAGCTGGCCCGAGCCTCGGGCGTCGTGCCCAAGCGCTGATACAGATTGCCCAGACCCTGATAGGCCAGGGCGAAGGTGCTGTCGAGCTCGATGGCTTGGCCGAAGTGCTGGGCAGCGGAGCGCAGCCGACTAAAGCGCGCATACATAATTGCCAGGTTGTAGTGAGCCTGCGGTTGGTTGGGGTTTTGGCGCAGGGCGTTCTGGTGCGGCGTGAGCTGGGTTGCCTCTTCCTCTAGCTGCTGAGCGCGCTGCAGCAGTCGTTGGCCAATTTCTGCTTTGCCCTGTCGGATAAAGGTTTGGCCAAGGCCGTGGTAGGCCGTGCTGTAATACGGTTGCGCATCGGCCGCCCGCTGTAGCTCGCGCTGGGCGCGCTCGACGTTGCCCGCCTGCAAATAGGCCAATCCCAGCTGCGTGCGCACTTGCGCGTTGCTCGTGTCAGCTTGCACCAGCTGCGAAAACAGGTCGACCGCTTCATCGGCAAGCCCTTCGCGCAGCTGTATCAGCGCAAGCGTGTATTTGGCTTCGGCGGCCTGTGGTGCGATCTGCAGGGCTTGTTGCAGCAGCGCTCTGGCAGCATCCGCATTGCCGTCGACGTCGTATAGCAGCTTACCCAGCGCTATGCGCGGAGCGGCGTAGTCGCTCTTGAGCTCAATGGCGCGCTCGAACAGCGCACGTGCCTCTCCATAGCGGCTCGTCGCGTGCAGCACCGTGCCGAGGTAATAGGGGTACTGTGGGTTGGTCGGTGCTGCGTTCATCGCCTGCTGGTAGCGCGATTCGGCTCCGTTAAAATCAGCGCGTGCCTGCAGCGCGCGGCCCTGCTCAAAGAGCTCGCTGGCCGTCGGAAGCGCCTTGGCCTGAACCGGCGCTGAATTGTCGGCTGAGGGCACCGTAGGTTGGGGCGCCTCTTCGCCACAGCCAATGCACAGGGCAAAGAGGGGGATGAATCGGTACTTCATGATTTACTCCGCGTTGATTGTTGCATTTTCCCTATTAATCGTGTAGAAGTCATTGGCTTCAACGGCGGCAAACTCTTGCTCGCTGCCATCGGGCCAGCGAATGCGAAGGTCTGCGCGTTCGTGGTGCCCCAGACCAAAGTGCTGGCGCAGGTCGTTTTGCGATTGAAAGCTCGTTCCCGTGCGCACTTCGCGCATCTGCAAGGTGCTGTCCGTCTGCACGTAAATGCGCGCGCCAATGCCCTCTCTATTAAAGCCTTTGGAACGCAGGCGCAGCGACAGCCAGTTGCCGCGCGGCTGACTGTCGTTGCGCAATAAATTGGGTCTGGCATCCAGGTTGGCCACTAGGATATCCAGGTCTCCGTCGTTGTCGTAGTCTCCGTAGGCCGCCGCGCGGCTGACCTCGGCGATATGCAACCCCGACCCCGCGCGCTGCGACACATCGACAAACTTGCCGTTACCGGCGTTCTGGTAGAGCAGGTTGGGTTGCCTATAGTGCATGGCGATACCAGCTTGCTCTATTTCTGGCATGAGGTGGCCATTGGCTACAAAAAGGTCCTCATAGCCGTCGCAGTCCATATCAAAAAAGAACGTACCCCACCCCATGTGCGGACGGCTGCTTCCCGCCAGGTTAGCGCGTCCGCTGACATCGAGAAAGTAGCCCTGGCCGCTGTTGCGATACAGCGTGTTGTGATCCTGTGAGAAGTTAGTCACAAAGAGGTCAAAGCGCCCGTCGCGATCGTAGTCGCCGACGGCAACGCCCATGCCCGCCTGCGGGCGTCCGTCGCCGCTGTAGGCGACCGACTGCACCAGCGCAACATCGACAAAGCGCTGGCCGTCGTTGCGAAATAGGCTATTGGGATGGCCGTCGTTGGCCACGTAGATATCGGGGTCGCCGTCGTCGTCGTAGTCGGTCCAGACAACGCCCATGCCGTAGTAGGTTCTACCGGCAATACCCATGCTGCGGCTCACTTCGCTAAAACGCCCATCGCCCTCGTTGCGGTACAGCAAATCGGCCTGCGCTTCGGCTCCGACCGGTCCGCAGGCGGCGGGCACGCCGTTGTGCGTGCACCAGCGATCGTAAAAGGGGGGGCCGCCGAGCGAAAAGTCGATGTAGTTGGCCACGTACAGGTCGAGGTCGCCATCCAGGTCAAAATCGGCAAAAGATGCGCCGATGCCCCAGGCCTCTGAACCGAGTCCCGCGTGCTCGGTATGGTCGGAAAAGGTGCCGTCGCCGCCGTTGCGCAGCAGCGCGTCGGTCCCCCAGCGCGTCGCGTAGAGGTCCGTATCGCCGTCGCCGTCGTAATCGGCAAAGGCCATGCCCATCGTCCAGCCCTCCAGATGCGTGTTGCTCTGCGCCGTCGCGTTGGCAAAGCGAGCATTGCCCAGGCCCCGGTACAGGGCCGTTCCGGGCGTATGAGTTTGGGCACTGTCTGCTGCAACGCCGTTAGTGAAATACACGTCGAGCACGCCATCGCCGTCGTAGTCAAAGAAGCCGCCTCCCGCAGACTGCGTTTCGACTATATAGCGCTTTTCAGCTGAACCGGAGGCGTTGATGAAATCAAGGCCCGATTCAACGGCGACATCTACAAAGTGCAGCGTCTGTGCGCGGGCGCTGCTGCACCAGCAGGCACAGGCCATTCCCGTCAGATAGGCGATTGTTCGAAACATAAGAGAGGCATGGCTCGATTCGTTACGGAGTCGACGCGCCGGCAGTGACCGACTGCAGTGCACGGCGAATGGCCGGTGCTTCGGGAAATTGTTCATGCAGCGAACGCAGGCGACTCAGGCCCCGCTGCACTTGGCCCTCTTGGATATCGATCAGGCAAAGGTTAATCTGTGCGTCGAGGTTGTCCGGCGCTCGTTGCAAGGCATGGGTAAAAAACGTGCGCGCTTGGTCTCGGCGACCCGCTACAAAGTGAACGGCGCCGATGGCATTGGCTGCATCGGCGAGTTGGCCGATGGCCCATGCTCTTTCGTAGGCGATGAGTGCATCGGCCACATTGCCCGCTCCGTGTCGTGCCCGCCCGAGTTCGTAGTGAATCCAGGGATCGCTCGGTTTCCATGCGGCGGCTTGCTCGAACGCTGCGCTCGCGCGCTCGTAGCGACGCGCTTGGTAGAGAAAACGACCGTAGTAATAATGCGTTAATCCACTGCTCGGATCAATGTCTAAGGCGCGGCGAAAGGACTGCTCGGCCCGCTGGAAATTACCCTGTTTGGCGTAGGCGCGGCCGAGCAGCGCATGCGTATCGGGCCGCTGTGGATTTTCGCGCACGGTCTCTTCACCGGCGACAATGGCTCGGTCGAGTGCGCCTAGGTTGAACAGGGCAACGGCTAGGTTATGACGTGCGTAATTGTAAGTGGGTTCCAATTGCAGAGCCTTCTGTGCATGCGCCGCTGCGAGTTCATACGACCCCTTGCGCAGATACACTTCGCCCAGGTCGAATTGCAGCTGCGCATCGCGCGTTGGGTCGGCTGCGGAACGCAGGTTAAAAACAAGGACTAGTGCGGCGAAGATCCACAGCGTTTTATCCGCACGCCAGCCCGTTGTCTGGCATACTCTACTGTATATACCGAGACCGCCGACAGATGCAAAGAGAATGAGAATGGGCAGCACGGGCATTCGGTAGCGGGCCGCTACAAAAAAGAGCACGACAGAGAGCACGTAGGTAAGGGAGTACAGGCGAATAATGGATACGCTTGATGACCGGCTGCGCCAGGTGGCATACAGTCCAATAAGGGATAGGGGACCGATAAGGCCGAAGGGAAAGGAAAGGGCGTAGTCCCAGAGCAGCGCGCTGAGCACGTATGAGTACTGACGTGCAAAGTAAATATCAATATTGCGCTTTATCTCCGGTCCACTAAAAAAGAGCCCCAGCTTATGCAGCAGCGTTTGCGCGTATTCCAGCGGATTTGCCGCTATGTATTGGAACGAGCGCGCGAAGAAGTAGGCCGACTTTGCCGCGGCGGTAGTGTGGCCGGCTCGGATGGGTTCCATTGCCATTGCTTCCCAGCGCATGCCGGGATGGATGGAGACTTTTTCCTCATAGTGGCCGCTGTTGCCGATGTAGAAGTTGATGCCACCGTTTGACGAGATCAGCACCAGCTCGGGCTCCATGATGTAGTTGCGCACGGTAACGGGGACGATTGTCAGTGCAAGAGAGCCGAGCAGGAGCAATAGCTGCAGAAAGCGCTTCCATCTCCCATTCGGGTCTTGAACCGATGATGCGATAGACCACAGCGCAAAAGCGGCGACGAAAAGTAGCACGTTGGGACGCGTGAGTGCCGCTAGCCCGGCGATTAGGCCGGCCCCAATCCAGGGAGCATACGTTGCCTTTTCGACGGCGACGGTGAGGCGCTGCAGCAGCAAGAGGTTTAAAAATACCTCGAGCGCAACGGCGAGCAGTTCGCCCTCGAAAAAAATGGAAGTGCCACATAGCGCCGCTGCGACGGTGGCGACGCGGGCGGTTTTCTCGTCGAAACAGCGGGCTGCTAGGGTATATAGCAGCCCGCAGGATAGGGTGCCCAGCACGGCTTGTAACAGGCGGATAGCGACAAAGTAATCGCCCGGAAACAGCCAGCAGACAAACGCCAGTAAGTATATATACAGGGGGGGCTGCCAAAAGGGCTCGTTACCGCCCCAAAGGTCGCCGGCCGCGATGCTGTGTGCCTGTCGACGAAATGTCTGTGCATCGACTCTGGGGGCGTCGAAGAAGGGGGTGGCGCTCGACTCCCAAAGAAAGAGCCGGCGCAGAGCCAGTGCGCCGAAAAGAGAAGACCAGAGAAAGGGGTTGTTGTACAATACGGACATGGTCTGATAGGCAAAAAAGAATTCGGGGGCGAGACCATGCCTCGCCCCCGAAGGTGTTAGACCCGATGTGGCGCGTCGTTAATAGACCAGCGAAATCGTTCCCGAATATTCGCTTGCCGTATCGTCGCTGCCGATTTTCAAGTAGTAGAGATAAATGCCGGGCGTGGCCTTGGCGCCGCTGGCATCGTTGCCGTCCCAGCGCACTTGGATATTGCCTGCGCTGCGATCAATCGCATCCAATCTGCGCACGAGCTGTCCGGACAGATCGTATATACCTAGCTCAATATCGATTTGGTCGAGGACCAAAAATAGATCGAATGAGAATACGACCTCATCGTTGATCCCGTCGCCGTTGGGCGTGAAGGGATTGGGCAGCACATCGGGCGATTTGAGCAGTTCGTTGATTTCGTCCACCACGACCAAAACCGCATTCGTAGCTACGTCCGGCGTCGCGTCTCCACCTTCCGTTGGCTGCGGTATCGACTCGTCTTGAGAGCCGGTCTGATCGTTCCAAACGGTGCTGGTAAACTCTTTCGAGCCGCGAAAGAGCTTGGAGCGGAAGACAATCTCTATATTCTGGCCGAATTGGAAATCGCGCGAGCGCATGGAGGGCAGCTTGACGAGCAGTTTGGGCGCTTGGGTAATGGGGTCTATCGCGATACTCTGCGCAAACTGGCCGAGCGAGTCGGCGCCATCGGTTGCCGGCGCGAGTCGGCCGACCTGAACGGCAGCCAGTGGATCGGCTGCGTCCGTAGCGGGCGCTTCGATTTCGCTCCACACCTGGCCGTCAAAAAACAGCGTATCAATGCGCGTATCCGCAGAGGGAACGGCAATTTCAATGCGGTTGAAGCTATTTGCCTCGCCGGGGCCAAAGAGGGGGCGAACGAAATAGCGGAACGATGTCTCTTCACCCAGCGGTACCTGCGATGGAAAGATCTCTGCAACGACACCGCCCCCGACGAGGGGACTGTCGTAATCAAATTCGAGAAAGTCGAGCTGAACGGCACTTTCGTCCGTGCTGTCAAATAGAATTCGGAACTGTATGTAGCGCGTGCCGCCCGGCAGGGGCAGCTGGACGCCGGTCGTGTGCCACATATCCGGCGGTAGGCTCTCGTCGATTAGGCCATCCTCAAACTTAAAGGGAGCCGACCAGTAGCTCCAGCCGTCGGTGGCGTCTTCGCCTAGGTTGGCGCCGAGTTCGTTGTACTGCAGCTCGCGCTCCTCGATGCGTCCGTCGGTTAGCTTGATCCAAGAAAACAGACCGAGCGCATTGCCGTCGGCATCGCGCGTATCGCTCAGGCCGGGGCCCAGACGCCGCGCGTAGAGGTGAGTGTCCAGCGTATTGCCGACGCGGAACTGGATGCGCACGTCGCCGTCCTCGCCGATGCGGCGGCCCCGCCAGCGCACGCGCCCCCAGTTTACGATATCGCCGGGGGTATCAACGGAAAACTGGCCGAGATAAGCCGATTCTTCCGATGCTGAAAATTGCTCGATTTCGCGGTCGTAGCGCCGGATGCGCGGCGTGGGCGTACCCACGTCGATAACTTCCGAAGTAAAGATTGCGTCGATCGCATGGCCCTCCCCGTAAAACTGAGCCTCTGCCGTTTCCACGCGCGTTCCATTGGGGTCAATTGAAATAATGTCGATGCGGCCCAAAAGGTGGGGGGGATCGAAGTTCAGATCCTTTACCACGGGATTAAACTCGCCGCGCACCGTAGGTACGATTAGACGATCGGCCTGAATGCCCTGTATGCGCTCGTTGATTGAGTTGGGGCCGCCTGCGCGAATGTAATAGTTGGCAATCGTCGCATCGGGTAGCGTCGGGCGCGGTCGGAACAGGATGCGATTTATGTTGTAAAAACCCATGAGGTTGATGCCGACGCCGCCCCGGTTGATCAGCGCCGAACCGTAGGCCGTAGTCGGATCACTATCGACCATTAGGGTCGCGTCCTGGCGGCCAATTACCGCTGACGTCGCCCAGTAGTCGGGCGAGATGGGGTCGGCTGTTTCGTTGCGATAGCCGTATTCGCTGGGCACAATCATGAAGGGTCGACCGGGAGCCTTGCCGGGCACAATGCCGCCGAATTCGCCGGCGATAAAGCGCTGGTTGACCAAATAGGCCAAGTTGCGCAGGCTGTCCAGTCGAACGGGGCGCAGCCACAGTGTCTGGTTGTCGGCGGTGCTGTGCTGGGGCAGGGGGCCGTCTTCGTCGATCAGTCCGTCGCCGTCGTCATCGATCCCGTTGCGCGGATCTTCGTTCTGCAGTCCGTCGTAGTCGTCGTCGTAGTCGGTGTAGAGGCCGTCTTCGCCAAAGAGTCCGTCGCCGTCGTTGTCGATTTGTGGGTCGGGGCCGTCTTCGTCGATCAGTCCGTCGCTGTCGTTGTCGAACGCCTCAACCGGATCTTCGTCAATCTGGCCGTCGCCGTCGTCGTCGATGTTGTTGACCGGGTCTTCGTTGAGCACCCCGTCGCCGTCGTTGTCCACCTGGGGATCGACTGGATCTTCGTTGATAAAGGCATCGCCGTCGTTGTCGACCAATTCTACTGGATCTTCGTCAATGAGGCCGTCGCCGTCGTCGTCGGCGAGCAGTTCAACGCCCCAGCCCCTTCCCAAATCAATGCGCCCAGAAACCGGTCTGAGCGTCCATGGGTGTTCGGCGTCACCGATGCGCCAAGTGCGAATCTCCGCGCCGATAGGAGAGCTCAAAAGGCATGTAGTGCCCAGCGCCAAAGCGAAAAGTCGAATCATGGGGCTGCTCCAGGTCGTCTCGTCAAAATGGGATCTAATGGATACCAGTACAATGTTACAAGCTAAGAAAAAATAGCGTTCCCCACAATTGGATTTGCCAGCTTATTTATCTTAGCCAAACAGGGCTTACGCGCGTCTTCTGAATGGGCGTGAATGGGCAGAATTATTTGAAAATGTCGTCCTTTGCCGTTTATTTAACTCGTTCATTTACAAGGTAAACGGCGTGGAGCTGACGCATGGGCCAACGGAGCACTAGCGAGGACAGTTGAGGCGATGAAGCGATTAATCGGTCCGATTTTGGCTCGCCTATGGGTCGTGTGGGTGTTTGCCGTCCCAGCGCATGCCGTCGACTCGCTGGGCGTGGGCTGGCGCGGCAGCATCGCGCGCTGGACCCAGGGCGTGTCCGAGGCGAGCTTTTTGGCCATTCGCGCCGATTCGATCTGGACGTGGGACGTGCGGCCCAACAGCAATCTGGCACCCACCACGCTGGAGCGATCGGGCTACGTGCTGGTGCCGGGGGGCAGGGAGGGGGTGGCGACGTTTATCGCCGGTGCCGAGGTGATGTTTGACGGCTCTGACTCGACGGCATTTAACCCGGACAATTTTGCCGATCGCTACGGCGTCGAGCGCACCTCTACGTTTTACATCGACTTGGGTGCGACCTTTCGCGTCGATCGCATACGGCTCTATCCGCGCCAGGATCCCGACCACAAAACGCTCTTCCCGCGCTCTTTCAGCCTGTCTACCAACGGCGGGCTGGGCGACGAGGGCGAAGTTGAAACGGGCAATCTGCTGGAGCGTCCCTTCCAATCGGTGTTCAACTTCTTTAATTCCAACCCCAATCGCCAGCCCGTATTAGAGCGCATTTTTGAAAGCCGCAACGTGCGTTTTATACGGCTGCAGGTGCGCGAAAATCAGCCCTGGGAAATCGCCGAGCTGGAGGTGTTTAGCGACGGTGTAGGCGTGGCCGGCGAGTATATATCCGTGCCTATCCTCGCCACTGAAGGGCCGCGGCCGCTGTGGGGAAAGGTGCGCTACGATGGCGGGGACATTACCGATCTACCGATTACGGTGCAGACGCGCACGGGGCCGGATCGCGAACCACAGCACTATTTTCGCTATACAGGTGTTGGCGGCGACCGCGAACGCGTTAGCATGGCCGAGTATACCCGGCTCGATTCGGTTGAACAGGGGCCGATTTTGCGCAACCCCGATTGGTCGCCCTGGGAGACGGTAACCGACGGCCAGGTGCGCTCGCCCAGCAACCATCCCTTTATCCAGTTCCGCCTGCAGATTAATGGTCCCGGCACGGTGATAAAGCGATTTGTCATAGAATACCTCAATCCGCCTATCGCCGATGCGCTCGAAGCGGAAATTGCTCCGCTCGTCGTCGAGGCCGGTCAGCAGACCCAGTTCACTATATCGCTGCAGACGCGCATGCGCATTTGGCGAACGGACGGTTCGCTATTGCCCAACGCCGATACGGGCTTTCAGAGTCTGCGCATACAGACGGCGGCGCGCATTGATGCCATAGACAAGGTGCTGGTCGACGATCGCGAAGTGGAGTTCACCGCACAGTACGATGCCGACGAGGGCACGACGATCCGCCTGCGGCGATCAATTTTACAGGACGGGACGTTCATACAGATCGTTCTGCGAGGGGCCGTTTTTCGCGACGCAACGCGCTTTGATGTGCAGGCCGGCGACCGTCGCTTAGTAGAGGGCGAACTACTTACGGTGCACCAATCGGCGCAGGAAGAAGACGTCGACCCGCTGTCGCTTGGAGGCAGTCTGGTGGTGCGCTTGGCCAGCAGCGAGGGGCGTTTGCCGCTGCTGGACGACATCGGGGCGAAGTCGAATGTGATTTCGCCCAACGGAGACGGTATAAACGACGTCTTTGAACTGCGCTATGCTCTGCTCAAGCTGACGCAGTCGGCCGCATCGCACCTCGACATCTATGCATTGGACGGCCGTTTGCTGCGGCGCTTGGACGGCGGTTTTCAGCTAAACGGCGATCAGGCCTATCGCTGGGACGGCCGCGATGCGGGTGGATTGCTCGCTGCGCCCGGTATTTACGTATACAGGCTATCGATTGATGTCGATGGAGGCGCGGTGGAGCGCGAGGGCACCATAGGAGTCGTTTACTAATGATCGCCTTTTGTCTACTGGCCTTCCTGTGTGCGGCCGGCTGGGTGCACGCAGGGGAAGGCTATCGGCTGGAGTCGAACCGCGTGGTGATCGAAGGAGCGGACCAGTGGCAGGTTTGGGAGTCGCCCTTGGGCGTCCGCGAGATCGATGCCGCTGGCACCGTGCGCCCGCGCTTTTTGCGCTCGGAGACCAATGCGGTGCGCAATGCCGACCAGTTTTTTCGCGTCAATGCCGAGGAGGATACGCTGTATGGGGGCGTGAGTGCGGCGGGGAGTAATTTTGTAGACGCGGCCCAGGTCATCGACGGTGATAGGACCACCTACTGGGAGCCTGATAGCGCAGACGAAATCGAGCGTTGGTACGTCGAAGTTGACCTCGGGCGCACGGTCATTGCCAAGCGCATCGTCGTACGCTTTGCCGAAGAGGGTATGGGCGATCCCTTTCTCAAGTTTCGCGTTATGATTTCCGACGGACGCCAGGCTTTTGGCAGCGATAACCGCCGCCAGTTTTTGCGCGTCGGGCAGGTTAATTTCCGCAATAAAGACCAGCGCGCATTTTCCTTTGATGTGGTGCCACTGCGACCTGCCCCCAGCGGAGTCGAGGGCGCCGTGACCCAGTTCGTGCGCATCGATGCGCTGGACAGCGACGGCGCGCGCGGCGCCGAAGTGTCGCGCGCGGCCTACGATGAGCTGGGAGAAGAAGATCGCGGGGCGACCGACTACTTCCGCGTGACCGTTGCCGGCCGCGAAATTGCCGTACTGCCCGATACCTATGCGCTGTTGCCGGAAGTGGAGCGCGGACCGGTGCGCTACTATCGTCGCGAACGTCCGCGCCTGGCTGAAATCGAGGTTTATGAACTCGGCGACAATGTGGTCGCGCTCACGCAGCGAGAGCTGTTCCAGGACCAGACGCTCTTTGGTAACCTCCTGCGCCGTCAGCTGACCGACGGGCTGCATATGTCGTCGTTTGATCTACGCGTCTACGATCCCCTCAAAAACGAAAACCAGTTGGAAATCGACCTAGGTGCCAAGTACTGGTTGGATCGCGTGCGGTTAATTAGCCCGGAGAATCCGCCGGTCGCCTATCAGATTCGCATCTCGGACGGCGGGCTAGATCCGTCGGGAGAATTGGTGTGGAAGGAGTTTGACGAGCGCTTTAATACCAACTCGTTTGTTCAGCTGGAAGAGCAGTTTATCCCACAGGAAGTTCAGCACATTGAGCTGCGCCGCTTGGAATTGGTCGGTTCGGTGGCCGAAAAGGCGACGCTGAGCGAAGTGCAGGCCTACGGCGAGGGCTACGTATCGGATGTCGTTATGACCTCGCCGCTGATCAAGTTGGAGCGCGCGCAGATATTCTCCAGCCTGGAGTGGGATGCCGATATTCCGCCCGGTGCGCGGTTGGAAGTGCGTACCCGTTCGGGCGATGATATCATAGAAGATGCGCATTATTACGACCGCTACGGTCGCGAGATCAGCGAGGAGCGCTGGGTCAATATTCGCAATCAGGAACACCGCGGCCCCGTCGTTGTCAACGAATTGATCGGTCCAAAATGGAGCAATTGGAGCGAGCTGTACGCGCGCAGTGGCGAGCCTTTTCGCTCACCCAATCCGCGCCGTATGGTGCAGGTGCAGGCGCGTCTGCGCAGCGTGGATCCGCTGCGCGCTACGGCCCTGCGCAGCATGCAGCTTCGCTTTAGTGCGCCGCTGGTGGACCAGCTATTTGCCGAAGTCTGGCCCGTGCGCGGTATTGAAGCAGGTAGCGAAGCCGAATTTACGGTGTATGTGCTGCCGACCTTTGGCAGCGGAGATCCTGGTTTTGATCGCCTAAAGCTGCGGGCCAGCTCGTCGGAGAGTCTGCAATTGGTATCGGTGCGCTCTGGCAGCGAGTCCTCGCTGCGCTTCGGCGCCGGTCAGCAGCTGTGGCCGGGGCCGTGGTCGCTCAGCGAAGAGGGCCCTGGCTACTTCGAGCTCGCACTGCCGCAGGTGGCCCGGCGCGGTTCTGCTCTCTATGCAATTACCTTTCGCACGCGGGTTTTCCTCAACAGCACGACCTTCTACGTGGACTTGGCCAACAGCAGCTTGCCCGGTACGGTGCAAGTGGCTAGTGACGGGGAGGCCAGCAGCTTGGCGGGGAGTCAGTCGATGGTCGTGGTAACCGACCTGCTCAATGCCCCCTTGCTATCGGGGTTGCGCGTCCAGCCCGGAGTGGTCACGCCCAACGGGGACGGCATCAATGACGCGGCGCAGGTGTCGTTTACCGTATACCGCCTGACCGGTACCGTGCGCTTTGCGGTTGGCGTGTATGATTTGGCCGGTCGGCTGGTGCGCGACCTGTCTTTTGAACGAGCCAATGCCAGCGGCGAGCACGGCCTGCAGTGGGACGGCCGGGACGATGGGGGGAGCGTCGTAGTGCCGGGAATCTATTTACTCCGCGTTCACTTTGAGGCGGATGCCGACGAAGGACTGGCCGTTGCCGTGCCAGTGCACGTGGTTTACTGATGCGCTCGCTGCTATACATGGGTGTGCTCTGTGCACTCGCTGCGCTGTGCCAGAGGGTAGACGGGCAGTACCTGGCGGCCGAACGGCCGGCGCTGGGCGGAGGCTTGGACGATGCCTACACGCCGCGCTTTAGCGTTGAGTACGCCCTGCCCGAAATCCACAAATGGTATGCACCGCGCCACCTCTTCGAGACCTATTCTCAGCCTTGGTATGTCCGGGAGACGAGCTATGCCGAGGGCGATTACCGTCGCTATGTAGCCCAGCTATTAGAAGGCTCGGAGTGGTATGATAGTTTTGGATCGCCGCTGGGTCGCGGATGGCTGGTCTACAGCTGGACGCAGACGCAGGCCGCATCGCAGGGGAGCGTCATTATGAAGCGTCCTGCCAGTCCCGAGCGGCGCGATACCTACTCCAGCTTTTTTAGCCGCCTGGTCATCGCCAGCGACGGCGACGGCCGCGGCACCTATCGCCTGATGATCGGCGATCAGATATACACAAACTTTACGCCGCTCACCTTCTACAAGCCTCGCTTTAACGGCATGCGCATGGACTACGCGACCGATCGCATGCTAGCCAGCATGATTCTGTCGCGTCCCAGCGAGCCCAACCGCGATTCGCGCACCGACGTGACCAACCTGATGGGAGGCCACATCGACCTCGATGCGACGGACAGGCTGCGTTTTGGCTTGACCTATGTCAACGCGCACAACGCGCGCAGCAAGGAAGACTTTGCCAGCGGCAACCCCTTTGCCGGCGTGCTCACCACCAATCAAAACCAGCCGCTGCAGGATCTGTGGGTAAGCGTGCGCGACGATTCGCCGGCCGATGGAACGGGCGGGCCGGCCCTATTCTCGTATGACATCGTCTTGACCGACACCAGCGGCAGCGAAATCCGCGGCAGCGAAATCGGCTTTTTACCCTTTGTCGAGGGGGGGCGCTCCGAGGGAAGCACGCTGGTCGCCTCTGGCGCAGAGCGCATTGTCTTGCACTACGACCTAGAGTCCCTCGACTATGAGGGCACCAACTCCATCGACCTAAGCCGCGCCCGCGTCGAACTGTCGCTGGCCAACGACTACCGCATCGAGATGGCTTCCAACCTGCAAACCGACGGCGATCGCAGCGATCCAGAACCCGTCTTTCTGACCTTTGATCGCGCCGCTGGCAACGTAACAGATCGAAGCAATGGCACGGTGCTGCGCCTGGACTACGCGCTGCCTACGGCCAATGAGCTGATCGGCTTTAACTGGGATTTGCGCGATTGGATGGGGCTATCGACGAGGGGAGAACTGGTCGTCAACCGGCGCTACGGACAGTATCCCAGCCCCAATGTTCCGCGCGGCCACCGCGCCGTGCAGCAGGCCGCGGCCGCCTACGGCGTTGCGCTCTATAAGCGGTATCCGTGGTCGCTCTATGCCGAGGGGTTTTCTATCGACGATAGCTATGCCACCAACTATTGGCTGACCGAGGCCAGCGGCGCGATTCGCTATAAGGACCGGGTGCCTCAGCTCTACGAGTTTGTCGACGACGACGATGACTTTAACGCCGTGCCCGACTGGGAAAGGCCGCTGCAGCCGTGGAATGCAACGGTTTGGCCCGGATACGACGAGAACGGCGACTTTATATTCGACCATAACCAGAACCTCAATTTGCAGCCGGACTACGACGAGCCATTTCTCCGCTTTCGCTCTGATCGGCCCGAGTACCTGTTCGGTTTTGATATGAACCACAACGGGACGATCGATCGCTTTGAGGACGACGACCTGCCCGACTATCCCTTTCAACGCGATTTGCGCGGTTTCAATGCCTACCTGTCCGCCCGCGTTGGCCCCGACATGCTGCTATTGGTTGGTCGCCAGGACATGCGGCGCCTTTCCGGGGATGGGCACACGCGCAGCTGGTATGGCTTTTGGGCTTGGTCATGGCGCCATCGCTGGGGGTTGCTGCGCCTCTTTGAGCTCGGCAAAATCGTCCGCGACAATATTCCCGACGATATCAACCAGTGGGTCCAGCCGGCCGGTGCACTGGGGCGCATGCGCAGGAAGTTTGACCTGCTGCCCCTGCGCAATACGTGGCAAAACACGCTCTACCTAGATTTTGAGCACGAGCTGTGGGATGGCACGCATTTCTTGCACCGCGTTAAGTGGGAAGGCCTCTGGCAGCGCGATGAGCCCGAATTGGTGCGCGAGCGAGAGGGCCGCTACCGCAGCGGCTTTCTCGGATTGATAAACAAGGGCGAGTGGAGTATCCCGATCGGCCTAGCGGTGTTGGAGCCGCGCATTAAGAGTGAGGTGCGTCGAGAGCGCTCTTTTAACGCGCTGCTCGAAGAGACGACGATCGCCGAGCAAACGCTGTTCCTAATCTGGACGCAGCCGCTCATGGCAGAGTCGGTGGGCGTGGCCTACTTTCCGCGCTACGGTCGCCAGCTGTTCAACACGCAGCTGCAGGTGGGTATTGAGCTGAGCCGACTCAACCTGCTCGAAGGCCAGAGCGAGGCCGTGCGCGAAAGCTCGCGGAGCTGGACGTGGGTGGGGCAACTGACCAATAAGGTAGGGTATATGGGCTACCAGCTCGTCCTGCGCACGGGGGTTCGCCTGGGCAATCGCCACTTAGACGGCGGCGAGGACGAGCGCTCTAGTCTGTTTTTTCTCACGGTTAACGCGGGGCTCTGATCCATGGGATGGCGATGGTGTATCCGATTGGCCCTCTTCGGCGCAGTGCTCGGCTTGGTTCCGGCTAGCGGCCAGTCCGTGCGCACGTTCACCCTTGGCTTGGGCGGGCGCCCTTGGAGCGAAGGGGGCGGTAGCATTGATCCAGAGATTCTCGTCCGCGACTCGGCCATTGGACGAGTGGATACGACCAACACGCCCGAAGACGCTATCGACTTTCTGCAGCGTCCCGGCTGGATTAGCCCGCGCTTTTTTGATCCGGAGGAAAATATCGCGTCGCGCGTCTTGCTGGACCGCGGCAGCATCACCGCGCCCAACTCGCTGCTAATTTCCAGTGCGGTGCGTCGCTTGCAGCTGGAGGGAACGGTCAACGGCGATCACAACGTGGCCTTTGAGCGCAAGCCGACCCTGTCCAATCCGGAGGCCAATGCGCGCGGCATCTTAGTCATTCTGGATTTTGGTATGCCGGTGGGCATTCACCGGGTGCGCTTTTACCCGCGCAATACGGTGGTGCCGACGCCCAATGCGCCGTTTCAGGACTATTTTATGCGCGGCTATGAGGTGTGGATCAACGATCGCCAGACCAACACGGCGCAAAATGCCCCCGACGAACTGGTCGCGCGCGACGAAAAAAATGAGTCGCCCATCGTCGACGTGGACGTTCCTCCGCAGTACGTGCGCCTTATCAAAGTGCGCTCGCTGTCCTCGACGCCGTTTGAGATCGATGAAGTCGAGGTCTACGGCACCGGCTATTTGAGCGAAGCGCGCTACGTCACCGACCTAATCGATTTGGGCGATCGGGCGACGATTGGTCGGGTGCGCTGGATCGAGGAATCCGTTGGCGAGGCGGCCTTTTCCGCGCTGGGCGTGCGAGTGCGCACCGGTCTAGACGACACCCCCGTCGTCTACCAGCGCAAGGGGGTTGGCGAGTTCGGCGACCCCTTTGTTATCGAAGTGCCCGGAGAAGACTACTACGAATTAGACCGCCTCAACCGGGGTCCACTCATAGAGGACGAGGAGAATTGGAGCCCGTGGAAGTCGGCCGAAAGCGGCCAGCTAATAACGGCGCCGGGACCGCGGCGCTACGTGCAGTTTCGCCTCGACTTCAACGGTCGAATTTTCGATGCGCGGCAGGTCGCGCGCCTGCAGTTTGACTACCTGCAGCCCCCCATAGCCGATACGCTGCGCGCGGAGGTGTTTCCGCGCCTGGCCGAAGCAGAAAAGGCGGCCAGCTTTAACTACGCCGTTTTGCTCAAGGCCAACGGCAGCGTGCGCGGCTACGATCGATTGGAAGTCGATACCAATATCGAGGTGGCGTCTATTCGCAACCTGCGCATCAACGGCGAGCCCGTCGATTTTGATGTGGTCGCCAACGAAGAAGATCGCTTCGTGCTGTCCTTTCCACTGGTCGACGGCGACGGCGACCTGCTCGAGTTCACATTTGACCTGCCAATCTTTCGCTTTGGCTCGACGTTTTCGGGGCGTGCTTATAACAGCCGCTGGCCCTCTGTGCCGCAGATCCTTGAAGCGGGCAATGCCGTATCGTTTGGTCCCGAAGACGTCGACGAATTGGCGAGTTTGGCGGTGGCCATTCCCCAAGCGCAGGTGGGAAAGCTCGTCGGCCAAATTCTCTTTTCCACGCGTGTGCTGACGCCCAACGGCGACGGGATCAACGACGAGCTCGACATTTTTTTCAACTTGCTGCAGCTGACGCTGCCCACGCCTGTGGTCCTAGAGATTTACGATTTGGCCGGGCGTAAAGTGCATACAGTCTTTGACGACGAGCACCGCATCGGTCCGGTCGAAAAGCGCTGGGACGGTCGCGGGTCAGACGGCAGGGCACTGTTGCCTGGTTCCTATATCTGGGTTATGCGCATACGCGCCGACGCCTTTGAAGAAGTGCACACGGGCACCATAGCCATAGCTTATTGAGCGTTTTTTATCGCGAAGTGGTGAATATGTTAGAACGGGTAATAAGGGGAGTGCTGCTGCTGGTCGTGCTGTGTAGCGCGGGCGCTTCCGCGCAGGAATACGGCGCTCGACTAGGCACGGTCAAGCGCGGGGGCAAGGTCTCGTTTGAACCTACGGGTCCGGGGATTCTCTTTGATGCGCTCGACCCGGTCGTGCGCAAGTGGTACGTGCCGCAGGAACTCTACGCCGAGTACGGGTGGGATTCGCGCGCGTACTCCAACTACGCCAACCAGCTGTATCAGCGCTACGTTTCGACGGCGCTTGAAGGCGACTACTTCTACGATATATACGGCAATTACCTGATGCACGGCTGGCTCATCTACGACTGGCGCCAGGAAAATCCCCAGCCCTTTGGTTCGATGGTCGAAAAGTCGGGTCGCTTCAGCTCGTGGTTTTCCAATCTGGTCATCGCCTCCGATCACAAGGGCCAGTACCACTACGCCATTACCATAGGCAGCCAAATCCGCACATCGCTGACGCCGATGACGTTTTCCAAGCCGCTCTTTGACGGTCTCCAGTGGGATTTTATGTCCGACAAATATGCCGGTACGCTGGTTATGTCGCGCATAAGCGAGCCCGGCATTTCGGGGGCCAATCCGAGCCAGCAAACGGACAACACCAATTTGATCGGCGGCCGCGTGGAAGTGCAGATGGGCGACTTTGCCAAGGTTGGCGGCACGTTTGTCAACGCACACCAGGCCTACACGCAGCTCGAATCGTTTAGCGGCGATATGTTTAAAGGGGCGCTCACCGGTCCGCAGAACTTTGCCAGCATTTCGC
>JAYPJE010000011.1:90415-94285 GCA_038128265.1 Gemmatimonadota bacterium
CATTTCGCGTATCGACGTGCGCATAAGCGACGATTCGCCAGAAGACGGCACGGGGGGAGGCGCGCTCTTTGCCACCGATATCGTCATCTACGACGTGGAGGGCAAGCAGACGCGGGGCAGCGAAATTGGCTTTCGCCCCTTGATAGAAGGCGGTTTTCAGCGCCGCGGCTACCTGGCCGCCGATGGCAATGAGGTCATTGAAATAAGCTACGACTTTAACGACCGCACCTATATCGGCCCCGATATCGCCGCTATCGAACGCGTGAATATCGAATTGGTCATCGCCAACGACTACCGTATTGAAATTGCCTCCGACCAGCAGGAGACGTTTTTGCCCTTGGCGCAGGCATCCGGCAATGTCAAAGACAATTCCAACCAGCGCGTCATCGCCTTTGACTACGGCATTCCCACGGCGAACCAGATTGCCGGTTTCACGCTGGAGGTCGACGACCTGGCCGGTTTTCGCAGCTATATGGAAGTCAATGTCAATCGCCAGTTTCGCCAGTATCCCAACCCCGGCCTAGACCGCCACGAGGTCGCAGAAGACGAGGCGCTGGCGTGGTTACTCAACGTCTCCCGCACGCGGTATCCCTTCTTCTTTTTTGGCGAGGCGTTTGACGTCAGCCCGCGCTACGCTACGCATATGTACGTGGTCGATCGCAACAACGGCCAGGTTGACTTCAACAACGACTTTCTGCGCTTTGAGTTTGTCGAAGACAACGACGACCAGGATCGCCTGCCCGACTGGCGACGCAAGGGATGGGAGGCCGGCGATCGCGAAGTCTTTCCCGGCTGGGACGAGAACAACGATTTTATTTCTGACTTCAATCAGAACGACAACGAAGACAGTCCCAATCTAATCCCCGACTACGAAGAGCCATTTCTGCGATTCCATTCCGATCGCCCCGAGTTTCTCTACGGCGTGGATATGAACCACAACGGTTGGATCGATCGATTTGAGAACGACGAACAGGCCGATCTGCCCTATAAGCCCGATTTCAAGGGCTACAACGCCTATGGCGGATTCCATTTGGGGCCTGACGTCAGAATTACCGTTGGACAGCAGCGCCTGCGACAGATCTCGGCCAAACGCAAGAACCAGGCGACGTATTTAATCGGCGTGGCTAACGCGGATCTCTTTGGCTGGGGAAGAGGAGTGCTATTTCAGGATATAAGGCGGGTCAAGGATACGATTGCCGATGATCTTTTCCAGTGGCAGCAGCCCGCCAACACGCGCGGCGGTATGCGCCTGATAATGGATCCACTTGCTGCCCAGGATACGTGGATCAATACCACCTGGGTGGGCTTTGACTTTACGCGTATTCGCGGCCTGCGCTGGGAGAACAAATTGAAGTGGCAGCTGTACCAGCAGCAGGACGATGCCATTGCCCTGGCGCTGCGCGACCAGCGGGAGCGCGCCTATTTCCTTGGATTGATAAACAAGGCCGAATACAAGCTGAACTGGCTGAACACAACGTGGGTGCCTCGGTGGAAGAGCGAATACCGCCATCAGGCCGACGTGAGGCGCTCGGTGCCCAAGCGCCGCGAGTGGGATCAGTTCTTCTCCTTTCTCGTGCGGTTTCCCTTTTTGCGCAGTAGCTCCGTGGAATGGGGTATCGAGTATGAAATTTTCAGTCAGCTGCTCGATCCCACGCCGCCAGGCGGGGAAGACAGCTTTCACGGCCTTGTAAATACGGTGCAATTGAGCAATTTATCGGAATACCAGGGGTATAAGCTGACGACGACCATAGGGCTTGAGCTGGCTCGCCGCCAGTTTGAATTCGACGAGGTCGAGACGCGGACGCGCAGTTTTGTCGCCGTATATGCCGGCGTCGAGTAGTGGGAATGGACACCCGTTGGGGGATTGAGAGACCGCTTTTTGAAAGGTCCTAACACCCGCTTGAAAGGCTGGCCATTCAGCGCGTTTGTCTCGAGCACGATAATGTCTTTTATTTTAGAAAAGAGCACTTAATATCCTATTTATTTATGGCTTGACACGCCTATGGCCATTAGTTATCATACAGCGCAATAATGCTTGAAAAGTTCTACCGCGCGCGCCGTACGGTCAAAAAAACCATGCGTGCAGCGGTTTTGGTCTCTGTTGTATCGGGTGCGGTTCCCTGTTGGGGACATGCGCCGAGTGGGGAAATTTTCAAAGCGTTTCAGTTCCCCTCTGGTTTTGAGCCGACGGTCGATGGTCAGTTGGAAGATTGGAGGCTCGTTGGGGATGCGTATCGGATTCGTTCCGACGACTTGCACGACCTAGTCGGCGATGGCCAAACAGACGTTGGAGATTTTTCCGCAACCTTGTTCGTGGGATGGAGCAAGGAGCAGAACCGGCTGTATATTGCCGCCGAAGTAAGCGACGACATACACCAAATTGATCGACCTGCAGGCACCGCCTCGACGCGCATCTTTTTGGACGATGCGATGGAAGTCTTCGTCGATGCGGACCACTCGGGCGGGCAGTTTGCCAATTTTTCAGAGCTCACGCCCGAGGAACAGGCGGAAGTAAACGGCACGCAGGCCAACCACTTTGTCTTGGCTGGCCCGCCGCCCGACGAGGACTTTTTCGTCAACTACTCCGCTGCCGAGTGGTACGCGTTGGCCGCTGGGCCCTACACAGAGGCGGCCGTGGTATACGATGGCGATGAGAACGGTCCGGGGATTGTCCGATACGAAATGTCGATCGTTCCCTTTGATCGGATCGACGTCAGTGCCGCTTTCCTGAGCGTGGAGCATCCGCTGCAGGAATCGGAGATAATAGGCTTCAACGTCGAGTTCAACGACTTTGATCTCCAGTCGGATCTACTCGATGCAAAGTGGTCGCTGTCCGGCGAGTTGAACTCCTATCGTTTCTCGGAGCGCTTTGCCGATTTGATGCTCATGCCCTTAGAGGGTATCTTTGTTCCAACGGTAGTCGAGGGACGCTCTTGGGGCGCCATAAAGAAACACACATCAGCGGGGAATTGATTCTTGAGCACATCACACAGACTGTTTGCCATTGCGCTGATCGCAGTCACTTCGCTTTCGGGGTGTGGCTACCACTACTATACCGGTCCTCTGCGTCCGAACGAGCAGCAGTCCGCATCGATGACCGTTGCCGATGATGGCACGGTAACATTCGCTCAGGATCGCTTTGAAGTGAACCTGAAGCCCATGACGGATGAAGAGCTGAACCGCCAGTTTTTCAACAACTCGCAGGCTGGTCCCAAGTCGACCAACCCCTATACGTTTGGCAACTCGGTTTTTTGGGGGTCGAACAAAGAGAAGCAGCGCTTTGCCGTATTCAAGTTGAGCGTTAAAAACTACGCCTACCCCAAGGTCAAGATCGATCCCAGTAAGATCGTCATAAAGGCTGGCAATAAGCGCGAGTACTGGAGTTTGAGCTTTGAGCAGCTCGACACCTACTACAGGCCTTATGCCATAGGCTACAGAGGTAACGAGTACGCACGCTATCAGGAGCGGCGCGACTTGCTGCGACGCACCATGCTAAAGAACGAAGAAATTTTTAGTGGCCAAGAAGCGGAAGGCTTCGTAGTATTTCCCGCGTTGCACCCCGACGTGGCTCAGATCGACGTAGAGATAAACGACGTCGTGTTGCGCTTTGATTTCCGCAACGAGCCGGTTGAAACCACGAACATTGGATACCAGTTTGTCAGAGATATCGGCCGCATCTACAGCGACGGCACGATTAAGCTCAGCAAAGTCGATTAGAGATTTGAGCCACCAGCAAGGAGGAGTTGGCTGATGAAAACCTCGAAGATTTTTAGTGTTTTGGCGGCTGCCAGCGTCGTGTTCCTGTCTTCTCAGGTCGACGCGGTCGTCAACATCCAGAACGTAGGGGCCGGTGCGCGCTCGGCGGCGCTG
>JAYPJE010000012.1:0-37232 GCA_038128265.1 Gemmatimonadota bacterium
GCGCTAGACCTGCGTTTCCAGGCGGTCGGTAGCCGGTGCGGGTGCGGGCGACAGAGCGGACAGCTCATCGCGCAGCGCAGCGCTCATATCGAACTCAGCCGCCGCCAGGGCGGGCGCTAGCTGCTCCAGGTTGCGCCCGCCTATAATCGGTGCGGTGACGGCCGGATGCGACTTGACCCAGGCCACGGCCAGCGTCACCGGATGCACGTCCTTGGCCGCGGCACATTGGGTGAATTTCTCTGCCACTTCGTAGTAGACGTCGAGGCTGTAGCGCTTGGCGTAGTTTTCCTTCTCGATAATGCGTCCGCTGTCGGGTCGTTTGCCGATGCCGTACTTGCCGCTGAGCAGGCCGCCGCCCACGGGGCTGTAGGGTATGACGCCGAGCTGTTCGGACTGCGCCAGGGGTAGGATTTCGACTTCGGCCTGGCGCTTGGCCAGGTTGTACATCGGCTGGATGCACTCAAAGCGCGCCAGCCCCTCGCGCGCGCTGATGCCCAGCGCCTTGGCTATTTGCCAGGCGGCCCAATTGCTGACGCAGGGATAGAGAATTTTGCCCTGCTGCACTAGGTGGTCCAGTGCGCGCAGCGTTTCGTCGATGGGGGTGTCCTCGTCGAAGTTGTGCACAAAGTATAGATCGAGGCGATCGGTCTGCAGGCGCTTGAGGCTGGCTTCGATTTGGGCGCTGATATGGCGGCGGGAAAGGCCGCGGTCGTTGATATCGCTGCCCATGGCGCCGCAGACCTTAGAGGTGAGGACGAGCTGGTCGCGCTCGGGTCCGATGAGCTTGCCGAGGATCTCTTCGGAGCGTCCGGCCGTATACACATTGGCCGTGTCAAAAAAATTGATGCCGATTTCGCGGCACCGGCGATACATGGCTTCGGACGTTTTCTCGTCCGCCTCTCCGCCAAAAGACATCGTGCCAAAACAGAGCGTGGAAACGCGGACGCCGGTGCGTCCGAGCAGGGCGTATTGCATGGCGAGCTCCCGTCAGGTTACAAGAAGGCGTGGAGAGATGGTAACGAGCCAGATGATCGCGTGCAACTGCACCGGGTGCGTTGGTCAAGCGAGTCGAGGCTGGGCCTCCTATGGGCGCGCCTTGAGTGCGGGTCGTGCGCTCAGTCGGCCAACGTCCACTGCGGATAGGATTCTGGGATGTGCAGTCCACCCGACGGCATGGGCACGGGCGTCCACACGGCGGGAAACGACGCGGCGCGGTGCTCGATCATTTGGCAGCGCGCGCAGGCGATCGATAGCGCGGTCCCCGGCGTCGGAGGCAGCGGGTCGTCGAGCAGGCGCGATAGCCCGTCCCACGGCAGGGCGATTTCCACCTGCCAGCCGCCGTCGATGTCCAGTCGCTCGTCGAGCGTGCCGTCGATGTGTATAGCAACTTCTAGGCCGGGAAAGGTCCAGTCGAAAAAGCCCCAGCGCATACCGCGCTCGTGGTGCGGGCCGCCGTCGCCGCCAAAGACCATGGGTTTGTGCACCGCTAGGTCGAATTCGGGCACGTCGTAGCGACTGCCGCGCGGGTAGGCATCTTTCCAAATGAAAAACATTTCCGAGCGGCGGCCGTCTGGCGCAATGGCCAGCGTGTAGTAGGCACCGGGGCCGGCGATATAGAGTTCGACGGTATTTTCTGACCAGGTCAGTCCGCTGCGCTCGCCCCGCGTACAGTAAATATCGCGTTCTTCTAGCCAAAACGCCGCGTAGAGTGCGTGTTCGTCCCACAGCAGGGCAGCGCGCGTGTCGAAAAAGCCGAGGCCGCCGCTATCTATGGAGCCAAAGCGTGCGGTGCGTTCTGCGCCGCGCCACGCCGCTTTGTCGAGATCGCCATCGATGGCAAATGGCTGGGGGGCGCGCCTGCATAGAAATGGCCCCGTCATGCCGGCACCTCGTCGACGCTCTTTTCACTGAAGTGAATGTAGGTAAAGCGCTCGGGCGTGTGCGAGTCGTATACGCCGTGGCTGTTCCACGCCCAGCCGGGACAGGTGCGGCGCCCGCCCTCTTCGATCCACTGAAAGCGCGATACGTCCATGCGCCACACATCGCCCTCTTTGGCCGGCAGCGAGCGATCCCCGGCCAGGTGTTTGAGCCCCTGCCAGGGAAAGGCGATTTCGGCGAACCAGCCGCGGTCTACGTCGCTGCTGTCGTTGATGGTGCCGTCCAAGTGCACGGCCCACTGCAGTCCGGGCATGTCCCAGGAGCGAAAGCACCAGCGGCGTCCGCGCGCTGATTTGTGGCCGCTCCACTGGCCGCCGAGCGTGTCGATGATGCCGTTGTCGATCAGCGCAAATTCGGGGATGTCGGCGTAGCCTGCCTCGATGTAGCGGTCCTGCCAGATGTAGAAACGCTCCATGATCGTGCCGAGGGCGTTGAGCTCGAATTCGTAGTAGGCGTCCTGGCCGGCGATAAAGACCTCGACGTCGTTTTCGCGGCAGATCATGCAGTCGCGCTCGGTCAGCGTGGCGCGGATATCGGGTTCTTCGACCCAGAAGCCGACGTAGAGGTGCTCGTCGTCCCACAGCATGGCCGCCTGCGTGTCGAATAGGGCAGGTCGTCCGGGCTCTTCGAGATCTTCAAAGCGCGGCGAACGCGGCGCCTTTTGCCAGCTTTCTTCGTCGAGATGGCCATCGATAACAATCGGCCCAACGGCGCGGTAGCACGTATAGTGCTTGAGGTTCTCTTCCGGGTAGGGCGGGTGTGGTTGCACGGTGTACGCTCGCTTATAGGTGGTTGGACAACTCGATGAGGTGGGCGTCTGGGTCGCGAAAATAAATTGAAAGAATGGGTCCATCAGTCCCCGCGCGCTCGACGGGCCCGTCTTCCACGCAGACGCCGCTGTCGCGCAGTCGGCAAGCTATGTGCGCTAGCGGCTCGCTGGTGATAAAGCATAGGTCAGCTGGGCCGAGTGTGGTTTGCTGCGAGCCGGGCTCGGTGCTCTGACCGCAAAGGTATAGGTTGATCTTTTGTCCGCCGAAGGTCAGCGCTCGATTCCCGTCCTCCGAGTGCAGCTCGCGCATGCCCAGCACGCGCGTATAGAATGCGCAGGTGGCGTTTAGATCGCGCACCGTAAGATCGAGGTTGTCCAGCTGTTCTACGTGCATTAGATGTCCAAAAGGTGAGCCGCGTTAGCGCCGAGGACGAGGGCGCGCTGTGGGTCATCTAAATCGGGAGAGAAGGTGCGCACGACTTCTAGTGCTTGGCGATAGGTCAGATGGCGACTGGTGGGAGGCCAGTCGGTGCCCCATACAACGCGCTCGGCGCCGAGTGCGTTAATCAGCGCGGAGAAATGGCCGAGGGCGCGGGCGCAGCGCGGATCCCAGGGCGTTTCGGCGGCTGCGTAAAAGGCCGACGCCTTGACGTATACGTTATCCAGCGCGGCGGCGGCAGAAAGACCGCCGTAGGTGGCATCGGTCGGGTCGAGCGACGACGGCAGGCCGAGGTGGTTGCAGAGAAAGCGCACGCTGGGATAGCGCCGTGCCAGTTCGAGCAGCGTGCCGTAGTTGGGCGGGGTCACCTGCAGGTTGCAGACGAGTCCGCTGTCGACAAACGCTTGCCACAGCGGTGCGCGGTCGTCGTCTAGCATCCAGGCGATTTCGGCGCTGTTGGGATAGTAGCTGATGGCCACGCTGCCGTACTCGTCGCGCGCGCGCGCCACGCGGTCGGCCGCGTCGGCTTCGTGCAGCGGCACGTCGGTCATGGTAGCCAGACGATCGGCGTGTTCGCGCGCCCAGCGCGCGCAGTCGGCGTTGTTATCGGGTGAGAACGGTGCGACGACGGGCAGCATCACGGCCTTTTCCACGCCGGCGTCGTCCATCAAGTACAGCAGGCGGTCGACGCGGCCGGTGTCGGGAAAAGGGTCCATCGGCTCGTAGGTTGCCAGCACGTGCACGTGGGCATCTATAATGCGCATAGGTCAATCTCCTCAGGCAGCGCGCAGGATATGCCACTGCGCGCCGTTGCCGCCCTGCGCCGTGGCTTCCTGATACGAAACGATGAAGGCGCGGCGACGCTCATCCGTGGCGTTGCCGTCGGATGCGTGCCAGAGCAGGGCGCTGAACAGCACGATAGAGCCGGCCGGAGCGGGCAGGTAGATGCGATTGTCCAGGTCGATTGGCGTATCAATGCCGAGGTTGCAGGTGCCTCCCTCTTTTTTGCTGTAGGGCTGCAGGCCGCGCTGGTGTGAGCGCGCTATAACCTGCAGGCAGCCGTGCTCTCGCGTCGTATTCTGCAGGGGGATCCACACCGACATGCGCGTATTGCTCTCCGACATTTGCGCATAGTAGGCGTCGTCCTGGTGCCAGTGGCAGATCGTGCCGTCGTGCGGCTCCTTGGCCACGAGCTTGGCCGAGTAGATAGCGATTCCGGGATGTACAATGGGCGCGATGAGATCGAGTATGCGCTCATCGGCACAGAAAGCGGCTGCCTTCTGGGTCGACAGGCCCAGTTTCATAATCCAGCCCTGCGTATTCTCGCTGCCGCTCTTGAAATGCGCATACTCGCTACGACGCATAAACTCGTCGAGATCTTCGTCTAGGGCACGCAGCTCTTCACGGGGGAAAAGATCGTTGATTACGACGTAGCCCTCGCGCTGATAGTGGATCAATTCGTCGTCGGTGAGCGTGCGCTTCACGGGAGGACTCGCGGTCGTCAAGTGCGCAGGAGATGGTCTACGTGTTGGCGCAGGCCGTCTGCAAGCGGCGTGCTGGGAACGGCTGCGCCGCTTTGCTGGAGCTTGCGCATATCGTAGATGCGGTGGCACAGGAAAGGAGCCGAGTTGGGGTTGTCGTGCAGGTAGGCGTCAACGGGTAGCTCTTCCACGGCTAGTTCCACGCCTAGGTGGTCGGCAATGATTTGGTAGTAGGTGCGCGATTCGACGATGTCGGGACCAGCTGCGCAAAAAATGTGTCCGTGCGTGTTGGCGTTGCCAAGACAGCTTAGGCACAGGGTCGCCAAGTCCGGGGCGAAGATGGGTTGCTGCAGAAAATAGCCGCCGCCGACTAAGCCCAACGCTTGGCCGGCGCGCAGTTTTTCAACGAGCGCGGCGTCGCGGCCGTGCGCGGGCAGGCAGCCCAACAGCGAACCCGGTCCGTAAATGTGGCAGGGGCGCAGCACGGTCCAGACCATGTCGCCCGCGTCTGCGTTGAGCAGGACCTCTTCGCAGCGCCGCTTGTCGCCGCCGTAGCCGCCTGTGGCGTAGTGGTCTGTCTCTTCGCTCTGGGGCAGGCGGCGGTGGGCTGGGTCAAAAGTGAAGTCAGTGGAGATAAATACCAGGTGGTCGGCCCTATCCGATAGCACTTCGACGTCCTGACGGGCATCGTCGGGTTGAAAGCCGATGCAGTCGACGACTAGGTCCCATCGGACGTTGGCTGCGCGCACGGCGTTGGCAAAGGCATCGCGCTCTTTGCGGTCGGCGACGATAGCCTGCACTCCGTCGGCAACTGGGCGCTGGCCGCGGGTTATCGCCCAGACGCTGTGGCCCTGTTCCAGGGCCATGCGGGCCAAGGTGCCGCTAACGAATCCACTGCCGCCTATCAGAAGGATGTTGGCCGACATACATGCTCCGTGCGAAGAGTAATTCTCATATGTAAGGATGGGCGCCTTTTGGCGCAAGGAGCGCGATTTTATACCGCAAACAGGGCCGAGTGGCCGCTGCACTCAGGGCATCCAGCGGGTGGCGGCGATGTAGCGCTCGCCGTCGGGCGCGTCGTTGTAGTAGTAGGCGCTGAGCAGATGGCCATCGGGCAGTAGGACGGTGCGCGGATAGCCCAGGTCGCGGCAGCCGCCGTCGTTGCGCAGAACAATTTCTGCGCCCCAGTGCAGACCGTCGTCGTCGCTGATGCGCGCGCGGATGCCGTAGGGCTGGGCGCGAAAGCCGTAGACTAAGGCAATGCGTCCGTCCGGCAGTAGGGTGAGCGTGGGCGGGTTGCCTCCTGTGCCCGTGGGGCCGACGGGCTGGCCTTGGCCGCGCCAGTTCTGCCCGTTGTCGTCGGAGATGTAGAAGTCGATCCAATTGCTCTCGTCGCCGCGCGGGCGCGACCCCGTGCGCAGGCGCTGCGCCACGAGGATGCGACCCGATGGCAGGCGGAGGCTGGCCGGCATAATGGCAAACCCTTCGGGCTCTGGGCCGATGAAAGAGAGGAATTCAAAATGTGCACCGCCGTCGGTGCTGCGCGCACAAAAGACGCGGCCCTCCCTGCCGTTGCGCTTGGTGGCGGTGAGGAACAGCGTGCAGGTATGTGCGTTGTCGACCAGATAGTCGGTGCGCGCCTCGATGCCCCTTTGTCCGTAGTCGGGCAGGGAGAAGGGGCCCTGCCAACTGCGGCAGCGATCGATGGAGTAGTAGAAAAAAGAGCGCGTGCCCTCGCCCAAGCCGGAGCGCGCGCACAGGAGGGCAAAGTCGGGATGGGCGAAGTCGATGCTGCCCGGGCAGGGCTGTGGGCCATCCGGACCGTCGAGCGCAGCGGCCACTTTCAGATGCTCGTTGACGTGCTCGTCGGCCGACAAGCCGCGGCCTCCGGGCGTGCGCCCGGCAAAGGACTCGATCTGCCAGCTGAGGCCGCCATCCGCGCTGCGCGCCTGCATGGGTGTGAAGGGACGATTGCGGTCGGCGGTGTGAAAACCGCCATTGTCGCCGTCGTAAAACCCCAGCGTAAAACCGACGACAATTTCTTCCTGCCATGACCAGATGCCGTAGTTGGCGGGCCAGCCGGCATAGCGGCCGCTTTCCCGGTACAGCTCGATGTGTTGCATGTATGCCTTGCGGGAAGGTGGAAATGCTCGCAGCAGTGGAACGGGCTTAGCGCGCGGCGGTCTTCACTTTCGCCACGCACCGTCTTTGAGCGCTGCGACGCCCTGTTTGAGCCCTTGCTGATAGATCCACAGATCGCCCCAATAGGCGATGCAGCGAAATCCCTGGCGCATGCGCTCAAGGCCCTCGTCTACGGAGGGAACCATAAAGGCGGCCGTCTTTCCGTGGCGCTCGCAGGCCGTTACGACGCGCTCCAGTGCGCCGAGAAAGGTTGGGTGCTCAAACTGACCGGGAATGCCGAGAAAGTTGCTCAGATCGAATTGGCCGATCCACAAAATGTCGATGCCGTCAATAGCGGCAATGCGCTCGACGTTTTCCAAGCCGGGTCGGTTTTCAATCTGCGCAATAAGCACGACTTCGTCGTTGGCGCTGCGCATTTTCTGCAACACGTCGCCGCCGACATAGCCGTCGTGGGCCATGTGAAAGGCTGCGCCGCGCTGGCCCAGCGGCGGGTACTTGGCCGACTGGACGATGACTTCGGCCTGCGCTACGTCGCTGACCATGGGCACCATAATACCCATGGCACCCACGTCGAGAACGCGCGCTATAAAGTGGTACTGCGTGGCCGGCACGCGCACGAACGGAACAATCGGTGCACCGTCGCCGCTGGCGATGAGCGTGCGCACCGTTTCAATACTCCAGCCCGTGTGCTCCATGTCGTAGATGATGAATTCGGCACCGGCGTTGGCAGCCAGGCGGGCCAACCCGGGCGTGCAAAACTCAAAGGCCATTGTGCCGACAGACGTTTTGCCCTGCGCCAGCGCATGCTTTACGGGGTTGCTCTTCATGAGTCGGGTCTTTCGCTGCGGGGTTGGGCGCGCTCGGCGTAGACGCGCAGTTTGTCGCGCATGCGCGGGTGGCGCGCCGCCTCTGGATTGACGATGAACTCGGGCAGGCGCCCTGCCGCTAAGCGGCAGATGGCGGCCACGGCATTGCGGCCAATGCCGGCAAAGCATTCGTCGGTCCATGCCAGGCCGTGCGGTGCGACGATGATATTGTCGAGCTCGAGCAGCGGATCGTCTGGATCAATGGGTTCCTTTTCAAAGACGTCGAGGCCGGCTCCGGCGATGCGCCCGTCCTGCAGGGCCCGCGTGAGTGCCTGCTGGTCGACGATGGGGCCGCGCGCCACGTTGATCAAGTACGCACTCTCCTTCATGACCGAGAGGGCGTCGTCGTTGATAAGGTGATGAGTGCGCTCGTTGAGGGCACAGCAGACAACGACAAAGTCGGACATGCGCAGTAGGGTGCCCAAGTCGACGAGTTCGGCACCGGCCTGCTGGGCGTGGTAGGTGCTGCTCTGCGGATCGCTGGCCAGCACGCGCACGCCAAAAGGTTGGAGTAGCCCGCAGAGCTCGCGGCCGATATTGCCCAAGCCGATGAGGCCAACGGCGCGATCGGTCAAACCCACGCCCATGTTATCCATGCGATCGTGCCAGCGACCCTCGCGGACCAGCGAATCTTTGATCAGCATTTTTTGGCTCAGCGCCAGCAGGTAGGTCAGCGCGGCAACGGCCACAGGCCGGCGCACGCCGTTGGGCGTGATCGTCACGATGATGCCGCTCTGCGTGCACGCCTCTACATCGACGTTGTCATAGCCCACGCCAAAGCGCGCAATAAGCGACAGGCGCTCGCTGTCGGCGATGCTGTCGGCATCAATCTGCGAGGCCAGCAGGAGCAGGGCATCGTAGTCGCGGAGTTGGTCGCCGTAGAGCGGCGAGCAGTCCTCGCTTAGAAATTCCCATTCAATGCCGGGCGTGCGGTCGAGGCGGTCGAGGCCGATGTCGCCAAAGCTGATCGTGCCGTCGCTTTTGAGAAAGTCGCGAGTCAGTGCTACGCGGAATGTGTTGGACATAAACTTGGCTTGGTTGCGGTTGGGTGTAGTAAAGGGACAGAGAAGATACCGAGAATGAAAAAACACGTGCTGCAAAACAGAGTGCAAAAAATAGAACATCTCTTCTTAAGTCGCAAAAATTGGCGCTGATCGCATGGCTCGGGGCAGGATAATTCGGTGCCCAAACTGAGTAAAAAAGCGAAGGGGTGAACCGCTCGATTCAGCGCCACTCGTGTTTGGGATAGCGGCGCTTGAGCTCTTTCCTCACTTCGGGATAGGTGTTTTGCCAGAAGCTCTGCACGTCGTCGGTTATCTGCACCGGGCGGAAATTGGGTCCGAGAATCTCCAGCAGCAGCGGTTGCCTCCCGCCGGCGATGCGCGGCGTCTGCTCTAGGCCGTATAGCTCTTGTATTTTGGCGCGTCCGCGCGGGGGACCGTCGGCCTGATAGTCGATTTTCATGCGCGGTCCGGCCGGCAGGCGCCAGTGAGTCGGCGCCATGTGCTCGACGAACTGCTGTTCGCCATAGGGCAAGGCATTTTGCACGTGGCCCAGACAAGGGCGCGTGCGGACGTGGCTATAGCGCGTGGCGCCGGCGACGATTTCGTGGTAGATAACGCGGAGGTCATCGTCATCGTAGGCGATGAGTGCGCGCTCGGGAAAGAGGCGTTGCACGAGGCGCGTGCGCCAGATCCACTGCTCGACGTCGCGGTCCCATTTGTCTAAGCGAATGCGCTCGGCGACAATTTCCTCGACGAGGATTTCTTCGGCGCGTGCAGCGGGCACCTTGTCGAGTGCCGTCTGGTAGTACACTAGATCGCCGTAGAGGTGTTGTTCAACGCCTTCGACGGCGTGTTCTCGTGCGTTCCAGCGAATCTTTTCATCAATGGACACGCGCGCGGAGTGCACTTCTTCAAGCCATGCTGTAGAAATCGCGCTGGCCAGCGACAGGGCTGTGCGCACTTGGCTTTCGCCGCGCGCTTCGAGCTCGCGTACTTCGAGGGCGATAAACGCGTTGGCGCTGCGGGCAGCGCTATCGCGATCGAGTTCGACGCGGCGCTGTCCGCTCATGGCACACAGCAGGTCGTCGCGCCCTCCGCGACGCACGGCGACGCGATCGTAGAAAGCGACGAGCAGGGCCTTGCCCAGCTCGGCACTGCGGCCGCGCTTGTGCGCCTGTAGGCCGCTGCGCTGTGCAGCATCTCGGTAGAGGCGTGCCGTTTGGCTAGCCTGGCGCGCTGCGTGGGCATTGATGCCGCGCGCTGCGCAGGCGGCCGGGTCAAAGTGGGCTTCTTCGGCGCGCTGCAGGGCGCGTTCGCGCACTTCGATATCGGACGGTAAGTCGCCGTCCATTTCGCGGTACTCGCTGCGCACGGGACGCTGTAAGACGTCGCGCTCGCCGATGAGAGCGGCCCAGATGCACGCGCGCGGCAGGGCATTGCGTTCAGCCGCCCCAACGAGAAAGCGGCTCAGGCGAGGATGGCAGGGAAGCTGTGCCATAATGCGCCCCGTCGAAGTCAGTGTGCTCTGTGCGCCGAATGCATCGAGATCGTGCAGCAGCGCGCGCGCGCGCGCAACGGCATCGCCGTCGGGCGCGTCGAGAAAGGGAAAGTCCTCGATGGCGCTGACGCCGAGGGCGGCCAGCTGTAGCAGGGCGTCGGCCAGATCCAAGCGCCGAATCTCCGGCGCGTCGCGCTCCGGTCGTGCGTGCTGTTCCTCCTGCGACCACAGGCGAGTGCAGGTGCCCGGCGCCGTGCGTCCGGCACGTCCGGCGCGCTGCTCGGACGCGGCGCGGCTGATGTTTTCTATGAGCAGTGCGTCAATGCCGCGGCGCGGATCGTGTCGATGCACGCGCGCCAGACCGCTGTCGATGACGTGGCGAATGCCCTCAATGGTAATGGACGTTTCGGCGACGTTGGTCGAGACGATGACGCGGCGCTGTGGACCCGGCTTGAGTGCCGCATCCTGCTCGTCTGCGGGCAGCGCCGAGTAGAGTGGATGGAAAGCCAGTCCTTCGCGGCGATCGATCTGCTCCTGCATGCACTGAATGGTGCGGCGTATTTCATACGCACCAGGCATAAAGACGAGAATGTCGCCTTCGCCTTCGCTCTGCAGCAGCTCGTTGAGCGCATCGGTAGCTGCCTGCCATGGCGCGGTCTGAGGCCCTGCCGGTCGGTAGCGAATATCGACCGGATAAGCTCGTCCTTCGGCGCCAAGCACCGGGCAGCTGAGCCAGCTGGAGAGGGCACCGGCGTCCAGCGTAGCTGACATGGGTATGAGCAGCAGATCCGGTCGGCTCGTCTCCTGCAGTTGGCGGACTAGACCCAGGCTCATATCGGCGGCCAAGCTGCGCTCGTGGAATTCGTCGAGCAGCACGGCGCCGACGCGCCGCAGCTGCGGATCGCTCTGCAGCCGGCGCAGGAAGAGCCCTTCGGTGAGAAAGAGTATGCGCGTTTCGGCACTGGTCTGCTGATCGTGACGCGTCTGGTAGCCAACGAGGCCACCTAAGGCAACGCCGCGTTCCTCGGCGATGCGGCGTGCCACCAGCCGCGCGGCCAGTCGGCGCGGCTGCAGCACGATGATTTCACCGTCGATGAGCTGGCTGTCAAACAGGATCTGTGGCACCTGCGTCGTCTTGCCCGAGCCGGTGGGAGCCGTCAACACTAGACGATTGTTTGCACGCACGTGCTGGCACAGCGAATCGGCGACGCGGCGCACGGGCAGCGCAGCGTGATCGACGTTGCTATTCACGACCGGTTCTCAAAACTAGTCCGTTCGGATATTGCAATGCAGTAAAATGATTTGAGCGGGGGTGCCATAGCGCCTCGTCGAGTTGGGCTGAGGAGAATGTAGGTATGGCAAAAGAGCCGGGCAACGCGTTACGCGTTCGATGTATTCAGGGCAAAGAGCAGTCGCAGCGCTAGCGCGGCCAATACGCAGGCAGCCAGCGCGTTGACTGTGCGCTGTGCGCCCGGCATGCGGCTCAGCCATCCACCGAGCGCGCCGGCCAGCACGGCGATGCCCCCGAATACGAGCAGCGTGGCGGCAATAAAAGTGGCGCCAAGAGCGGCGATCTGCACGGCTAGTGCGCCGCGTTCAGGATTGGCAAACTGCGGCAAGAAGGCGATAAAAAACAGCGATACTTTGGGGTTGGTCACGTTCATGACGACGCCGCGGCGGTAGAGAGCAAAACGGCTGAGGCCGCTGCGTGTGGTTGATAGCGGCTGTGCGACTGCGCGCCATGCGCCCCAGGCTAGGTAGAGCAGGTACAGCCCGCCGATGGACTGCACGATCTGCAATGCCAGGGGGGCAGCCTGTAGAATCGCTGCCAGTCCTAGGGCCACGGCGCTCGTATGAAGGACGAGACCGCTGCACAGGCCGAGCGTGACGGCGATGCCGGCCGCGCGTCCATGCTGTGCAGCGTGGGTCAAGACAAAGATGTTGTCCGGACCGGGCGCCAGGGCGAGGGCAATAGAAGCAGCAAAGAAAGGCCACAGAACATCGGGGGGTATCATGGCGTGCTAACGCCTCTGCGTCTTTCAGCGCAGGATCGCGCTATTGCTTGCCAAGTGTGTCGATGGCACCCTGGCCAATGGTCTCATAGGCCGTATCGCCGTTGGGCGGGTGCATATGGCCGGCGCGTGCATCGCGAAATAGGCGCTCTAGCGGCAAGCTGCGACTGAGGCCGGCGGCGCCGGCAATGCGGATGCACTGGTCCGTAACGGTATTGGCCACTTCGACGGCAAATTGCTTGGCCGCGGCCACGCGCGCCGCCGGTGCGTTCTCGTCGTCGGCTACTTCCAAGAGCAGGGCGCGTGCCGCCATTAGCTGCATATCGACTTCGCCAATGAGCCGCTGAATTTTGGGTAGCGTGGCAATGCTCTTGCCCAGCGCTTTGGGAACGCGTTCCAGCGCGTAGCGCACGACGGCATCGCGTGCGGCTAGGCCCGCTCCTAAATAGGGCGTGGCAAAAAGCATGGGCGCCCAGGGCACGAAGCGCTTCGTCGCTTCGTCGCGTGCGGCCAGATTGTCGAGCGGCACGCGGACGTCGCGAAAAAATACATCGTGGTTGTCGGTCGCGCGCAGGGACAGTGCGTCGGACCAGGCCTCGACCACTTCGATTCCGCTGCAGCTGCCTTCGATCAGCACATTGGTCGGCTCGTCGTCGAGCATGGCGCCGACGATCATATGCGTCAGGTGAGCGCCGCCGGTGCTCCAGACTTTGCGGCCGTTGACGATGTAGCAATCTTCTGTGCGGGTGGCCGTGGTGGTGAATAGGCGGCCGCGCGAGGGACTGCCAATTTCCGGCTCGGAAGCCAGCGAATTGATAAGCATGGTGCCGGCCACGGCTTCTCGGCAGAGGCGTTCATAGAGGGCATCGGGCCACGGGCGCGTCATGCGTGCGCCGCCCATGACCTGCAGCTGCATGGCGGCAACCAGCGCAGTAGAGCTGCTGCCCTTGGCGAGCTCGAGCTGCGCCTCGACGCAGGTGCGCAACGGCAGGTCAGGTCCCCCATACTGGCGCGGAATATTCATGGCCAAGTAGCCAGAATCTTTAAGCGCACCCACATCCTCTGGCGGCAGCGTGCCCGTGCGGTCGGCTTCTTCGGCGCGGGCGGCAAACTGCTTGGCTAGTGTGCGCGCTAGCGCTATGGCATCGGCGTGCTGCATGCCGTCTCCGGTAGAGTGAAATGGGAATGGAATACGATAGCCCGGCCGTGCGCTTTCGGCAAGCGGTTGTGCACAGGTCAGCATATTTACTCATGCAGCCGTTTGCGGTGGTCATCGCTTTGCCTTATCAGTTTGGTATATTCCTACGATTCAAGCGCGCTGCACGAGCGCGCAATTATTTACTACTGAGGGTACCCTATGAAAAATCTGTGTATAGCGGCTGTAGCGGCTGTTCTTTTACAACACTGCGCCACGGCTCCACCTCCACGACCTACGCCTACGCCTCAATACAGCGGGGCGCTAGCCCAGAAGCTGACCGTTGATTCGCTGGTGACGACGGGTGTGCTCGACAACGGTTTTCGCTACGTCATTCGCCAAAATGCCAAACCGGAAAACCGCGCCGAACTGCGACTGGTTGTCGATGCGGGTTCGGTGCTGGAAGACGAAGATCAGCAGGGCTTGGCGCACTTTGCAGAGCACATGGCGTTTAACGGCACGGAAAACTTTGAGAAGCAGGAACTAGTAGACTACCTCGAGAGCATTGGCATGCGCTTTGGTCCCGACCTGAACGCCTATACGAGCTTTGATGAGACGGTATACATGCTGCAAATACCAATGGACAGCACAGCGGTGATAGAGACGGCGTTCCAGATCTTGGAAGATTGGGCGCACAACGTGCGCTTTGAGGGGGAAGAAATCGAAAAAGAGCGCGGCGTCGTTATTGAAGAATGGCGTTTGGGGCGCGGTGCCGAGCGGCGGATGTTCGATCAACAGGTTCCGGTGCTGCTGCGCGATTCGCGCTACGCCAAGCGCATCCCCATCGGCCAAAAGGCCGTGCTCGACACGTTTGACCACGCGGCGCTGCGGCGCTTTTACGACACGTGGTATCGCCCCGATCTGATGGGTTTTGTCGCGGTGGGTGACTTTGAGTCATCCTATATGGAGTCGTTAGCCAAGGTGTATTTCTCGCGCCTGCCGCAGGCGGAAAATGCGCGCCCACGCGGCCTTTTTCCCGTGCCCGATCACGAGGAGACGCTTTTTGCCATCGCCTCCGATCCCGAAGCAACGCAGAATATTGTCAGCATTTACACCAAACAAGACGTGCGCGATGGAAGCACGGTGGGCTCTTATCGCCGCTCCATCGTCGAGCGCCTCTATCACAGCATGCTCAACCAGCGCCTCGCCGAGTTAACGCGCCTGACGGAGCCGCCCTTTCTCGGCGCTGGGTCTGGTCAGGGACGCTGGCTGCGCACGAAAGAGTTTGTCTCGCTGGGTGCCGCTGTGCAAAACAATGGATTTGAGCGCGGTCTCGAAGCGCTGTTGACCGAAGCTGAGCGCGTCCGCCAGCACGGCTTTACCCAGGCCGAGTTAGCTCGCACGAAGAAAGAGATGCTGCGCGGCATGGAGCAGTCCTACCGCGAGCGCGACAAGCAGCCGTCGCGCAACTTTGCCAGCGAGTACGTGCGGCATCTGCTAATAGATGAGTCGATACCGGGGCTGGCGAAGGAGTATGCGCTGTACCAGCAGCACGTGCCAACCATTTCACTGGAAGAGGTCAACGCGCTGGCCAGCGAGTGGAACAGCGGGCGCAACCGCGTTATAACGGTTGACGCGCCTGCGAGCGCGGGCGTGCGCGTGCCGACGGAAGCCGAGCTGTTAGCGGTATTTGCGCGCGTTGAGTCCAGCCAAGTTGAGCCCTACCGCGAAGACGTATCGGATGCACCGCTGGTGGACGATCTGCCGCCGCCGGGACAGATCACCGCGCGCGATTCCATACCCGAGCTGGGCGTGGCGCTGTGGACGCTCAGCAACGGCGTGCGCGTGCAGCTCAAGGCAACAGATTTTAAAAACGACGAAGTCCTATTTTCGTCGCACAGCCCGGGTGGGCATTCACTGGTAGAAGATGCCGACTACGTTGCGGCGGCGACGGCTGCCTCTGTCGTGCGCGAAGGCGGCGTTGGCGCGTTTGACCAAATCGAGTTGGAAAAGAAGTTGGCCGGCAAAGTGGTGGGCGTTTCGCCGTCGATCGGCACGCTGCAGGAGGGCATTTCGGGATCGGCTTCGCCGGAAGATTTGCAGACGATGTTCGAATTGATCTATGCCTATTTCACGGCACCGCGTGCGGATAGCACGGCATTTCAGGCGCTGAAAAAGCGCATTGCAGGGTCGATTCAGAATCGCAATGCGCGTCCAGAAACGGCTTTTGGAGACACCGTACAGGTGACGATGTCATCATACCATCACAGGGCGCGGCCGTGGTCCATGGAGCTGCTCGACGAGATGGATTTGGAGAAGTCGATGCAGATCTACCGCGCGCGCTTTGCCGATGCCGGCGATTTTACCTTCACCTTTGTAGGTAACTTTACCGTAGAGCAAATCGAGCCGCTGGTCTGCGCCTATTTGGCGACGCTGCCCGCTGCTGGGCGCGAGGAGACGTGGCGCGATATTGACATGCATGGTCCCGAAGACGTAGTGGAAAAACTCGTCTATGCCGGCATCGAGCCCAAGAGCACGTCGCGCATCGTGTTTAGCGGGCCGTTCGAATTTGACGGCTGGGAAAACAACTTTGCGATCGACGCGATGGCCGCCGTGCTACAGATCAAACTGCGCGAGGTGCTGCGCGAGGATTTGGGAGGCACCTACGGTGTGGGCGTCAGCGCCAGCGTAGAACACTTTCCGCGCGAGGAGTACAGCGTCAATATTGGTTTTAGCAGCGATCCCGAGCGGACTGACGAGCTTACTCGGGTCGTATTCGAACAAATCGATAGTCTAAAGACGGTGGGAACTACGCAGGTATACGTCGACAAGGTGAAAGAGATGCGCCGGCGCGCGCGCGAGGTCAATTTAAAGGAAAACGGCTTCTGGCGCGGGGCGCTTCAGGGCTTTGATATCGATGGTACCGATCCGCTCCAGCTGCTGCGCTACGACGAGCTGGTTGGTGGCCTGACCCCGGATAAGGTGCAGCAGGCGGCGCAGCAGTATTTCAACACTGAGCGCTACGCGCGCTTTGTGCTCTATCCGCGCAGCTACTACGGCGAATTAGGGGTCGACTGAAATCCGGCGCGCAGCCGGTATGCAGCGTGGCGCGGCACCGTGCCGTGGCCGCGCTGCCGGTTGCTGCGCTTGGCCGAGCGGTAGGCATCGATTGTGCTCCAAGCCCAAGAAGCCATGTAGACGGCTCGGGCTATATTGGCCGTCTTGTCGTCGACAGCGGTTTGCCACGTGCCGATGCTTACCTGGCCAATGCCAAAAAAGAACAGCCCCTTTCCGACATCGCCGTTGTAGACTTGGCCAAGCCCTTGCACCGATAGCAAGGGCGGCGCAGCGGCTAGTAAAACGGAGATGGCCGGGTCCTTGCGCCCGGACTTGGAGAAGATGGTATCGAGCACATCGTCGAGAGGATTTTGATGCAGCGGCGCCTCGGCGTGGGCTGCACTGAGTGAGCAGAGCAAAAAGAGCAGGGTCATATGCCAGCAGCGGATGCATCGGCTTGTGTGTGGTGTGCGGGGCTGCATGTGAGAGGGTATGGACAGTAAAAGGTATCTTTAGGGCATCTACGCAGAGCGCCCCACGCCGCAGTCTAACGGTGTGGGGCGCTCTGCATAAGAGGCGATTAGAAGCGGCTCACATATCGTAGCCGACTTCACCGTGCTCGCCCAAGTCGAGGCCGTTTGTCTCAACTTCTTCGTCAACGCGCAGACCGATGGCCGCGTCGATGATCTTGAGCAAGATGAAGGAAATAATCAGCGTATAGACGGCCGTTCCCACTACGGCAATGAGCTGTGCGCTGAGCTGGCCCATCATATCGAGTCCGTCTTCGGTACCGCCCAGCGCCGACGAGGCAAAAAAGGAGACGAGAATCGTGCCGACCAATCCGCCAAAGCCGTGCACGCCCACCACATCGAGAGCGTCGTCGTAGCCGGCGGTGCGCTTGAGCCAGGTAGCGGCCCAGTAGGCGACCAGCGAAGAGACGATGCCGATGACAACGGCTCCCAGAGGGCCGACCCAGCCAGCTGCAGGCGTTATGGCCGCTAGTCCGGCGATTGCGCCGGTGGCAAAGCCGAGGGCGCTGGGTTTGCCGTTTTTGATCCACTCTATAAAAATCCAGACCAGTGCCGCAACGCTTGGCGATATCTGCGTCACGACGACGGCCATGGCGGCCTGTCCGTTGGCCGCTAGCGCGCTGCCGCCGTTAAAGCCAAACCAGCCAACCCACAGCATGGCCGTGCCAATGAGGTTCATGGTCATGTTGTGCGGCGGCATGGGACGTTCGGGATAGCCGCGCCGCTTGCCCACTAGGATCGCGGCGACCAGTGCCGCCGAACCGGCCGTGATGTGGACGACGATGCCGCCGGCAAAGTCCTTGACGCCCATGGCGCCAAAGTAGCCTCCCTCGCCCCAGACCATATGCGTAATTGGCAAGTAGACGATGATGCACCACAGACCGCTAAACCACAGTACGGCGGAAAACTTCATGCGTTCGGCAAAGGCGCCCACGATAAGGCCGGGCGTAATAATGGCGAACGTCAGTTGGAATACGAAAAAGACTAGCTCGGGAATAGTGCCGGAGAGCTGGTCTCCGCTGACGCCGCTGAGCAGCGCTTTGGAGAGGTCGCCGATAAAGGGGCCGCCGCCAGAGAAAGCGAGGCTGTAGCCAAATACGGTCCAGATTACGGTCACTATGGCTGTGATGCCGAAGCAGTGCATGAAAACCGATAGGACATTGCGCGTCTGCACCAAACCGGCATAAAACATGGCCAGACCGGGAATCATCATAAAGAGCACGAGCCCGGTGGATATGAGTATCCACGCGGTATCGCCCGCGTTGAGACCGTCCTGTGCCAGGGCGCTGCCGGGCAATAGGAAGATCGCAGCGAGGACCGCAATCACTGCGCTGCCTGACAACTGTTTGAGTAGCATGGGTCGTTCCCTCCCTCAATCATTGAGACCAAAGCACGCGTTGTGCGGTGGGTAGCTTCGCCGGAATACTTTGCAGAAATACCGCTCTAATACCCACCCATAAATACTAAAAAACGACGGCAAACCCAAATAATTTGTCGTCGCGTGTCTACGCGGAGCTCATCTCTTGGCCCAGCAAAATACGGCGCATGCTCTGCTGGCGATAGGCAAAGATGCGGTTTAACTGCCAGCGCACGGCCGGCAGGACAGCTTGCCCAAGGGGCCAAAGCGGTAGGCGATAGAGCACGCGATCGGCCACGTGCGTTCCATCGCAGGTAGCCGTGAAGGTGTGCGTGTGGTGCCAGAGGGCATACGGGCCTACGACTTGCTCATCGACAAAGGTATGCGGCGGTTCCCAGCGCGATATGAGCGAGCGCCAGCCAAAAGGCAGACCGAACAGGCGGAGGCGATAGTCGATTTGCGTGCCCAGAGCAATGTCGATAGGCGTGGGGCTGACAATGCGGAAGCGCAGTTCGGGTGGCGTGATGCGCTCCAAGTTTTCGGCGGCGGCAAAGAAGGAAAATACTTCGTCTATGCCCAGAGGCAGCGTGCAGGCCGTCTCCAACACCTGCGTGCCCCTGTCACCGGCCATAGACGATTTGCTCCATAACGGCACTGGTGCGCGCACCGCTCTGGCCGGTGCTGGGACAGTGTCCCTTGCCAAGGAGTGCGTCGACGACGGTTTGAACAAGCGGCTGTTGGACGTGTGCGGGCGGCGCAATATCAAAGGTGTGCTCGCCGCTGTTGCGCAGGGCGATGGGCGCAAAGGAAAAGGTAGAAAAATCGATCTGGCCGCTTTCGCCGATGAGCTCGATGCGGTCGCGGTTTTCGCTCGCGCAAAAGCACCACGAACCGCTGCCGATCGGGCCTGAGGAAAATTGGAAGGTGGCACTGACGGTGTCCTCGGCCGCGTAGAGCCCAGCGCGATTGGCCGCTGCGCCGCTGGCCCGTTCGATGGGTCCGAAGAGAAAGTCGAGAAAGTCGAGCTGATGGGAGGCCAGGTCGAAGAACAGGCCGCCGCCGGAAATGGTGGGGTCGACGCGCCAGGGCAGCTGAGCACGATCTACCGCTATTGGCTTTTGCTGGAGCGTGATGTGAATGGAGCGCACAGCTCCAATCGCATCGCTCTCCACTAGCTCTTTGACTTTGAGAAAGTAGGGCAGCGCGCGGCGGTAGTAGGCGACAAAGAGCGGCACGTGCGCCCTGTCGCAGGCCTCGATCATGCGCAGGCACTCTGCGTGGGTTCGCGCCATGGGCTTTTCCACGTAGACGGGCTTGCCGGCGCGCGCCGCACGCACCGCGTAGTCGGCGTGCGAATCAGGCGGAGTCGCTATGTAGACGGCGTTGACATTGGGGTCGTCTATCAGGGCATCGGCATCGGTATAGAAGCGCTGCACGCTGTGGCGCTCGGCATAATCGCGCGCCCTGTCGGCACTGCGCCGCATTACGGCGATAAGCTCAGAGCCGCTGGCTTTTTGCAGCGCGGGTCCGCTCTTTACCTCGGTGACATCGCCACAGCCGATAATGCCCCAGCGCACCTGTTCCATGGCCGTTTCTCCGCTCAGGTCGCCTGGCGCACGACCTGCAGCAAGCCGTCGCCGTATCGTTCGGCTTTGGCCGGTCCCATACCGTGCGCTAGCTTGAGTTCATCGATCGTGGACGGCCGCAGCAGCGCGATATCGCGCAGGGTGCGATCCGACGCGACTACGTAGGGAGGCACGTGCTCTTCGCGCGCTATCTCCATGCGATAGCGGCGCAGCTCTTCAAAGAGATCGCTATCGTTTCCCTCCAAGTCGGCGCTGTGGTCTACGCGGCGCTTTTTTGGGCGCGTATGTACCGGCAGGCCGGCGGCCGTACTCTGCCGCGGTGGCAGCAGCAGGCGCGCGGGGCGCCGCTCGTGAATGACGTCATTGCCGGCCTCGGTGAGCACGACGAGCGGGCGATCGCCGCCGTGAAAGTCCACCCATCCGGCCGTTACACAGCGGCGCAGCAGCTGTATGATCCAGCGTTCGTCGTGCTCGCTGAGCATGCCCCACGAGCGCGTTTCTTTAAATCCCGCGCGCACCAGCTTTTTGTCCTGCGTCCCATGCAGGAGCTTGGCTACGGCCTGCAGTCCAAACAGGCCGTGCAGACGCGCCACGGCGCACAGCGCTTTGCGGACGATGGTGCTGACTTCCTCCGGTGTGCTGGCGTCTTCGCTGCCCAGGTGCGTGCAGACGTCGCAGCGGCCGCAGCCCGACAGCACTTCGTCCTCGTCGCCGAAGTAGCGCAAAATGGCATCGTGGCGACAGGAGCCGCCCTCCGACCAGCGCATGAGCTCGAGAAATAGATTCCACTTGTGCTGTGCCGCATCGCCCTCGCCGTCGAGGTTGATCAGCTTGCGGCGCAGGGCCATATCGCTCGGGCCGATCAGCAGCAGGCAAACGGCATCCTGGCCGTCGCGGCCGGCGCGGCCGACTTCCTGGTAGTAGGCTTCGACAGAACCGGGGGGGGCCAAGTGGCCGATAGCGCGCACGTCGCTGCGGTCAATGCCCATGCCAAAGGCGTTGGTTGCGACCACGACTTCGAGTTGGCCGTCGGCAAAGGCGCGCTGCACGGCGTCGCGCTGTTCGCCTTCCATACCGGCGTGATAGGCAGCGCAGCGCCAGCCCTCTCCCTTCAGCCGCTCTGCTTCCTCTTCGGAGCTCTTGCGCGTCGGCGCGTAGATAATGGCCGTTCCCCCGCTAGCTCCGGGATTGCCTAGTGATTCGGCCAGCAGCGCGTTAATGCGGCGCGTGCGCTCGGCGCGGCTGGGTGCTTCGGCGACGCGCAGTGCCAGGTTGGGACGCGCAAAACCGCGCACCAGCTGCGGTGTGTCGGCGGGCAGGCCGAGCCGCTCGAGAATCTCGTCGCGCACGACGGGCGTGGCCGTGGCCGTGCAGGCCAGCACGCGCGCCTGCGGCAGACTGCTAATCAAATCGCCGATTTGCAGATACTCGGGGCGGAAGTCGTGACCCCACTCGCTGATGCAGTGCGCTTCGTCAATGGCTACGAGGGGACAGTTGAGCTCGCGTAGAAGGGCGCGGAAGCCGCTGTGCACGAGGCGCTCGGGTGCGGCATAGACGATCTTGTAGCGTCCGGCAGCGGCTGCCTGCATGCGCTGCCGCAGTTCGTCGGCATCCAGCGTGGAGGCCAGGTAGGTTGCCGCCACGCCGCGCGCCTCGAGCGCGAGGACCTGGTCCTGCATGAGCGAGATAAGCGGCGAGACAACGAGGGTGGTGCCTTCGAGCAGCGCGGCGGGCAGCTGGTAAGTCAGGCTTTTGCCGCCGCCGGTGGGGGCGACCAGCAGCAGGCGCCCACCGTGTAACAGCGTTTCAATGGCCTCGCGCTGGCCGGGCCGAAAAGCGTCAAAACCGAGGCTCTGAAGACCCCCGTCCAAGTCGAGTGGCTGTGGCTGTGGGACCGCGCTCATTCGCTCTCCATGGCGCGCAAGACCTGATCGGCGCGCGTCAGGCCGTCCCAGGCGGCGGCAAAGCCGGCGTAGATGGCCACCTGAAAGAAGACCTCGACGATTTCTTCGCGCGTCGCGCCGTTGTTGATGGCCATGCGCACGTTCAGATCGAGTGCGTTGACCCGGCCCAGTGCGGATAGGATGGCAATGCTGCACAGGCTGCGCGTGCGCAGGTCGAGCTGGGGCCGCGACCACACCTCGCCACCGATAAAGCCCATAACGGCGCGCTCGAAATCGGGAGACAGCGCCTGAAAGCGCGCGCGCAGTTCGTCGATGGAGCTGCGCCCGACCATCTGCGCAAACTGCTCAATGCCCTTTCTGTACTGGTCTTCGTTCATTGCCTCAGCCCGCTTTAGGCCAATACGCCCTCGACGTGTTCGTCGAATAGATCAACGTCTTTAGCGATCATATCGGGATCGTCTTTGAGGAACACGCCGATCAGCGCCACGTCGTCTTCGCGCATGGCCTTACCCAGCGTTTCAAACGCCTCGAGAATGGGCCTGTTGCCACCGGCAAAGATCTTGTAGTGCACGACGGGGCGGGCGAGGGTGGCAATGACGTCGAGCATCGCCCGGCGGTCTTCCTCTTCCCACTTCTCGCCTTCGCCCTTGTGGTGGGCATCGCGCGAGCGGTCCGTCGGGTTGTAGTGCGAGCACATGTGGAAGTCGGTCTGCAGGTGGTCGCGTATCCACGCCTGGGCGCGCGGCTGGTGAGCGGCAAAACCGCTGACAATGCCGGCTTCGTCCATGCGCCGCTGCGCTTCTTCAAAGAGATCCCAGCGCTCGCTGGCGTGCCAGTTGTCGACCACGCCCCCGTGGATATAGGCTCCGGTGCAGCCCAGTTCGACGGCGCCGTCCAGCCACCTGCGCCAGGCGTCGGGATCGCCGCGTTCAATGCATACCTGGGCAAACCACTGAATGCGTCCGCCGCCGTTCCAATAGTCTTTGAGAACGGAAAATACGTGATCGTCCGTGCGGCCAAAAAAGGTGTTGATGCCGTGCTCCTCGGCCGTATGAAGAACCTCGTGAATGCGCTCGGGCGTGTGGTAGTCGAGCATTTCTCGATTGCGCTCGGGACTTTGGTGCGAAAAACCGGAAAATGGGTTGCCGCCGATGCAGAGTCCGGAGACGTGGGCGGTGCCGATGGTGCGCAAACGCATGATGTAGCTCCCTAAGTAATGGCGGCGCGATAGCCCCGAGGTCGACCGGTTTTTCAGAAGCGGCAGGGGCGTCGCGCTGCGGCAGCAGCATCGCTGTTAGAGAAGAGTGAGTGGACGCGCGGAAAGGCCAATACCGGAGCACAATATAGGCCATTTTCTACCCGTATCAATGGAGCGGTTTGGGCCGGGGCATTATCGGCCCATTCGACGGGTTGTATCGCCCATTTCTACGGATCTACACCGCCAATGACGTCGCACGTGACGTCGTCCTCTTGCGCCGCGGACCCCTTGAATTTGCTCCAGCGCGCGCTCGGTGGGCTGGTAGCCGAATGAACGGTTCGCCCGCCTTATTCTGCTCCCCTACGAGTCCGTGACCGGATGGGCGTTTCGCAGGTGCGCGGACGAAGCGTATGAACGGCGCGCTGGACGGGCGTTCGAATGGGCAGCGCATAAGCGGCACACTTGCCCAATGCAGCACAATGGCATTTTATATCGTGCGCTGTTGGCGTCCGCTCTCGCAGCGGTCGCCTCCCGTCTCAACGCATGGATACGCCCGAGCGATCAACATGAACACCTCTAGTCGGACCGCCTCTCCTTCGCATCGCTATTTGCCCTCGCTCGACTGGATACTCCACTATCGCCGCGATGACCTGCCCGGCGACTGCACGGCGGGTCTGGTCGTGGCCATTATGCTGGCACCGCAGGGCATGGCCTACGCCATGCTGGCCGGTCTGCCCCCTGAGGCGGGCCTGTACTCCAGTATATTGCCTCTGATCGTCTACGCTCTGCTGGGCACCAGCCGCGCCCTGTCGGTTGGGCCGATGGCCGTCACTTCGCTCATGGTGGCCAGTGGCTTGGCGCCGCTGGCTGCAGCGGGCAGTGCGCACTACGTCGAATTGGCGCTAACGCTGGCCCTGCTGGTGGGCCTTATAAAGGTGTTTATGGGCCTGCTGCGCTTCGGCTTTCTGGCCGACCTGCTCAGCCACGCAGTTATATCGGGCTACACCAGCGCGGCTGCGCTGATTATCATAGCCGACCAGCTGCGCCACCTATTGGGCATACCGCTGCCGCGCCAGGACGCCTTTTATCAATCGGTGATGAACCTGATTCAACAGGGGCCGCAGGCCAATGGGTACACCGCGTGCATCGGACTGGCCAGCATCGCGTTTTTGCTGCTGTGCAAGGGGCCGTTCAAGCGCTTTCTGCGCGGCGTAGGCGTAGCCGACAAGCTGGCCATACCGCTCGTGCAGGGCGCTCCGCTAGGGCTGGTGGTTATCGTCGCGTTTGCAGTGTGGAGCATGGAGTGGTCTGAGCGCGCCGGCGTGGCCGTCGTCGGCACGCTGCCGCAGGGGCTGCCCACAATGGCATTGCCAACGCTGCGCATGGACGTGCTGCGCGATCTATTCCCGCTGGCCCTGGCCATCAGCTTGGTCAGCTTCACTGGCAGCATTGCCGTGGCCAAGTCGCTGACTAGTCGTCGTCGCCAGCGCATCGAGGCGAATTGGGAGCTCTTTGGGCTGGGCGCGGCCAACCTGAGCGCTGCTCTGTCTGGCGGCGTGGTGGTGACGGGTGGGCTGAGCCGCTCGTTGGTCAACTTTGCCGCCGGCGCAAACACCGGATTGGCATCGATTATCACGGCGTTGCTCATGACCCTAGTCGTGCTATATTTTACGCCGCTCTTTTACTATCTGCCGAGCGCGGCGCTGGCGGCGATTATCACCGTGGCGGCAGCCAATATTATCGACCTGCGCACCGCCTCGTATATGTGGCGCTACAGTAAAGCCGATGCGGCCTCGCTGGTGGCGACCTTTGCCGCGGTGCTCGTATTGGGCGTAGAGCGCGGCATTGCCATCGGAGTAGGGGCTTCGCTCCTGCTTTTTTTGTGGCGTACGAGCAAGCCGCGCGTGGTCGAGTTGGGCCGGTTGGACGACGGTGAGCTGTTCCGCAGCGTAGAGCATCACCGGGTGAGGACCTATCCATCCATTCTCATCCTGCGCATCGACGAGAGCCTCTACTTTGCCAATGCCAACCAGCTGGAGCGCCAGCTGCTCAACGAAGTGGCCGAACGGCCGCAGGTCGACCATTTGGTGCTGGTGTGCAGTGCGGTCAACTACGTCGACGCCAGTGCGCTAGAAACGCTGGAACAACTAAACGAAGAGCTCGCTGCGGCGAGAGTAGATATGCATTTGGCCGAAGTGAAAGAGGCCGTGATGGACAGCTTCGCCAAAACGGAATTTGCGCGCCGGCTCAAGGCCGGCCGCATTTACGCGAGCACGCACGAGGCCGTCGAAGCGCTCAATCGGCCACAGCAGGCATCATACCACATATAGGAGACGCATGGAACTATTGACGCAACCCTGGCCCTGGTACGTGGGTGGGCCGCTCATAGGACTCACCGTACCGGCCCTGCTGCTGCTGGTGGGAAAGCCCTTTGGCATATCGAGCAGCTTCCGCCACTTGGGTTCGATTTGCTCGCCCAAGACGCGCATTGCCTACCTGAGGGACAACGACTGGCGCGGCGAGCTGTGGAGTTTGGCTTTCGTCGTGGGCGTTATATGCGGCGCGTTTATTGCAGCGCACTACCTAAGTGAATCCGCTGTGCGCCTGTTGCCCGACCACTACCGCCAGTGGAGCGGCGGTCTCAGGCTGTTCATCGGCGGTTTGCTGGTGGGGTTTGGCACGCGCTACGCCGATGGCTGCACGTCGGGCCACTCCATAATGGGCCTATCGAGCTTAAAGTGGCCCAGCCTAGTGGCGACGATATGCTTTTTCATTGGCGGTCTGATCGCGATCAATGCGTTCGACCTATTTGTGCCCGCACCGTAGTCCGTACGGGAAAGGATCTCTAAGATGAATCTCGTTTTTGCCCTATTGGCGGGAAGCGTTTTCGGCGCCGTATTGACCAAGTCGGAAGTGGCTTCGTGGTTTCGCATTCAGAAGATGTTTCGCTTTGAAGAAGCGCATATGTTTTTAATCATTGGCTCGGCCGTCGCCGTTGGTGCCCTATCCATTCTGTTGATACAGAAGCTGGGTGTGCGCACGTTAGAAGGCAGGGAGGTGACCATCCGCGGGAAAGCCTACCACAAGGGCGTGGTGATTGGCGGCGTGCTCTTTGGCATGGGGTGGGTCGTTACCGGTGCCTGCCCGGGACCAATCTACGCGCAAATAGGCGCCGGCGAATACTGGGCGGCGTTTTCTTTTTTGGGCGCCTTTTGCGGGGCGTACCTATACGCGTGGCTGCGCCCGCACTTGCCGCATTAATAGGGAGGAGATCCCATGCTGCTCAAGCAATACTATCTGGAGTGCCTGGCCCACGCCTCGTACCTATTAGGCGACGAAGAAACGGGCACGGCTGCCGTTATCGATCCCCAGCGCGATATAGACCAGTACCTCGCCGACGCCGACGCGCACGGACTGCAGATACGCCACGTCTTTCTCACCCATTTCCACGCCGACTTTGTCGCCGGTCATTTGGAACTGCGCGAACGCACGGGAGCCCAGATTTACCTGGGCGTGCGCGCCGAGGCGCAGTACGAGTTTACGCCGATGGGCGACGGCAGCGAGGTGCGCTTTGGCCAGGTGCTGCTGCGCTCCATAGAGACGCCCGGTCACACGCCTGAATCCGTTTGCATACTGATCTACGACCTGGCGGAGAGCGCCGACAAGCCGCACGCCGTGCTGACCGGCGATACCCTCTTTATCGGCGACGTGGGCCGCCCCGACTTGGGCGCATCCGTCGGTTGGAAGGCCGAGGATTTGGCCAGCATGCTCTACGAGTCGCTGCACGACAAGCTGCTGCCCAAGGTGGTCGACGAAACGCTGGTCTATCCGGCGCACGGGGCCGGCTCGATGTGCGGGCGCAGCCTCAGCGAGGAGACGTTTTCAACCGTGGGCAACCAGCGGCGCTACAACTATGCGCTGCAGGACATGTCGCGCGACGCCTTTGTGGGTATGGTCACGGCCGACCAGCCCGAAGCACCGGCCTACTTTAGCTACGACGCCGAAATGAATGCGCGCGAGCGGGCTATCTTGGACGACAATCTGGCCGCCAACTACCGGGCCCTGTCGCTGGAAGAAGTGCTGGCCCAGCAGGCGGACGGTGCGCAGATCTTAGACGTGCGCGAGGCGGAGGACTTTGCCGGTGCCCACCTCAGAGGCAGCGTGAACGTCGCCCTTGACGGGCGCTATGCTTCGTGGTCTGGCACGGTGCTGGACAGCGACCGCCCCATCGTCGTCATCGCGCCGCCCGGCAGCGAGCAGGAGGCGGCCATGCGCTTGGGGCGCATCGGCTTTGACCGGGTGTTGGGCTATCTGCAGGACGGCATGTTGGCGCTGCAGGATCGGGCCGATCTCTTAGGTCGCGTGGCGCGGATAACGGCCCGCGACTTAGACGAGTGGTCGGGTGATGCGCTGTGGGTGCTCGATGTGCGCACGGCATCCGAACGCGAAGGGTCCCACATACCGGGCAGCCAAAATATTCCCCTCAACCGTCTGAGGGGTGAGGTCGATCAGGTGCCTGCGGATCAGCCGATCGTCGTCTACTGTGCCGGCGGCTATCGCTCGTCTATTGCTGCCAGCCTGCTGATGCAGCGCGGCAGAAAGGTGTACGATTTAGTCGGCGGCATTGCCTCCTACGAGGCCCTGCGACAGGGATCTGGCCGATAGCGGGTTCAGTCCCAGGTTGTTTGCACTTGGGCAATGCGCGCCTGCCACTCGGCGCTGAGGGCGCCGCCGTTGGAGGAGGCGACGTTCTCGCGCAGCTGCGCGCGGGTGCGCGCGCCGGGAATGGTGCAGGAGACCGCGCGGGCACCCAGGCTAAAGTGATGGGCTAGGCGCGTCAATCCGCCTTCGTACTGAGCGCCGAGCGGCTTGAGCGTTTCGGCGCGCGCGATGCGTTCCTGCATGCTCTTGCCAGCGCGCGCGGCCCGGTGATCGTCGGCCACCTCTTGGCCGGGGGTGAACTTACCGCTGAGGATGCCCTGCGCCAGCGGCAGCCTGCACAGCAGGGCGACGCCCTGCGCCTCGGCCAGCGGCAAGAGCGCCTCTGCGGCCGACGTGTCGAGTAGGTTGTAGGTGATCTGCAGCGCCTCGACGAGGTCCTGCTCGATCAGCCACACGCCGTCGGCGGCGCTGTTGACGGCGACGGCGCGCACGCCAATCTTGCCCTCTTCCTGCAGTTCTCGTAGCCCCGAAACCCAGTCGTAATGCTGCATGTCATCGCGGCTGGGGCTGTGCAGCTGATAGAGGTCGATGCGGTCGCGTCGCAGCCTTTTCAAGCTCGCCTCGCAGGCTTCTTTCACGCGCGCCTTTGAGAAGTCCTTGCCCGAACTGCCCCCCACTTTACTGGCAATATAGACGCCGCTGTCGTTGCCCAACGCCTTTCCCAAGATGTCCTCGCTGCCTCCCTGCTGATAGGCTTCGGCCGTATCGAAGATCGTTACTCCGAGGTCGACCGCTTCGCGCACGAGGTTAATCCAATGCGACTCGGGTGCTTGTGCCTCGGCCAATCGATTGCACCCCATGCCGACTTCCGAGACGCGCAGGCCCGTCTTGCCCAATGGGCGCATATGCATATCTATCGCTCCAGTAACGGTGTTATTTAAAGCGGCTTCGAATAGCCGCTGGCAGGCATTTTAGCGCACATCAACCTCGGCAATCATGCCCTGCTGAAAGTCGATTTCCAGCCATGGATCGCCGGTTCGGTGGCGGAAGTCCAGCAGCTGCTGCCGCATCTGCTCGGCGACGGCGCGATGAGCCGGATCGTCGATTAGGTTGCGCGTTTCCTGCGGGTCGTCGACGATGTCGTAGAGCTCCTCCGGCGCGCGCGCTATGACGTGGCGCGTATCGCGCAGGCCCATCTGCGGCGCGTTGGTATCGCGCACAGCCGTCCAGGTGCGCGAGCGAAACAGGTCGGTGGGGAAGGCCGTGTCGAGACCGGCCGACAGGTGGCGGGCGAATTTGTAGCGGCGACCGCGCAGCACGCGGTAGGGGTTGTAGTCGACGATCTCGTGAAAGCAGTGCGAGAAATAGGTCTCGTCCCAGTCGGGCGCGTCGGGCTCTTCGAGAACGGGCAGGATAGACTGTGCGGGCAGGTCGTCGGGCGCGGGCACGCCGCACCATTCTTGCACGGTCGGCCGAATATTCGTCCAGTTGATAAGCGCCTGATGATGCATGCCGCGCCGCTGCAGGTCGGGCGTGCGAATGATAAAGGGACAGTGGTGGCCGCTGTCGAAAAACGAGGCCTTGGCGCCGGGAAAGGGCATGGCGTGGTCGGTGGTGACGATGACCAGCGTCTCGTCGGCCCGGCCCGATTGGTCGAGGACGTCCAAGAGTAGACCGATGCCGTGGTCAAAGCGCGAGACGGCCTGGTAGTAGTCGGCTAGGTCGGCGCGCACCTCCGGCAGGTCGGGCAAGAAGTCGGGAACGACGACGTCTTCCGGGCGGTAGACCTGCTCGGGGACGCCGGGCCACGTCCGGTCGTTGGCAAAGCCGCGACCGGCCCGGTGTGGATCGGCAAAACCGACGTGCAGGTAAAATGGGCGGTCGCTGCTGTCGCGCAGAAAGGTGCGTGCGGCTTCGGCCAGTTCGGCCGGAGAGCGCGGATTGACCTTGGGTTCGAACTCAAACGGGTAAACCGACGCCGGCTCGACGTGCTTTTTGCCGATGCAGGCCGTGGCGAACCCGGCCGCGCGCAGGGCTTGCGGAGTCGACGTCATCGACTCGCTAGTGCGAAAGCCGTGTATGCCGTGGCAGTGACCGTACTGACCGTGCGTGTGGCTGTGCTGGCCGGTCAGAATGCAGGCGCGGCTAACGGCGCACGACGGCGAGGTGCAGAAGGCGTGGTCAAAGACGACGCCCTGCCGGGCAAAGGCGTCGATGCGCGGTGTTTTGACGACGTCGTTGCCGTAGCAGGAAGCGAGGCGCGACCAGTCATCGGCGATGAGAAAGAGCGCGTTTTTGTAGGTAGGCATAGTAGGCGTTCTCGCAGGCTAGTGCGCCGCTGTAGCCAGGCGCTCCTTCTGTTCTTCAAGCATCTTTTGCTGGCGTTTGACGCGCTCGGGAACGATCCGCTCGCGCTGTCCGGTGATTTGAAAGTCGAGGCGCTCTACGCCTAGGCCGCGCAGCACGCCCCGTTCGACGGGCGAAAAATCGGCGGGATCGGCGCGGTTAAAGTTCATGGGCTCTTTTAGCGATATGGGCGGATTGGTGATAAAGCGCGCGCGGCCCGAAGGGTTGTTTGAGGCGGCGTGCAGGACAAAGGGATGCAGTATGGCCACGTCGCCGATCTGGCCAGTAAGTTCGACAAAGTCGGAGCAGGCGTCGATCAGGCCGCCGAACTGGCCGGGCAATAGGCCTTCGGGATGGGCCAGCAAATGGCGCGCGACGACGGGCACCGAATCGCAGGCGACAAAGGTGCCGCCGCTCTGCGGTTGTATATCGGACCAGATGACAATGGTCAATAAACCCTGCTCGGGGCTGTCGAGAAAGTGGCGAAAAAAGTCGCCGTCTTTGTGCCAGCCGGGGCACTGGGGCGAGGGGGCCTGCCACGGCTCGTCGGCGCGCAGGTTAAAGTTGCAGATCAGGCCATCGCCCCACGATGGCTCATCGCCGGCGATGCGCTCGCTGCCGCCGGCCAAATCGCACAGCGCACTCCAAGCTCGGGGGGCCAACTGGCGAATGGATACGTGGTTCATCGACGGCAGGTGCACGCGGGGCTCGCTCCACGTGGCCGGGTCGCTGGGGTCGTAGCCTAGGCGTTTGAACGCCAGGTCGGTCCACTCGTTGGCCAAGGTGCGATCAAAGCAGCCGCGCACGACGACGTAGCCCTTTTCGAGAAAGTGATCTATATCGCTCTGCGCGAGCGTTTGGTATGCGGGCGGCATGGGGTAGGCTCCCTGTGGCAGAAATCAAACGCAGGGATGATAGAGGTGCGACTAGTGATTGTCAACGCGTCGATATGGACTGCGTGCAGGCCGCGCGCACCGTTGGTCGGCGACTGCGGCCAACGGTGCGCGCAACATAGGAGGGTATTGGTTTTGAGCAGGTCGCCTATGCGATCATACCCACGGGCCGCGCACGGCCAGCGTGATGCCCGGGTTCTGTATGTTGACGTAGAGCGTTTGACCGTCGGGTGAAAAGACGGAGCCCGCAAACTCGGAGTGGTTATGGGCATTGTGGGCCAGCTGATAAAATTGGCCCTCGGGTGTGACGCCGACCAGGTACTGCTCTTCGGGTCCGTCTTCGCATAGGACCACATCGCCCCACGGAGAAACGGTTAGGTTGTCGGCCATGTCGACAATGCCGCCGTCGTTGGGTTCGACAAAGAGCTCCAGCTGGCCTGGTTTCTGGTCCTCGCCGGGCGTTCCCTCGGCGGGGCTGGGCATGTAGCGCCAGACTTGGCCCTTGCGGTTGGGGCCGCCGCTAGTGCAGGCGAAGTAGATGGCCTCGCGACCGTACCACATGCCCTCGCCGCGAGCAAAGCGCGCCGCGCCCTGCTCAAAGCCGCGCAGGCGCAAATCGTCCTTGGGCGAGCGCACGTTTTCCATGTCGATCCAGCGCACCGACATCGGCTGGCCGGGCTGCACCAAGAGTTCTTCCCAGTTGCGCGTATCTAGGCCGGGTGCGTCCTGCACGACCAGCGCCTGCAGGCGGCCGCCGGAGGCCAGCTGCCCCTTTTCGTTTGGTATATACCGGTAGATGAGGCCGTCTCCGCGGTCTTCCGTCTCGTAGACGATGCCAGACAGTGGATCGACGGCGACCGCCTCGTGGTTAAAGCGCCCCATGTCGCGCAGCGGCACGGGCTGTGCACGGCCGATTTCACTGCGCGCCGGCACTTCGAAGTTGTAGCCGTGGTGCTGCTCGTACAGCTCGTCAGCCAGCTGCACGGACTCTTCGCAGGTGATCCACGAACCCCACGGGGTCGGGCCGCCGGCGCAGTTGCGCACGGTGCCCGCCAGGCTTAGAAACTGTCGTTCGACCTCGCCGCTGGGGGCGATTACTGCGGTCGTCGTGCCGCCGAGAGCGGGATCTGTGCCGCGGCCCCAGTCGTAGAATTCTTCTTTGGGCACCTTGCCGACCCACTGGTTGTTCTCGCCAAAGGCTCCCGCTGCTTTGGCTCCCGCTGTCAGCTCGTGGTTGCGCACCAGCAGCGTGCGGCCGTTGGGTCCGGCGAACGTCGCCATGGCATCGGGTGCCCCGGGCAGCAACAGACCGTCGTCCATGGCGTCTCCCGTGCGCGAAAGGATGCGGTAGGAAAAGCCCTTGGGCAGGTCGAGGATGCCTTCTGGGTCGGGCAGCAAGGGGCCGTAGCCGTGCTCCACCGCTGAGGTATCGGCCCATAGGGCGTGGCGCTGCAGGCCGGCAAATCCCACCGTGACGGCCGCAGCTGCTTTGAGAAAGCGCCTTCTCGAAACCATATTTTCTCCCATGCGGTTTAAATGTGCTACGGTAAATATGTGGAATAGCGCGCTTTCTGTCAGGGCACGTTCCGCACGGCGGTAGTAAACGACGCGTTCCCTTGGTCGCGCTGCACGGCCGCCGCAGCCGATTGGGCTAGGGGTCTGGCGACTATATGCACGCTAATCAGGCGCCAATACGCGAGCGCACCGCGCTTTTCTCGCCGCATTGACAGTCCGCGCGACCCCGGTTTAGATTAGCCGCCACGCTGCGCACGTGCGCGCCCCGTTGCCCCTGTGTGCACTCATATCACAACTCGCTGCGCGCATGGTACGCGTTGCCATGCGCACAGAGACCCACCCGCTTTTCGAACGAGAACCTACATACTGCGAGGTGAGCGCATGACCGAATCGACCGCCCAACCCTATCGCGCCCCGGCCTTTGCCGACTTTAATCCGGAACACGCCGCACCCGGCGCTACGCCCGAGCGTTTGGCCTATTTGGAAGAGCACAGCTTCGTCATTGTAAACGACTTTGTCGATAGCCCGTGGATACCTGTGCTGCGCGAGGCGGGCCGCCGCCTGACGCAAGCCAGCGCGCCCGAATTGGGCTATAGCCAAGTCGACCTGTCAAAGGGCTATGTGCATCGGGCGAAAGAGGACGAGCCGTGGGCCATTCGCGGGCTTATTCACCCGGCCCTTGGCGAGCCGAGCTTTGCCGAGTTTCACGGGTCGGACGAGATGCTCAACTTTGTCGACTCGTGGTGCGGCGGACTGGGCCCGGAAGAGCTGACGCTGAGCGGCATGCTGCTGTGGTGCAATCCACGCCGCAGCGAGCACAAGCTCGGCTGGCACCGCGACGTGACCTGGTGGGGCGATGGGCGGCCCTATTTTTCACAGGAGAGGCGCGAGGAGGGCGTAGAGGCCTACAGCGAAGAGGTCGAGCGCGCGCGCTGGGAAGAAATCCGCGCCAACAACGCCAAGGCCGTGCACGAACGCAACGGCGTTAGCATGTTTTTGGCGCTGACCGACGACGAGTGCCACGAGCTGATTCCCGGCAGCCACAATCGCTGGCGCACGCCCTTTGAACACGATGTTCTATTGCCCAAGAAAATGAAAGACGCCGGCGTGCCCTATACGCCGAGCTGGGACGGCGAAGGGCCGCTGCCCGATCAGGTTGCCGTGCGTCTGCGCGCCGGTGAGGCGCTCATACGCATAGGGTCCAATATTCACACGGGTCATACCGTGCCCGAGCGCGAGCGCAACACGCTATCAATTGGTTGGTCCAAGTGGAAAGGGCCGTCGGACGAACCGCCCAAGGTCGCCGATGCGCGCAGCGCCTGGCAGCTCGATCCGGCCGTGCGCGATGCGCTGCCGCATGCATGGATGAAGACGGCGTGGGATCGCTGGGCCGCTACGCAGAAACTGGGCGATGCGCTCGAAGATCGCTACGCGCCGTTTGATGTCCGCCAGATCAAGTCGGGCGCTTTTGCCGGCTGGCGCACCGAGCTGGAGCGCCGGGCGTCCGAGTTGGGTGAGGCTTGGGAGCCGTATCAGACGTTGGAGGGTAAAAAGAGCAGTGCATAGAAAAAAAGTGACGCATAAGGGGGAATCGTATGGCTGATTGGATGGTTAACCAGGGCGACGTAGAGGTAGAGCATCAGGTTTGGCACTGGCAGGACCAGACCTATGAGCGCTATCGCCAACACCTTTCTGTTGCGCTGGGTAACACCGGTGATGCCCCTCACCCGTTTGATGTCGAGTTGACGCGCGTGCCGCCCGGCGCTCGGCCGTGCCCGGTGCACGCACACAAGGAGCGCTGGGAGTTTTTTATCGTCGTCGAAGGCCGGGCGCGTGTGGAGCGCGATGGCGAGGAAGTGGAGGTAGGCCAGGGTGCTTGCTTTATGCAGCCGGCCGGCACGCGGCATCGCATTCGCAATGCCAGCGATGTGGACGACTTGGTGTTTTACGTCATCGCCAACGAAGTAGAAGACGAGACGACGGAACGCGTGCGCGCGTAGCCAGTCTATCGAGTAGGATGCATACGGTCTGCTACTCGACGACGGTGTTGCGCGTCGCGCTGCCACCCACTAGGAGGTAACACATGTCTGCTCGCTGCGCGGTTTTAATCAAACGCTGGACGATTTATTTGGCGGCGTTCACCGCTTTGGCATCGACACGCGCTCAGGCACAGGCCGGACACGGCGTGGGCTTTGTCGCGGGCTCTACGCACGGCATGGGGCTTTCCTATGCGCGCCAATATGCGAGTGGAATGGGATGGCAGGTGTCGGGCTTTCCCTACGTTTCCCCCGACCGGCGCGAACTCTTTGCCGGCGTGGCGCTGTTCAAGACGCTCAACGAGGGCAAGCGGGGGCGCGCCTTTGCTTCGATGGGCATGAAAATCAACCACCACTACGAGCGCTATGAACGCTGGGACTGTCGGGTGCCGTTTCCCGAAGAGCCGACAAAAGATGCCTGTGGCTATCAGACTACGGAGCGCAACGTGCTGGCGCTAGGGCCGGGCGTTGGCTTGGAAGTGCGCTTTTTAGAGAACTTCGCAATCTATTTGGATTTTCCCGCCGCTCTTTACGTCGACTCGGACGCAGAGGGCTTCTCCGTGCGACCGATACCCAACTTCGGCCTATTCTATCGCTGGTAGGTGACTCCGCGCCGGACGCCGTCTCGCCGACGATGCGTCCGGCGCAGAGTGCCTATGACCAGCACCCTCTCACGACAGCAGCACGAGTGCGACCAGGGCAAATGCCACGCCGATGCCCTGCTTGAGCGTGATGTACTCGCCGAGAAAAACGTGTGAGATAGCGATGACGACCAGCGGATAGAGGGCCGTTATCGTTACCACGACAGACGCTTTACCCTTGCTGATGGCGTGCAGAAAGAGCAGCGTGCCTATAAACCCAGCGGCGCCCGTGGCGACGGATAGGGCAATACCGGCCGAGTGTACTTGCGGCTTAAAGTCCATTCGGGCCAACACCGCCAAGCCCACTAGTAGCGCACCGAGCGCTTCGTAGACGAGGATGCTCTTGGGATCGAGATGGCGCGAAGCGAGTTTGGGCAACGCGCCCCACACACCCCACACCAGCAGCGCGCCGATGGCGGGAATGAGCCACGCGCTCAATTGCCTCCTTTATTGACCGCTTCGATCATCGCGATGATATAGCCGAATTGAAAGGCCCATGCTTGGCGCACGCGGCCCGATACGCCTTCGGGTGCCTGATCGTCGGGATGGCCGGGGGCGTGGTCGGGCATCAGCATATAGGGGTATTCGACGTCGCGCAGCACGCGCGCGATTTCGTACATATCGAGATCGCCCTCGTCGGGCCACACTTCCTGAAATTTGTGCAATCCGCCGCGAATGTTGCGATAGTGAATGTTGAATATCTTCTTGCGCTCGCCGAAGTAGCGGATGATTTCGTAGAGCTCCTTGCCTGGGTCTTCAAGGCCTTCTGACGCTACTCCACAGCAAAAGTTAAAGCCGTGATTGGGGCTATCGACCAGCTCAGAAAAGCGCTTGAGGCCGTCGAAGACCGGCCAGTTCCAGCGCTCTACGCCGCGCAGAACAGGCGCCGGCGGGTCGTCGAGATGGCTGGCTAACTGTACGTTGTTGGCTTCGGCGACGGGGATGACGCGCTCGAGAAAATAGCCAGCCCGATCGAAGCTCTCGTCGCGGCTGACTACGCCGGCTTCGCTGAGCGTCTCGTTGTCGTACTCTGCCATATCAAAGGTGCTGTAGCTGCTGCCACCGCGCCCGGGTGTGTTGGGCGTGCGCTGGTGAGACAGGACGCAAAAGTTGTAGTTGATGCCGCGCAGGCCCGCCTTGCCGACGGCTTCGATAACCTTGCAGTATTCTTCGATATCGCGATCGCGCTGGGGGTCTTGCGCTAGCGTGATACTGCGCGCCGGATCGTGGTGGATCATCTCCAAGCTGACGCCCTCGTCCGCCGCTTCTTGCCTGTGGCGGGTAAGCGTATCGGCGTCGTTGCTGTCAACCATGGCGTCCATGTGCGTGACGCCGTGGCGCGTGAGAAACTGCAGCTCCACTTTTGAGGTGCCGATGCCTTGGACCCCTACGTGCATTTTTGCATTGCCCATTTTTTACATCTCCTTTTTTTGCATTTCTGCCCGTGTGCAGTATGTGGAATGCTCTCTGGTTGCGCGGCATTCGCACGCGTACGCCCAATAGATTAGCTTATCTTGTGTCGCAGGGCCAGCGCGTCACATTTGACCATCTGGCAGTTGTGAAGTTGACGCCCACACAGCGGGATGCGTGCACCGCGGAGAGAGGCACCATGTCATTTATCTGTAAAATTAGCGGCAACGCTGTAGTTTGTATTGCATTGCTGTCCGGTGTGCTCGCTTCGCCAGCTGTGGCTTTAGACGTGACGCTGGATAAGTGGTATGTGGGCATATTTTCATATGTAAACGGCCAAGTTTCTCACTTTGGCGAAGACGTACACGCCGGTATGAAGCAGAATGGACTGTCGCTCGGTGAGACATCCATTTTTACGCGGGGAAAGCTGACGTCCAGAATATCTCTGCTTAGCGAGCACTCACTGCAGTCGTTCTACTATCGAGAAGATCAATTTAGGCTTGAGCGATTGGCTGTTCGCTACGAGATCAATGAGCGTCACTGGGCAGAGTTCGGTAAAATTCACACGCCTGTCAACTATTGGAATGATTGGTTCCACCACGGTCGTCTTTTCTTTCCCACCCTTGATCGCCCCGCATTTTTTTCCGACAACTTTTTTGTCATGCACGATATAGGTGCGCGGCTTGGAGGAGAGCTTGGCGCGGCCGGTTTACAGTATGACGTGTTCTTGGGCTCGGGCAGCGGCGCGGTATCCCATAGTCACGGAAATAGTTCGATGTCCAGCGACCACGGCGACGACTCGATGTCCGATGA
>JAYPJE010000012.1:37332-92606 GCA_038128265.1 Gemmatimonadota bacterium
ACTCGATGTCCGACGATCACGGCGATCGGATTTTTCCCGATGGCGTACAGTCTCTCAACATCGCGCTGACGTATCCGTGGAACAACTGGATATTTCGTGCGGCACTGCACATGGATGGAATTCGCGACGCAACGCCGCTCATGCGGGTACATACGGTATCTGTAAACTTTGAAGGGGATCGACTTTCTGGGCTGACGGAATTCGCCGCCAAGTTTTCCGAGACGGAATCGGGCGCACCCGATGTGCGCAAGGTCGCCCTCTACCAGTACTTGGGATACAAGCTGAACGATCATCTGACGCCGTACGTTGGCCTGGATATGATCTCTAAAAACAGAGTGGAAGGAGACGATCAGACGCGTTCCATGGTGAAGACCATGCTGGGCATTTCATTTATGCCGGACGCTCGAATGACCTTCAAGACACAGTTAGAGCGACACCGGAATACTACGGGGGGCCATGCAGATCATGTTGAGGGCGATACGCCTGACGCTGCAGACGACCCACACAACGTGCTGATTTTTCAGCTGTCTGTAGGTATCTAGTTCCCATGAGCTATTTTGCGCGCCTAAAGCGCATGCTGTATGCGTCACTGGGTTCCATCGCGCTGTGTGCGAGTGGTGTCGCTGCGGAAGACGATCCACAGCTCAGACCCATCCTAGTGGGCAATGTTAAAGCCGAACAGCTACCCGATTCGGTGCGCGTTGCGGATATCATGCGCGGCGATCGGCGCAGTTGGCCCGATGGGACGATATTAACCGTCGTGTTGCCGAGTCGGAAGCATCCTCTCTTTGACCAAGTGGGGAAAGATTTTTTTGCCGGCAAAGGCGCACCCTTGCAGCGACACTGGCTTCGGCTCGTATTCAGCGGTCGAGGAAATCCACCCCTGTATGCCGAGAGCATCGAGGAGATGTGCGAGTTGGTCCAATCGAACCGCGGTTCGTGTGCTCTTTTCTACGACGCGGTGCCAACCCCATGTCAGTCGCTGCCGCGGTCACCACGCCTCGATACTTCCCAATAGCATGCGATAGTACACCCGCCGCTATGCTTTCGTCGTCTCTGCTGCTGAAGCTGGTAGTGCCCTATGTCACGGCACTCTCCCTCATCGCGTTTGCACTGCTGTATGTAGTCCCCCAAAAACAGAAGGACGATTTTCTCGAAGACGTTACGGCACAGCTCAGCGCCATTAGCCAAACGGCAGCAAACGGCGTTGAGATTGCCATCGAAGAGGAAGATTTCTCTTCTCTTTCGATGATAAACCGGCTCTTGGAATCAAATCCCAATGTGAGCTTTGCCGCCATATACGTCGAAGAAGATGGCGGCAGTGAACTCTTCGCTCTCTACCCCAGTGAACTGGCCGATGACACCACATTTTCCGTAGATGCTGAGCGCTATTTAATGCACAGTCATCCCATCGAAACGGACCTGTTTAACGGGCGCGTTTTAGTGGGCTATGACGCCACCCTCTTTGAGGAGCAAGCGCAACAGCTGAACAGTCCGGTATACATGGCGTTCGCGTTTGTTCTATTGGTTCAGTTCTGGAGCTATCGAACGATTTCGCGCTCGGTCGTCCAGCCTATTCGCCGGGCCGCGGTAGCGGCAGACGCCCTGGGAGCGGGTGGACTGGACTCGCCGCTCCAGCTAGCTCCTCGAGAAGATGAAATTGGCCAACTGCACGATTCGCTGCGCAACCTGCAGAGCAGCTTGCAGGGACAGCGAAGTCGAAACGACGAACTGATGGCCTCGCTGGAGGAGCGCGTCAGAGAAAGGACGGCCGAGCTACAAGAGGCGCTGTCGACAAAGGACCATTTCCTGTCCTCTGTCAGCCACGAGTTGCGCACGCCGCTACACGGCATCATTTCCTCGCTCGAACTACAGCTTCAGACCGCTGGTGAGACGAACCAGTCGGACGATTCGATTGAAGTCGTGAGAAATGGCCTAGTTGCTGCCCGGTCGCTGCTGACGCTGATAAACGACCTGCTGGACTATCAAAAGTTCGCCAGTCAGGGGATTGAACTGAATCCCAAATCTACCAGTATGATCGATCTACTACAGCGTCTTGAGAGCGTGGTGAATCCACTTTTTCAATCCAGTGCGGTTCGCCTGCGCAGCGAGTACGCCGAGTGTGAGGGACTGTGGGTACGCGTCGATCCGCAGCGTTTGGAACAGATACTCGTCAATTTGGTGGGCAATGCCTGTAAGTTCACCCGCGAAGGAGAAGTCGCGCTGGATGTGCGGGTAGAAAGCACTGACGACGGCGCGCGCTGCACATTCACCATAGCCGATACGGGTATCGGTATGGACGAAGATACGATCCGCCGTCTCGGTGAGCCCTTTTTCCAGAGCACAGAAGGCTACAGTCGCAAATTCGGCGGTACCGGCTTGGGGCTCAGCATTGTAAAACGCCTGTTGGAAGCGATGGATTCGCACATCGAGGTACACAGCGTTCTGGGCGAAGGTAGCACCTTCTCGTTTGCGCTAGCGTTGCCGGTGGTAGAATCAGAAGCAGCGGTGAGCGACGGCGCGCCGCAGGATCTGGCCCTGTCCGAGCGGCTGCGCGTGCTCTACGTCGAGGATATGGAGATAAATCAGTTTTTTATGCGGGCCACGGCAAAACAGCTAAACGTAGAACTCGTGCTGGCAAGCAGTGCGTTAGAAGGCTACGAGAAAATAAAAAACGAAGAATTTGATTTGGTATTGACCGATATTCAGATGCCGGAGCACGATGGCACTGAACTGGTCAGATGGGTGCGCGAAAATTCTGATATACCACCCGGTCTACAGGTAGTTGCCTTTACTGCCCACGCCGAACAGGAACGCGTAGAACAGTTTCTGGACATGGGTTTTAACAGTGTGCTGACCAAGCCACTGCGCATCGAAGAACTCCGGCTTACCCTCGAGCACGTGCAGCAGCAAAAGTCCTAAACTCGCACCACCCTTTCGTTGCTGGTCGCGCGTGCGCGTTTCCATACACATATCCGTACATGGCGCACCGTGCGCATGCTCGATGCACGTGCGCACGGTGCGGCCAAACGCGGAAGGCGTTGCCACAGGCATTTCTGCTGCAGGCACCGTCGCGTATATTTGCCCTGCTGAAAAGCGCATGCATACGAGGGAGCGGTGGCGATGGTTTCGGCTGGAGAAGAGGGCGGTGGGGGCGCATCGGAGCGCTTGCCCAAGGCGTTCTATGCGCTTTACTACGGCGCCGGAGCGTGCCTGTTTCCCTTTGTGCCGCTCTACTACGACCAGATTGGTCTCAACGGCGACCAGATCGGTTTGCTGGCCGGCATCCCGTCGGCGATGGTGCTGATCGGCGGCGCGCTGTGGGGCGGTCTGGCCGACTCGACGGGGCGGCACAGGGCCGTTTTGCTGCTGGCCATTGTAGGTTCGATTGGCTTGTCGCAACTGCTATCGTCGCTGAGCGCCTTTTTCTGGTTGATCCCCCTCGTATTTGCCATGGCATTTTTCATGTCGCCCATCGTGCCGCTGGTCGATCACTCCGTATTGGAAATGCTCGGTGCTCGGCGCGCGCGCTATGGCAAGGTGCGCATGTGGGGTGCGGTAGGTTGGGGCGTGGCCGGACCGCTTATCGGTTGGATTGTCGAGCGCTCCCATCTGGACTGGGCATTTCGCGGATACGGGCTGCTAATGGGGCTATGTCTGCTGGTTGTGGCCTGTTTACCGGTGCGCGCCCGCCTGTCGGAAGGTCCGTTCCGAGGCGGTATAAAACAGCTTCTGAGCGATCGCCGCTGGCATTTGTTTTTGTTCTTGGCCTTTACCGGCGGCGTTGGTTTGGGTTTTGCCCATCACTACTTGTTTCTCTACATGGATGGGTTAGGTGCATCGCGCGCTGCGATGGGCTGGGCGCTGAGCATGGCGACCGTGAGCGAGTTGGTGGCGTTTGCGCTGGCCGAACGCGCCATGCGGCGCTGGGGAGCGCGCACGCTCTTTCTGGCGGCCCTGTTGGCCTCGGCGCTGCGCCTGCTGGCCTATGCGCTGGCCACCGAGCCGTGGCATGCGCTGTGCGTGCAGCTACTGCACGGTCCCTCTTTTGCCCTGATGTGGATGGCCGGCGTGTCGTGGGCCAATCGCATCGCACCACCCGGCGCAGGAGCGACGGCACAGAGCCTGTTTGGCGGTGTCAACTTTGGCCTGGGTGGAACGGCGGCGGCGCTGGCTGGCGGTGCTTTGCTCGAGCGAGTAGGAGCGGCCGCTATGTATAAGTGGGGTGCGCTGAGCGTATTGGTAGGATTAGTTGTATGCGTATTGGCCGAGCGGGCGGTAGGAATAGAAGAAGAATAACAGCTGCGCACTGGCAGCCAAAAAAGGCGTACAGTCGGAGCAGAGGAGTAATCAATGAAACGCGAAAAGGCCGTTTCTCTGACGTTGGATGCATCGGCTCTCGAAGCGCGTGGTCAATTGCGCAATGTGCGTTTTGACGGAGAAGCTATAACGCTGGACGATCGCGTACTGGTCGAAGACGATGCGCCGGCCATTGGTCAACCACAGGGGATGCAAGACCGCGCCTGGTTTGAAAAACTGCAGGCCGGGGTGGTGCTGCGCAAAGACTTGTTGCTAGACGATGCGCGCGCGGTGGCTGCTCATCTGGTTTTTGCCGGCATCGAGCGCGACGACAACGCAGCGTCGCTCTACCTGCGCGTAAACGGCGTGGAGCTCGTGCGCCCTCCGAGCAAGTGGGCGTATCCCTTTGCGCGCCAGTACTACACCAGCGACTGGGGTGGCTCGCACTTTGACAATTGGTTTGTGGTGCCCATACCACCCGGTGCGCTGCGTGCCGGGCGCAACGAAATCCTACTGTGGACCGATTCGCCGGAGGCGAGCTGGGAGATCATGGTCGCTGCTGACGCGGAGTACGAGCGCGGATCGCTGACGCGGTTGCAGCACCCCAATCGCAGCGCCAAGAGCCGAGACGGCGGCGCGACGTGGGATTGGGAGCATCTGGGATGGCAAGATGCGCTGGACGGTGAGTACTGTATTCGCCTGAGCCTGCAGCGCTACGCCCGCACGGGAACCTACATTTCGCCGGTCATCGACCTAGCGGGTGAGGGCGATGTAAAGCATTTCCTTCACGTGCGCGAAAGCCGTATGCGCTGGGCTGTGGAACAGCCGGAAGGCTGCACGGCGCACGCGCGCGTGCGCTTTGGAGACAGTCCACGGCCCGAAGCGGAGGACTGGTCTGATTACGTCGCGGCAGAGGGGTTGGAGCTGTGCTTCGACGGCGCTCGCTATGCGCAGTTTGAGCTCGAATTGAGCACGGATAATCCACTGGCGTCGCCGCGCGTGCTCGGTGTTTCAATCGAGAGCGCAGCAGTAAAAAGGGCGCAGAGCGGATCGCTGCGCCACCGGGTGCGCAGCGTAGAGCATAATCCCATCGTGCGCTCGTCGGTCGACTACGTCTATGAAGACTTTGCCGCGCTGGCCAGTCTGCGCAGAGACTTTGAACTGGATCGAGTTGTGGCCGATGCGCCGGGCGAGTTTGCCGCTCAGCTGTGCCTGCTGCGCTGGGCCTATCAGGTGCCGCTGGGTGCGCTCGACCCGTACGCGTGGCGCTATGCCGACCTGCTCCAGGCGCAGCGCGACGGTGCTGGGCAGATCGTCCTAAACGGCGATTACGGCAAGCGCCGCCGCGACGGCCACTGCCTATTTAGCAACCTAGCGCTGGTCGCTGCCTGCACGGCCATGGGCTATCCGGCGCGCTGGGTCAATATATCCACCAAGCACACCTATGGTCACGAAGTGGCTGAGGTGTGGTCAAACGAATTCGGCAAGTGGGTCTTTATGGACGCCACGCGCGACTATTATATCTACGATCCGGACAGCGGCATTCCGCTCAGTCTGGTGGAAATTGGCCAGCGCCTCGGCGAGGTGGTGCCGGGACCGTCGACGTGGGCATTTCCCGTGCAGTGGCGCGTGCCCAACAAGGCCATGCTCAGCGGCGTGCGCGTCGCCTACCGAGAGGGCGATCACCCCTATTCGGTGCGCTCCGAAGACGAGGTGGAAGGCGAGGATTTGCTGATGTACAAAGGCCACATCCAAATGCCGCTGCGCAACGACTTTGCCAGCCGTCCGCATCCAGTTCCATGGCGCCTGTCGAGTAACTGGGGTAGTGACCAGTTTTATTGCTATTACAGCGAGCCCTTTCCGCGCAAGGAAGAGTACCAGGGACAGACCAATCGCTGGCAGGACTTTAATCCGACGCTCAACGGCTGCGAGCTCTTTATCTGCGAAACGGATCAGCGCGGAGTGCTGCGGGTAGAAATTGATACGCAGACGCCGCACTTCGAGGCATTCTTGGTACGAGTAGACAACGGCGCCGAGCAGGTATTGCCCGAGGGCACTTTTGAGTGGGCGCTGCACGAGGGCGCAAATCGCCTGCGCGTGCGCGCGCGCAATCGCGCCGGGGTTTGCGGTGCATCCAGCCATGCTGCTGTTGTGGCGCATAGCTGAGATCGGTCGCTAGCCCTCGGCGATTTCGCTCAGCGCTTCCCAGCGCGTGTAGGCCTGCTGTAGGGTTTCTTCTACCTCGCCGAGGCGTCCCTGTGCGGCGGCCACGTCTCCGCCGCTTTGCTGGTAAAATCCGGGGTCGGCCATCTGTTTGTGCAGTGCCGCTTGCTCTGCTTCCAGCGCTTCAATTTTTTCTGGTAGCCCATCCAATTCGCGCTGCTCGTTAAAGCTCAGCTTGCGCGTGCGCTGACGACTGCGCTGCGGCGGTGGTGGCTTGGTCTCAGCGGCACGCTCGGCACGTGTCGCCCGGTGCCGCTCTAACCAGTCGCTGTATCCTCCGGCATATTCGCCGATGCGTCCGTCTCCCTCAAAGACGAGTATGCTCGTTACCACATTGTCCAGAAATGCGCGATCGTGGCTGACCATTAGCAGCGTGCCGCCGTAGTTGACCAGCTGCTCCTCCAGCAGTTCAAGCGTTTCAGCATCTAGATCGTTGGTCGGCTCATCGAGCACTAGCAAGTTGGCCGGTTTGGCAAAGAGGCGCGCCAGCAAGAGGCGATTGCGTTCGCCGCCCGAAAGAGCGCCCACCGGCGTGCGCGCGCGCGCCGGCGTAAAGAGAAAGTCTTGCAGGTATCCGTAGACGTGTCGGCGCTGTCCGTTGATGTCGAGGTATTCCTGGCCTGGTGCGATGTTTTCTGCGACGCTCTCGTCGAGGTTGAGCTGGGCGCGCAGCTGGTCGAAGTGCGCCGTCTGCAGGCGCGTGCCGTGGCGCACGCTGCCGCGCTGGGGGGATAGCTGGCCCAGCAGCATGCGCAGCAGCGTAGTCTTGCCGCTGCCGTTGGGGCCGACTACGCCTATTTTGTCGCCGCGTCCGACGATGAGCGAGAGATCGCAGACCTGTGGCTGCCCTTCTAGGTAGGCAAAGTAGAGGTCTTTGGCTTCAATAACGAGGTCGCCCGAGCGCTCGGCTTCCTGCACGCGCAGGCGCGCATTGCCCTGGCGCAGGCGGCGCTGCTGGCGTTCCTCGCGCATTTTCTTCAGCGTGCGCACGCGGCCCTCGTTGCGCGTGCGCCGCGCCGATATACTCTGGCGCACCCACTTTTCTTCTTCGCTGAGGCGTGCGTCAAAAACGGAGGCCTGCGTCGTTTCGTGCACCAAGCGCGCATCGCGGTTTTTTAGAAAGTCGTCGTAGCTACCCGGATGCGAGTAGAGCTGGCCGCGGTCGATTTCGGCAATGCGCGTGGCCAAGCGGCGGACAAAGGCGCGGTCGTGGCTGACGAAGATGAGAGTGCCTTCCCAGCGCAGGAGAAATTCTTCCAGATAGAGAATGGAGTCGAGGTCGAGGTGGTTGGTTGGCTCGTCGAGCAGGAGCAGGTCGGGATGGGAAGTCAGAGCGCGGGCCAGCAGGACGCGGCGCTTAAGACCGCCGGAGAGCTGGGCAAAGTCGGCCTGTGGATCTAGCTGCAGCCGCGTGAGCGCGCTATCGGCCCAGTGCGGTGGATCGCCGGGGCGCAGTCCCTGCTGTGCAATGCTGAGCACCGAGCCTGCCGTGCCGTCGGGCACGTCCTGATCGAGACGAGCAACGCGCGCTTGGCGTTCGAGCGCCAGCTCGCCGCCGTCCGGGCGAATCTCTCCGCTGATCAGTTTCATAAGGGTGGACTTGCCCTCGCCGTTGCGCCCGACTAGGCAGACGCGCTCGGCGCGTTCGACCTGCAGGTCAATACGGTCTAGGATAGGGGGGCCGCCAAAAGCGATGTGTAGCTGACGCAGGTTGAGAAGGGGCATGGGATGCGCTGGCAAAAGGGTTGTCGGAAACTCAAAGATACCGCTCGGCCAGCAGCAGGCAATAGGTGCCTGTGCACGGGGGATCGGTGCCTTGTGTAGAATCACCTTTTCGGAGTGATTAGGACGGATCGGCATAGCCGACGTACAGTGCAAACGGTTTCAGTGCGCTCGTGCCTATCGCCACAGCATCCACCCCACTCAATCGTGCGGAATGTATTACTCGACGTACTTCGACACGCACCCATGGCCCAATCGCCTCGGACGACTTGTGCTGAGCGCCATTTTTTTCTGGTGCTTCAGCTCTGCCAATGCGGAGGAACTGCGCTTTAACGGCGCGGCGGCGTGGCGCGCGTGGAACCTACCCGAAGGGCTGATCGAATTCGACGCACAGGGGGCATTGCATTTGGTGCAGTACGACAGCTATATCGAGGCCGTTGCTACGGCGCGCTCGTACCAGCATCAGACCTCGGAGCGCGGCGTGCGGCGAGGCGGCATTTGGCAGGTGGGTTCGGGTGCGGCTACGGCGGCCCGTGCGATCGATGGCGATGCGAGCACCTACTGGCAACCGAGTGCGCGCGACGGCCTGCTCGATTGGCGCATAGAAGTGGACCTGGGCCGCGCGGTGCTGGCGCAGGAAGTGGTGCTGCGCTTTCCCGACCAGCCGGGGGCGCGTCCATTCCGCCAGTTCGACGTCTACGTCAGCGCGGGCAGCCGCTTTCGCGGGCGCAGCGACGACGTCTTTATTCACCAGCAAATATACGAGACGACGCTGCCCAACCGCGCGACGGAGATACGCATACCGCTGTCGTTTGAGTTGGCCGATACGCTCATTGTGCTGGACGAAGAGGTCGACATCGAGCCGCTCAAAAACTTCTTGCCGGTTCAGTATGTGCGGCTCGAAGCGAGTGCGCTGAGCGAGGAGGCGGCCCTGGCCGAAATTGAGGTGCGCGGCATGGGGGGCAGTATCGGTCCGGGGACGCTGGCCCGCGGCGGAACCATCAAGGGCGGCGAGCGGGCCAGCAGCATATTCAATGCCATCGACGGCGATATGGATACGCGCGTCTCGCTGCGCAGGGGGCCCATCGTCGACAATAGCTGGCGGGCCAGCGGCATGTGGTTGCAGGTGGATCTGGGCGCCGAGTTTTGGGTCGATCGCCTGTTTCTTTCCCCCCTGCGCTCTATCTTTGCGCTGAGCACGGCCCAGCGCCTGCTAGTCGAGGGTGAAAACGCCGGCCTGTCGACGTTTTTAGTCGAAGACGGCATTGTCGGCAACTACGACCATTTCTTCTATGCGTTCCGTCCGCGCAAAATACGCCATCTGATTTTTCACAGCCTCGACGAAGTCGACTGGGGAGGCAGCATAGACGAGTTTATGATTTACGCGACCGGTCATCCGGCCGAAGTCGTGCTGCGCTCCGACTACATCGACCTGGGACAGATCGCCGGCGACGGGCGCGCCAAGGCCATTAGCAACCTTAGCTGGAGTGCCGAACTGCCGCTGGGTACGCGCATTCAGCTGCGCTCGCGCTCGGGCGATACGCTGCGCGAGGAGTATACGTTCTACGACCGCAAGGGAGACGTCGTTACGCAGCGCACATGGAACAGCACGCCCAACGTTCTGCGCGGTCCCATAGACTCGGCTCTCGTCGTCTCGAACGACTGGGACGAGTGGAGCAATGTGTATCAGTTCTCCGGCGAGTCATTCAAGTCGCGGACGCCGGCCCGACTCGTGCAGTTGGAGGCGATTCTCGCCACCGATGACCCGCAGGTTGCGCCCGTGCTGCGCCATCTGACGGTCCATTTCAGCGGTGCGTTGGTTCAGGAAGCGCTGGGACGCTTGCTGCCTCGTCAGGTTGAAGCCAACCAGCCGGTGCGCTTTAGCTACGTGCTGTGGCCGCAAAGCGATGGAGACGATCGCGGCTTTAATCGACTTAGAATTGCCGTGCCTGGCCCGGTTGATCGCGCCGATATCGCGCTCTCTATTGGCTCGGCGCCCGTGCAGCCGACCGATGTGTATGTCGAGGCCGATTCGCTGCTCTATGTGCAGCTGCCCAGTGCGGTCAAGACGGATTCGCTGCGCATTGAGTTTGTAGCGCGGGTGCTGCAAAATGCGACTCGGTTTGCCGTGCATTTGGGCCACGAACTCGAGCCCACTATTTGGCAGGCTGTTACGCCCTTGGAGCGACATGCCGACGTGGTGTTCACGCCCGGCTTGGTCGGGCTGGGGCCCACCATCGACGATTTAGATATCACGCCGATGGTGCTTACGCCTAATGGCGATGGTATCAACGACCGGATTGCTATTCGCTTTGCCGTTCTAAATGTGCAAGGGGGCTCGCCGCGCGTGCGCATTTGCGATTTGAGCGGTGCGTGCATCGCAGAGTTAGAGCGCGGCGTCGGGCGCGGCGTTGCCGAGTATAGTTGGGACGGGCGCGATGCGGCCGGCCGGCCCGCTGCACCCGGTCTCTACATCTGCACAGTGGAAGTAGAAGCGAACGCGCAGACGGCGCGCGTAGCTCGCGCTATTACCGTGGCATACTAGTCGTCCGTGGCAATAACTGGATGAGATCTGCGCGGGCAGTTCTATGAGGAGACGGTGAGTTTGAAATGCACGACGCCCGAGTGGCACCAGCAGCTAACGTCAACCAATAGCGTGCTGATAGAGCGCGTGCGCAGCGGCGCGGCGTTGCCCGATGGTTTTGTGCTGGCTGCGCGCGAGCAAACGGCTGGACGGGGCCGCTCCGATCGGCGCTGGGTTTCCCAAGCGGGGCGCGACCTCACCTTTTCTTTTTTGCTGCGCGGTCCCATCGACTTTCCGCACATTGCGTCGCTGCCCATGGCCTCGGTGTTAGGCGTGGCCGAAGCGCTAGAAGCGCTGGGGCTAGCCGTGCATACAAAATGGCCCAACGACCTGCTAGTTGAGCGTCGCAAAATCTGCGGCGTGCTCGCCGAGAGCTGCGCGGCCGATACCGTTGTCGTCGGCATCGGGCTCAATGTAAACATGCGCAGGGAAGAGGCGGACAGCATCGGTAGGCCGGTTACGTCCATTGCCATGGAAACGGGTGAGGAATACGACGTGCAGGAGACGTTGGGCTTTGTCCTACCGCCTATAGAGCGCTGGATTAGCCGCTGGCGTGCGCGCGGATTTTTCGGTCTGCGCGCGGCGTGGATACAGCGCTGTGCAAACGTGGGCGAGTATGTGGAAGTCGGTGACGGGGAGGAGCGCAGGACGGGTGTCGTTGTGGGCTTTGGCGAGGCCGGCCAGATGCTGCTGCGCGAAGACGACGGCCGTCAGAGCGAAGTGTGGGTTGGGGATGTGGCGTCCTGAACGCCTTTGCCTAATCCAAGCAGGCTAGCACGTCGCCGGCCGCGACCTGACTGCCCGCCGCTACCGAAATTTCGGTGATGGTGCCAGCAAAAGGTGCGGTAATTTGCACTTCCATTTTCATTGCTTCCAGCACCAATATGCCCTCTCCGCTCTCAACGCGGTCGCCGACCTGGGCCAATAGGCGAATAACCTTGCCCGGCATTTCGGCTTTTACTTCTGCGCCGCCGCTCGTCTGGCCCGTACTGTTTGCGTCCGTGCCGTTGCTTTTTGCGCCCATTGATACGCTGTAGCTGCGCCCGTTAACCGTAGCCGTCTCGCCGCTGATGGCTACGCTGTAGTCGCGTCCGTCGACGTGAACCGTGTAGTGTGCTGGGCCGCCCGTCGGTGCGGTGGTGGCGGTACTTTCGGCTCGCTCCACTTTGCGCACGCCAACCTCTCCTTTGCCCTGGAGAAAGTCGAGTCCCTTGTCCTTACAGGTGGATACGATAAAGATATTTTCTTCCGTCTCTTCCAGCCCCACATCGCGCAGCTGTCGGCGCGCGGCCTCAACGCCCTTGTTTGGATCGGCGTCGTTGCGTTCCAGCGGAGGCTGTGTAGTCGGCTCCAAGCCGAGCTGCTCGGCTGCTATGCGGACGACTTCGGGGTCGGCTGGCACGGGCGTCTTGCCAAAGTAGCCCAAGACCATTTGCCCGTAGGGTTCGGCAATGCGCTTCCAAGGACCAAACATCACGTTGTTAAAGGCCTGCTGAAAGTAGAACTGCGAAACTGGCGTGACCGACGTGCCAAAACCACCCTTTTCAACGACTTCGCGCATGGCCTTTATCATGTCGGGGTACTTTTCCATGATGCCGTTGTCGCGCAGCATCTGCGTGTTGGCCGTCAGCGCGCCGCCGGGCATTGGGCTCCAGGGAATCATCGGCTCGACGGCAACGGCTTCGGGCGGCAGGAAGTAATCGGCCATGCACTCTTTGAACACTTCTTCGGCATCGCGGACTTTGTCGATGTCGACGTCGAGATCGTAGTCGGAGCCGCGCAGCGCGTGCCACATGACGATGACGTCCGGTTGGCAAGTGCCACCCGAGCAGGGAGCCAAAGACAGGTCGATGGCATCAGCGCCGGCATCGAGCGCGGCCTGGTTTGACACTACGCCGATGCCGGCTGTCTCGTGCGTGTGAAAGTGAATTAAAGTGCCCTCTGGCAGCATGGCGCGCGCGCGCTTAATCGTCTCGTGCACTTTGGCCGGCACGGCGGTGCCCGACGCGTCTTTAAAGCAGACGGAGTCGTAGGGAATACCGGCGTCGAGAATGGCGCGCAGGGTGTTCTCGTAGAAGTCGGCATCGTGTGCGCCCTCGCAGCCGGGCGGCAGCTCCATGAGAGTGACGCAGACCTGGTGGTGCAGTCCGGCGTCGACGATGCACTGCCCGGAGTAGATCAAATTATGGACGTCGTTGAGCGCGTCGAAATTGCGAATGGTAGAGATGCCGTGCTTTTTGAACAGGTCCGCATGCATTTTTACGATGTCGCTCGACTGCGATTCTAGGCCAACGACGTTCACGCCGCGCGCCAGCGTTTGCAGGTTGGCATCGGCACCTGCCGTGGCGCGGAAGGCGTCCATCATGGCGAAGGCATCTTCGTTGCAGTAAAAGTAGAGCGATTGAAAGCGCGCACCGCCGCCCGCTTCGAAATAGTCAATGCCGGCGTCGCGCGCCGCCTCTAGGGCGGGCAAAAAGTCTTTCGTGAAAACGCGGGCTCCGTAGACGGATTGGAAGCCGTCGCGGAAGGCAGTGCACATAAAGCGGACTTTTTTCTTTGTCACGTATCACGTCCTTTTTTCGCGCTTATCCAACCAGCACAGACCATAGGATACCCGCGGCGACAGCCGAGCCTATGACGCCGGCGACGTTGGGAGCCATCGCGTGCATGAGCAGGAAGTTCTGCGGATCTTCCTGCTGGCCGATCATCTGTACTACCCGCGCCGAGTCGGGCACGGCCGAAACGCCGGCGGCCCCAATGAGGGGGTTAATTTTATCCTCTAGGAACAGATTCATAAACTTGGCGAAGAGCACGCCGCAGGCTGTAGCCACGGCAAACGACGTGGCGCCGAGGGCGAAGATGAGCAGCGAATTGGGCGTTAGAAAGGTCTGCGCCTGCGTCGAGCAGCCTACAGAGAATCCGAGCAAAATGGTCACGATATCGATTAGGGCGTGACGCGCGGTGTCGGCTAGGCGTTCGGTAACGCCGCTTTCCTTGAGTAGGTTGCCGAAGAACAGCATGCCGATTAGTACGATGGCTCCGGGGGCGATGAGGGCGCAGATCAGAAAAGCGGCAATGGGGAAGATGATTTTCTCGCGCTGGGAAACGGCGCGCGGCGCCTTCATGCGTATTAGGCGCTCTTGGCGCGTAGTGAGGAGCTTCATAATGGGGGGTTGAATAACCGGTACCAGTGCCATATAAGAGTAGGCGGCTATGGCTATGGCCCCGAGCAGGTGCGGTGCCAGCTTGGCAGAGAGAAAGATAGCTGTCGGGCCATCGGCGCCACCGATGATACCTATGGCGCCGGACTCGGTGGGCGTGAAGCCCAGGTAGAGTGCGCCGATCAGCGTTAGAAAAATGCCCATCTGCGCCGCCGCGCCTAGGAGCACGAGGCGCGGATTAGACAGCATCGTAGAGAAATCCGTCATTGCGCCAATGCCCAAGAAGATCAGCGGAGGAAAAATGCCCTGGCTGACGCCGTAGTATATGTAGTTGAGCACGCTGCCTTCGTCGTAAACACCCACCGACATACCGGCGACCGGGGGAATATTGCCGACGATACAGCCAAACCCAATGGGCAAGAGCAGCAGTGGTTCGTAGTCTTTGCGAATCGCCAGGCCAATGAAGATCATGCCGATGGCGATCATCGTGAGGTTGCCGGCGGATATATTTGCCACGCCGGTAGTTTTTAAAAACTCCAGCAGAATGCTCATGCGCGCCCCGCCGTGTGACTGTGCAGCGCATAGGCAGCAGCTGCAACTGCGGCTTCCTCGTCGTCGCCCTGCTGGGCGCGTGCCTTGGGCGGAGCGTGGTGGTGTACTTCTGGGATGTAGCGGTTAATAATGACGAGAGCGCGTGGAAGGACCGCGATAAATGCGCTGACCATCGACAGAACGGTAAAGACGATGGTCATACCAGTGAGAGCGAGCGCAATTCCCTGTCCATCTAGGACATTCTGATAGCTAAAGCTAAATTCGAACATAGCCGTGAAAACCAACTCCTATCAGATGTGTTGTGCATAGTGCATACACAAACACACAATATGCAATCTTTCCGCCGATGCCGATATAGGGCACGGCCATATTTTTATCGCCCCCCTCTCGGTCGGAAAATCGGAAAAATTCGGGTATTTCCATCGTCGTCATGAACACAGCTGGCAAGCAACTCTTCGGGACTGGCCGCAAATAATTGGCTCGTGCGGCCGACGGTGTGCAGATACTTTTCCCCGGTCTGGAGAGGCTCGCCTTCTTCCACATCGCCTAGCTGATGGTTGGCCTGCATGCGCATCTGCGCGAACGCGCGCAGCTCGAGCAAATCCAAGTACTGGCCATCTTCGTATCCTTCGACATAGAGCAGCTTTCCGTCTGTCCCCACGCGCACATAGTAGGCGCTGAGCGCACTGTGGCCGCTTAGGGCACCAACGCTCACGACGGATATAGATAGGCGCGGGCGCGCTGCATGGCGCCGCTTTTCCGGCTGTATCGTGAAGCAGGAAAAGAGCACTGCACGCAGCGAGGTCTGCAATTTCTTGATGACCTGGCGCGGCTGATGGCGTTCGCGTAAAACGGACCAGACGCGCTGGCATATATAGGTGCAGGCGCGCTGAAAAATGGGCCCAAACTGTTCGGATGCCAGCAGGTCTTCGGGCAGGCTGTCTACTTCGCAGCCGTCGCTTTCTATATCCAGAAATTCGAGCGGGCTGTCGGTAATGGCTGCTTCTAGCGCCTGCGGCGACGCGAGCTGTGCGCTGCCGCGCAATTCTTCTGCATAGCCGCATGCATCATCCAAGACCTTCTTGACGAAGGCGGCATTGCCAAAGGCTTCGAGCAGGGCGCGCGTGTCGCTTTCGGCCTGGGCGAGCGGTGCTTCTAACGCTTGGGTATCGGCAAGGTGCATTATGCCGCCAATGCTTTTGAGCCGCTGTAGCTCGACCATTTGCTGTGTGTATTGGTCCGGGTAGTGGTGGCCCAGCAGGTAGTTTAAGCGCAGGGTCTCCAAGCGCCACAAACAGGCACAGGCGTGGTCAAATACTATTTCCAGTGGTCCGAGCTGGCGCTCCGTTGGTTGCAGAGTCTTATGGCCAGCAGTCGTTAGGTTGATAATGCCGGTAAGAACGGCGTTAAAGCTGCGGTTTCTGGCCGGCTGAGCGGGAATGTGCAGGCTGCTCTTGAGGCCGATAAACTGCGCAGTGCCGCGAATGAGGCGAAAGCTCTGGTTGGCGGGTGCGTCGGCCGTAGCCAGTTCGGCCGCCAAACCAGGGCAGTCCTCGATTTGGCGCGACGGATCGACAAAAAGGCGCCAGACGCGCTCGTCGCCGTGCTCTACCGCTTTTAAGAGCTGGCCGAGCTGATGGGCCTTCTCGTTGAATTCAGCGACGGAGGTAGCGCCAATAACATGTGTAATATCGGTGGGATCCAGCTGAAATGTGCGCGCAGGCTCCGCGTCTTCTCCATCCTGCGGCTCGTCGCTCGCTTCCACCGCATCGTCTTCTACTTTTGGTCTGGTCGTTTCGCTATTATCGCTGTCATCGCTGTCCAAGGGGTTGTGGCTGCGCACGCTTATACTGGGTTCGTCTGCATCAAGCGGCTCATCGGCAGCTGAGCTATAGCTGTCCTGCGGCACTCCGCGCTGCGCACGGGCTCGGCTATAGGTTGCTCCGCCGGTGCTGCGCGTGGAAGGTTTGTGAACGCGCAGCACGCGTTGACTATCGATAGCGCGGTCGCGCTCGGCAGCGATTTCCTCTGCTTCCTCAAAAGAAGGAATCGGCGTGTTGATCGGGTCGAAGTGCTTGATGATGTCTGCGCGCTCGTCGAGGACTTTTAGCGCGACGGCCGCCCCTTCGCGCTGCACTTCCGATGCACGCGCAGTGTATATGGCGTCGAGCGCTATGCGAAAATCGACCATAAACCGGTCCATCGGCTCTATTTCTTCCACTGCTTCAACGCCGTCGTCCTGCTCTGGCGGCGCGTTGCGTACCTCTGGTTCCGACAGGCTATTCCAGCACTCGCGCACGGCTCTTGCAAAAGACCGGCTCTTTACATGCTGTGCGCCGATCTGGACGATTTTATCCACCGATGAGTCGCCGCGCACGACAATATTCAGCACGTCGCTCAGTGCGACGTTTTCTTTGTTGAGGACTTTTACGACGAGGATCATCTTGCATACGTCGGCGACAAACTGGTCGATCTGTGGTCCTGGAAAAACGCCATCAGTGCCGTTGTAGATGTGCATGTGATAGAAGGCAAATAGGTGGCCCACCACCTTGCCCCGACTCAGCTGATCGTCGTTTAGCCGTTCTAAAAAGCGCAACACGGCAATGAGCGAGGCGATTTCTTCCTTGAAATCTAGTATGTCGATGTGCAGTCGTTCGGCGCGCAGCTGAAGAATGGAGGAAAGCGGCGGCAGCCTGCGCGTGGCAATGAAAATGGGGTCGCCTATTTCATACCACACATCGGCGACGTCTTCGGCGTTGAGACCAAAAACGTGTGCCCACTGGCGCCACTGCGTGGCGGAGATGTGGCTCTGTGACTGCAGGCGGATGTAATACCCGCCATCCTGAGAAGACATCCGCGCTCTCCGCTACAGTCCCATGCGCTGGCGCTGGCAGGGCGGCGCATCGTAACGCTCTAGCAGGTCAGCCATCTTTGCTGCTAAGCGCGCTTCGAGTGCGCTGTCGGCAATGGGATGCTGCTGCAGCGGATCGCTTATCATGTCGTAAATGGGATTAAAGTTGGGTGCGTTGTGATGATGCGTGCTCTGCACGGAAAAGCGATAGTGCGGCACGCCGTGCGCGCTCGTCAGAAAGGGGCCTAGCTCGGCGCCGGCTAGCTGTTCGCGCCCGTGGAAGCTGGAAAAGCTGACGGGCATGGCGGTGTGATGGTGAACGACGGAGTCGGGCAGGGCCTGCCTGCAGTAGGTATAGTGCCCGTCCGTTAAGTTGATGTCCTTGCCGAAATAGCCGTAGAGCACGGCATCGTGATGCGATGCTTCTCTCTCTAGCAAGTGGCACAGCGAGCGGCCGTGCACGTGCGGCGGCAGCTCGCCGCCGTGCAGTTCCATAAACGTTGGCATTAGGTCAATGGTTGAGGTCAGCGCCTGCACGCGTCGCGGACCGACATTGGGAGCGCATACGATCAGGGGAATGTGAGCGAGTTCCCCGTAGTCGAACATGTAATTTTTTGCCCAGTAGCCGTGCTCGCCCAGCAGGTGCCCGTGGTCTGTGCTAAGCACGACGACGGTGTCTTTCCACAGGTCAAATGCGTCCATTGTGTCGAGGAGTTTGCCGAGCCATGCGTCGGCCATGGACAGGGTGCCTGCGTAGCAGGCGCGAATGTGGTCGATGGCCGCGCCGTCTTCGACAGAAGGGTCTACGGGTGCGTAGTCTGGCCAGTCGAAGTGCAGCGCGCTATCATCCCAAGTGTCGCCGTACATGGCGCGATATTTTTGCGGACAGGCAAAGGGTTCGTGTGGGTCAAAACACTCCAAGTGCAGGTGCCAGTTATCGGCACCGTGATTGTGCTCGAGAAATTCGATGGCACGCATAAAGCACTGCGGCGTCGAGTAGTCCTCTTCGCGCTCGGTATCCATAAAATGCCGGTTGGCCCAGTAGGCGCGCCGGTTGCGGCCGCGGAAGGGGGGCGGCTCGGGCATGTCGACTAGTGGACGCCAGACATCGCCCTCCTGACCGCGCTGAAACTCCCAGGAGTCAAACTGGTTGTGGTAGCACTCGCCGCCGGCGTGGTAGTAGTGGTAGTGATCGGTAATCATGTGCGAGTAGGTGCCGCGCTGCCGGCGCAGTTCGGGCTGCAGGCAGTCATCCCACGGTTGGATCGGGCTCCAGGGGGTCTCGAGAAAGTTGACGTGCCCGGTGTACAGGTCCCGCCGAGCCGGCATGCAGGGCATGGAGCAGCAAAAGTGGTTGTCAAAGGTCAGACCGCGCGCGGCAAGGCGATCGATATGAGGGGTCTGCACCTGGCTGCCGCCATACAGGGGCAGATAGTGCCGGTTGAGCGAGTCGAGCATAATAAACAGCGTTTTCATAGGACCCCCATCGTCTCCCGTGCGAACGTCGGCTCGGTTGGGCATTGGCCAACCGGTTGTGTCGCTCGATTGCAAGGTGCACAGGGCCGGTCGCGGGCAACGGCCAAGTGTGTGGTTGATTCCATGGCAGCGGGTGCCGAGCGCACAGAGGTGGCGCTATGCTCCTTTTCGCTGCGGCGTGCGCGGCAGCGGTTCGAGGGGCTGCACAATCTTGCGTCGCTCGGGCGTTAGGCGCTGCAGTAGCTCGGGCGACGGCTGGTAGCCGTGGCGAAAGTTGCCCCACGAAGGCCCGTAGCGATAGATGATAACGCGGCGTTCGCCCGGGTTGGTGCGCTTGGCCGAGCCGTGCGACAGGCCGTCGACAAAGACGATGGCGTCGCCCTTTTCCATGTGAACTTCCACGGCGCCCTCGATGCCGTCGACGCTGGCACCCTCGGGCTTCATGCGGTGCTGGTCAAAGTGCGGGTGTTTGAAGTTAGACTTGTGGCTGCCGGGAATAATCATCGTTCCGCCGTCTCCGCTTGCGATATCGGTCAGTGCCATCAGCACGTTGACCTGGCCGCACATAAAGCGGCCGCCGTGGTAGCGGAACTGGTTGCGGTGAATGGGTGGGTAGCCGCCCGAGTGCAGGCCAATGGCTTCGCCGGGCTGGCGAAAGTGGGCGAAATTTTCGTCGATGAAGAGCGGGCCATGATGGTAGTCAAAGGAGCCCTCGCCGCCGACAAAGAGCTTGAGATGGTCGAACCACGATGGATGGTCAATGAGCTTTTCAAACGGCGTGCCGCCCTCGTAGATCTGCTGCAGGTTAAGCCCGTCGCTGGTGCCATAGGAATGCGCGTGCACGTAGCCGTGCCACTCGCCCGGCTTCATGCGCGGTATTTCGTCAAGGGCGGCATTGAGCTCGCCTACCTCAACTGAGCTGAGAGCACCTTTGAGCAGGACGTAGCCGCGCAGGTCAAATAGATAGGTGTCGAGGTCGCTGACCATAGAGGTATGCTCCGCGTATTATAGCGCACCGTAGGCACGCAGGGCCGTGTCGTGAAATAGAGCCATTTGCTCATCGCGCGAGTACTCGGCGCTCCAACTGAGAAAATGACCGTATAGGGTGGGAATGTCGATGTCTTTATAGCGGTCGACCGGATAGTTGCTGGCAAACATGCAGCGCTCAACGCCAAAGAGGTCAATGGTCTCGCGCACCCGATCGCGCACAAAAGCCGTTTTGGCCGGGTCGCGGTGATAGTCGCTACATCCAAACCACAACATAGATAGCTTCATATAGGTGTTGGGCAGTTCGGCCAGCGCGCGCAGGCTCTGGCGCCACAGGGCTTGGTGCTCTGCGTCGCCGCCGCTCAGCAAGAAGCCTAGGTGGTTGATTGCGACGCGCAGGTCGGGTACTTCGCCCAGTGCGGCCACGGCGTCGGCCACCTGATGTGGATGGCAGGACAGGTCAAAGGCCAGCTCGTCTCGCTGCAGCAGGCCCAGGCCTCGGCGAAAGTTTGGTTGGGCGAAAAACGCGCCGTGTTCCACCTGCGGCCAGGTCAGTTCGGGCAGGTCTGGGTGGTGGTTGAGGATCATGCGCACGCCGCGCAGGCGCCCTTCGGATACCTCGCGATGCTGCGCTATGGTGCGCTCGACCTCTAGCGCGTCGCGTCCCAAGTGGACGTAGGCGACGATGCCAAAGGGTTGGCCCAGCGGCTGCAGCTGCTGGCAGACCCAGCGCGTTTCGTCGACGGTGTCTATGGCCGCTCCGCCGGGCATCTGGCCGACGACGGTCTCGACGTGCAGGCCGGATACGCGCTGCAGGGGAGCCGGCAAGAGGTCCATGTCGCGCTGGTAGTCACTCGCTAAGTAGGTACTGTCGTTGCCCAGATTGGGGTTGGGGCGATTGGGCACGTCCCACAGGTGGAAATGCGGATCGCACAGCGGCAGAACATCGATTTTATCGGTGGCCATGAGCCATTCTCCTATAGGCCGAGTTCGTCTTTGCGCTCGCGTAGCGCGGCGATGACGTCGGCGGTTATTTCATCGAAGCGTACGCCGAGCATCTCGGCGCCGCGCTCTACAATATCGCGCTGCACGCCAGCGGCGAAGCTCTTCTGCTTCCATTTTTTCTTGACGGATTTCACTTCTAAGTCAGCGACGCTCTTAGATGGGCGCACCAGCGCACAGGCGGTGACAAAGCCGCTCAGCTCGTCGACTGTGTAGAGGGTCTTTTCCAGCAGGCTCTGCGGCTCGACTTCCGTGCAGATGCCCCAACCGTGTGATAACACGGCGCGAATATAGCGTTCGGGCCAGCCGTTGGCGCGCAGAATTTCTTCCGTTTTCTGGCAGTGCTGTTCGGGGAACCGTTCGTAATCGAGGTCGTGAATCAGACCAATTGTTCCCCACTCCTCTTCATCTTCACCGGCCTTGCGAGCCATATAGCGCATAGCGGCCTCTACCGCTTTGCCGTGATGGATCAGCGATTCGCTCTCGTTATACTGGAGCAGCAAGTCGAGCGCTTGCTGGCGGGTCGGCGCATTCTCGCCCATGGGTGAGCACGTCCCTTCTGCGGCGTTTGCCGCGCCGCGTATGCAGTGGCAAAAAGGTAGTGAAATGCTCTTATTCTGTTGTGAGAGTCTTATAAATAGCTTGGCTTTTCTACTGCGTCAATACGCGCTCGCCCATCGTGCAATACATCGAACACATCATTTCCATCTTGCGTCAGCTTGGTGCACCCGGTCTATTGGGTCTGGCGTTTATCGATTCAGCGGGTATTCCCACGGGCGGTGGGCCGGATTGGGTGATTGTCGTTCTGCTCAGCGCGCGTCAAATGCTGGCGGATTTTCTCCTGATTGTTCCCCTAGCTGTGCTTGGGTCGACCATCGGTTGCCTAGTGCCGTACTACTTGGGCCGGCGCGGCGGTGAGATGGTGCTCCGGCGGTTTGACGCGTCGCGGCGCGACGCCGTGCGCGCAAAAATCGCCCGCTATGGATTTTGGGCGATGGTCTTTTCCGTTCTGGCGCCGCCCCCCTACCCGATGAAAGTCTTTATTGTCTCCGCGGGCGTATTCCGCATGCCCTTGGGCACGTTTGTCTGCGCCGTGCTGCTTGGGCGCTGCGTGCGCTACTCGATTGTTGGCTATCTGGCCGTGCGCTATGGCGAGCAGGCCGGCGATCTAATGCGAGAACACGTTTTTATTATCGCTGGTGTAGCGGCGGCGCTTATCGTCTGCGTGTTACTGGTCCAGAACGGGCGGCGGCGCGCGATGCGCTGACTTGTCGGTGAACGGGCGCCCTCGTATCTTGATGCGACAAAAGAGGAGCGACAGATGATTGAACACCCTTATGCGGACTTGAGCGGTGGGCGCTGGTTGGTGGGGAACCTACACGCGCATACCACGGCCAGCGATGGCCAGCGCGATCACCAGGCCGTTATCGACGACTATGCCGGTCGCGGCCACGGCTTTTTGATGATTTCCGATCACGACATTCTCACCGATGCGGAAGACTACGCCGATTTTGACGCGCAGGGCATGATCCTGATTCCCGGCAACGAGATTACCGCAAACGGCCCGCACATGCTGCACGTGGGAGCCAGTGGGTTGGTAGAACCGCATGCCGACCGCCAACGCGTCATCGAAGGGGTCAAGGACAACGGCGGCTTTGTTCTATTCAATCACCCCAACTGGCAATCGCGCTTTAGCCACTGTCCCCAAGAGATGATGGACACGTGCCAGGATTACGTTGGACTAGAAATTTACAATGGCGTGATCAGTCGCCTCGACGGCAGTCCCTATGCAACCAACCGCTGGGATATGCTGCTGAGTGCCGGACGGCGCCTATGGGGCTATGCAAATGACGATAGCCATGCGGCCACCGGCGATGTTGGCCTGGGGTGGAACGCGGTCTATGTCGAGGACGAGACGCCAGAAGGCGTGGTCGATGCGCTGGCGCGCGGGCGTTTCTATGCCTCGACGGGCGTCGAGATTACCCGCATCGAGGTCGATGGTCACCGCGTTGTCATCGAAGCAGAAAACGCCGCACGCATCGTCGCCCTGCGCGATACCGGCCGGCGGTTGGCCACGGTCGATGGTCGCAAAATGGAATTTGAAGTGCCCGAAGGGGCGCGCTATGTGCGCTTTGAATGCTGGGGTGACGGTGAGGCCTTCGCCTGGACACAGCCCTTCTTCGTGCACTAGCGTCATAACAGCGGTCCCGCTGGCAAAGCCCTCCTGTTTGCACACAGGGGGGTTTTGTATTGAAAGGAGCGGATATGAAGCAGATTCTTCACGAAGACATGTTCTGCTGGTCGGTGTTTAGCGAGCTGCGACAAATCGACTTTAACGGCCACCTGTGGGTGCGCGAAGAAGGCAATGTGCTCATCGATCCGGTGGCGATGAGCGAGAGCGATCTACACCAGTTTGACCGACTGGGCGGCGCGGTCTTGATTGTGCTAACAAACGCCGACCACGAGCGCGAGGCGGCATTTTTCCGCGCGCGAACGGGGGCCTCTGTCGTCGTGCACAGCGACGATGCCGATGCCCTCTCGGTCGACGTTGACCGCATGGTCGAAGACGGCGAGGAGATTGTTCCCGGCTTGGAGACAATTCACCTGCGCCACGGCAAGAGCCCGGGAGAAATAGCGCTCTATTGGCCGGCTCGCCGTCTGGTTCTGGCTGGCGATTTGGTGGTGGGCGCGCCGCTGGGTCGACTTAGCCTGCTAATGAACGACAAGCTGGCCGATCCGCCGCGTGCGGCACTGGACCTTCGCAAGGTCTTGGCGCGGCCGTTTGATGCCATACTCGTCGGCGACGGTCATTCAATTATGCACGGTGCGCGCGAAAAGCTGCTCGAGTGCTTGGAACGGCGCGAGGATATCTACATCAATAAGGTGAACGTCGAAGAGCTGCCGTGGCTGGAGGCTATCGATCGCCCTGGATATAGCTGGCAGGCCAAGGACATTGACCCGCTTGTTGGTGGACGTCGACTGGGCTACCAATTCGTGCGCCTGCCTCAGGGCGAGAGCATCTGTCCGCTGCACTTTCACCACTTTGGCGAAGAAATGTTTTACGCAGTGGAGGGCACGTGCACGCTGCGCACGCCGCGCGGCGATTGGCCGGTGCGCGCCGGTGACGTCATTGCCTTCCCGCCTGGACCGTCGGGGGCGCATGCGTTTATCAACGAGGGATCCGGCGAGTGCGTGCTGCTGGCGCTGGGCGAACAGCTGGCACACGACGTATGTGAGTATCCGAATTCGCGAAAAATCAACGTTTTTGCCAAGCGCGCAACCGGTGATGCCATCTATCAAACCGGCGATTGCGTTAGCTATTGGGAGGGTGAATAATGAACAGTGCCATTGTGGTGACGCCGGGATTTGACGGCGTGTGGCCTTTTGCAGGAGACCATTTTTGCGCGCTGTGGAAAGCGCAGGGCGAGGTGCAATTTGTGCGCATGGCGCCCGACGACGAGCGCCCCATTGGCGATGTCGTGGAAGATGCGGCTTCCGTCCAGCGTTTGGCGTGTCTGGGCGCGCGTGCGACGCGCACGTGCTTGGAGCAGTTTACCGCCTTGGAAGAGGCGACGTTTCAGGGATCCTACGGATCCCAGATCGACGAAGCCTGCGGGGCCTATTTGCAAGAGCGCGGCGTCGCCGTATACCAGCATCCCTCCGAGGGCTTTTGGGGGCAGTCGGTCTCCGAATTTGGCCTGGCGCTGACGCTGTGCGGTTTGCGCCGCATTCCGCAGCTGCACCATGCCATTCTGACCGATCTGCAGCCGTGGGACTACAATCCGCCGGGAGGGCACGGCCTGCCGAGTGCGCGCGGCCACCAGTTTGGCGACGACGCCTCCTTCACCAGCGGCACGTTGAGCAATAAGCGCGTGCGCATCGTCGGCGCGGGCAATATCGCCAGCCGCTATGCCAGCTTTGCTTCTTTTATGGGTGCGGATGTAGCCGCCTGGGATCCCTTTGCCAGCGAACCGTGCTTTCACCGAGCCGGCGCGCGGCGCGAGTACCATCTGGAAAAGCTGGTAGAGGATGCGGAGGTCTTCGTGCCGATGGTGCCGCTGACCGATTCAACGAAAAACTTGGTGCGCGCCGAACACATCGACGCGCTGCCGACGGGCTGTTTAGTGGTTATGGTGACGCGCGCAAAGATTTGCGATACGGAGGCTATTCGTCGACGCGTGCTGGCTGACGAGCTGAGCCTGGCTGCTGACGTGTGGGACGTGGAGCCCCTGCCGCTAGGCGATCCGCTGCTGGGACGCCATAATGTGGTGCACACGCCGCACAATGCCGGACGCACCATTGATGCGAACAAGGCGTGGGCGGAAAAGTTAGTCGTTCAGTTTAGGCCGCGCTGAACGTGCGTCGCTAACCGTACGAGCGTGCAGGAGCGCCGTTTTCGTTGCCCGTCTCGATGGCTGCCTTTATCTTCTCTACGTCCATTTTCACCAGCAATCAAAGTGAGGGAGTTTCCCTATGGCCGCCTCTATTGACACGGCACTCGCCGGGCAGAAACGGCGCAACGACAAGCTGTTAAAAGACGCCCGTTATCTGGGCCAGCGCGTGCGCTCGCAGGTGCTGCCGCTGCAGGTCGATATCGCCAAAGACAAGGCGCTGAGCAAGGCGCAGGTCGATGCGTTAGGTGGGCTGCAGATTGCCGCCGCGCACACGGCGATCCGCTCGTTGGGTTCGCTGGCCAAAATTGGCGAAGTCGATCACTTAGGCGGTGGATTGGAGCTTATTCCCTCGCTGCTGCTGACGCTGGCCGTGACCGACTACGAGCAGGTCGATTATACGATTGAGCACGCCCACACCAGCGTGGGCTATTATGCGGCGCTATCGGCGCTGGGTTTCATCGGAGAGGAGGCCGTGGTCGATGCGTTTCGCCGCAGCCTCGACGTGCCCGGCCACGTATCCTGGCTGCCGGGCGGCACCCAGCTCAACGGCGGTCGCCTCGGGGTGATGATCCCCGTCGCCGTCGGCCAGGCGCTGGGCAAGAAAGCCAAGCGCGGTAAAGGCGCATGGGTGGTGTGCCACTGCGGCGACGCCGGCTACGTGTCGGGTCAGGCGCTCAACGGCTTTAACGGGGCCGATGTGCACGGCGCGCCGATCACGTTTGTGATGCACCGGAACGGCATCCAGCTGTCGGGCAGCACGGAGAGCATTCTCGACAAAGACCCGCGGCCCATGGTGGCAGCGATGGGCATCGAGATTATCGAGGTGAAATCGCTGCACGACATGGCTGCGCTCTACCGGGCCTATCGCAAGGCCTATGCGCTGGCTCAGCGCGGCAGGCCGAGCATGATCTATCCAACGGGCGAGGAGACCACCTTGGCCCAATTTGCCAAGGCCAACGGCATCAGCGCGGCCGTTGACGCCTTTGCTGGGCAACAGGGTGTCGACACCGGCAAGAAAGTGTGGATTCCCGGCTCGTTAATGAGCTATGGCGACATCGAGGCCATGCTGGAGTGCATCTTCTTGGTCAACAACCTGCCCGGTGGTAAAGGGCATCACGACGGCCATATGAAGGGACGCGATGTCGAAGGCGTGCTGAAAAATCCCATGCTCAAGCCCAGTGCGGACCAGCGTCGCGCCCTGTCGGCTCTGCAGCGCCGCGCGAAACGCGCAGTGGTGACAAAAGCGCGGCCGGCTCCGGGCAGCCGCAACCTGACGCTGTCGAAAGCAGCGCGTAAGGCGATCGCGCTTAAGGGCGTTGGCGAGAGCGACAGCGCGCGCTCCGGATCCGAGGCCGGCTATGCGCTGGTGGCCAAGCAGCATCCCGACAGCGTATTTGTCGTCAGCTGTGACCTAGACCCTTCGACTAAGTTGGCCAAGGCGCGCTCGTTTTTGGCCAGCGACCACCAGTTTGAAATGAGCATCGAAGAGCAGGCGGCTACCTTGGTCACCAACGGGCTGGCGATGAGCGGTTCCGAGCCACAGCTCAACGTCGTATCGACCTTTGCCGCCTTTTTTGAAGGCATCGCGCGCGAGGGCTTTGACCTGTGGCGCTACCAGCGCAATCTCAACGGCGTTAACGAGGGGCTCAATGTGGCTTTTCACATCTCGCACGTGGGCGCCTGCACGGGCCGCGACCACTTTTCGGGATGGGGGCTCGACTGGATCAACGTCGGCCTGACCTACCTGCCCTACTTACATCGCTTTTACGCGCCGGCCGATGCGCGCGCCGCCTTTATTGCCACCTGCGATTTGGCCGCTCATTACGGCGGGCATATTATCGGCATTCCGCGCGACAACCTGCCGATTTTGGCGAAGCAGGACGGATCGGGTCCGCTGTGGGAAACGACTGATGCCTGGGAAGATGTGACGGCCTATCGCCAATATAAGGGTGCAAAAAAAGCGATTCTGGCTCTGGGAGCGCCGGCGTTTCTGGCCGGCGAAGCGGCAGAAAAGTTGGGCAACGTCGACGTGCATATCGTCAACGGGTTGCCCCTGTCGGCAGGTCGCTTGGAAAAGTTGGTGCGGCGCTACCCGGGCGGCGTGGTGACCATCGAAGACGGCTTTATCGGCACGGCGGAGACGGGCGTGCGCGGCTTTGCCGGATTGGTGGCCGGCGTGGCATCTAGCGCGAAGATTCGGGCGGCGCATTTGGGTGTCACCGATCCGCGCACTGCGCCATCCGAAGGCCATATGGAAACCTGGGCCCACTTTGGTATGACGCGCGCTGCGCTGATGCAGGCCGTTAAGAATGTGTGATAGCGCATTTTTCAAATATATATAGGAGGTATGTATGCTGCGTTTAGTGGTGCTGTCCTGCGCGCTGTTAATGGCGTCAGGGTGCGGTTCCGACGGCGGAGTGGAACTCAATGAGGAGGCGTTGATGGAACCGACTAGTGACGAAATGAAAACGGAGGGGCCGGAAGAGTACGCGGTGACCTTTGAGACGACGGCGGGCAATTTTGTCGTAACCGTCCATCGCGACTGGGCGCCGCGTGGTGCCGATCGCTTTTACAACCTGGTGACGAATGGCTTTTACAACGAGCAGCGCTTTTTTCGCGTAGTGCCGGGATTCGTCGTGCAGTGGGGTATGAGCGGCGATCCGGAACTTACCAAGAAATGGGCCAATGCACAGTTTCTCGACGACCAGGTCAAAGAGAGCAATACGCGCGGCCGCATTACCTTTGCCGCGACTTCGCGCCCCAATAGCCGCACGACGCAGGTGTTTATCAACCTGGGCAATAACGTGAACTTGGACGGCATGCGCTTTGCCCCATTTGGCGAAGTGACGGAGGGAATGGACGTAGTCGACAAGATCAATGCCGAGTACGGAGAGCAGGCTTCGCAGGGCTACATCGCCGAACAGGGCAATGCCTATTTGCAAGAAGCATTTCCCAACATGGACTACATCAAATCCGTGCGCATTGACTGAGTCTGAGCGGATGGGGATATGAGCGAATCCGCCATTCGCAACGATGCCATCGGCGTGCGCGCCGGCGCGCTGGCGCTGCTGATGGCCACACTTTGGGGCGGCAATTCGGTGGCCATTAAGATTGGCCTGGCCGGCATGCCGCCGGCGGCGATGGCTGCGCTGCGCTTTGTGTTGGGCGCCCTGACCGTCTGGGTCGGGGCGCTTTTTCTTGGCATTTCCGTGCGCGTGCCGCGTGCGGTGTGGAAGGGCTTGGCCGGTTTGGGGTTGCTCTTTGCCGTGCAGATCTGGCTGCTCAACGCCGGCACTCAGTATACGACGGCCGGTCGTTCGGGCGTGCTGATCAACGTATATCCCTTTTTCTTAACGCTATTCTCCCATTTTTTTGTGCCCGGCGATCGCCTCACATTCGCCAAGTCGATCGGCCTGGTTTTTTCGTTCTCCGGCGTTTTCCTGCTTTTCGGTGAATCCATTTCGCTGGCCGATACGCACTATTTGCTGGGCGATCTGATGGTGGCTACGAGCGGCCTGTTGCTGGGCCTGCGCCAGGTCGTCATCAAGCGCCTAGTGCAGGGCCTGCACCCATTTCAGGTGCTGTTCTGGCAGGCCTCGCTCAGCCTGCCGCTCTTTGCTCTGTGGAGTTTCTGGGTAGAGGGCGATGCGCACTACGAGATGAATGCGGCGGTGCTGGGTGCCGTGCTCTATCAGGGATTCGTCGTAGCCGGTCTGTGCTTTATCCTGTTGGTCTTTCTCATCCGCCATCACAGCGCCAGTCGGCTGGGCGTATTCAGCTTTGCCACGCCCATCGTTGGCGTGTTGCTGAGCGCCTGGCTGCTGCAAGAGGAAATATCGCCGGCGCTGTGGGCCAGCGTGGCGCTGGTCGCAGTGGGCATCGTCGTGGCCAATAGGGTTGAGCGCGCTGACGAGCAGCGCCAGGCACGCGCGGACAGTCGGCAGTAGCCACAGCGGAGTTCTGCAACACGAGTCTCTGCGAGCGCGACCTATTGCTTTTGCACGGGCTCTCCACTAGCTTATCTACGTCCTCATAAAAACAGACGGAGTGCATTCTTTGACACGCGAATCGCTGAAAATTTGCTGTATTGGAGCCGGCTATGTAGGCGGTCCAACCATGGCGATGATTGCCCACAAATGTCCGGACGTAGCGGTGAAAGTCGTCGATGTCAACGCCGAGCGCATTGCTGCCTGGGAGTCGGACGCGCTGCCGGTCTTCGAGCCGGGGTTAGACGATATCGTGCGCGGCGCGCGCGGTCGCAACCTGTTTTTTTCCGCCGACGTAGACGCGGGTATACGCGAAGCCGATATCATCTTTATCGCAGTTAATACGCCGACCAAGACGTACGGCATGGGCGCGGGCCGTGCAGCCGACCTGAAGTATATCGAAAGCTGTGCGCGTCGCATTGCCGACGTGGTGGAGGGCGATGCTATCATTGTAGAGAAATCAACGGTGCCGGTGCGCACGGCCGAGTCGGTCAAGACAATTATGGAAGCGCGTCCGGGCCGCGGCAACGTGCAGGTGCTGTCCAATCCGGAATTTCTGGCGGAGGGCACGGCGGTGCGCGATTTGGAAAATCCCGATCGCGTGCTTATCGGCGGAGAGCGCACGCCGGAAGGCGTGGCAGCGGTAGAGACGCTGGCCAGCGTCTATGCGCAGTGGGTGCCGCGCGAGCGCATCATTACTACCAATCTGTGGTCGTCAGAGCTGTCCAAGCTGACGGCCAACGCCTTTTTGGCGCAGCGCATTTCTTCGATTAACGCGATTTCTGCGCTCTGCGAGGCGACCGGAGCCGACGTTGATGAAATCGCGCGTGCCATTGGCCTCGACAGCCGCATTGGCCCAAAATTTCTCAAAAGCTCCGTGGGCTTTGGCGGCTCTTGCTTTCAGAAAGACATCTTTAATTTAGTCTACCTGTGCGAGCACTTTGGCCTGCCGGAAGTGGCGTCTTACTGGGAACAGGTCGTCCATATGAACGACTACCAGAAAGGGCGCTTTTCCAAGCGGATTATTGACGCGCTATTCAACACGGTAGCCGGTAAGCGCATTGCTATTTTGGGGTTCGCTTTTAAAAAAGACACCAACGATACGCGCGAGTCGGCTTCCATCCATGTGTGTCGCCACCTGCTGCAGGAACAGGCGCACTTGGCTATTTACGATCCGCAGGTTCCCGAAGAAGAGATTCGCGCCGAACTGGCACAGGCGCTGGAGTATGGCGGCCAAATCGAAGTGTGCACTGACCCGCACGAGGCAATGCGCGGGGCGCATGCAGCAGCGGTGCTAACGGAGTGGGACGAGTTTACCGAATTGGACTTTGGTGCTGTCTACGACGAAATGCTCAAGCCGGCCTTTGTATTTGATGGACGAAATATTCTGGACCTGGACAAGCTGCGTGCGCTGGGTTTTCAGGCACAGGGCATCGGCAAGAGCTAGGCCAGTCGCACGATCTCGATATCCCCAAACGACGCGTTGACATGATGCGCCAGTAGCGCGACGCCCCCATGTAAAGCGCGTTCATCCTGCTGCTCGACCTGCCAGTCCCACGCGCTCGGCTCGTCTTCGTCCGCCGGCCACACGGCGCAGCAGTATGTGCTTGCGCTCGGTCCGATGCGTTTGCAGGCGGCCTTGAATACGTAGGTCTTACCCTCCATCACAGCACATTCGCCGAAGTTTTTACGCTCGTTGCCGTCGCCGCGATAAAACTGCTTTTGCGGTGGCATATCGGGTCCATCTTTCCAGCGCAGCCCGGCGAGGGCGCCAAAGGGCCGGTATCTCCACTGCGGCTGGTCGACCGTATTACTGCTGTAGTCCTTTGCGGCATGTCCGGCAAAGCGCAGGACGAGACCCAGCCCGTTGTCGCCGCTGTTGGGACCGAGCAGCGGATCGACGGCGTGTATGGTAACGGGTACGGTAATCTGGTAGTCGTCCCAGGTGTCGCTGCCAAGGAGAAAAATGCGCTCGTAGCCGGTGTGCTGTGTGCGCAGGCCATGCGGGCCGATGGCCCAATGGCCGTCTACATACTGGCCTACGTCCTGCGGGTTTGCAACGGCAGACCAGCGGATAGTGCAGGGGAGTAGGTGGGATCCGGTGTATTTCTCCACAATGACGCGCGCCGTGGTTTCTTCGCCGCTGTCGTTCACAGCGACCACATCAATGTGATTATCGCCGTCGCACAGGTTGGCGATGGGGATGTCGGCGTTGAAATGGCCGCTGCGCGCGAGGCGCCGACCGTCGCCAAAGCCGTTGGGCGCGCTGCCTATGCCCAGCACCGCAGCGTTTTCGCCGTTAACTCGATAATACAAGTGATCGACCGACTCGTGGTCTTTCAGCTGGCCCATTAGATTGAAATCCGCCTGGGCGTTACCCAGATGTCCGACGCGCTGGCGCGCGCCGTGCCATACCTCTATCTGCATGCCACTCCTCGCTTGACTGGTAGCCGCTCTTTTAGATAGTCTAAACGCATCTCGATGACAATGCTATAGACCGCGTGAAAAATGGAGGATGGATCGGTGCAACTAGGATTGGGCACGAGTCTACAGAATTTTGACGACGAGTGGCTGCGCTTTGTGCGCCAGCTGGGCGTAACGCACGTATTTATCAACGGCCCGCGCTTGGGCAATAGCGGCATCTTTGAATTTGACGAGCTGCTGCGCTTGGCCAAGATGGTCGAGGCACACGGACTGCAGCTGGGCGGTATTGAAAACCTACCGCAGGACCACTGGGATGAGATACTGCACTTCGGCGAGGGGCGTCATAAGCAGTTGGAAAACGTCTGCCGCACGCTGGAGAATATGGCGCGCGCAGGATTTCCCGTCTTGGGCTATTACTTCAGCATTGTCAAAGTTTGGGGGCATTGGCGGGCCTACCAATCCGGCGGCGGACGCGGCGGTGCGGGCATCAAGAGCTTTGATTACGAGTTGGTTAAAGACGTGCCACCGCCGGAGAGCGGACCGGTTAGCGTCGATGAGATGTGGAAGCGGCTGCAGTGGTTTTTGGAAGGCGTGGTGCCCACTGCTGAGCGGGTTGGAATTAAACTGGCGGCCCACCAGGACGATCCGCCGGTAGAATACTTGCGCGGCGTAGGGCGGCTGCTGACCAGCCACGATGCGATGCAAAAATTGATCGACTTGGTGCCCAGCGAGTGCAGCGGCCTGGAGTTTTGCCAGGGAACTGTGGCGGAAATGGGCCCCGACTCGGTCCTCGATGCAATACGTCGCTTTGCCGGCCAGGGCAAGATTTTTTACGTGCACTTTCGCAATATCAGGGGCTGCGTCCCCGCATTTGACGAAGTGTTTATCGACGATGGTCAGGTCGACATGCTGGATGCTATGCGCGCCTACAAAGAAGCGGGTTTTGACGGCGTGCTGACGCCCGACCACTCGCCAAAAGTGGCCGGCGATAGCGATGGGCTGAAAGGCCGCGCCTTTGCGCTGGGCTATATGCGTGCGGCCATGCAGATGGTGGAAAAGGAATAAACTACTCCGCATAGACGGAGTGCTATTGGAAAGGGATAGGCGATGAAAGTCTTGTTTATTGGCGGCACGGGAACAATTAGCGCGGCGTGCACAGCGCTGGCGGCCGAGCGCGGCATTGAGCTGTACGTGCTCAACCGGGGGCAGCGCGCGGTCGAGGTGCCAGAGGGGGTCACCGTGCTGCGTGGTGATATAAACGGAGACCCTGCCGGCGTGGCGTCCCTTTTAACCGGCCATGTATTCGACTCCGTCGTGAACTGGATTGTCTTTACCCAAGAACAGTTGGAGCGCGATATCGAGCTGTTTAGCGAGCGCGTTGGACAGTACATCTTTATCAGCTCGGCCTCTGCCTACCAGAAGCCCATCGTCCACCATCGCATTAGCGAAGGGACGCCGCTAGCCAACCCCTACTGGCAGTACTCGCGCAACAAGATCGCCTGTGAAGAGCGGCTGATGCTCGAATACAGGCAAAAGGGTTTTCCGATGACGATCGTGCGCCCGTCGCACACCTACGGACCGGCTTCGCTGCCGACGGCGGTTGGCGGCGGCGCCACCGTTGTGGCGCGCATGCGCGCAGGCAAGCAGGTCATCGTGCACGGCGACGGTGAGTCGCTGTGGGTGATGACGCACAACACGGACTTTGCCAAGGCTTTTGTCGGCCTGCTAGCGCATCCTAAGTCGATCGGCCACGCGCTGCAAATAACCAGCGACGAGGTGCTGACGTGGAACCAAATTTACGGCATGATTGGACGGGCCTGCGGCGCCGATCCGCAGATGGTGCACATTCCTTCCGACCTGATTAACCACTTTGATCCGCAGACCGGTGCCGGCCTGCTGGGCGACAAGGCGTGCAGCGTGGTCTTTGACAATAGCAAGGTCAAAGAGCTGGTGCCGGACTACGTGGCGACGACGCCTTTTGCGCGCGGCGTCGAAGAGTGCATTGCCTGGTTTGACGCCGAGCCGGGGCGTCTGCAGGTCGATGCGGAAAAAGATGCGATGATGGATCGAATTATCGCCGCCTACGAGCGGGCTTGGGCCTAGCGATTAAAAGCCGATGGACGCACCCCCGTCGACGGGCAGGCAGACACCGGTTATGAACTTGGCTGCCGGCGAGGCGAGGTAGGCTGCTGCCCAGCCGATATCTTGCGGCTGGCCCAGGCAGTCCATGGGCGTGCGCCCCAGCACCTTGGCCTTGCGGTCGGGAACTTTGGCAAAGGCTTCGCGGCTCATTTCCGTCTCTATCCAACCCGGGGCAATGCCGTTGACGCGCACGCCGCGTCCCGACCATTCGGCCGTCAGCGAGCGGATGAGTCCCAGATGGGCCGATTTGGCCGCTGCGTAGGGCAATACGTAGGGTATGCCCATCAGCGAAGCCATCGAGGCGATAAAGAGAATAGAGCCGCCGCGGCCGTCGAGCATGCGCTGTGCGGCTTCGCGGCTCAGCGCAAAGGCGCCGTTGACGTGCACATCCATGACCTGCTGTAGGCCGTCGTTCGTCAGCTCTTCGGCGGGCCCGCGCACCTGGTTGCCCGCGTTGTTGATCAGCGCCGTAAGGGGGCCCAGCGCCTCTTCGACTGCGTCGATCAGCTCGGAAGCTCGCTCCGTGGCAGTGACGTCGTGCACGCAGTACGCCGCGCTGGTGCCCAGCTGTTGGCAGGCCTGCTGCAGCACGTCTTCGCGTCGACCGCTGATCATGACGCGCGCACCCTGTGCGATAAACGCGTGGGCGATGGCCAGTCCAATGCCGGTGCCCCCGCCCGTAATTAGCGCTACCTGTCCACGCAGGCTAAATGCGTCGGGCGTTAGCTCATACTGTTCCATATTGCCTCTTTCTTTTTACTCATTGCGGCAGTGCCCGCCGTATTGCGCACGGTCTGCGCGCGCTGCGCAGAGGCGTCAGGTGCGGTAGCTTTGATATCGCCGTCTATCTCCGTTTGCAGGCCAGAGTATGTGAGAAGCCGTGCGGTGCTGTCAACACAGCCGGTGGGAAAATACTTGACCGCTCTTTTGCATAATGCCAGTATCGTGTGTAGCACACCGGCCATTATTGGAATGAGACTATGACCAAACACGAAGACCATACCGCTTTTCGGAGGTCGCCCTTTAGCATGCGCGGCCTCTCGCTGGGCGTTGTGCTCTCGCTGGCTATTGGTCTGATCGCTCCCTATGGGATTGTCTTCAACTACTACTGGATCGGTTTCAACCCCTCGTCGCCGGGTGCGCTCTTCTTTTTTTTCATACTGACGTTTGTTGTCAACGCCATTGTTGGGTTGGTCAGCCGCAACTTCGAGCTGAGCAAAGCCGACCTGGTGATGATTTACTGCATGCTGTTAATGTCCGTCACCGTGCCGACGTGGGGCCTTATGTTTTTCCTTATTGGCACGCTGGTATATCCCTTCTACTACGCCACGCCCGAAAACAACTACGCCGAACTGTTCTATGATTTTATACCTGCGTGGATGGTGCCGCAGGATTTTCAGGCGATCAAGGACTACTACGAAGGCCTGCCTGAAGGCGCGGCGATTCCATGGGGTGTGTGGGTTGAGCCGATGGGCTGGTGGCTGGCGCTAATCGTGGCGATGAGCCTTATGTTGATCTGCCTGAGTGCCATTCTGCATCGCCAGTGGTCGGTGCACGAACGCCTGGCCTATCCGATGGTGCAGCTGCCGCAGAACATGATTGAAAGGGATGGAGATGCGTTGCTGGCGCCCTTTTTTAAGAGCGGCACTATGTGGCTGGGATTCTTTGTGCCCTTTACGTTGCTCAGCCTCAATGCCCTCAATCACTATTGGCCCATTGTGCCGCAGTATAGTCCCAGCGGGCGCTTTTCGCTGTTTAACGAGACGCTGCACTTGCCCATCGCGCTCAACCTGGCCTGGGTCGGCTTTTTCTATCTGGTCAATCTCGAGATCACCTTTAGCATTTGGTTTTTCTACGTGCTATCCAAAGTGCAGGAAGGGGTCTTCACTACGCTTGGCATCGCCAGCACGGAACGACTGAGCGCCTATGAGTATTCGCAGCCGGCCGATCTGACGCACCAGGCTACCGGCGCAGTCATCGTGCTGGTGCTCTACGGGCTGTGGAGCGCGCGCGTCCACCTGAGAGAAGTCGTGCAAAAGCTGTGGGACCCACGGGGAGGTGTCGACGACAGCGAGGAGTTGCTGCGCTACCGTACCGCTCTGTGGCTGTTCTTCGGCAGCCTGCTCTTTGTCGCCGTTTGGCTGTGGCGCTCGGGCGTGCCGATCGTCGTGCTGCCGGTGCTGATCGTCGTCAGCCTGATATTCTTTATTCTCGTCGCGCGCGTGGTGGCCGCCAGCGGCGTGGCGACGGCGCGCAGTCCAATCGTTCCGGCCTACTTCATTATTTCTGGGTTGGGTACTTCGGTGCTGGGTGCCAAAGGACTGGTCGCGCTCAATTTCACGTTTATATGGCAGGGCGAATCGCGCACCTCGCCGATGGTGGCTGCATCCAACGGCCTCAAATTGGCCGAATTAATACCCGGCTCGAAGACGCGGCTGTTCTGGGGTCTGATGCTGGCGCTGGTGTGTTCGCTGCTGGGCGCAGCCTATATGACGCTCAAGCTGGCCTATACCTACGGCGCCATCAACCTGTCGTTGATCAACTGGGCCGGCGCGCACGGTTGGCCCTACATCGGACCCACCATGGTCAACATGCCCGATGCCGATATGCGCGGCTGGCTCTTCAAGGGCATCGGGGCGGTATGCGAGGGGTTTCTGATGTGGGCCCAGCACCGCTGGCACTGGTGGCCCTTTCACCCCATTGGCTTTGCTATTGCCGTCGGCTGGTTAACCAGCCAGATCTGGTTTTCGGCGCTGATCGGCTGGCTGGTGAAAGGAGCCATTGTGCGCTTTGGCGGCGTTACGCTCTTCCAGAATATGAAGCCCTTTTTTCTCGGTCTGATCCTCGGGGAAGTGTCCGCGTCGGGCGTGTGGGGGGTTATCTACGTGCTGACAACGGAACAGGGACGCTGGCTGACCAATATGTGACCGGGCGCGGCTCAACCCACTCGACCTAGCGGTCGGGGCGCGCGGCCCAGCGGTAGGCAGGCCGGTTCTTCAAAGGGCCTGAAGGGCACCTGTGCGGCAATTTCGTCGATGCGCTGCAGCACGGCGTCGGGCAGGGGGCCGCGCTGGCAAGCGTCGACGTTGAGGTCGACTTCCTCGGCCGAACGCGCGCCCATGAGGGTGCAGGAAATATCCGGATTGGACAGCACGAAGCGCAGCGCCATTTCCGGCAGGCTGATGCCGCTTTCGTCCAGCAGGGCGTATAGGTCGAGCAACTGCTGGCGCCGCGGTGGGCTGAGCCAGTGCGGATTCCGCTGCACCTCGGCGTCGTGTCGGCGCGCGAGCACGCCCTGCTGCAGCGGCGAGCCGATAACCACGCCCATATCGAGCTTTTTAGCCGTTGGCAGGATGGCGATCTCCGCTTCGCGCCACAGCAGGCTGTAGTTAAAGGCGGTCAGCACTACGTCGAAGCGCCCCGTTTCCATAATGGGCACCATGGCATAGGCGGTAGTGCCGCCCAGACCCGTATAGCGCACTAGGCCCTTCTCTTTGAGTGTATCGAGCACGTCGAGCACGGGGCCGGTGTAGCGCTCGCTGTCACTCCACCAGTCGAACTGACCCGGTCGCTCGGGTTCGTGCACAAAGAGCACGTCGATGTGCGTGCGCCCGAGCAGGCGTAGACTCTCTTCGACGGAGTGATATAGATGATCGGCATTCTGCGGTTCAAAGGGGTCCGGTCGGCCGCCGAGCTTTGTAGAAAGGATAAAGGGCGCCTTCACGTCGGGCAGCACCTGGCCCAGCACTTCCTCGCTATTGGCATATGACGGAGCGGTATCGACGTAGTTGATGCCGGCGTCAAAGGCGCGTAGGATGGCCTGGCGGCCCTGTTCAAAGGCGCCGCCGACGGAGGAGACGAAGAGTCCTCCGAGCGAGAGTTCACTCACCTGCAGTTCAGTCCTTCCCAAACGGCGCGTGCGCATGGGCATTTCTTCCTCACGTATAGCAGTGGGCTGGCAACAAACGCGTATTCGATCCCGAATGGCTGCTCGCCGCTGAGGGCTTGGCCACTTTTAAGGGGCGTGCGCCGAGAGTATAAGGTGGCGAAAACGCGGCGGCAAACAAATGCGGGCTTGCGCTAGCAGCTCACTGGATCAAGCGCGGGAATAGGTCGTGCGCGCCGCGGCCGGAAGCGGCTCCATAAAAATGCTCAAGATCGCCGTCTACTTGCCGATACTTAGTATTAAGTGATACAAAGAGCGCATATGCTCTTCGAGAGGAAACGCAGCACACGCGGTGAGATTCGCGCTCAATGGCGCGGTATCATCCTGGAGGAATTTACCTTACTTGCCGCTCGCACCGGCGCTTGGTCTGGAGGAGATACAAGCGTCTTAGCTGAAGGGGTGGCGGCCTCGACGCGAGCACACGAAACCGGCCGTTGCCCGAAAAATACACTACACCCAAGGACATAGTACCGATTCCATATGACACCCCGGGGCGCTCCTCCCACGCCCCGGGTTTTTTTATGTGTGCCAGTAGGTAGGTATGTCTACGGGCGAGCCGTTTTGCAGCGCGCTCTGATGGGCGCAGAGCCCTGGAACGGACATGTCGAGCGCGGCCCCGATATCTATGGGCGGCGGCAGGTCGCAGCGTATGCTCTCTAAAAAATCGCGCACCATATAGTATTCCGCCGTGCCGTGCCCGCCGGCATCGGCGCCGCGTGGTGCGTTGGGATCGTTGTGGCCGAGCGCTAGTTGCACCATCTGCTGCTCGGTGCCGTCGCCAAAAAACGCGTTGGTGCGCAGCGCGTCGGGCGGTCGCTGGCTTTCCAAACAGCCGCGCGTTCCGTAGAGCGAGTAGTAGTGAAAGGCCGGCTCGCGCGCGACGCGGAACGAGGTCAGCACTTTGAGCGTTGCGCCTTCCTCTGTCTGAAAGAGCGCAACCTCGCTGTCGTAGTGGTCGGGACCGGGCTGCAGGCGCGACGGCGTGGCTAGGGCAACGGCCCGTCGCACGCGTGTGCCGCTAATCCACAGGAGCGGGCCCAAGCTGTGCGTCAGGTAGTGAATGGGCGGCAGCGTCGCGCGCCAGGTTGGTTTCCCCTGCGCATCGGACATCAGCGAGCGCACGTCGTGCACGTATTCCGCTTCACCGTGCACCAACTCACCCAGCTGTCCCGCCTGCCACATCTTCTTCCACTCGGATACAAAGTGCCAGTAGCAGCAATTTTCGGCGAGCATAAACTTTTGCTGCGGATGTGCCTGCACGGCGTCGTATAGCTGTCGACACTGCTCGAGCGTTTCGGCGAGAAATACCTCTTGTAGAACATGGCAGCCCGCCTCCAGCGCGGCGATGCTCTGTTCGGCGTGCAGGGCGACGGGCGAGGCGACGACGCAGATATCGGGCCGCGTTTCCAGCAGGTCTTCAAAGCGAGTAAAGCGCTGTGCATCGGGATAGCTGGTGGCAACGTGCTGCAGGCGCTCTTCATCTACGTCGCAGAGTGCGCTGAGGCGACAGTCGTCAAACAGGGGGAATACGCGGGCAAAGCCCGCGCCGCGGCGCAGGCCGCAGAGGGCTACGTTCAGCATGAGTGCGCTCCGCTAATGGGGTGTTATGGACAGCTGCTCTGCCGTCGAGCGCGCCGTGGTTGCACTGTGCCGCGCTTGCGTCGGGCAGAAGTCGTGCCCTCGTCAGGAGATGGGCTCTGGGTTGTAGAGGTCGGCGATATGCACGGCCTGAAAGAGCGTGGCCGGTTCGAGCTGGGTGCGCAGCGCGCGTTTGCGCGGCAGCAGCGTTGTGGGGCCTAGGATGGGGGGGCCGACGATTACTTCAACGCGGCCGGGGTGGATGTGCAGGTTGCCTTTGGGACACTTGGGCCACAGCGAGTGGATGCCGCGAAAGGCCAGGGGAATTAGCACCAGATCGGCCGGCAGGTGGGCAAAGAGTCCGTGCTGCATGGGCAGGCACTGCAGCGCGTAGGATGACGTGGTGCCGGCTGGATATACTACGCCGGGTCGTTTTTCGAGCAGTTTGGCAAAGCGCTGCGTGGGGCTGCCGGTGTCGGCTGAGCGCGACATAACGACGTGCCCATCGGCGTCTTCCATCATGCGATCGACTTCTTCTGGCGTAAAGCCAATCGGCGTAAAGGTGCGCCCGAAAATCGTCAAGCTACCCATGGCCGTTAGCTGAGAGCGGGCCAGAATAGTGCATGGGGTAGGTTCCTCCCAGCCGAGCGCCTTCATAAAGACTTCGTCGTTGAGCACGTAGTTCATTACCGGATGGTCAAAAACGCTCTGATGCGTGGGAAGAAAGAGTATTTTGTGCTTGCCGGATCCCAGCTCCAAATCGCGGGCAATGGGAGCGAAGAGCGAATCGATATGAATGTCGACGCGGATGTCGAAGATCTTCAGCGACTCGTGCGCCCACTCGCGGTTTTGCTCCCAGGCACGGCGCAGGCGCTCCTGCTCTTCCATGTTGTTTTTTAGCAGCTGCATTTTGCGCTTACCGGTGCGACGAAAGAGCAGGGCCCATCGCAGCAGGCGCGTGCGTCGGCCCCAGTTCGACAGCTGTCGCGTACATCCGACGTCGTCGTATTCGAGAAAACGACCTTTAATGCTTTCGCCCAGCAGTGGCGGTAAGCTCACGGCATCCGCCTGCAGGATATTGGCTTCGCGCACGATGGATCGCGTTAGATCAATCAGGTCGCGCGTCAGATAGCTGTATTCCTGACCGTACCAGTACTCGCGTGGTTTGATTTGCGCCGGATCCTCCAAGTGGGCCTGTAGGAATTGCAGCAGCATGGCCTTACCCAGCAGCACGGACTTTGCCAAGGGGTTGGTAGCGGCCGTTGGCAACGCATCGCGCTGGGCTAAAAATAACTCCACGTCGGTAATGGCTTTCCAGCAGGAGATACCCAGCCAGATAAAGTTACTGAACGTATTGTAGCGAATCGCCAAGAGTTCGCCGGCGGCCAGAAAGTCGACGACGGCTTCGGCAATGGACTCCAGCAACTGACGCAGCGAACCCGCGTGTTGGCTGCCGTCTAGCTCAACGGTATAGTGGTGCTGCCAGCGCGGCTCGTCTGCTTCAGAGACGCCAATCTTTTCGGCTACGGAATGGGCGTGCGATAGCGGGACGCGGGCAACGCGCAGGTTGACTAGCGCTTTTTCCCCTTCGTCTAGCTCAATGGGATCGTCGCGTCCGAGTGCCTGCAAATAGACGTCGTGGTAGAGCTGGAGAAAGTCGCGTTCATCGCCCTGACCCTCGTCGCAGAACTGCGCCTGCAGTTTAAGAAAGAGGCGATTGGCAGCGTGGTATGCGGGTCGCACCGATGCAAACTGTGCGTGGGCATCGGCTAAGCGCTGGTCTCTGCGTTCGGGAACGCCCTCGTGGATTGTTGCGATGAGTTGGGCACGGCGCTGGAGAGATTCCAGCGTTGGTTGACTGCCGTCGGGCCATTCAACGGCGTCGCCCGTGCCAAAGTGGCCATCGCTGTGCGCAACCTGCAGCAGCTGTTGCGCCGCTTCGTCGTACTGGGCCAGCAGCGAATCGCGGTCTATATCACGCAGCAGATGGTCTATGTCCAATGTACTGTCTCGCGTGCGTTGAAAAGTCGGAGCGCTGCGTGCATCTCACGTCGACAGCGTTGTGTTTACTTTGTCGATCAGACCCTGTGGACTGAAAGGCTTTTGTAGAAAGATAACGTTGTCTTCTTCGACTCCGTGGCGCAGCAGCTCGCTTTGGGTATAGCCGGACATGTAAATGGTGCGCATAGCCGGGCGCTGTTTGCTCAGGTGCTGAGCGAGTTCGGGGCCGTTCATCTCGGGCATGACGACATCGGTCAGCAGCAAGTCGATCGTACCGTTGTGCAGTTCGGATAGGGCCAGCGCCTCGTCTCCTCTGCTTGCTTCGAGCACGTCAAAGCCGTAGTCGCCGAGTACCCTGCGCGCCAGGTTGCGCACGATGTCCTCATCCTCGACGACCATGACAGTGCCATTCTTTTGGCCGCCGTGTGTGCTGGGGGCATCCGCGTCGAGTAGATCATCGGGAGGGCTGATTTCGGATAGAGGCAGATAGATAGTAAAGGTCGTACCCTCGTTGGGCTTGCTGTGCACGTCAATTTGGCCGCCGCTCTGTTTGACGACGCTGTACACCATCGCGAGGCCCAGTCCCGTGCCCTTCCCCCTGCCCTTGGTAGTGAAAAAGGGCTCGAATATGCGGTTTAGTGTGCCGTCGTCCATGCCGGTGCCCGTATCGCCAACGCTCAGCAGGACGTAGGTGCCCGGTTCGAGGTGTACAAAGCGGTTGGTCAGCGGCGCATCGAGGGCGAGTTGCTCCGTCCGGATGGCGATTTGTCCACCTTGCGGCATGGCGTCGCGTGCGTTGACCGATAGGTTGACGAGAATTTGGTCAAAGAGGCCGGAGTCCGTATGCACAAAGAGCGATGTAGGATGGAGCTGAACATCGATCAGCACGTGTTCGCCAATTACGCGCTGCAGCATGTCTTGCGCTGCGCTAACAGCGCTGTTTAAGTCAAACGTCGTCGCCTCGAGCGGCTGGCGTCGGCCAAAGGTGAGCAGCTTGCTCGTCAGGGCCGCGGCGCGTTCGCCGGCATCGCGGATTGCCCTTATATCGTCGTAAAACGGCTCCTCTTGACTTATGGTGCTCAGCACCAATTCGCTGTAGCCCTTAATAATGGTCAACATGTTGTTGAAGTCGTGGGCAACGCCGCCGGCCAGTTGGCCGAGCACGTCCATTTTTTGCGACTGGCGCAGCTGTTCTTCGAGCAGGTTTTTGTCCTGGTTATCTCGCTTGTGTTCGGCAATTTCTCGGCGCAGCTGCTCGTTGACCTGAGCGAGCTCTGCCGTGCGCTCGTTGACGCGCTCTTCGAGCTCTTCGCGCGCGGTGCGCAATTCCCGTTCGACCGAATGGCGGTACAGGGCGATTTCTATGGTGCTGTTGAGTTCGCGGTCTTTAAACGGTTTGAGCACGTATGCGAAAGGCGCTGTCGCCTTCGCGCGCTCCATCGTCTTCTCGTCGGAGTAGGCCGTTAAAAAAACGACGGGAACATCTACTTCGCTGCGCATGCGCGCAGCCGTCTCAATGCCGTCCACATCGCCGTGGATATGAATATCCATTAGGACCAGGTCGGGCGGGTCCTTGCGTGCCAGCTCGAGAGCGGAATCGCTCGAGTCGGCAATGCCCGTGACGCCGTAGCCCATGCGCAGCAGGCGATTTTCTATATCAAGGCTGACGATTCCCTCGTCTTCGACAACTAGTATATTCGCCATGTTAACCGTGTCCGGAAGCCTTGTTGTAGAGCGGTGTCCCAAAGTTAGTGGGTTGCTTGGGCGAAAGCAAATACATGTTGGCCAGAACGCACGGTGCGTTTTTGACGCATAGCGCGTCGTGCGGGCGTTTTTCTTGAGAACCGCGTGCCAATTGAGTACATTGCCGAAAGAGGCGGTGCTGTCCTTGCGAAAGGGTAGTGCCATGCGGAGCTACGAAGAGATTTTTCAAGAGAAGTTCAAGGGATTTTGCGCTGAACACCGCAGCCTCCAGGCCTGGCAGGCACGCTTGGAGTTAAAGCGCTTGTATCCCGGTCTGTTTCAGGCCGTATTTGCTCGCAGTCTGCACGAAAAGTATATGGGAGCTGTTGACTTTCATATGGCAGAGGGGCATGCAGCAGAAGAGGCGCGCCAGATGGTTGTCAAGCACGCGCCCGAACTGGCGGCCGAAGTTGCCGGAGATGACGACTGACCACAGCAAAGCGCGCCACGCCGACCGGCCCAGCAGGGCCGGTTTTTTTGTTTCTAAAGGAGCACTATGTTTGCGGAAGTTGCGCCGGGCGTCTACAGCGTCGAGCACCGCGTCGCCGAAGGAAAGAACGCGCTGATATGCGGCCGGCGCGGAGCGTTGGCCATCGACGGCGGCACCTATACTGAAGAAGGCCAGGCCATGGCCGACTACCTGCGCAAACGGGGTTATGTCGCTGACCGCTTGGCGCTGACGCACGGGCATGCCGACCACGTGTTGGGCGCCAAGCCGCTGGCCGATGGGGAAGTGTATGCGCACGCGCGCACGCCCGGTGTCATTCGTCGTCACGCCGTCGATTGGGCGCGGCGCCAGCAGCGCAGCCTCGACAGGCTCATCGCCGAGTTACCCATGCCCACCGTGACCTATACGGACGAATTGTGCATCGATTTAGGTGACGTTAGTGCGCGATTCTTTCCCACGCCCGGTCACAGCGAAGACGGCGTTAGCGCCTATGTCGAAGAGCGCAGGCTTCTCGTTGGTGGCGATGCCGTAGTAACGGGCATCGTCCCGGCCATCGGCGACGGCGATAGCCGTGTGTTAGAAGCATCGCTGCGCCGGTTACTCGACATGGATATAGACATCCTGCTGCCCGGCCACGGTCCGGTTGTTTGCGGCGCGGCCGACGTGCGCGGCTGGATTGCCTGGGAAGCGGCCTATTTGTCCGGCGTGCGCGACCGAGTGGCCGAGTTGCTGAGCGCGGGCTGGGACGGCGATGCGCTCGTTGAACAAGTCGACTTTGCACAGCACAGCGCCGGCCGTCTATCAGCGGAAAAACACGGGATGCTCAAGCGCCACCAGGCAACAGTTGCCGTCGTTGTCGGTGAGCTCAAACGCGCCGGAGAGGGGGCGTGATGTCAGAGGCCTGGGACGAGGGCCGGCGCGTTGACGCCGGTGAATTATTGGGTCTGGTCTCGGCGATTTTCCGCCGCTGCGGTATGGAAGACGCCGACGCTCACCTGCTGGCTGACTCGCTGGTATTTGCCGACCTGGGCGGCATCCATTCCCACGGCGTGCTGCGCGTGCCCGAGTACGCCCAGAAGTTGACGGCAGATGGGGTTGACCCGCGCGGGTGTCCGCAGGTGGTGCGCGAGCTGGGTGCCTGTATTGTGGTGGACGGAAAGAATTCGATGGGGCAGGTTGGCTGTCACTTTGCCATGCAGCAGGCCATTGAAAAGGCGCGCGTGCACGGTTTGGGTGCCGCTGCCGTGCGCGGGTCCAACCACTGCGGCGCTATGGCCTACTTCGCCATGCAGGCGCTGCCGCACGATATGATTGGCTGGGCGACGACCAACGCGCTGCCGACGATGGCGCCATGGGGCGGAACAGAGCGCATTGTCGGCATCAATCCGCTGGCGGTTGCCGTGCCGGCTGGTGCGGAGTATCCGCTCGTATTCGACGCGGCTTTCAGCGGATCTTCGCACGGTAAAATTCGCATTCATCATCAGAAAAACTTGCCGTTGCCCGAAGGGTGGGCGCTCGATGCAGACGGGCAGCCGACGACCGATCCGGCCCGGGCTATTGACGGGTTGCTCATGCCCATTGGCGCTTTCAAAGGCGTATCGCTGGCCATGCTGATGGGCGTGTTTTCCTCCATGCTCTCTGGGGCGGCCTATGGAACGGAACTCGGCACGATGGAAGACGGCCCCAGAGCAGGCGGCGATGGCCATTTCCTCATGGCCATTAACGTGGCGGCCTTTGAGGAAACCGATCGCTTTAAGGAGCGCATCGACGCGGCTATAGCCGAGGTCCACGCCAGCCGTAGAGCACCCGGCGTGGAGCGCCTGTACGTGGCGGGCGAAGTGGAGTTTATGCGCCGCGCGCAGTACGAGCGCGAAGGCATTCCGCTCAACGCTGCGACGTTGGAAGACATCGCCGCAACGGCGCGTGACTTGGGCGAAGACACGTCGCCCTTTGCATGGCTGCGTTAGGTATGCCCGACGCTGCGCTGCGCTTTGGCCCGCTGTGAATAGCGATTGGCCTTAGAGCGAGCGGTGGCCGACAACGCCCTTAGGGTTTTCAAAAGCATCGACCCACAGGCGACACCACTCGTCGTAGTCGTGCATTTCGCTAGAGGGGTTGCTGCGCGAGCGCACGATAAAATCGGGGTGGCCGGTGCGGCCGGTGTGCTGTCCGGTGGGCTGATAGCGCAGGTCGAGCGACCAGCGACACTCGTCTGAGTAATTGGGCGTCGAGCGGTGCGGTGTAAAGCGGCTCATGAGCACGATATCGCCCATTTCGCACTCGGCGACGATGGGTTCGGTGCCGGGAATTAGCTCGGGATCAATCGTCGTGCCGCCCTCGCGCAGGTGGCGGAGATAACCCGTTTCGACCACGTTGGGAATTACTTCCATACAGCCCATCTCTTGCGTTGCGCGGCCGATGGGCAGCCAGCAGGTGACCACGTCTGAGCCTTCCGCCTCCTCCATCATCACGCCAGCGTCCTGGTGCCAGGGTGCATTGTGAAAAGAGGGACCGGCATGGCCTTCGTACTCCAGCGGCGGTTTGGCGCGCAGGTGCTGTATGGGGTTACAGGTCAGCTCGGGTCCGAGCAGCGATTCGAGCAGTTCGAGCAGGTTTTCATTGAGCAAAAACGCAAACGTAGCGCGCCCGCGATAGTGCATGATGTCGAGGCCGTTGCCTATTTCCCTGCACTGGGCGAAGAGCAGTCCATAGCGCGTTGCAAAGGGTGCGTCCTCGTGCAGATCGGCGATCTTGCCTTCGGAGTGCAGCTGGTGCGCGCGCGCATCAATCCAGGCGGATAGCTCGTCGATGACGGGCTGCAAGTCGGCCGCGCTCAGGGCGCCGCGGGCGATAATAACGCCGCGGGTGTGGAATTCGTCTCTTTGCTCTTCGGTCAGTTTCACGGTCGTTCTCCTGTGTAGCTCTTTAGGCCGCCCAAAATTAAGCATATTGCCGCCGCGCTGTAAACGCTCTGCGCGGTGCTAATACAACGAGGGACGGCGCGATTGTCACGCCGTCCCTCGTTGTGCATCCAGCTGCAGGCTCTATCTCACATGGCATGCTGACGAATATTGTGCGCCAAGTGCGACGAGAGTTCCGCCACGCCGTGTGCGTAGCCCAGTTCGCCTCCGGCTACCGCCTGTTGGTAAATAAAGATGCGGTAGCCGCGCGGCGGCAGGCTCGTATTATCGCAGATGCGTATGGGCGGGATTCGATAGCGATCCGTGCGCTCCATATTGCGCCGCATCTGGCGAATGCTGCTAATCAGGTTTCCCTCCTCTGCGTTTTCGCTTTTTACATACGGTACGAGTTCCAATCCAATTTCGAGTTGTATGGCCTCCATATCCACACCATCTCCTTGCCATAAAAGTCATCGGCCCTATGCACGGCGTTGCGCTCTTTCCGATAAATGGCGCAGTGCTGTGCGTCGAAATCGCCAATGGGGAGGCGGGCGATTTCGTTCCCGCCAGGGGGTAAGCAAGCGCAGTGCCAAATTGAAAAATTATTTAGAAGGTAAGCTTAAGTGTATGTTGGAGAGCGTATTGCAAGGCATACAATTCACTGCCTATTGCACGGCATGGTCCGCGGCTGTGGGTAGAAAATGCGCGCGTGGCGCAGGGCGTAGAGAAAAAGGTGCAACCGCTGCCGCGCGACGGGCACGGCGGCGATTGCCGCTGCGAGGGGGGCCGGTTTTACAGCGCGCCGGCAGGAGTGTCACCTACAAATCGATGGCGTGTTGGGCGATATAGGCGTCGATATCGGCGCGGCTCATGGAGCCGGTAAAGGTGCCGCCCGGTGGCATGTAATAAAAGTATTCGGCGTAGTTCAAACCGTAGGGTTGGCCCATGCGCTCGTACTCGTTGAGGCCGAAGAGACGGATATACTGGCGGTCAGCCGTCTCGTCATCGTCGCCCAATTCCGGAAGCTGTTTGCCCTCTGCGGCCAGTCGCTCCTTGAGGCGGCGGCCGTGTGAGCCGGCCGGTCCCTGCGATTTATTGGCGCTCATCGAAGCAATTTTCTCTTCTAAGTACGGCTCAATATCGACGGCCGTGTTATACGGCTGACCCGGTCTCATCGTCCAATAATAGATGTCTTTGACCCCGTATGGCTGCAGTCCGCAGGCAATGTGTTCAGGGTAGTCCTTGCTCATACCGGCCATCCAGCGCGCCGCTTCGACGGCCTGCCCGGTTATGTAGTGGTCGGGGTTTTCCTCCCAGTGTCCCCAGGGACTGAAAGTGGTAATGGTGTCGATTTTCAGTGCGCGAATAAGGTAGACTAAGCGCGCGCGCAGTTCGATGGGAGAGGCTTCGTCGAGAAAGTGGTTGCGGTAGCTCAGGTGAATGACCTGCTTAAAGCCGAGCTCTTTGGCCAGCACGTCGATTTCTTCCTCGTTGCGGCGAATGGTGTCGCCAATGCTGGGCGTGGGGCCGCACTTCTCATCGTTGGTGGTCTGGATCAAGTAGGCAGTATAGCCTTCGTCGACGAGCTTGGCGACGAGTCCGGCGCAGAAAAAGGGAATATCGTCGGCGTGCGCCTGCACGGCGGCCAGCACTTTGCCGGCGTGCGGTTTGCCCTGCTGCTTTTTTTCTACGGTGACATCGCCAATGGCTTCATACCATGGTGTGCGCGGGTCGGATGACATGAGGGAAGGCTCCTTTGTAGAGGATGGCGGCAACCGAGTGCTAAGTCTGCTCTGCGCACGAAGCGATGTCAAGCGCAACGGGAGCGGCTATTTGATCAGCGGACAAAGTCGGATATACTTGAAGGCCAACGACAAGCGATAGGAGCTCGCCATGAAACTCTGCTGCACCTCTGTGATGTTGCCGCGCTGGACGCTGGACGAAACCTTTGACCAACTCGCGGCCGCTGGCTACGACGCCGTCGAGCTGCGCTGCCGCTACAACCCAGAAGACGAAAATGCCGAGCCGGCTTTTTGGGGACGACACCTTTCCGACGTTAGCCCCGACACTATCGTCGACAAGGCGCCGGCCATTCGCGCGGCATCAGAGCGCAGCGGAGTGCAGGTCGCCGCGCTGGCGCCCAACGTTCAGATTGGCCAAGACGAAACCATTCGCAAGATCTTTGCCGGCGCTGTAGCTATCAACCCGGACAGCCCGCCCATGGTGCGCATCGGCGCGCCGCGCCACGACCGCACGCAGCCCTATATGCCGCAGTTTTTGGCAGCGCGCAGCGGCTTTGCCGACCTGGTCGAAATGGCGCGCGAGTGCGGCGTGAAGGTGCTCTATGAAATTCACGTCGGCACGGTGGCCGTGAGCTGTTCGCGCACGCTGGAACTGCTGCGCGATTTGGATCCACAGCACATCGGCGCGATTTACGATGTGCCGAATATGCTGCGCGTCGGTCTGGAAGATTCGCGCATGGGCATGGAGATTCTCGGGCCCTACCTGGCGCACTGTCACATCGGCAACGGCATTTCCGTTGAGGACGGCACGGACGAAGAGACGGGGCGCCGCAAGTGGAAGTGGACTTTTAGCGACGTGCGCGAAGGCGTGGCCGATATTGCGCAGATCGTCGGCGATCTAAAGAGCGTTGGCTATGCAGGCTGCCTGTCGCTAGAGGAGTTCGGCCCGGGCGACGACGCGGAGAAAATTGCGAGCCAGGGCGCGTGGATTCGCCGCTGGATGTAGGGTGTGCAATCGGCCAAAAAAATGGGCCATGGGCGGCCTGTTACGATCGGTCGCCCATGGCCCATATACTGCGTGCCCAGCAGCGTGCGGCGCGCTTAGAAGCTGATAACGGCTTCCAGCATGACGCCGCCGAAGTCGGCTCCTTCGAGTAGCGTCCCCGTGAAGCCCTCTTCGCTATAGGTCTGCGTTACGTACTCCAGCTTGCTCAGCACGTTGTCGGTCATAAACCAGCCGGCACCGATATTCAACCGGTCGATGGTGCGCGTGGCTGCTCCGTCCACCTGTTCGCCAGAAACTTGGTTGTAGCGCGCACCGACGTAGATGTCTTCTTCTTCGCCCAACCGGTAGAGCAGCTCGCTGCCTATGTGGGTGTAGCCGCCGCCCGCATCGGCCCCGTTGGATACGCTTTCCAATAGGCCAAAGAACTCGATGCCGTTGTATTTGACAAACGGATTGATCATAACGGCGGTTTGATGGGCGTAGCGCGGATTGAAGCGCCCGTCAAAATCACCGCCACCCAAGATGGCATAGTAGCGTCCGCCTGCTCGGTCACCGCCATACAGATAGTCCCGCGTGCCGCCCGCGCTGCTGCGATACAGGGAGCCCGTCAAGCGCACGCGCAGCGCGTCGTTCATCTGCTTGTCGTAGCCGACCTTGCTGTATACAACCAATCCGTTGTCGCCGTCAGTGGGCTTCTGGTTGAGCCGGCCGTTGGTCGCGCCGATCACGGCCAGAATACCCCCACGGCCCAGATAGCTAACTTCCAAAAAGGGCTCTGTTGTGAACGAGTCCATTATGTAGTTGCCGACAAAGGGGTTGTATAGGGTCTGGGCGTTGTCCGAGCGGCGGAAATGGGCATCGCCGTAGTTGATGTCGTCCATGCCCACCCGCACGCGCACGACCTGCATCACGTCGGACAAGAGTCCTTCGGAGACGAAGTCCAGGTCGTCGATCTGCAAATAGCCGCCCTTTACGTAGGCCTCGGTGTGGTGGCGAGAGGACAGGTAGGTGCGCAGGTGGACGCGCAGGCCCTTGGCCAGCTGTGCATCTACGTTCTGGTTGGCCGCCGGCAGGTTAAAGTTATTGGCCAATTTATTGGGAAAGACCGAATCCACGGCGCTCTCCTGCGTCAGGCCCTGAAACTGCAGGGCGAAGTCGCCGCCCAAGCGCACGGCCAATCCCTCAAAGGGCACGTCCTCTTTGGCTACTTCGAATACGTTGATACCGGCTCTGCCCGCAGGCCTATCGTTGGCAATCTGCTGTGCGACTACTTCCGTGGTCGTGCTCAAGATGCCAAAGAGTGCGATGAATAGTGCGAGTGCATACATGATGTTTCCTCCTTTATAAGTGCTAAGGTTTAACTTCGAGAGAGACCGGGACAAAGAGCATGCTGTATGCAATCTGTACCTGTGGACTGGTCTTTAACATGCCCATCATGGCTGTCGGCGGTTTGACTCCGTATTCCGTCATGTCTATTTCGACGGTTCCCGATACATTTAAATCACCGTTGGCGAGTATTCGATACGTGCCAGTGACGTCGATATCGTTCGACACGCCGGCGAGAGAAAGTTGCCCTGAAACGGCGATGGTGTCGCCGTAAACGCGTGCGGTGCGTTCGCCAGCGTGGAAGCGAATCTGCGGGTATGCTTCCGCGTTTAGTGCGTCGCGCGTTTTGGAGTCCATGATCTTCTTTCCGCTCGATATGGATAGGACATCTGCGATGAAAGTCAGGCTGTCGGCGCCGACGAGTGCTCCATCTTCAGCATGAAAGCGCGCCGTTACCGCGAAGCTGTCCACGCTGCTTTCCCAGGCGTGAATGGATGAGTTACCCAGGATGGAGACGCTGCTCTCATCGGTTGCCAACCTGTAGTCCACTTCGGCCATCGCCGAAGACCAGGTCGACAGCAGCGCCACACCAACGATAAACCATCTCATCATACCACCTTCTTTCTCTTCGTTCACGTGCGTGCCTACAGGCTCTTGTACATCAGGACGAAGATGCCCCAGACAAAGGCGAAGAGCGCTGGTAAGAAGATTTCTTTTAGAAGAAAGGGCGCTTTGTGTTTCACGATGGCCTCCTTTGCCAAGGGTGTTGTTCGCTCTAATGCGGCGTCAGATAGCCTTATGCAAGGGGTGTGCCAACGGAAACACACTGTATTTAATTAAATGTAAGATTTTGTAAATAATATACTTGAGAATAATTTAAATTTATCACTTAGGTCGTGTGAGCCATATCAATGTGACGCAAAGGTCCCGTGTGAGACGAAAAAGACACACCACATGTATCAATTTATACGCGATGGACTCGAATGGATCTGCTGCAGGGAGTTCTGCTGTAGTGATTTTTGTCGCCGATCGGCGGGTCGCTATCGGGGTGCGGGCTGATTTGCTGTGCCTCGGACGGGGGTGCGGGCATGTCGCATGGTCTGCGAATAGGCCCTATCAAAGCGCTTATCAATTTCTCGCTTGGTTGTGCACTGAGCCGGTGTTGGGTCTATTGGCCAGTGAAGGCACTTGCTATAATAGAGGTATAGATCGTTCGACATCTGTTATTATTGCGGGGAAGCGGCGCGGTCTTTTCGCCAGCAGGTGGTCTGACCGCTCTGCACGCAGCCCGTCGTGCTGCCGTTTGATCGCTAAGTCGTTCTGGACACCCATAGATGCGGTTGGTCGAACGATTCCGAAGTCTTTACCCTAAGCTTTTTTGAATGTCCTTTATGCGGATAGTCGCACCTCTATTTGTGTTGGTTTTTTGCTGGACCTGCTTTGGCAGAGCGGCCGATCGCGTCGAAACGGTTCTTGCCGAAGACAGTGCGTTAGAAATTCGCGGGCGCTCCAATATAACGGGCTTTGCGTGCGAATACACCGAGTCGATCAGTTCGGATACGCTGGTGCACTGGGTGCTGCTGGACGACGCCGTGCGCGTGACGCAGGCCCACCCCATCAAGCTGCAAGTCCGGGCATTTGACTGCGGCAATCGGTTTATCACGCGCGATCTGCGGCGCACGCTGCAAAGCGATCGCTTTCCCCACATGCAGCTGCGCCTGCATCAACTAGATATTGCCGACACGACGCCCTTTTCCGCGCAGGTGTACGTATCGATGGTCGGCGTCGAGCGCCTGTGCACCGTGACCGTAGAAGAGGTTGTGCGCGATGCGCATGGCCTGCGCGTGCGCGGTGTCGGACAAATCGACCTGAGCGCGTTCTCTATCCGACCGGTTTCGTCGATGTGGGGGCTGCTGCGCGTCGACGAACGCATCGACATCGCGTTTGATTTGCTGCTGCGCTAATGGGCTTGTCAGACGCTAGACGTTGCTGACACAATAGATGTGTTACTGGGTAGCACTAGCAGAGCCAGTTGGTGCGGTCCATGCTGCGGTATTGAATGGCTTCGGCCAGGTGGTGCGGGGCGATGTGCGGGGCGCTCTCTACGTCGGCGATGGTGCGCGCCACTTTGCGAATGCGATCGTAGGCACGCGCCGAAAGGCCCAAGCGCTCCACCGCCGTAGCCAGCAGGGCCTCACCCGCTTTGCAGAGCCCGCAGTGCGCTTCCAGGTGGCGCGGCCCCATGTGCGCATTGCAGTAGATACCTTCCTCGACAAAGCGCTCTATCTGCCGTTGGCGGGCCGCGTTGACGCGGTGGCGCACGGCCTGCGAACGCTCGCCGCCTTCGCCCTGGCGCAGGTCGGCATAGTCTAGGGCCGGCACTTCTACGTGCAGGTCAAAGCGGTCGAGCAGCGGGCCCGACAGGCGAGCGCGATAGCGCCGCACCTGGGCCGGCGTGCAGTGGCAGCGCCGTCGGGCATCGCCGGCGTAGCCGCACGCACAGGGGTTCATGGCGGCTACCAGCATGAAGCGGGCCGGATAGGACAGGCTGAGCTGGGCGCGGGCAATGGTCACCGAGCGGTCCTCTAGCGGCTGGCGCAGCGCTTCGATGACGTCCTTGCGAAACTCGGGCAGCTCGTCTAAAAAGAGCACGCCGTGGTGGGCTAGGGACACTTCGCCCGGGCGCGGATAGGTGCCTCCGCCGATAAGGCCTGCGGCGGAAATCGAGTGGTGAGGCGCGCGGAAGGGACGCGCGGCGACGAGCGCTTGCTGGGGCGGCAGCACGCCGGCGACGGAGTGAATCTGCGTGGTGTCCAGCGCTTCTTCCAAGGTGAAATCGGGCAGTATGGTGGGCAGGCGCCGCGCCAGCAGCGTTTTGCCCGAACCCGGCGTGCCGACGAAAAACAGGTTGTGGTTGCCCGCCGCGGCAATTTCTAGGGCGCGCTTGGCATGCGCCTGTCCCTTCACTTCTGAAAGATCTATATCGCCGGCCGTTTGCTTTGCAAAGACCGCTTCTATATCCAATGCGTAGGGCCGCATTCGCGCGCTGCCTTCGAGGACCTCGACCGCCTCGTGCAGCGTAGCGGCGCCGTATACCAGCGGACTGCCGGCGGTAGCGGCCTCGCGCGCATTGGGCGTTGGCACGACCAGTCCGTAGAGCGCGCTCTGGCGCAGGCCCAGCGCCATGGACAGCGCGCCGTGGATGGGGCGCACGGTGCCGTCTAGCGAAAGCTCGCCGAGAAAGGCAAAGTCCGACAGGCGCGCGGGGCGTATCTGCCGCGAGGCGATGAGAATGCCCAGCGCGATGGGCAGGTCGAACGCGCTGCCCTCTTTGCGGCGATTGGCCGGCGCGAGGTTGACGGTGACGCGTTTGCGCGGCCACTGAAAGCCGCTGTTGCGAATGGCGGCCAGCACGCGCTCTTTGCTCTCGCGCACGGCGCTGTCGGGCAGGCCGACGACGGTGAAGGTGGGCAACGAGCGGTCGGTGTCGACTTCGACGTGGACGGGATAGGCGTCGATGCCGTGCGTGGCGGCCGAGAGCACAGTGGATGGCATGGCAGCTTCTTTCCGTAAGGTGGCGCGGAAAGAGCAACAAGAACTGTGCCGGGCGGATGGGTTCTCTGAAAGTGAATGCCGAGGTGAGGACGAGCGCGTCACCTGCAGGTGACATGGGCGCTACGCGGATTACATGGCCATGGCCGTCCGATGGGATTTACGCTGCGATCACAGAAATCCCGTATTGCCTGATAGAGGTATCGCGGGTCACCAGCGTTAGGTCCTCTATTTTAGCCTGTACGATCATCATGCGGTCAAATGGGTCCTGATGAACCGGCGGCAGGGCGGCAACGGCCAGAGCGTGCGGAATGGTTATGGGCAGCGATAGGAAATGCTCTTCGGCCATGACCTCCTCGAGATTGTCCGGGGCATCCAATTTGCCAAGCGCCTTTTTGATGGCGATTTCCCACGCTGCAGCGGCGCTGACAAATACCAGATTATCGCTTTCGGCAATGGCGTTAAAAGCTTCTTCGGAGAGGACGTTGGGATCGTCAAACCACCAGAGGACTACGTGGGTGTCGAGAAGCACATTCACGGCGTTTCACCCTTGAATGCAGCGGCTAAGCCCTCGGGCAACTGATCGAAGTCAGCGGCGACGTTGACCTTTCCACGCCACTGACCTCCCTGCCGTCGCGCTTGGCTGGGCGCGTATTGCACGAGTTTGGCAACGGGTTTACCCGCCTTGCAGATGACGACCTCTTCGCCCTGCAGGACGCACTCTATGAGCTTTGATAGATGCGTCTTGGCTTGGTGTATATTGGTGGATCGCATGAGGAGTTCCTTTGTGAAACACTAGATTAGCTAACATTAGCTAATGTATAACATAATATCGATGGTATGTAAGAGGCAACGTCCCGTGTATCGCTTTCGCCGATCGGCCGGCGCGAGGTTGACGGTGACGCGTTTGCGCGGCTACTGGAAGCCGCTGTTGCGAATGGCGGGCATGGCAGCTTCTTTCCGTAAGGTGGCGCGGAAAGAGCAACAAGAACTGTGCCGGGCGGATGGGTTCTCTGAAAGTGAATGCCGAGGTGAGGACGAGCGCGTCACCTGCAGGTGACATGGGTGCTACGCAGCCTACACGGGCGGCGAATCCACGCAGGTTTTGCCCTTTATGCTTGCCTGCAGAAATAGTATCGTCCTATACTTCGTCGTGTCGCCGCATTGGACCTCCAACAGCCGATCGAAGTTATGAATAAATACCAGCAGATCTCCCTTCAGATACGCCT
>JAYPJE010000013.1:0-9066 GCA_038128265.1 Gemmatimonadota bacterium
GCCCAGCGCCGAGAAAATGTACCACGAAGCCATCTCGCCGTTGTCCTCGTCGCCGCAAAACATATGGGGCGTGTAGAGCTCGTCGAGCACGCGGCGCACCCAGTACTGCGTGCGGTGTGCGCTGCCGGCATAGGTGTATAGATAGAGGACGTGGTGCACGGGCTGGTTGGAATGGGCATACTGGCCAAAATCGACCGCGGCCATTTCCGTCATCTCGTGAATCTCGCAGTTATACGATCCCGCCTCAAAGTGCGGTGGCAGCGCCAGCATGTGGTCCAGCTTTTCCACCGTTTGCTCGGCACCGCCGAATAGCTCGATCAGTCCGGCAGCATCGTGCGGAACGGCCCAGGTGCACTGCCAGGCCGAGCCTTCGATGTAGGCACCGCCCCAGCGAAATTCGTCGAACGGCGTCTCCCACGAGCCGTCGCGCAGGCGGCCCTGCATAAAGCCAGTCTCGGCATTAAAGGTGTTTCTATAGTAGAGGGCGCGCTCGCGATAGGTTTGGTAGTCTTCCGCGCGGCCCAGGTGCTGAGCGACTTGGGCGACGCAGAAGTCGTTGTAGGCAAAGTCCTGCGTGCGCGAGGCGGCGTGGTCGACTTCGTCGTGCGGCACCCAGCCCAACTCGGCAAAGGCGCGAATGCCGCGCCGGCCGTAGTTGCCCGCATCGTCGCCTACTTCGTTGGCATTTTTTAGCATGGCTTCATATGCCGTTTCTACGTCGAAGTCCGTTACGCCGCGCACGACCGCATCGGCGACGACCGCATCGAGGTGCGTGCCGATCATACAGGCGCGGTAGCCCGGGCTCGTCCACTTGGGAAACCAGCCGCCCTCGCGATAGGCTTGCACCCAGCCTTCGACAATCTCGGCCAGGCGCGCCGGGTCGAGCAGAGCCAGCAGCGGGTAGACCGTGCGGTGGGTATCCCAAAAGCCGTTGTCGGCATAGAGCACGCCCGGATGCAGCGTTCCGTCGTAGGGGCTAAAGTGATAGGCCGCGTCGCTCTCGTCGTATTCGTAAAAGGCGCGCGGAAAGAGGTGGGCGCGGTAGAGACAGGAGTAGAAGGTGTGCATCTGCGTCTCGCTGGCCCCGTCGATGTGAATGCGGTTGAGCACATCGTTCCAGATGGCCGTCGATTCGGCGAGCACTTCGTCAAAGTCGCGCTCGCCCACTTCCCGGGCCAGGTTGCGCTGGGCCTGCTCGATGCTGATAAACGAAGTAGCAATACGCGCCGTTAGGGTGCCGCCGGATGCCACTTCGAGAAAAGCGCCCAAGCCGTCGCCGTCTGCCGCCGCACCTTGGAGCGGTTGGCCGTCTTTGCAGAGGCCTACCTCGCTAACGGGGGTATCGAGCGATACGTAGAAATAGAGGGCGAAGTTGTCGGGCACGCCGCCGCTGTTGGCGCGCGTAAAACCGCTGAGGGCATTGTCTTCGCGGTGCAATTCTATGTGGCAGGCGCCGTCAAATAAGTCTACGATAAGGCGCGCCGCATCGCCGTCGGGAAAGTGCATGCGCAGCAGGGCGCAGCGCTCGGTCGGCGTGAATTCGACCGTGGTGCGATAGCGCTTTAGAACCGTCTTGAAATAGTGGGGTCGCAGCGTGGTCTCGTCGGGGCGAAACGTCGAGTTGCGCTGCCAGGCGCCCAGCAGGCGGCGGCCGCTCTGCGGGCACAGCAAGAAGTGCCCGTAGTCGCCGATCCATGGACTGGGCTGATGCGTGGCGCGGATACCCTGTATCTGCCGCGCCGAGGGCTTGTAAAAGCGGTTGCCCTCTTCGGTCTGCGGTCCCCAATGCGTCATGGCAAAGGGACGGGCGACCAGTGGGAGGGTATTGCCCTGCGAGAAGGCGTGCACGGACTCGGTCCCCTGGGCGGGGTTGGCGTAGTTGAGTAGGTCGCGGTGTTCCATGTAGATTTTTCCTCTGGTTATTGGGTGCTACGAATGGCTCAAATAGAACAAAATATGTCGCGAGGGCAATAAGGAGCGCTTCGCTGGTTGGCTTCTCGCGTCGAATTTATATTGGGGTGATGGAAGAGACGCTGGAGAAAACGCACGATGCGTATGGGGCTCTGCGCAGGGAGCTATCGCTTTGGCTGCAGCAGAGCGTGCAGCGCGACGGGCCCGATCGGCACGGTGGCGGCGAGGATGAAGCCAATTATGCGCTGGCCTTCCTGCCACACTACCTACTGACGCGGGATCCCGTGCTTGCCGAAAGGCTGCGCTCGTTGCGCGACGATCTGAAAAACTGGGTCGACGGCGACGAATGCCTGCACGGCTACGAACGGCGCGCCGAGGCGCATCACGGCACGGAACCCTTCCTGCTCTTTTTACCGCGCTATCTCGGCCTGTTTCCAGACGACAATGCCGCATGCGATCTATTAGAGGACGCAGCGCATCACATCGGCAATTGGGTCGAAGGCATTCCCGACTGGTACGACTGGCAGCGCGATATGTTCTACAGCTACCAAATTGGCACGGAAGTCGTTGGCGACGAGGCGCGCTTTGCCTACGAATTGGCCGAGCACTGGCGCTTTGTCCACATTGCGCTGGCTGCCGGGCGGGTCACCGGCGATGCGCGCTACGGCGAGTGGGCGCTGCGCTATGGGCGACGGCGCGCAGAGCAGATCGTCGAATGCGAAGGGCCGCTGCCGCTGCTGTGGGACCTGCAGGGACGCGGTTTGTATATGGCCGATATCGAAACGCGCGAAGAGCGCACCATGTCGGCCGCCGAGCATCACGTGGCCGGCGACGACCTAGCGGGCATAGAGAATATGCTCGCATCGGGCGTACTCTACGCGCTGGGCGATTTGTACCTGCAGTCGTCTGAAGAGGTCTTCAAGCGCGCTGCCCGCCGACTGGTTGAACCGCTGGTCTCTCAGTTGCTCGATCCCTTTGCCGATCCAGCGGCCGCGGCGCTGTCCTACTATCGCTGGGCATTTGCCGACGCGTCGTTGGACGGAGCGATGCTACGGATGCTGTCTGATATACCGAAAGAATCGGACGCCGAATGGGTGATGATGTCACCGCAGCACCGGGTGCGCCGCGAGCCGGGCGTTGGCAAACGACGCGATATGCTTTACTGGGGTCACTGGCGAGACGATGGCTGCGTAGAGCCGAGTAACCAGCCGTGCACGGCGGCGCTGACGCTGGCCTACCAGCTGAGCGGTGAGGTCGACTACGCGCGGCGCGCGCTCGATCAGGCGACGGTCAAATTGGCCATGGCGCGCCGCATCCTGCGCGGCGGGCGCGAGCACGCCGATATGGGTGGAGCAATTTGTTCGGTGGCGGCCGGGCACGGGCGCAACTGGGGTCAGGGCGCGGTAACGGGCTGCTATGGCCCGCTGCTGTTGGGCACGCGCGAAGTGGCCGGTGCCGTAGTGCCGCTGCTCGAGATTGAAGGAGGAATGCCCGAAGGCCTGCTGGCGCTAGTGCGCCCTCCGGTTGGCAGCCAGGGAGACGTGGTATTCTATGCGCGGGCTGATGCGTCGCTGCGCTGGCGCGCTGGCGCCGAGACCTGGCGGCGCGAAGCGCTGGAGGCCGGGCAGTGGCTGCGCCGGTCGCTGCTCGTTGGAAGGGCACCGTGAGCGATTTACCTACCTACGAGGACGTAGTGGCGGCGCGCGCATTTACGCGGACCTACCTGCAGGAAACGCCGCTGGTCTACAGCTGGAGACTCTCCGAGCTGCTCGGCTGCGACTACTACATTAAATGCGAGAATGTGCAGCCCGTCGGCGCGTTCAAAGTGCGCGGGGGCGTCAACTTAGTCGGACATCTGAGCGCGGCCGAGCGCGCGGCGGGCATCGTCAGCGCCAGCACCGGCAACCACGGCCAGTCGCTGGCCTATGCCGGCCGACTCTTTAACGTGCCGGTGACCATCTACGGGCCGGCGCAAAACGCCAACCCCGACAAGGTAGAAGCTATGCGCGCGCTGGGGGCGGAGGTGTGTCTCTATGGGGCCGACTTTGACGAGGCGCGCGAAGAGGCCGGGCGCGTGGCCCAGCAGCGCGGGGCGCGCTTTGTGCACTCGGCCAACGAGAAGGCGCTGATTGCCGGCGTGGGCGTGATGGGGTTGGAGATTTTTGAGGCTCAGCCCGACGTGGAACTAATCATCGCGCCGGTGGGTGGGGGCAGCGGCGTGTGCGGCAACGCGCTGGTGGCCAAGGCGCAGGCGCACGTGGTCGAAGTGATCGCCGCCCAGTCGAGTCAGGCGCCGGCGTGCTACCGCGCCTGGCAGGCACGCCGGCTCGATGTGGATGCGCCGATGACGAGTCGCCACGAAGGGGTCGCCACGCGCGTGCCCTTTGCCATGACGATGCAAATCATGTGGGATCAGGTCGACGATTTCGTACTAGTTGACGACGACGAAGTAGATCGGGCGATGGTCTTGCTCGCCGAGCGCGCCAAGCTAGTGGCTGAGGGCGCGGGCGCCGTATCGCTGGCGGCGGCTATGCGCCTTGGGGAGCACCTGCGCGGAAAAAAAGTGGTCGGCATTCTGACGGGCGGCAATGTGCCCGGCGCGCTGATGGCAGAACTCTTTAAGCGCCGATAGTCTACTGATCATCGGCCGGTGTTAGGCAGAGCACGCGGTCCCATTCGTCCAGCGAGATTGAGTCGACGTAGCCGGTGTGGAACTCCTCCATGTAGATTTGGTCCCAGCAGGGCACGTGGTGCTTGACGTCGGCGGGCAGCTGCTGAACGATGGCACCATAGGCGTGCTCTAGGAGGCGGTAGCTCGAACTCTCGTTGCCAACAAAGGGTGGGTGCGGTGCAATGATGCCCAACGCGACGATTTTGGCATCGAGGATATCCGACAGCGCGCAGAGAATATCCAGGCGGCGCGGCCAAGAGGCGCCGTCGGCGGTGGCTTCGTCGATCAGGGGGACCATGGCATCGGCTAGGTCGGGCAGTTCCTTGAAAAAGGGGTAGAGCCATTTGTCGTAGGGGAAGTAGCGGCGGTTGAGCAGAAAGCCCAGCTCGAGCGCCCATTTTATAGAGCGCGCAAAGGCGGTGTGCGCGTAGGCCATATTGCCGCGCTGCAGGGCGCGGTTGAGTGCGTAGAGGCCCATGCCGGAGTAGTAGCGACACCAGTGCGAGATGCGGCGGTGCCAGACCGGATCTGGGTAGTAGTCGAGCAGCGTGCGGCGCACCTGGCTGAACGCGTCCGACGGATCGTGCCAGACTTCGCCGTTGATGACGTGGACGATGTCGACTTCAGGCAGGTCGAGCCACTCGGCGTGTGACTGCGGTGCCCGCTCAATGCCCAGCGTGCGCCGCAGAAAGGCCTCTAGGCTTTCCGGGGCCAAGCCGGCGCCGGCGACGTGGCCGTGGCGCAGCTCAATGCCTTCGAATTGGCTGGGTAATTCGGCGCTGATCCGTTCGCGGATGGCATCCGCGCGCTCGCGAAAGAGCGCGTCGGGTAACAGCGCATCGATGCGCAGACCCCAGTGGTGGTCGCGCGACAGGTCGTCGTCCATGCGCAGGCACTCGGAGCCGTAGCCGAATAGGCCGCAGGCTACGCGCTGGCTCTCCTCGGGAAAGTGCCGTTCGAGCAGCGGCAGGACCACGCCGTCAAAAAAGCGCTTGCTGGTAGCAATGATATCGTCACCGGCGTTCTCGTGCGCCATAGCAGACCTCCTTTTGGCGAGAAAAGTAGCGCGCCAATGGGGCTTGTTCAAGCGGAAAGATGGATGTATGGCCAGGGACAGTAAAAAGAGGGGGCGGCGCGGAGCGACGGCGCGAGCCAACAGCGACCTGGAGACCCATATCGCCTCACTGGGGCTGGCTGGCGTCGAGGCCTATAAAACGTGGTGTCGCCAACACGGCTTTACGGCTGCCCTTACCAAGAGCTGGCCGGAGCGCCGCGTGGAGTGGCTTATTAGAGAACGGCAGGGCGATTCTGAACGCGCCGCCACCGCCGCAAAAGAGACCGCAGGACGGCGCATTAGAAGGGGACTATCGCGTCCTGCTGGCGCAAACGGGGAGGGTGATCAAAGAGTGGATGGAGCAGGAGAATCTAGGGCGGACCAACCGCGCCTACTGAGCACGCAGCTATGAACACCGATCGAGTGCGCAACCTGTGGATGCTGCGCGCTGCCTGCTTTTTTCAGGTGTTTAGCTTCGGCATTCAGTGGTCGTTCAGCAGCGTGTGGATGAAAGAGCAGGGCGTGGGCGAGACGCTGATCGGCCTGGTCTCTTCAACTAGCATTGCGCTGTGGTTTTTTTTCGGTTTGCTGTGGGGACGCTTGGCCGATCGCACGGGGCGTCCCGATCGGATCGTGCTCTTTGGCAGTGTATCGATTGGCCTCGTGCTGATCTATCTGGCTCACTGCCAAGTCATCGAGCAGTTTGTGGTCTATGCCGTGCTGATCGGCCTATGCCTTCCGATGGTTTCCACGCAGATGCCCCTGCTGGCCGTCTCGGCACTAGGCGAGGCTAGCCGCGGCAAGGGCTATGCCTCGTACCGCATCTTTGGCTCTTTCGGCTACGTCGTTGGCAACTTGCTCATGCCGCGCCTTATCGATGATATTCAGACCCTCTTCCTAGTCGCCAGCGCGTCGTTTTTCGTCGCCGTGATTCCCACATTCTTTATTCGCATACAGCTGCCGGAGCGCCGCGATAGCGGTTCGCTGCGCAGGGCGCTGGCCAATCGAGAGCTACTCGGCTTTTTACTGGCCGTATTCTTCTTTGCGTTGGCCGTGCCCGCTATTTTTACCTTTACCTGGGTCTATGCGCGCGACCTAGGCGGCGACAACTCGTTTATTGGCCTGCTAGCCGCTGTGCAGGGCTTCGTCGCTATGGTTGCCCTACCGCTGACGGGGTGGGGCGTCGATCGTTTTGGCACGCGCCTGCTGCTCCTGCTCGCTTTTATTGCCCAGCCGCTGCGCGCCCTCTCCCTGTCGCTGGTCGATAGCTATCAGTGGCTGCTCTTGCCCCAGGTCTTTCATTTTTTTACCTGGGCTGGTTTTGAGGTGGCCGGCGTGCTCTTTGTGGCGCGTCTGGCATCCGAGGGAAACCGCGGCATGGCACAGGCGATGTTTATGAGTGCCCAGGTGCTGGGCAACTTGCTTGGCTCCGCGCTGGCCGGCTACCTGGCAGAACACCACGGCTATGCATCTATGTACGGAGTGAGCGGCGCGCTGGCTGCTGTTGGCTTGGGTATTTTTTTCTGGCAGCAGCGCGGGGAACGCGGTCTCACTGAGAGGGGGGCATAACTTGCCAGCCGTAGTGGCGCACAAATTCGATCAGCTTGGGATCGTCTGCGGCCAGCGGGCCCAAGTAGGTGCCGAGTCGCGTGCGCTTCCACCAGGCGCCGTCGTCGCGGCGGTCGGTAAACTCGTACTCGTAGAGATCGGCGCGCAGACGAGCAGGCGGTCCATCGGGGAAGGGGTTGTGTCCCAGCAGCGCCAGGGCGCTGGGCTGATGGTGCAAGATTTTGTAGAGCAGGTGCACAAACCACGGCTGCTTGTCGTATTCGGACATGGCGGCAAACCACAGCTGCCAGTCGAGTCGGTAGTGGTAGGGGGCAACCCACGGCGGGCGCCGATCGACGCGTCCCGGCTTGGCGGCAAACGCGTATTCGCGCCACTGTGCATCGGGCCCCAGCGTTGCGTCGTCGGTGCCCTGTAGAACGATCTCGTAGCGCTTTTTGCCGATGTGGCCAAAGGCGCCATAGCTGTTGACCAGATGGAGCGGATCAAACGAGCGGTTCATCGTCTGTTGGGGCGAAATCATATTCTCAATGGGGTATGAGCTGAGGTAGAATACGGCAATGCACAGCGCGTAAATGCCCAAGCGCGCGCCGCTGCTGCGCTCGGTTTTTAAGCCGCTATCTGCGAAGCGCTGCAGGCGGCGTGGTACGAGGCTGCGCAGCCACTCGTCATCAAAGCAGGCGATACACAGGACGATGGTCAGGTAGTTAAACCACGCTAGGTTGCCGCTGAGGATGAGCAAGATTTGAAAGGCAATTTGCACGAGGGCGGCCGGATGGCGCAGGCGGCGACCGGCAAAGAGGAAAAAGGGCACCAGCAGCTCGACGACGTGCGTGGCCAGCACGCTGGCCTTGTGTACGAAGGTTGGGAGTTGGTGCCAGTACCAGCTTAGCAGGTGGGGAAGGGGCTGCGTCTGGTAGTGATACTCCATGCAGGTGAGGTCCCACCAGCAGGCGTCGCCGCGCAGCTTGATGAGGCCGGCGCCGAAAATGACGCGGAAGACCAGCCATCGATAGAGCCACATCACGGCAGTGGACGGCGGCGTCGGGCCGCGGCCAAAGGGCGCTAAGAAAATGCCGAGAAAGCCCGCTTCGAGCAGGAGAATCTCCCAGCCAAAGCCGTAGAATACTTGGCCAATGCCGTTGAATGACAGATAAATGGCCCACAGCGCAAAGAGCTGTAGAGCGTGGGCGTAGCCCAGCAGCAGCGCCAGTGCCAGCGCCAGTCCTGCGTAGCAGGCCAGATGTAGAGTGGCGTCGGAGGCGTCGAGCCAAAACAGCGTTGGCAGGCGCAGCCACGGGGTGGCGCTCTCGCCGAAGTAGAGGCGTGCTTTTTCCAAAAAGAGCGCCGCCGGCAGCAGGCCTTCGGAACTTATGAGCCCGTCGAGCTGTGCGCTCAGCGAATAGAACGCCAGCGCATAGATCAGGCCAAGGCCGCGCAGCAGGAGAAAACGCGCGGTGCCGTAGGAGGCCGGGTCGAGCGGGGTGATCCACTCGCGTTCGACCCGCGGCAGCTCGGTAAGGGCCGCGCGCAGGCGCTCAATAGTAGTAGTCGATGGTGCAGTGTCGCTCATGATGCGGTAGATCCCCGGTATGAGATAGCTAGATTACCGTGCAGAGAAGATAGGCATTGGGCCGCCCAGTACAAAGGGCGAGGGGTGGTGTCACTCCTCTGTTAGGATATTATCAGATGGGTACTAAATACAACGCGAGCGCATAGGAGTGACCACCATGCAACGCAGGACCTTTATTCGCCTCTCTACGGGTGCTGGAATGGGATTGGGACTGGGCGTAGCTCAGGCCCAGTCCGCCGATCTGCCCACGCGCCCGCTGGGCCAGACCGGCGAGCGCGTATCGCTGCTGTG
>JAYPJE010000013.1:9076-86907 GCA_038128265.1 Gemmatimonadota bacterium
CAACGCAGGACCTTTATTCGCCTCTCTACGGGTGCTAGTGTGGGACTGGGATTGGGAATGGCACAGGCCGATTCATCGCGCGGACTGCCCACGCGCCCGCTGGGCCAGACCGGCGAGCGCGTATCGCTGCTGTGCTTGGGCGGCTATCACATTGGCCAAGCGCACTTGAGCGAGGGCGAGTCGCTGCGTCTGATGCACGCGGCCATCGACGGCGGGATCAACTTTTTTGACAATGCTTGGGAATACAATAACGGTCGCAGCGAAGAGCTTATGGGCAAGGCCCTGCAGGGGGCGCGTCGCCAGCGCGTGCTGCTAATGACCAAGCACCTCGGACGCGAACCAGCCACCGCGCTGCGACAATTGGAAGACAGTCTGCGCCGCCTGCGCACCGATTGCATCGACCTGTGGCAGTTTCATTCGATTCGCACGCCGGCCGATGTCAACTTGATTTACGAAAGCGGTGCGCTGGAGATTGCACGACAGGCGCGCGCGCAGGGCAAGGTGCGCTTTATCGGCTTTACGGGACACTATAGGCCCGATCGCCACCTGGAAATGCTAGCCGGAGACTTTGACTGGGATACCGTGCAAATGCCGCTCAGCCCGTTTGACTACCACTACGAGAGTTTTGCCCAGCGCGTGCTGCCCGTGCTAACCGAGCGCTCGATTGGTTCGATTGCTATGAAGACGATGGGTGGAGGAGACGGTGTATTTCTACGCTCGGGGGCAATACAGGCGGCCGAACTGCTGCGGTATGCCATGTCCCTACCGGTCTCCAGCGTGTGCGTTGGCATGGACCAGATGGAGACGCTGCGGGCCAATATGGAGCTGGCGCGCAACTTTATACCGTTCGATGAGAGCGAAATGGCGGCGCTGCGTCAGCGCTGCCTTCCCTTGGCAGACGGGGGCAAGATCGAAAATTATAAGGGCTGATCGGCCTATCAGAATAGGGCGCTCTGCGACGCCAATCCACCCATCTCAAATAGGTTAATGGTCGCGGCTTTATTCCGGAGGCTGATGGTTAGCGTGGGTTTTCTTTTCCGAAAAACGCCCACAGCGCGGAGACTGCGAATACGTATTCAATCCATACGGATACAAATGCGTTTGAAGCATAGATGCTTTGGTCGAACTCATAAACTCAGTAAGTTGCTCTCTTGTTGTGTGCACATGCTGATTGATATCTGTGTTACAGGTCGGCAATCATATGGTAGTTGGGCGCTTTGGTCGTAAACTCGGCAACCGTGCGAAACCCGAATCGCTCATAAAAGCGGATGGCCTGTTTGTTGTGCTGCCTTACGCCCCCTAACAAGACCATGCGTTGGTATCCGAGGGCGCGGAAGAGCTCGACTAAGTGGCTCAGCATGATACTGCCCAGCCCCGTCCCCTGGTAATCATCTGCGGCGGAAGGGGCGATCTGACAATCGGTTTTGTCGCTCAGTGGTATACCCCATTCCTCGTAGCGCTTAGCGTCGCCGTCGTATATGTAGAAAAGTGTGATGAAATAGGCGACGACGCGCTCTGTTTTTCCTTCTTTTGCAACGGCCAGTAGCCGCATTTCTCGCGTGCTGTCAATCTGAGCGCAAAGCGCGTCTGCAGTCGCTTGATCAAACGGATGCGGTGCAAAAAGACTGCGCGTCTCTTGCGATAGAGAGAGGAAATAGCTGCCCAAGATCGACGCATCGTCTGGGCGCAGCGGACGGAGGAGCACCTCTTGTCCGTTTGAAAGGACAGTCTGTTTGGAGACTTTTTCGGGGTGGGCGTCGAAATCGGCTAAAGAAATGTTCATTCTCTGTATTCTACGTTTTTCGCTGTACTAGCGTGCAGTCTGAAGATACTGTTTGCCAGCCCACAATGGAAGGGCGCTCCTGCACGTGAACGGAGAGAAAGCCGGTCGGGTCTTGGTTTTAGCAAGCGCGTGCGTTTCGTACACTTGAGACGAGCAAAAAATTAAATGCTCTGTTAAAAGGAACACTCCATGAATCTCATTGTCATTATGCTCGACAGTCTGCGCACCGATTACGTCGGTGCCTACGTAAATGGAAAAGCCAACGCCAAGACGCCCAATATGGATCGCTTTGCCTCTGAGGCGATTGTCTTTGACAAAGCGTACGCCGGCTCGTTTCCGACGCTGCCCTGTCGCCGAGATCTTTTTACCGGGCGCTGGGGACATCCGTTTAACACGTGGAATCGCATGGAGCGCGACGTGCCGACGCTGGCCGGGCGCCTGCGCGCCGACGGATACACTACCGGCCTGGTGTTCGATACGCCGATGTTTATGACTGAGGGCAACAACCTCGATCGCGGTTTTGGCTCGATCGAGTGGATTCGTGGCCAGGGCGGCGAGCCGTGGGTCAGCGACGGCTTTATCGACGTGCCGTGGCCGGGCGGGCCCGACAAGGTCAAGCCCGGCGTGCAGCGCTACCTGGCCAATATGTCGCGGCGCCTGTTTGAAACGGACTATCTCGGGCCGCAGGTCATGCAGAAGGCGGTGCACTGGCTCGAGCGCAACTATGCAAGAGAACACTTTTTTCTGTGGATCGACTCGTGGGATCCGCACGAGCCGTGGGATCCGCCGCAGCACTACGTCGACCTCTATGACCCCGGCTACGAGGGTGACGAATTGATCTATCCGTGCTACGGCTTTATCGACGAAATTATGAGCGAGCGCGAGGCCGAGCACGTGCGCGCGCTCTACGCGGCCGAGACGACGATGGTCGACCGCTGGCTGGGCTATCTGCTCGACAGCATTGAATTATTTGGTCTGCGCGAGAACACGATGGTGGTGCTGATGTCCGACCACGGGCACTACTTTGGCGACCACGGGCTGCAGGGCAAACCGTGGGGCGATCTGGGCCAGCTCTACGAGCCGATGACGCATTTGTGCTTTATGGTGCAGCATCCAGAGGCCGCGCCTGGTCGCAGCGATGCGCTGGTGCAGCCGGTCGACCTATTTCCCACCGTATGCGAGTTGAGCGGCCTATCGGCACCGGCCGGACTGCAGGGCCAGTCGTTTGCGGCCGCGCTACTGGGCCGTGAAGGCGATCGGCGCTCCTATGCCATCACGGGGCGCAATCTGGACGACCATTGGGGCACGGTGCCGGCTACGGTGACAGACGGCACGTGGACGCTGATCTACTGGCCCAACAAAGACTTGGCCTATCGTGGCAAACCTGTGCGCACCGAGCGCCATCGCACGATTGGCTATCCGGAGCGCCGCGTCGATGAGCTGTTCTATATGCCGGATGACCCCGCGCAGCAGCACAACGTGCTGGAGTCGCATCCGGATGAAGCGCAGCGTTTACACCAGGCGCTGTTGGCGCTGATGGCCGGAGCCGATGTCGATGTGGAAATTGCCCGGACATACCGCCGTCTGCCGGGGGAAAACTACCATCTGTAGATCTGCTTGATAGGTCGTTATAGCAGCGGTATATTGACTGCTGTCCCACCTTGCACAAGGGAGCATACAATGGCGGACTTTACACCGGTTGACTTGAGTGCACACTACAATACGGGCGGAGAAAATGGGCCGTCCGAAGAGCGCGAATGGCTGTGGCCAGCCCCCGCTGATAGGGCGGACGATACACCGCTTAAAGGCATGCTGAAGGGCGCGCGTTCGTTTTGGGGCATTCCCTTTGCGCTAGCGCCCGAGGAGAGTGCGCACGTAGCTATACAGGTAGCCGATGGAGCCAAAGGGGTGCCAGCGTCCGTAGCCGTAGCCGTGGGTGCCACGGCGCGTCGGCTGCTCTTTGCCCACGCCTGTGCGCCCGTCAAGGGAGCACAGGCCACCGTGGAGGGCACGGGGGAGCGCATCGGCACGTACCGAGTGGTCTACGCCGACGGCAGCCATCTCGAGCAGCCGCTGCGCCGTCGCTTTGAAATACACGACATCAACGTGCCCTGGGGACACCACCCCTTTCTATGCCGCAACTGCCGCGAGTTTCGCTCGGTGCCGCTGTCTGATCGCAGCATGTCCTATGGGATGGTGCAGGTCGGGACCTATACGCCGGACGGACACGATTTGCAGGGCTGGTGGCTCTACGATTGGAAAAACCCCCATCCTGAAAAGGCCATCCAAACGGTCGAATTGGTTGCCACCGGCTCTACCCCATTGGCCTTGGCCGGCATCACGCTCTGTGCAGAAGACGGCGATCCCTTTCTATGGGAGGCACGCCGTGAAATTGCCGTAGAAGTCGACGGTGGTGAGGCCCCTCAGGTGGAGATGGAGCGCGGCGTCGTCGTGCATCAGGACGACCTCTTTGCGCCGGACGATGATTTTCTGAGCAGTCCACAAAGGGGCTGGGGGCGCGGCGGTCAGCAGGTTAAAAAGGGTGGCTATGTTGAAATCCACGGCGCGCGCGAAGGGCAGCTGAAGATCAAGGCTGGCGACGAGGGCGAAGAGATCGTGCGCTGGGGCGACGTCCTCGAGCAAAAAGAGATTGAACAGGGCCGCGTGCGCATCGAGATGGTCTCGCCCGAGGGCAAGCAGTGGCTGCACGTGCGCGTAGAAGATGAAGATACCGGCGAAGCGGTCGGTTCACGCGTGCACTTCCGCACGCAAAGCGGCGCCTATGTCGCTCCGCACGGCCATCAGACAGACGTCAATATCGCCTGGTTTGAAGACATGGGCGGTGACTGCAAAGTCAACGGCGTGCCCTACGCCTATATCGACGGGACGTGCCAGGTCGACATGCCCGTTGGTTCGGTGTACGTCGAAGTCGTTCGCGGTTTTGAATACGAGCCCGTGCGCAAGCTGGTTGAGATCAAGCCGGGGCAGCGCGACCTGACGCTGAAGATCAAGCGCGCTTTCGATATGAAAGAGCGCGGCTGGTACTCGGGCGATACGCACGTGCACTTCCTGTCGTCGCAGTCGGCCCACCTCGAGGCGGCCGCCGAAGATCTCAACGTTACCCATCTGCTGGCAAGCCAGTGGGGTCGGCTCTTTACCTCGTGGGAGGAGTTCACCGGTGGGCTCGCACCCACCTCGAGCGAGGATTACAAGATTTGGGTGAGCCAAGAAAACCGCCAGCACGTCCTCGGCCATATCAGCTTGCTCGGTCTCAAGGATATGGTGGCCCCCATCTGCACGGGCGGGGCCAACGAGGACTGGATTGGCGGCGAAGTGGGGGCGCTGATGGCCGACTGGGCCGAGGCCTGCAAAAAGCAGGGCGGTCTGGTGATTATGCCGCATATGCCGCTGCCCGACTTTGAGAACGCCGCGAATATCGTCATGGGACACGCCGATGCCGGTGAGATGTGCTGGCTGTGGGAAGGCGAGAAAATCAGCTCGGCCGAGCGCGGTTACTACCGCTGGCTCAACGTTGGGCAGAAATTGCCCATCGTCGGCGGCACCGACAAGATGTCCAACGGGCGCATTCTCGGTGGGTCGCGCACCTACGCACGGCTGCGCGCCGGCGAGGAGTTTACCTTTGATGCCTGGTGCCAGGCCGTTAAGCGCGGTTCGACCTTTGCCAGCACCGGCGCGGTGATCGATCTGCAGGTCGAGGGCCAGCCGATGGGCAGCGAAATTCGCCTTAAAGGCAACGGCGGCACGGTGGAAGTCGAGGTCGTAGCCGAGAGCGTCTTTCCACTGACGGGTGTGGAGATCGTCGTTAACGGCGAGCAGGTCGCGCGCGAGGAGAGTGAGCACGGGGCTACCAAGCTGCGGCTCAAGCACAAGGTGAAGACCGAACTGTCGTGCTGGGTGGTGGCGCGCTGCTGGGGTCCGCACCACACGGATGCCGGTCCGGTTATGGCACACTCTTCGCCCGTCTACATAGACGTGGGCCGGCGCTGTGCTTTTGTCGAGGTCGAGGGCAATTACCTAATGACCCATATGGAGGGCGGCATCGCCTGGGCGGAGACGATTGGCGTATTTCGCGACGAAGGGGTGCGCCAGCGCTTGATTGGTCTCTTTAGCGAGGCCAAGCGCGAGCTGGTCCGCAGAATGAGCTAGTGTGATAAGATCGGACAGACAACCCTATTGGAGAGTGCCATGTTAACGCAAGTGCAAGTGGACGAATTCGAACGCAATGGTTTTTTAAACGGCGGGAAGATTATTAGCGATGCCGAACTGACGGGGCTGACGGCCGCGCTGGACAGCGTGTTGGACAAGGGGCCGGATGGGTTTGTCGAAGGGGAGCGCCAGCCGGTTTCGTTTCGAAGCCTGAGCGGCAACCTCGAACAGCCCGTTTGGCAGATCGTCAACATATGGGAAGCGACCGATGCCTTTGAGCGGTTGATCTACCATCCGGAGGTCGTCAGCGGAATTAGCCAGTTGACGGGTCATAAAGATCTGATGGTGTGGCACGACCAGATCCAGTATAAGCCAGCCCAGTACGGCGGTGCGACGACTTGGCATCAGGATGCGCCGCTGTGGCCGATCATCAAACCCATGACGCCGGTTTCGGCGTGGATTCCCCTCGACGATGCCGACGAGGAAAATGGCTGTATGTGGATGGTGCCCGGCAGCCATAAGTGGGGCAATCAGATCGATTTTTTGCGCACCCAGGGCGAGCTAAAGCAGCGTGAGGATTTTAAAAACCTGGCCGTCTTTTCCCCGCCAGACGATGCCGAGATCACTCAGGTTGAAGCCGTACCGTGGCCAGTCAAGCGCGGGGAGGTGTCCTTTCACCACTCGCTGACCTGGCACGGCTCGCCGTTTAACCGCTCCGGTCGCCCGCGCCGCGCCATTGCCATTCACTATATGACGGGTGCTGCGCGCTACGATGCGGGAGGCGATCATCTAATGAAGCAGTTTGTCGACCTGCCAGACGGGGCGCCAATGGCCGAGGCCGGGGCGCACTTTCCCAGCGTATGTCGCGACGGCGTGCCGGTGGGTGTGCCGGCTCACTTATCGGCGTAGATGCGCTCCCTAGAATAGGTGGTAGATGCCCTGTGCCGAGAGCGCAGGGCATCTTTGTTCGTGTGGATGAGCAGTCGTATCAGCAGAGCGTTCCGCGCCACAGGCTTTTTCAAAGAAAACAATCCTTCTGTTGGCATCAGTTGCATACCGTTGCATTAACTGAAACCAAACCGCTATCCGGGCGCGGACAGCGGATGGGCAAATACTCTGATGAATAGCATGCGCACCGTATTGCTGCTGCTCCTGTCGTTTGTCGTCTGGTGTGGCGCAGAAGAGCAGGGCATACGCGGGACCATTGAGCGGTTGGCCGCTGTCGAATCGCGCGTAGTTGGCTATCCGGGCTATGTAGAGACGGCTGATTACGTCGAATCGCGCCTGCGTGCTAGCGGTGCTGTCGAGGTGCGTCGAGACTCGTTTCCCGTCGTTGTTCCCGTGGACTTAGGTGCTTCGGTGGCCGTGCTGGGCGAGGCCCCCGTGCGTCTATGGGGGCTGTGGCCCAACGGTGCGCGCACGCCCACGGTACCCAGTGCTGGTTTGCGCGCGCCGATGTTCTATGCAGGGCAGGGGGAGTGGCGCGACTTTAACGGCCGCCAGGTCGACGGGCGCGTCGTCCTAATGGAATTTACGAGTGCGGCTAATTGGCTCAACGCCGCGCTGCTCGGCGCGCGCGCTGTAATCTTTATTGCGCCGGTCTCCACTTCGCTGCGCGAAATGGAAGACAAGGTGGCCGACGTGCCGCTGGACGTGCCGCGTTTTTGGATCGACCAGGGCGACGGCGAGGCGCTGCGGCGCAGGGTCGCCGATGGCGAAGTCACCGTAGAGCTGTTTAGCCGCATGGAGTGGCAGCGCGAGACGGCGTGGAATATTTGGGCGCGCTTTCCCGGCAGCGACGTCCAGCGCCGCGAAGAAACCCTGCTCGTTTCCTCCTACTACGACGCGAATTCGCTCGTTCCAGCGCGTGCTCCGGGCGCCGAAGCGGCCGTGGGCATAGGCGCTCTGCTCGAACTGGCTGACCGCTTGGGGCGCGAAGAGGTGCCGCGCTCGGTCATTGTGCTGGCCAGTGGGGCCCATTTCCAAGACCGCCAGGGAATCGGTGCGTTTCTTCAGCGCTATATGCGCCGCTACCCGCACTATCGCGCCCAGCAGAGCGACTCGCTCGATATCGATCTCTTTATTGGCCTGGATCTCTCTTCGCAAAGCGGCGAACTGGGGATTTGGGATAATGCCAGCGATTTTACCTTCAAGCGCTTCTTTGCTCCTTTTGGTAGGCGTTTTGTGCGCTATGCAGAGGAGGCAGATATATCGGTCGCTGCGGAGCGCGAGGCGTTGGCCAACGGCATCAGTCCCATTCGCGGAATGGATTGGTCTTCGTACGTGCCCGGTGGTTTGAGCAGCGAGGGGCAGCGCGTTATCGAGGGGGGGCACGTTGCGCTGACGTTGGCGACGGTCTTTGACGGACGCCAGGGCGTGAATTCTCCGCTCGACTTACCCGAACGCGTGCAGTATCACCATGCGCAGCGCCAGAGCGATCTAATTGGCACGATCGTACTGCAGGCTGCTCGAGACGATAGCCTATTGCTCGGAGCCGATGCGCTGCGCGCGCGGCTCGAGGATAAGCTGCGCGATGTGCGCTTTAAGATGAGGGCGTTCCCGCGCCGTTCACAGGTGCCCGATCGCCCCATTAGCGGTTTGGTGACGCTGGGGGGAGTGCGGCCCGGCGACGTGAAAGGCGTGCGCTCGGCGCGCTACCTATTGGGAGATGAAAACGGCGTCGCTACGGCTACGGCATTGCCCATCGGCAGCTATCTGATGGCTGCCTACGCTTTTGACGATGAAGGGGCTATTGCCTATGCGCCGGATCTGAGCGAGCGAGCCCAGAAATTCACGGGTAAGGCGACGGGCAAGGGGTTTATACCGGTTGGCGTGCGCTGGGAGACGCACGATCAGACGGTCGTGCTCTTTCCCGCTCTGGGGCGCCCTCTCTATGGCCTAATCGAACCGCGGTCCCTGCGTGCGGTAAACGCGGTGAAGATCCTCGATGGTCGCGGCGTCGAACCGCGGCAGTACGGCTATGCGATCGGCCAGAGAGCCCAGCAGGTTTTTGGCGTGCTATTTGGCGCGACCAGCATGGAGGAAGAGGATCGACTGAAGCTGCTAATTGGCGATGTCGACCAGCGTCAGCTCTTGCTCAATAGCAGCGGGTATCGCGACGAAGACGAGGCGCGTGGACGCGGCTTTTTGGTGGGTGATGATCCCCTGGGCTTTACGGCACTACAGGCTGCGCGCGATATGTGGAATCTAGACGAGGCGCGCATTCGTTCGATGCGCCGTCACGCCATTGAAAACGCGCGGATTGACCGGCTGCACGAGCGGGTTGCGGCCCTGATTGATGGCGCAGAAAGTGCGCGGGATCAGCTCGATTGGGAGCGCTACGTGGCGCTATCGCGCGAGGCGCTGGGCATTGAAGCGCGGACCTACCCGGAAGTGCTCGGCGTGCTCAACGACGTGATAAAAGGCATGGTGTTTTTTCTCGTGCTCGTCGTGCCCGCTGCTTTCTTTGGCGAGCGGCTGCTCTTTGCCGCATCGGACATACGCCGCCAGCTCGTGGGCTTCTTCGCGCTGCTGCTGCTTGTTTGGATGGCCATTTCCAGCGTGCACCCGGCATTTGAAATTGCCCATCCGCTCGTCGTCTTGCTGGCCTTTGCCATTATGGCATTGGCCGCGTTCGTCCTCTTTATGCTCATCGGTCGCTTTCGGCGCTACGTAGACGAAAACAGACGCCGAATGGCCAAGGTGCACGATCGCGATATAAGCAGGCTGAGCGCGGCGTATAGCGCCTTTATGCTAGGCATCTCCAATATGCGGCGCCGGCGCTTGCGCACGGGCCTGACGTTGGCTACGCTGGTGCTTCTCACCTTTACGTTGCTCTCGTTCGCTACGTTTGACAGCGGTATTCGCTTTGTTGCGCTCAACTTGGATCGACCGGCCCCGTACGAGGGCGTGCTGTTGCGCACGCGCGGTTGGGATGAATTGGGAGAGCCGTTAGCCGAATACGCTCGCTCGCACTTTGCCCGCGGCAGCACGCTGACGCCCCGTCTGTGGTACACGCCCGACAGCGGACATGATAAGAGCTATATCGTCGTCGATGCCGGGACGCGCCGGGCCCGGGCGCTGGGGTTGCTGGGGCTCGGGCCGGACGAGACCGAGATCACGGGCCTCGACCGCACCCTGCTGGCCGGCCGCTTCTTCAATCGCCCCGACGAAGAAGCGTGTATCCTGTCTGAAGAGATGGCCAGTGAACTAGGCTTCGGTTTGGAGGACGTGGGGCGGGCACAGGTAGAAGTATTTGGTCGCTCTCTGCGCGTGATCGGACTAGTTGATGCCGAAAAGTTCAACGCGCTGCGCGATTTGGACGGCGAGCCGCTCACGCCGGCTGATTTTCAGATGTCGGCTTTTCAAAGCTACAACGCCGCACAGGAAGTGCGCGTTGAAGAGAGCGATGACCTGGAAGATATCAAGCCCTTTGTTCATCTCGACGCAGCGCGCGTTCTGATTGCATCGAGCGGCGTGCTGCGCGATGCGGGCGGCCGTTTGCGGTCGTTGGCGCTGCGCTTTGATGGCCGCGCTAAGCCTCAGCAGCTGGTGGAAGATTTTCTGCTGCGCATTGAAACGGCGCTCTTTGTGGGCAAGAGGAGCGGCGACGGCCGTCTCGAGACGGTTGCGTACTCTTCTTTTGGCATGACGTCGGTCCAGGGGATGGGGGCGCTCATTATCCCTGCTATGATTGCGGCGCTCATCGTACTCAATGCCATGATGGGGGCCGTGTACGAGCGCTTTCGCGAAATCGGCATCTATTCCTCAGTCGGTCTCGCTCCCGTGCATATTTCGCTGCTCTTTATCGCCGAGGCCTGCGTATACGCCGTCCTCGGTGCGGCGCTGGGCTACCTGATGGGACAGGGGGTTGGTCGTGTGCTGCTGGCGGCCGACATGCTGTCTGGTTTGACGCTGAACTACTCTTCTACGGCGGCCATTTCCTCGGCAATCGCCGTTATGGTAGTGGTGCTCCTGTCGACGGTGTATCCAGCGCGCCTTGCCGCGCGCGCCGCCGTGCCCGACGTGATTCGGCGCTGGGAGCCCGAGCCGCCCACCGACGATCGCTGGGGCTTTCGCTTTCCCTTTATGGTGGGGGCATCCGAAGTAAAGGGCATCAGCGGTTTTCTATATAGCTACTTTCGCTCGTTTAGCGCGGGAGCGGTGGGACATATGCACGCCGACAAGGTGCGCGTGAGCGAGATACATGGCCGTCTGTGCGTCACGTTCGATCTATGGTTGGCCCCGTTTGACTTGGGTGTGAGCCAAGAGGTCCGGCTGGAATTTGTCCAAACCGATGCCGCGCGGATGTTTGCCATGGATGTATCGCTGCAGCGTCTCAGCGGTGAGCGCTTTTACTGGCAGCGGCTCAACGGCCGCTTTCTCAACGCGCTGCGCAAACAGCTGCTGATTTGGCATGCGCTCGAAGAAGACGTGCGCCTCGAACATCGCCAGCAGGCCGAGGAACTGCTGAACGAGACCGAAGAAGTCGCCGCGCTGGAAACTGATGCGCCGTCCTTGGCCGTTGAGGAAACGCCCGCTGAAGGACGCTCTCCGTTCACTTGGAAAGGGTTGGCTGTTGGCACCGCCGGTGCGCTGGCTATCGGCATCGGCGCGCCCTATGGCGTCATGCTGCTCAAGGGGTCGTTTATGGCCCGCAACAGCTCTTCGCCAGCGGCCATCTTTCTGTTTTTTCTCCTTGTTTTCTTTGGCAATGCGCTGTTGGGTGGCCTGCGGCGCACGCTGGCCCTGACGCGGGCTGACCTCGTGTTGGTCTATTCGATGCTGCTGATGGCGGTGGCCGTGCCTACGCAGGCTTTCGTCGGCTATCTCATTCCCGTTATCAGCGGACTCTACTATTACGCGACGCCGGAAAACAAGTGGGCGGAGCTGTTTTTTCCCCACGTCGAACGCTGGTTGGCGCCCACTGATATGGAGGCCATCCGCCAGTTGCACGAGGGGTCGCCCGGCGGACACATACCGTGGTCGGCGTGGCTGGAGCCGCTGGGCGCGTGGTATGCGTTCTTTATCGCACTCAGCTTTTTGATGATCTGCATGTCATCGATCTTGCATCGGCAGTGGGCGCAAAACGAGCGGCTGGCCTACCCGATGGTCGAGCTGCCGCTGCGCATGATCGAAGGGAGCGAAGGGCCCTTTCAGTGGGTGTTGCCCTTTTTCCGCCGACGCGCTCTATGGGCGGGTTTTGCCGTAGCTTTTCTGCTACCCGGCCTGTCCGGCATGCACCACTATTGGCCGGCCTGGCCCGATTGGAAGATGTCGCTGACCGGTTTGCAGCTCTTTGGCGCCAATGTGTATTTGCCTTTGGATTACGGTTTCGCCTGGATAGGATTTTTCTATTTAGTCAATCTCGATATTTCGCTCAGCATCTGGGTATTTTACGTGTTGGGCAAGGTGCAGGAGAGCGTCTTTAAGAGCTTGGGTATTGCTTCAACAGAGCAGCTTAGCCTCTACTCCTTTTCGCAGACGGCCGATCTGACGCATCAGTCGATGGGCGCTTGCCTCGTATTTGTCCTGTATTCACTGTGGATTGGCCGCCATCATCTCGCCGCAGTGTGGCGCAAGGCGTGGAGCGGCGATAGCGATCTGGACGATAGCGGGGAACTGCTGTCGTATCGCACGGCTGTCTTCGGCTTTTTCGGTAGCTTGGCTTTTGTCGCCTACTGGCTATGGGCTTCCGGTATTCCGCTGATTGTCCTGCCTACGTTTCTCGCTACCAGCCTGCTATTCTACGTCTTTGTAACGCGCGTGGTCGCTGCTGCTGGGGTGCCGACGGCGCGTTCGCCTATGATCGCCGCCTTTGTCGTCTTTTCCGGCATTGGTTCGTCGATCGTCGGGGCCAAGGGATTGGTCGCGATGACGTTCACCTACATATGGCAGTCGGAGATGCGTCTGTTCCCGATGATTGCCTGCGCCAATAGCCTGAAGTTGGCCGATTCGGTAAAGGGGCCCAAGGGGCGTCTGTTCTGGGGCATGGTCTTGGCCATAGTGGTCTCGCTCGTGGGAGCGACCTGGATTATCCTCGATATGTGCTATACGCACGGCGGCATCAACCTACATTCGTTTTTTATGCGCCATCAGGCACAGCGCACCTTTGCCGATATGGCGCGGGTGATTGTCGAGCCGCAGGGACCGGTGTGGCGCGGGTGGCTATTTACCGGTATCGGTGGTTTTATAGAGGGACTCCTAATGTGGGGGCACCACCGCTTCTATTGGTGGCCACTGCATCCGCTGGGTTTCGTGATTAGCATTGGTTGGCTAACGGGTCAGGTGTGGTTTTCCGTCTTTGTCGCCTGGCTATCCAAGCTAACCATAACCCGCCTTGGCGGCGCGCTGTTCTACGAACGGTGCAAACCCTTTTTCCTCGGTCTAATTTTGGGCGAGGCGGTGGCCGCTGGCTTTTGGCTCGTCATCGATTACGCCGTGGACGGTTCGGGTAATCCAATCACGATTATGTAGTCGGCACTGTGTGCATTGGGCCGAATCGCGGCTCGTGTCAAGTGTGCTTGCCCTTAAGGGGTAGGCCTCTATTTTTACGGACAAAGATACGGATTGTTGCCGTGCGCACCGTGCTGCCCGTAAGCGTTTCGACCTCGCTTGGAGATCTTGCTATTTATCGTCTTCTACTCGCCTTATTTGTGCTTGTTGGCCTCCATGCCTGCGGTGGGGTGGATCCATCTGGACCGCACTTTGTCGACGGCACGCGGGAGGCGGGCATTGCCTTCCGGCATACCAGCGGCGCGCGCGGCGATTACTTCCTATTTGAAACCATGGGTTCAGGAGCTGCTTTTGTCGACTACGACGGCGATGGCTGGCTGGATATCTACTTGGTCGACGGGTTTGATCTGGCGCCCTGGAGAGGGGTTTTTCGCCCGTCGAATGAGGTTGCCGACGATGAGGATGGCCATTGGGTAGTCGAAGCGTATCAGGCTCCGCTGCGCTTTGATGGACTGGTCGACAGCGCAGTAGTTGCCATACGACAAGAGCCGTCGGGCGAGGTGTTGCGCAACCGCCTGCTGCGCAGTCAGGAAGCGGTCTTTGCCGACGTGAGCGCTCAGAGCGGTGCGGACGATGCAGGCTATGGTATGGGCGTGGCCGTTGGTGATTATGACGGCGATGGGCATGCCGATTTATACGTGACGAATTACGGCGTCAATGCCCTCTATCGGAACGGCGGAAGAGGCTCCTTTATCGATGAGACGGCCAGCGCGGGCGTGGGCGATCCGCACTGGGGCAGCAGCGCTGCGTTTTTTGATGCAGACAACGACGGCGATCTCGATCTATACGTGGTGAATTACCTCGACGCGAGTCCAGCGAATAATCGCCTGTGCGGCAGTGCTGTATCGACGGCCAACAGTTCGGTGGGGCGCTCGCTGTTGGTGCCGCGCGATCGCCGCACGTATTGCAGCCCGCGTCGCTACAACGGTGCCCCCGACGTGCTCTATCGCAACGAGGGCGACGGGACGTTTACCGATATATCGCGTGACAGCGGCGTGTTTAACGTCTACGGTAAAGGCTTGGGCGTGGCGGCTGCCGATCTGGATCTGGACGGCGACGTCGACTTGTTTGTCGCCAATGATGGAATGCGCAATTTCTTCTACCGCAACGACGGTGAACGCTTTGTCGAGACGGCCTTAGAAGCGGGGTTGGCCTACAATGGCCAGGGGCAGCCCGAAGCGGGTATGGGCATAGCCGCTGCCGACTACGACTACGACGAAGACGTCGATTTGCTTGTGACCAATTTCTCGCGCGAGAGCAATACGCTCTATCGCAACGAGGGGCAGGGAAAGTTTAGCGATGGGAGCGACGTTGTCGGATTGCAGGAGAGCACGTTTCTGCCCTTGGGCTTTGGCGCGCTCTTTTTTGATGCCGATAACGATACAGACCAAGATGTCTTTATTGCCAACGGGCACGTCCTCGATCGCGTGGCACAGCAGGATGCCGATTTGCGCTACGAGCAGGCCAACCAGCTTTTCCTCTACCGAGACAGCGCGTTTGTAGATGCTTCTGCAGAGAGCGGTCCAGCCTTTGCGTTGGAATGGGTTTCGCGCGGTGCCGCATCCGGCGACTACGACAACGACGGCGATATCGACCTGTTGGTCACTAATGGAAATGGCCCCGCCGTTCTCTATCGAAACGACAGCCCTGCGCGCCACTGGCTCTCTGTTGAACTGGTCGGCGTTGGAGACAACCGCGATGCCGTCGGCGCCCGCGTGCAGCTGCGCTGTGGCCAGCAGGTGCAGACGCGTCAGCGATTAGGGGGAGGATCCTATTTGTCCGCCAGTGACCCTCGTCTGCACTTTGGCTTGGGAACCTGCGCGTCCGTAGACGAGTTGGTAATTACCTGGCCAAGCGGTCAGCGTCAAGCACTGGCCGGCGTGTCTGCAAATCAATTTCTGCGCGTCATTCAGGAGTGAATACATGAAGGTTGTTGCTGCGATAGGCGCGCTGGTCGCTGCGCTCAACGGACAGGTAATAGCCGAGGGGCTGTATTTTGTCGATGCGACCGGCGCTGCGGGTATTGAATTGGTCAACACCTCGGGTTCCGACCAGCGCTATATTGTCGAGGGTATGATGGGAGGCTCGGCCTTTTTCGACTACGATAACGATGGCGATGTCGACCTCTATATAGCCAACGGCTCGTCGTTTGATGGCTTTGAAGAGGGCCAACATCCGCGCAATGCGCTCTATCGCAACGACGGCAGCGGGTTGTTTCACGACGTGACGGCATCCGCGGCTGTCGGCGACACCAGCTGGTCTATGGGCTGCGCTGTCAGCGACTACGATAACGACGGCGATGCCGACCTATACGTGAGCAATTACGGTCGCAATACGCTCTATCAAAACGAGGGTAATGGCACCTTTGTCGATGCGACGGACGCGGCCGGCGTGGGAGATCGCCGATGGGGAACGGGCGTGGCGTTTGCCGATTATGACCGCGATGGCGATGCGGATCTCTACGTGGCTAACTACGTAGACTTTTCGCTCGAATACGAGTCGCCGATTCCCTGCCTGTGGAAAAATGTCAGCGTGTACTGCGGTCCCGTAGGGTTGCTGCCGGCCGCCGATGTGCTCTATCGCAACGAGGGCGACGGCACCTTTGTCGACGTGACAAAGACCGCTGGCCTTTCGGCTGAAAAATTCTACGGGATGAGTGCGCTGTGGGGCGATTACGACGACGACGGTTGGCCCGACCTCTTTGTCGCCGATGATTCGACGCCAAACAAACTCTACCACAACGAGGGCGATGGCACCTTTGTCGAGTCTGCGCTGATGGCCGGCGTCGCCTACAGCGGCGAAGGGGTAGAGCAGGGGTGCATGGGCGTGGCATGGGGCGATTATAACGACAATGGGCGCGCCGATATCTTTGTGACCAATTTTGCCGACGAGGCCAACGCGCTCTACGACAACGAAGGCGGCGGCTTTTTCACCGACGTCGCATTTTCATCGGGTATAGGCCGTGCAGATCGCCGGCTGGTCGCTTGGGGTACGGGTTTTTTCGATGCGGATAACGACGGTGACCTCGACCTCTTTGTCGCCAATGGGCATACCTATCCGGAGGCAAATAGACCTCTGCTCAACTCGAGCTACGAGCAGCTCAACTCGCTCTTTGAAAATCGCGGCGGTCAGTTTGTCGAAGTGACGGCCGATGCCGGTCCGGGGTTATCCGTGCGCAGCGTGAGTCGCGGGGCGAGCTTTGCCGATTACGATGCGGATGGGGACGTGGATATTTTCGTCCTAAACCTCAATGCGCTGCCGACGCTGCTGCGCAACGACGGCCACGCGCAGCGTCACTACCTACAGGTGAAGCTGGTTGGCAGGGACAGCAATCGCGATGGCATCGGTGCCCGCGTCCGCGTCGAGGCTGGTGGACGCATCCGGCACGCCGAGGTGCAGAGCGGGGGCAGCTACCTGTCGCACAGCGATATGCAGCTGCACTTTGGCCTGGGCACTAGCGAGCGCGTAGATCGTCTGATTGTCGACTGGCCCAGCGGACGACGGCAGGAGATGGTTGAGATCGGGGCCGATCAGCAGCTCACGGTGTATGAGCCAATCGACTAATAAGGGCCGATTTATGTGCCGGAGTGTCGGAAGTGCCAGTCGGTCGGCGGTGGCGTGTGCAGTGTATCTTTTCATATGCGCTACTGCGGTTGCCGAAGAAGGTGGCCGCGAAGTGGCGAACCGGCTGCGCGCACTTGCCCACACGACTCAGGTTGAGCTGAACGGAGATCTCAACCGAATGCGGATTGACTCGCTGCGCCGAGCGATTGCGGAAGCCCCCAACTGGTCGCGTGCGGCGCGGCTGCGCTTGGAACTGGGCGATCAACTGCTGCGCGCCGGCCGCACGCGCGAGTCGATTGATGCATTTCGCTACGTGCAGCATGAGCTAGTGCGGCGCAAGAGCACGGCGCCGCTGCGGGCAACGTGGCCGCTGCACGCGTTTTTGGGTCTGGCCCACATGCGTTTGGCCGAGCAGGAAAACTGCCTGGAACTCCACAACACCGAATCGTGCCTACTGCCCATATCGCCGGCCGGCGTGCATGCGCTGCAGGAAAGCGCGCGCCAGGCGCTCTCTGAATACGGCCAGGTGTTGGCGCAGCGACCAGACGACGGCGCGGCGCGGTGGCTGCTGAATATTATCCACATGACCTTAGGTGACTATCCGCACGGAGTGCCGGCAGCGTGGCGCATTGACCCCGAAGTCTTTGCATCAGAAGGCGATATGGGTCGCTTGCGCGACGTAGCGTCGGCGCTGGGCGTCGATGCGCTGGGGCTTTCCGGTGGCAGCATCGTCGAAGATTTCGACGGCGATGGCGACCTAGATATCATGGCTTCCTCGTGGGGGTTGGACGATCCGCTGCAGCTCTTTCTCAATGGGGGCGATGGCACCTTTACCCAACGCGGTGCCGCGGCCGGCCTGAGCGAACAGCTCGGCGGCTTGAACATGGTGCACGCAGACTACGACAACAACGGTTATGCCGATGTGCTCGTCCTTAGGGGAGCGTGGTGGAACAGGGAGGGGCATCATCCCAATTCGCTGTTGCGCAACGAAGGCGGCCGCTTTGTCGACACCACCGTAGAGACGGGCTTGCTCTCGTTCCATCCCACGCAGACGGCGGCGTGGGGCGACTATGACAACGATGGGTTTGTCGACCTATATATTGGCAACGAGTCGAACGACTGGGAGCGGCACCCCTGCGAACTCTTCAACAATAGAGAGGGAGTCAAATTCGTCGAACGGGCGCAGAGTGAAGGGGTCGATAATGTGGGCTATGTCAAGGGCGTTGCTTGGGGCGACTACGACAACGACGGCGATATCGATCTCTTCCTTTCGCGCATGGGTCAGGTGAATGCGCTCTACCGCAACGACGGCGAGCAGGGGTTCAGCGAACGGGGTGCCGATGCTGGTGTGACCGAGCCGGTGTGGAGCTTTCCCACGTGGTTTTTCGACTACGACAACGACGGTTGGCTCGACCTATTTGTCGCCGGCTACGACAACGATGCAATTGATATCGCTGCCGTCTATTTGGGGCAGGCATCGTCGGCTTCGCGCTCTCAGCTATTTCGCAACGGCACAGATGGTCGTTTCACCGCGATCGAATCGGGTCTGGAAGGGGCGGTGTTGGTCATGGGGGCCAACTACGGCGATGTGGACAACGACGGTTTCGCCGACGTGTACTTGGGTACCGGCAATCCGGATTTGCGTTCGCTATTGCCCAATCGGATGTTTCGCAACGACGGGGGACAGCGGTTCCTAGACGTGACCAGCGCGGCGGGCATGGGCCATCTGCAAAAGGGGCACGGCATCGGCTTTGGCGATTTGGACAACGACGGCGACCAGGATGTCTACCAGGTAATGGGCGGTGCCTACTCGGGGGATGGGTATTACAATGTGCTCTACGCCAACCCCGGTCATGACAACCGCTGGATAACGCTTAAGCTAGAGGGCGTATCGTCGAGCCGGGACGCAATCGGAGCGCGGATTCAGGTGCGCGTGCGCGAGCATGACGGCGAGCGCGATATATGGGTGGTTGCCGGAAGTGGGGGGAGTTTCGGCGGATCCAGTCTGCAGCAGGAAGTCGGTCTGGGAAGGGCCGATGCAATTGATTTTGTCGACGTGCGCTGGCCGGCAACCGGTATCGTAGAGCGCTTTGACGGTGTTGCGATGGATGAGGCGTGGCTGCTGCGCGAAGGAGCGGGAAGGGCGGTGCCTATAAAACGGTCGGTGTTCGACCTGATGCAGGCGGCAGAGCAGGGCAATGGACATCACTGAAGAGTCGGCGTTCTAGTGGCCTGCTTCCAAAGCGGCTATGGCACCGGCTACGCGTTCGGCTCCGGCACTGTGCACGCCGAGTCGTTCGTACAGGGCGCGCGCCTTGCGCAGGTGTTCCAGGGCCTGCGCACCGTTGCCCTGATCGCGAAGGACGAGCCCTATATTGCCCAGACAGTCCGCCTGGCCGCGCGGATGGTCGATCAGATCGAATATGTAGAGCGCATTTTGAAACGATGCGAGTGCTTGCCCGAGCCGGTTCTGATTAAAGTGAATGTTGCCAATATTGCTCAACTCGGCGGCCTGTCCCTGGCGATGGCCGATGCGAGTAAAAATGTGCAGCGCCTCGTCGTATGCCGTTAGTGCCTGGTCGAAAGCGCCCCGCTGCACGTGCACGGCCCCGATATTGTCCAGCTGAGTTGCTCCTTCGATATGGCGGTCAAAACGCCGATAGATTTGCAGCGCCTCGCGGTAGGCGACCAGTGCGTCTTCTAACCGACCAAGGCCTTGGTTAAGCGCCCCGAGCTTGTCCAGCTGTTCGGCCTGTCCGCTGGGGTGATCGATCTGGCGAAAGAGCGCGAGGGCGCGCTGGTAAAAGGCCAACGCCTCCTGCCGGCGTCCCTGCAGAATGTGGATTGTGCCGATGTGATCGAGCTGGGTGGCCTGTTCGCGAAATTGGTTGGTGGCGACGAATATCTCGAGCGCCGCCCGGTGGGAGCGCAGCGCTTGCTCCAACTGTCCCTGAAGAAAATAGACCTTGCCGACCTCGGCGTGCAGCGCCCCCGTCTCGCTGTCCGGCGCGATTTGCTTGCTCAGTATGAGCGACTGCTCAAGCGCGCTGAGCGTTTTTTCGAGGTCGCCCTGACGGCGGTGAACTAGCCCAATTCCGTTGAGCTGGGTGAGCTGTCCGCGCAGGTAGCCTACGTCGCGGTAGACCGCTAGCGCATCTTCGTAGGATTTGAGAGCGTGGTCGAACTGTCCGCGCTCAAAGCGCACGTTGCCGATGTTGCCAAGCGCGCGCCCTTGTCCGCGCTTATAGCCAATGGCCTGGTTGATCGCCAGCGCTTCCTTGTAGTGGGTGAGTGCGCTGTCGAGCTGTCCGCGCAGAATATGGATGGTGCCGAGGCGATCCAAATCCTGTGCCTCCCCGCGGCGGTAGGCGACCTGGCGGTTTGTGGCGAGCGCCGTAGTCAGAGCGGTATGCGCGCTATCCAAATCGCTTCGCAAGAAATAGACCATGCCGATATTGCCCAAGCTCGCCGCAATACCGGTCGGCTGGTCGACGGTTTGGTAGATTGTCAGCGCTTCCTGAAAGCTGGCTAGCGCCTGATCCAAGCTGTTTTGATTGGCATATGCGTTGCCGAGGTTGCCGAGAAAAGCCGCGGTGAGAAAGCGATCATCGCGCTGCCGACTGAGCGCAAGTCCAGCGCTCAGCTCCCGCGCTGCGGATGCGAGATCGGACATGCTGATAAGAGCGATCCCCAAGTTGAGCCGTGTCGCCAGCGTTGGCGTGTGTTCAATGGATTGTCGATAGGCGGTAGATGCCGCGTCAAAGCGGTTTGCGGCAAAGTGCGTTTCGGCCTGTGTGAAGAGCTGGCCGGCCGGGCTGTCGAGGTCGGCCTCAGCTGAAAAACCAGCCGCAGTCGCCTTGGGGGCAACGGCTCCGCCGGGGCCCTCGTACGGTTCGAGCAGCGGTGGTGGTTCAGCGCAGGAAATGCAGAGAGCTACAATAGCCCAGCGTGCATGTGTGTTGGACATGGGCTACGGTGCCGGTGTGGGCTGAACTACGCGCAGGATCTGGTTGGCGGCCACGTCTTTAACCTGCTGTATCTGGCCATCGGGCCAGCGTATTTCGAGGTCGGCTTGAGTCGCTGTGCCCAGGCCGAAGTGCAGCCGTGGATCATGCGATGAAAGGTAAGATCCCCCCGATTGGCGCTCGCGGATTTGCGGTGGACCCGCCGCCGCGATTGCCGTAACGAGCGTGCCGAGTGCGTCGCGCTGCTGGGCTCCAACCAACTCGACGGTCAGCCAGTTGTTTTGGTTGCCGCCGTCGTTGCGCAGCAGGCGTGGCGGATCGGCTACGCCGTTTACCAAAAGGTCGAGGTCGCCGTCGTTGTCGTAGTCGGCTACCGCAGTGCCTCGACCCACATTCCTGACGGCGAAGCTCGCGCCAGACTGGGCCGAAACGTCGAGAAAGCGCCGCTTGCCTGCCCTCATGTCGTTGCGCAGGAGCTGATTGGTCTGGTAGTAGGATAGGTTGCCGGTAGTATCTATATCATCCATTAGGTCGAGGACGTGGCCGTTGGCAACAAAGAGATCGAGATCGGCATCGTTGTCGTAGTCGAGGAATTTGGTGCCGAAGCCAAGCGGGTCATAGGTGGGTTCTGCTAGGTCGACCTCGGCCGATACATCGGCGAAGTAGGTTCCTTCGCTGTTGCGATACAGCGTATTGGTCTCAAAGCCGAAGTTGGTTACAAAGATATCCTGGTAGCCGTCGTTGTCGTAGTCGCCAAAATCGACGCCCATACCCGCTTCGGCGCGTCCGTCTTCGTTGTAGCGCGTGCCGGCCTGCAGGCCGATTTCGGCGAAGTGCCCGCGGCGGTTTTCGTAGAGGAAATTCATGGTGCCGTCGTTGGCGACGTAGATGTCGGTGTCGCCGTCGCGATCAAAATCCGCCAGGGCCACCCCGAGTCCGCGCCCGGCCAATTCGATGCCGGCCTCGTCCGTCACGTCGGTGAAGCGTTCGCCGTCGTTGCGGTAGAGCAGGTCACCGACGGGCTCGTAGGCCTGAGGGCGGCAATAGGTGCGGATTCTCCCCTCTTTGCAGATGACGTTGCGATCGAGATCGAAGTCGACGTAGTTGGTGGCGAAGAGGTCTAGATCGCCGTCGAGGTCGTAGTCGATAAAGGCACAGCTCGTGCCCCAACGGCGATCGCCGACGCCCGCTTCTTGGGTCGCGTCGACAAAGTGTCCTCCGTCATTCCTATAGAGTGCGTTGGGACCAAAGTTGGTCACGTAGAGATCGGCGTCGCCGTCGTTGTCGTAGTCGCCGACGGCAACCCCCATTCCATACCGCATATCGGCAGCGCCGGCATCGACCCGTGCAAAGGTGCCATCGCCTCTGTTGCGATAGAGTTGGTTGGCGGGTAGTGGATCGGGAGCAAGGCCCTTGAGATAGGTTCCGTTGACTAGGTAGATATCGAGCCAGCCGTCGCCGTCGTAGTCGACGAAAGCCGAACCCGGTCCAAAGGTTTCCACGTAGTAGTACTCTTCAGAGAACCCGTTGTAGTGCTCGAAATCCAGGCCGACGTCCACCTCTTCGTAGTGAACGGGAGCGGCGGTAGCTATGGGTTTGGAATCGGGAGAACAGCCGGCTAAGAGCGCGGCGCAACCGATGAGAAAACGCAGCATAGGGCCCTTACCGAAAACCGACGAGGGCGGCTATGAACAGGCCCAGGCAGAGCCAGCCGATCAACGCCTGGACGATGGCCAACCCGCGCGTCAGGCGCTGGGCTTCGGCCGGCGGCCCAAGGCGAAAAAAGGCCTGTGCGCTGAAGTAGAGGCCGTCGATCCAGCGGACGGGATGGCCCGGCGCAAGGCGGTAGAGCAGGGAAAAGAGGAGTATGCAGACTGTGACAAAGAGGGCCAGGCGGCTCAAGTCGGCGCCGTAATACGTGGTGAAGCGCCACAGCTGCAGGCCGTACCAGTCTGCGTTGGTCGGGCCGAGGGCGCGGCGCTTGTGTTCCATGGCAGCGGCAAAACAGGCCCGTGCATCTTCTGTGAGGCCTTCGGTCAGCAGGTAGTGGTGGAGTTTGGCATAGACCGGCTGCAGGTCGGCAGCGGTGCTATCCTCGGTGGCCAGCCGGCCGGCCAGCTGCGGCCAGCGGAAGGACGCGCGGGCAAAATTGGCGTGCTGTAGATAGAGGCGAGCCGTATCCGTCAGCGTAGAGTCGGGATTTTGCACATCGCGCGCATCGACTGCTGGTAAGAGGTCGAGATGGGGACCTCTGCTATGGCGCAGATCGATCGCGCTTTTAAAGTCGGCGTTGAGGTCGAGGTCTGCGTGAAAGCGGCCGCCGCTTAAATCAACGGCTTTCTTGAAATGACTGCCAGCAAATGTGACCGGCTGGTGGAACTCCGCGCCGGCAAAGCCGACGGGGTGGACAAAGGTGATGTGGCGAAAGTGCGCTGGCCCCGAAAAAACGGCCTTTCCAAAGGATATTTCACCGCGACTGCGGGCGTTGTCGAATAGGGCGCGCCGGGCAAAATGGGACTGCCAGAAGCGGGTGCGCTGTATGAAGCGCGCGCCGCCAAAGTCTACATCGCCGTTGAAGCGGACATTTTTAAACTGTGCGTTGCCCTCGAAAAATGCGTCCCGGAAATCGGCTTCGGCCGCAAACGCGGCGCGTTCAAAATAGGCTTCTCCGGCAAAGCGCGCGTGGGAGAAGGTCGACTGCGAAAAATGCGTCTCAATAAAGGACGCAGTCTGCTCAAACGCGCTGCCCGAAAAGTCACTCCCGGCGGCAAAAGACGCCTGTTTGAAGTTGGTATGTCGTCGCGAAGTGCTCTGTTTGAGCGCGAAGTCGGCGTCAAAGCGCGTCTTGAAAGCGGAAACGCCGCCGCGGAATTCAATGTGTTCGCCGCGAAAGTCGGCGGCGAACACGACGTTGCTCAGCGCGACTTCGCCGAGAAAAATGACGTCAGTTAGCGAGAGCGTCGCGCGCACGGTGTCGAGACCAGACGTGGGGGCAAATACCGGACCACGCACGGCCGTAGCGCTGTATTCAATCTGGGTGCCGGCTTTCGCCGTGCGCAGAGCGGTGAGGAAATCGGTGGCATCGATCTGCGCGTAGCGCTGTCCCTTGATGGTCGTATCGCCTATTGCAGGAGCTTGGGCCTGTGCGGTGGCTGCTATAAACAGGGTGGCCAAAGCGGTGTAAAAGCGCATGCGAATTAACTCCCCTCCTTCAGTTCGCGCGCTCGCGCTCGGTGCGCTTCGCTGCGTGAACCGTCTCCCAGTTGGGCATAGGCATCGCTCAAATACATGTGGATGCGGACGTTGTCTGGGTCGAGTTCGGCAACCTGCAAATACGAGTCGATGGCGGCGGCGGGCTGGTTGAGCCGCATGCGGGTGACGCCGAGGTTCATCAGCGCCTCAGCGTAGTCGGGTCGCAGCTGGCTGGCGTGCGCGAAATGGGCCGCGGCGGCATCCATCTGTCCTTGGCGCGCTTCAACTAGACCCAGACCATAGGCGGCTTCGGCCAGCGCATCGTCTAAGACGAGCGCCATTTCGAGCTCGGCCCGTGCTGGGTAGAGGCGGCCTTGTTTGTAGTAAACCATACCCAACCGAGTGCGGTTGATGGGGTCTTGCGGATCGAGGTCGACGGCGCGGCGCAGCGATTGTGCGGCGCCATCAAGCTCACCTTTCCACGTTAGCAAGATGCCCAAACCGCTGTGCGCATCTTTGAGGTCAGGGTTGAGCTCGAGTGCGTTCTGATAGGCGATAATAGCTTCCTCATACTGGCCGCGCAGGGCCAAGTTGAGGGCCATATTATAGCGTGCAGTTGCTGGGCCAATGGCGACGGCCCCCCCGCTGGGTTGGGATATCTCGGAGCCAATTCCGCGCTCCTTCTGACGCAGGATCTCCGAGCGGCGCAGCGCTTGCTGGCCTTCGCTGCGCTGCCCTAGTCGCAGGTGCACACCCGCTATATTTGAGTGGATTTGAGGAGAATGTGGGTTGAGTTTAGCGGCGTGCGCCAGGTGCGAGAGCGCGTCTTCAAAGCGCCCGCTCTCGCGATAGAGCATACCGAGGTAAAAGCTCGCTTCGGCGTCGTCGGGCGCATGGCGCACGGCCTGTGAGAAGAGGGTGATCGCCCCATCTCGGTCGCCCTCTTCGCGCGCCATCATGCCGAGTTTTTTATAGGCGGGGGACAGCGTAGAGTCGGCGGCTAAGGCGCGTTGATAGGCCTGCTGTGCTCGCTCGCTGCTGTCGCGATAGGCATAGACCAGGCCGATATTGTAATGGGCGTGTGCGCGGACGGAATCCAGGTCGATGGCCTTTTGAAAAGCGGTCAAGGCTTCGTCTGTATCGCGGTAGTGCGCTTGGGAAAACGCGCGTGCCATATGGATCGCGCCGAGAATATCGTAGAGTTCGGCGCTCGTGGTGTCGGCACTGAGTGCGCGTTCGATATGCGTCTGTGCCGAGTCGTAGCGCCCGAGCGCCAGGTGTGCCCGAGCGAGGTCGCGTCGGAGTAGCGGCACGTCCGGGTCGCTCTCTAAAGCCAGGGCTAGAGAGCCTAGCGCTTCAGCATAGCGTCCGGCGCTGAGGTGCTGGCGGCCCGCCTCCGCGGGGCCCATTGCAGCGGCTTGTTCGGCCTGACCCTCGGGTGGAGTGTGTGCTCCATCATCGCACGCGGTTACAATGGCCAGCAGGGCGATAGGGTAGAGCGCTCTGAGTGTCGGATTTCGGTGTGCGGGTAGCAAGGGCGATTCTCAGTCGTCGACGCAGATGGAGGCGCTTTGTCGCGGAGGAAAGATACCGCATGAGCCGGTCAGTGCCAACGGACAATACAAAGGGCGCCGAGCCTGCAGCGCGATCGCCGTGTTCGGGAAAACAGGTGAAATGGATGCCCGAACACGGCGTAAATCTGCTCGTATGTTCGCACCGCGTGCGGTTAGCTTGATGGGCGGAACCTAGCGCGCGGTTGCCAACGGTGGATAGTGCATTTACGAACTGGGCGCGGCACTGACTCGCTTTAGGGCTTCTTCGTCAATTGTGACGGGATACTTGTCTCGCAGCGAACGCACATACTGGACGTAGCTGCGCCTGGCCTTATCTACTTTGACGTAGGCCGTTGAGCGGCGCTGCGACTCCTTGTTGTAGGGAGCTTTTTCCTGTTTGCGCTCGAGCACTTTGAATACGGAGTAACCCGCGCCCGTCTTGACCGGTCCTCCCACCTGGCCGATTTCCAAACTCTGTACAATTTCGGAAATCTCGGGAAAGAAAGCCTGGTTGTAGGCGTTGATGTCGAGGCGGCCGTTGTGGTGTGCTGCTTCTTCGCGCAGCGAGTACTGATCGTAGAGAGCCTGCGGATCTTCGCCCTCTTGCAGCAGGCGCTTCACGCGCTGTGCGAGCGTGTCGCTGGCCACCAGGATTTCGGCTGCCGTCGTCGTCGCTGGGGGGATGAACTTCTGCGGATTCGCATCGTAAAAGGCGCGTGCTTCATCCTCCGTGACGGCGATATACTGATCGACCTGGCGCTTGCGCAGCATGTTCAATAGGGCTGCCGGCTTGCGTTCGGCCAGATGCTCTGCTATGACGGGATCTTTGTCCAAGCCCATTTCGTACGCTTCCGACATGAACAGGTGGGCTGGAATAAAAATTCGGTTGAGAATGGTCGTTACTTCGGCCGGTTTGGCGAAGTCGCGGGGATTTACGTGTGCTTCTTTGGCATCGTGAAGAAATTCGTCGAGCGTTATTTCTCCACCCGCGAAGCTCACCAGGGGCATCTGCCCTTCGTCGCCGGGCAGCACGAGCGGGTCGTCGTTGCCGGCATCACTCAGCTTGGCTAATAGCCCCATATTATCTTCCCGAATTTCCGGCTTGTACTTGTCGTTTATAAATGCCAGCAATTCGGTTATGCGCTCTGCGCGCTTGCGCGCGAAGACTTCTTCCTTTACGCGTTGGTACGTTGCGTCGAGGGAAACGGGCATTTCGTCAAAGACTTTGAATACGACAAAGTGAATTTTCTGTTCGTGCGGCACAGGCGTCGGATCGGATATTTCCCCGACGGCCAGCGGAAAGACGCTCTCGGCGATTGCTGGAATGGTCTGATCGCGCAGCTTATAGCCGCCGCTGTCCCCTCCGCGCTCGGCCGTCTCGCGGTGGACGGAGTGCTCGGCGGCCAGCGCTTGGAAATCGCCTCCGGCTTCGAGCAGGGCAATGATTTGCTCGGCTTCCTCTTTTGTTTCGACCATGATGCCGCTAAAGCGCAGCGCGCGGTCGCGGTAGGTTGCTCGCTGATGCTCTTCGAGCTCTTCGTCGCTGACGGATATCTTTTCGACAATTTCCTGTTGCTGGTAGAGTCCGAAGATCTTGCTCTTGACCTCTTTGGCTTCCTGTGCGCGAAACGCGGGATCGTTTTCCAGGTCGAGCGATCGCGCCTCGGCTAGGAGCACGGTCTTGTCGATTAGGCTCTCGAGTAGGTTGCGGTTGATATCCAGTGGAGAGCCGCCGGTTTTCATGCCATCGGGTATACTGGCCGTAAACGACGCGAACTCTTCCGCCGTAATCTGTTCGTCGCCTACAGTGACCAGCACGTTGGACTCTTCTTCGGGGGTGCTGCAGCCGCTCAACGCGGCAAAGATGAGGATGTATAATGCAATTTGCATGGGTGAAATCGCCTCCTGACCATGCGGGTTCCCTGCGAACAATGCGTAGGTAAGATACGAAATTCAGGGATTTTGGTCAGTCTAATCGCGAATTTGTTGTGCGGGAGGGTTTGCCCAAATGACTTTGTTTGAGCAATGGATGGGCGAAATGAGGGAGTGTTGAGGTGGGACCATCTCTATCGGCCACCGCCAAATCGGATGCGTAAAAAACGCTTGCTCTCCAACCTTGGGTGGGTTATTAATATACCGACATTGGCCACACCTGCATGTCGAAAGAGACATTGAAACGGTGAACTTTAAGGGCAATTCGTCGGTTGATAGGTTTTCTAAATACCTGTCCCAACGGCTTTTATCTACAATACTACCGATCTGATCGATCCATTGGCTAGGACGCATGCGATGTCGCTGAAGGCGCGAAAATTGAGCAGGAGCTTCTCTCTGGTTTTGGTCCTACTCATCTGCGGGAGGGCGGCGGAGGTCGATGCTGAGGTCTTTGTGATAGGGGGACAGGGGCTCAGTTGGGAAGGTGGAGGCGACGGTATCGAGCCGACGGTTATCCGCGGTGCGCGCAAGGTGGAGCACACCAATGCTCCTGGTGGCGTCATTGACTTTCAGGTCGAGGGGCTGAGCAACTGGATTTTTCCCCAGCGCGCCGATACAACCCTCAATATCGCGGTCGGCGCGGCTTCGGAGGATCGCGGCGGCGAAATCACCTCGCCTAACGCTCAGCGCATCCGCGCGGACTTGCCCAACATGATCGACAACGACGGTGCCACGGCGCTCGATTTGCGCGTGGCAGCCGGACAGTCGGCTCAGGTGCTGGGAATTATTATCGACCTCGATTTGGGTGCACGCTTCGGCATCGACCGCTTCAAATTTTTTCCGCGCAATGCCGATCCTGCTTTTCCCGCGCCGGCGTTTCCCTTCCAAAATGATTTCATGCGCGGGTTCGAGCTCTTTCTCAACGATGGCACAGATCAGACCCAGCTGGAAGGACGGCCCATCTACGAGACCATATTTCTCGAATCCCTCAACGAAAATGCCGTCGTAGACCTGCGGATCGAGCCACAGTACGTGCGCCATATTCGACTCAAGTCGCTGACGACGGCTGGTTTTGAAATTGCCGAGTTTCAGGTGTTTGGCACGGGGTTTGTGCCCGAGGCTAGCTACCTGTCAGACGTGCTCGACTTTGGCGACTTAGCCCTCTTGGGCAATCTGCGCTGGATTCAGGACAAGGAAGGTGATGCAGCGCTTTCCAAGGTGGAGGTGCGCACGCGCGTTGGTCGAGACATAGACCCGGTTGAGTACAATAAGATCCGCCCCGGCGAGCGCATTTTCCGCAGCGGTGGTGGCGCGACGTCGGGCAATCGCTCCGGCACCACCACATCGGGCGATGCCGTGCCCTGGAAATTTGCCTCTGACGTCGACGATGCGGAGCTAAAGGAACTGGTCGAGACGGTGCTTGACAACGATCAGGTGGGCCTGCGCAATGCCATCGAGGCGTTTAATGAGCTGCCGCTCGATAAGCAGATACTGGTCACGTTGGAAGAAGACGAGTACAACAAGCTGAAAAACGAAGACAAGGGCGATATACGCGACGACCTAACCAACTGGAGCGGTTGGTCGCCCCCCTATGCGCCGAGCGCCGTGGTTGCGGTGGAAGACATCGAGAATCCGTCGATGGGCGTGCCGATTATCGCCGCTGACCCTCGCCGCTACTTCCAGTTCGCCGTCGACCTATTCAGCGAGGATTTTGCCGCTGCTACGGGCGTTGGTTCGCTCTCCTTTGAGGTTGTGACGCCCCCTTTTGCAGAGCGTATTATCGGCGAGATCTCGCCGCGCGAGGCGGCGGTCGGACAGCGAACGCGCTTCGTCTATGCGGTGCGCAACCAGTCGCGTCCCGGTCAGGACCGCGGCTTTGATCGCTTTCGCATCGATACGCCGCTCAGGGCTGAAGCCGTTGGGCAGATATCGATCACGCGTCCCGGTGGCTCCACTACGTCGGCCGATTTTTCCGGTGCGGCGCTCGACGCGCTGCCGCTGACGCAGAACGGGATCAGCATTCTCGAGGTGAGCGATAACGCACTGGTCGTCGGTTTCCCGCTGATTGACGAGCACGGCACGGAGCTCAAAGTCGGCTTTGACTGTGCGGTGCTGCGCTTTGGGACTACTTTTACCGGCCAGGCGCTCAACTTTGCCGCTAGCGAAACGCTGGGACAGAATGCGGTGGCGGGCAACGCGGCCGACCTGAGCGCCGATGGGTTAGCGGATACCGACTTGCAGCCGCTGGGAACGCCGCTTACGGGCAATTTGTCGGTAGTCGTGCCGATTGCGCGCGACCTGTTGGTAAACGTCGATGTCGTGCCGATGGCGTTTACCCCCAACGGAGACGGCATCAACGATGCCGCCGAAATTCAGTACGATATTACCAATATTGCGCGCCCAGCGCCGGTGGCAATACACATCTACGACGTGTCCGGTCGCCCGGTGCGCGTGCTGTACGACGACTTAGATACGAGCGGCCGCTTTGCTCGGGCGTGGGACGGGCGCGACGATGCCGGTGCGATGGTGCCACCGGGCAACTATCTGGTTTCTGTATCGCTGAGTGCCGGCACCGGCAGCCAGCGACAGATTGGCGTCGTTGCCGTGGCCTATTGACCACCGCGCAGATTTAAATATCAGAACTCGACCGCAAAGGGAGGGATTGAGTTTGAAAGCCTACAGTAATTGGAGTTTGCTCTGTCTGGCATGCCTGCAGTTTTGGGCCGTGGCGGCGTCGGGTCAGGATTACGGCGATCGACTTGGCGTTCAGCGAGGGGGCAAAGTGTCCTTTGAGCCACAGGGCTCCGGGGTGATGTTTGGTGCGCTCGATCCAGCCGTTAAAAAGTGGTATGTGCCACAGGAGTTGGCCACGGAGTACGGCTGGCGCCAGTGGGAATACTCCAACTATGCGCGCGACCCATACCAGCGCTACGTCAGCACCACGCTGGAGGGCGATTACTTCTACGATTTCTACGGCAATTTTATTGGCCGCGGTTGGCTAATCTACGACTGGCGTCAGGATCAGCCCCAGCAGTTGGGCAGCAGTATTTTCCAAAATACGCGGTTTTCGTCGTGGTTTAACTCGGTGACTATTGGCGGCGAGTCCAAGGGCCAGTATCACTACGCCATTACCGTTGGTGATCGCATTCGCACTACGCTGACGCCAATGACTTTTTCCAAGCCCACGTTTAATGGCGTGCAGATTGACTTTGCCTCCGATAAATACGCGGCGACGATCTTGGCTTCGCGCGCTAGTGAGCCGATCCGCGGAGCGACAAACCAGCCGATTACGCGCACCAATGCCACCAGCCTGTTTGGCGGTCGTGCGACATTCCAGCTAGGCGACTTTGTCGAATTGGGCGCGACGTTGGTCAATGCGCGCAACTCCAATACCAGCCTCGATCTGTTCAGCGGCGATATGATTGCCGGCACTCTGACCTCAGGTCAGAGCAGCACGCCGCTGACGGCGATTGCCATCGTTCTCAGCGACGACAGCCCGGCCGATGGAGAGGGCGGTGCGGCGCTGTTCTCACACGACGTGCGCATCACCAGCAAGAATTTCGAGACGGGCCGAGAGGAAGTCTTCACGCTGCAACAGGTGGTGCGAGCCGGCGCAGAGTGGCCCATTATTTTCGGTGGGTTTCAGCGCTCGGGTTTCTTAGCCGCCGACGGTCCAGAGCGCATTGTGCTCAACTACGATTTCGACGATCCGTCCTATATCGGTCCCGATCCGACTTCGATTATCAACGTCGAATTCGACTACGTGATGGCCAACGACTTCAAGGTTGAGATGTGGTCGAGCCAGCAGACGGGGCAGCGGCCCATGCCGTCGGCGCCGCTGAGTCCCGAGTCGATTGACGCTTCTGAACCAGCTTTTATCAACGTGAAGCGGGCTGACGGCAATGTGCAGGACATATCCAATCTGCAGCGCGTGCGCTTTGAGTACGGTCTGCCAACGGGCAATCTGGTCGGCGGATTCTCCATTGAGGGAACGGACCTGCTGGGCTTTGACTTCTACGGCGAGTGGGATCGCAACAAGAAGTATTTCCAGTATCCCAACGCCGCCACCTTCACCGCTGGCAAGCAGCACGAAATTTCCTCGCTGGATGCCGATGCGTGGCATTTCAACCTATCCAAGCAGGCCTATCCCTACTACCTGTTCGGCGAGGCCTACTCGTTTGATCGCGCCTATTCGACGACGGCTTACCTAGCCGACAACAACGGCGATGTGCAGTACGACAATACGCAGCGCTATCTCTACGAGTTTGTCGAAGACAACGATGACTTAGATCGCTTCCCGGACTGGACGCGCTTCGGTCAGCTTGACGATCGACTGATTTTTCCCGGCTGGGACCAGAACAACGACTTTATCAACGACTTTAATCAGAACGACAACGCGACCGTAACCAATATCTTGCCCGACTACGAGGAGCCCTTTCTGCGCTTTGAAGTGGATCGTCCGGAATTCCTCTTTGGCATTGATCACAACAACAACAACTGGATTGATCGCTTTGAAGACGACGATTTGCCCGACTATCCCTACAAGGCAGATCGCCGCGGCTACAACTTCTACGTCGGAGCCTTTGTCACGCCTCACATTAAGCTGAGCGTGGGGCGCACCGATGAGGACATGATTTCGGTCAATCGCTCCAATCGGACCAATTTCCTGCTCTTTACCTTTGACCGCGACTATCCGGGGTTGGGTCGACTGCAGATCTTTGAGTCGCTAAAGCGCAGCGAGGATACGATTCCCGACGATCGTCGCGAACCGACCCCCTTTGTTGAGGCCACCGGTGTGCAGCCGCTGGTCCGCGATATACTGCCGGCGCAGGATACCTGGATTAATTCTTCTTTTATTGGCTTTGACTACGAGGGCATCGAAAACCTGCGAGTAGCCAACAAGTTTAAGTGGGAGGTCTTTAACCAGGCTAGCAGCGGCATGCGGGATATCGACAATCGGCCACTGCGCGACAACTCGAGCTTTTTGGGAGCAATTAACAAGGTCGACTACCTGTATGAACTCGGACGCCTGAGTCTGCGCCCGCGCTTTAAAAGCGAATACCTGCGTATGACTCCTTTCTTGCAGAGCGAAGACAAGCGCCGGCAGTGGACCGGCACCGGCATTCTACTCGCCCAAATGCCGGCTCTGCAAAACACGCTGCTGCAGGCGGGTGTCGAACTGCTGTGGCTGCGCGACCTGGTCGCCGACGAAGAGGAAATGGTCGACCTAGGCATCACGCGGGAAACGGGTGACGTAAACTCGCGCACCGTTGCGGTCCAGCTGTCAAATATCTCCAACTATCAGGGGTATGTGCTAACGACTCAGATCGGTCTGCGCTTCTCGCGGATACTCACTGAGGGCGTGACCGAAAATGCCAACGGCGGCTTCGATATTGGCAACGAAGCAAGCAGCGTCACGACCAGCTTCTTGACCGTATACGCGGGGCTACAGTAATGGCGAGTCCATTCTACCGCGCGGCGGTCTTATTTGGGCTGCTGATCTGCGCTTCTGACGCGCTGGCTCAGATGGACTACGGCAACCGCCTGGGACGTCGGGTCGGCGACCGCAGCACCTATTCGGCTTCGGGGCTGTCCATTGATATCGGAGCCCTGGATCCCACCGTCCAGCGCTGGTACCTGCCGCAGGAGCTCTTTACCGAATACGGCCTGCGCCAGCGCGAGTATACCAACTACGCCAGGGAATCCTACCTCCGCTACATCGATCGCAATCAGGAGGGCTTTTACTTTTACGACAGCTTTGGCGAATTGATTACGCGCGGCCGGTTGGTCTACGACTGGCGCCAGCGCCAACCGCTGTCTTTTGAGTCGAGCGAGGTGACCAAGCCGGGTATTTACGGAAGCTGGTTTAACCGTTTGGTCATCGCCTCAGACCAGAGCGGCGATTATAGCTACTCCATTATGATCGGCGACGAAATTAATACGACCTTGACGCCGATGACCTTCCGCAAGGCCGGTTTCAACGGCGTGGTGATTAGCGCGGCCAATAGCAACGTCGAAGTTACGGGTCTGTTTTCGCGCATATCGAATCCCATTATCTCAATTGACGCCGAAATTCCTACGCGTCCGGCATCGCACTTTACCAACCTGATGGGCGGTCGCGTCGAAGCGGCCGTTACCAACTCGCTGACCCTAGGAGCGACGTTTGTCAACGCGCACAACGGCACGGGCGCGCGCGAGAGCTTTCAGGACAACCCGTTCAAGGGCCTGTTGACCGGTGGTCAAATTGAGCAGCGCCAGACGCTGTTGGTTGTTCGACTCTCCGATGATAGCCCCGAGGATGGCGCCGGGGGAGCCGTGCTCTTTAGCGAGGATGTGCAGATTACTACGACTCTAATGCGAGAGGTCGAAGGTCCAATGGGCATGGAGTTGGTGCCCAGGGATACGGTTATCACCGGTTCGAGCATTGGCTTTCGCGCCGCGCGCGAGGGCGGTAGTGTGCGAGACGGTTTTCTCACGGCGGACGGAGCCGAAAGCATAACGCTGAAGTATCAGCTGACCGGCACGGAGGACGATCAGGAAAGCTCGCTGCGTCTGCGCCTACAGCAGGGCTTGGGCCTGACGCTGGCCGAAGCCGAAGATGCGGTGACGGCGATAAAAAACGTGCGCGTGCGCATGGTGGTGGCCAACGACTATCGCATTGAGGTCGCCTCCGATCGCCAGGTCAACAACGTTGGGCAGCCGCAGTTTATCGTGGTGTCGCGTGCGCCGGGCAATATTCGCAACCGGCTCAATCAGCGCGAGGTCGTATTCGACTATGGCCTGCCCACGGCAAACCAGATCTTTGGTGCCACGGCCGAGCTGCGCGATTTTCACGGCTTTGATTTTTACGGTGAGTTCAACGTCAACAACCAGTACCGAAAGTACCCTTCGGTCAACGCCAAAAATCGTCCGGCTATAAGCGGGATTGTCGACGACGAGCGGGCGATCGGCTGGATGGCCAATCTGTCAAAGCAGGCGGGGCCCTGGCACTTTTTTCTGGAGGCATTTGGCATGGACGAAGAGTACAATTCGTCCGTGCGACCGGTTAACCCGCGCGGCACGGTGGACTACTCGCCGGAAGCGACCAACCGCAACTACGATTTCGTAGAGGACAACGACGACAACGACCGCCATCCAGACCAGCTGCGTTTTAATCAGGGTAGCCTAGTTCCCATTCCCGGGCAGCTGTTTAGCGTGACGCCGGAGGGCGTGGCCGATCCGGCCGTGTTCCCCGGTTTTGATGAGAACGGCGATTTCCTCTCCGACTTTAATCAGAACAGCAACGGCGATCGGCAGAATTTCTTTCCCGACTACGACGAGCCGTTTCTGCGCTATCACGTCGACCGCCCCGAGTTTCTCTTTGGAATAGACCTCAACAACAACGGCTGGGTCGATCGCTTTGAAAACGACGACGAACCCGACTACCCCTACAAGCGCGACCACTGGGGCCACAACGCATACGGCAGCGTTGAGGTTTCACCGGAAATAAAGCTCACGCTGGGGCGGCTCGACGAGGAAATGCGCGGCGCGGACCGACACAATACGACGACGTACGGCATGTTTACTTTTGAGAAGAGCCTGCCGACCGTGGGGAGGGTGCGCGTCTTTAATATGCTGCGGCAGGCGGAGGATACGATTCACGACCACCTCTCGCAGTGGGTCCTACCCCGACCCCGCTTCGGCAATCCGGTTGAGACCAGCGGCCGCAACGAACCGGTGGTTGACCTGTTGGCAGCAGAAGATACGTGGATCAACTCGCTGGCTGCCGACTGGCAGTACTCCAGTCCGCGCAACTGGGGTATGCGCCACCGTTTCAAGTGGGACTGGTGGCAACAGCGCAATGCCGATGTCGAACTGCTGCGCGACGAAGCGGGCGAAGCTGTTCTCGATGAAGCGGGTGAGGCCATTGTTCTCTTCGATCCGCTCGGCCCAGACGGTCGCAACGGGCGCGAGACGTCGAGCTTTTTGGGCGTGATCAACAAGGCCGACTATTTGCTTAACTGGGGGCGTCTGTCCCTATCGCCCAAGGTCAAAAGCGAGTTTCTGCGCGAAGTGCCCTTTAGTCGCAGTGCCGCAAAGCAGCGCAGCTGGGACGTGCTGCTCTTTCTCCAGGCCAGCTTTCCGCTGCTGCAGTCTACGCGGATAGAAGTAGGGCTCGAACAGCGAAACTTTTCCAATTTACTCGGCGATGAAGACGAGATGGAAGCGGGGATGCTGACCGGTGATTTTCGCGGGACAGTGCTCGCGTTGCAGTTGACAAATACGCGGCCTTATTTAGGCTATAATATGACCACGCAAGTTGGCGTCCGCTACGATCGGCGCTCGCTTGAGGTCATCGAGCAAGACCGCGAGTCGCGCACTGCGGGCGTGGCTTTCATATCGGTTTTTGCGGGATATTAGGATTGTCTGATGCGCCGGTGCGGTGCCGGTTGCTGACCCTTCCCCAAAGGCTTTTACGGGTATTTGACGATGAGCAACAGTAGCGCCTCCCAGGGCTGGATTATCAACCGGGTCAGCGATTCGCTGTTCTTTATCGGCACGCCTCTGCTATCGCTGGTCCTCCTACAGGCGGCGGCCAACTACTTTAGTTCCTTCGACATCGCCCTCTTTGTGCTGGCTTTTTTCGCCGTGGGACATCACCTACCCGGTCTGATGCGGGCCTATGGCGAGCGCGAACTATTCGACCGCTATAAGGCCCGCTTTATTATATCTCCGCTGGTCATTGTCGCCTGCGTGGGCTGGAGCGTTTTTAACGGCCATCTGGGCTTCTTTATTTTTCTCGCTCTGTGGGATATGTGGCACTTTTTTATGCAGCATTACGGTTTTATGCGCATATACGAAGTCAAGCGCCACAAGCCCTCCCGTTTGAGCGGCCGCTTGGACTGGTTGCTCACGGCGATATGCTTTACCTACATCGTCGTTGCCAGTCCGCACTATCTCGTCAATTTTATGGAGCGCTGTCACCGCTACGGCTTTGGGTTATACACCTGGTTTCAACCCGAATACGTGCCCCTACTACGTCAGGCCCTGCTCGTGCTGGCGGTGGCCATATCCGTAGTCTACGTAGTCCATTTGGTGCGTTCGAGCCGGCAGGGGGCGCCCGTTGTCTGGCCCAAATTGGCGATTACGGCGACTACCTTTCTCACCGTCTACTATGCTTACATCGTGCTGGATGACGTCATTTTGGGCTATGCGATGACGGCGCTTGCACACGACATACAGTACTTTGCCATCGTTTGGATCTACAACCACGGCGTCCTTAAGCGCTCGAAGCGATTGGGCTCGTCTTTCTTTCGCTATCTCTTTGCCGACGGCCGCTTTCGCATCATCCTGATCTATTTGGCGTTGATTTTGGCCTACGGTGGCGTCGAGGCGATGGCGCGGGCCACTGAGAATTACCTCATATACGATTTGGTCAAGGTGCTGATCGCCACGACGGCCTTTATGCATTACTACTACGACGGATTTATGTGGAAGGTGCACAAGAGGGAAATTCGCCAGAATTTTGTGGCTGACGAGGGGGCCACAGACGAAGCCGAAGCGCGCCTGGGCTTGGTCGATCGCCTGCGCTTGTTGGGTAACCGATGGACGGGATTTTCCTACGTGTTCGAGACGGGAAAACAGCTGGTTTACTTTGGCGTGCCCATTCTGTTCTTTGCCTGGACGGATGCGACGTACTCGATGTCGACATTGGAGGCCAAAGAATATCTGGCGCGCCTGACACCGGAGGTGGCCAAGGTGCACGATGACCTTGGCGTGGCGTACAGCCGCGAGGGCAAAGTTTCGCAGGCTATTGCCTCACACAAGCGGGCGCTTGCAGTCGATAGCAGCTATGCTACGGCCTACACGCATTTGGGCATTGCCTATTCGGTGGCGGGGCAGCGACAGCAGGCCATTCGCTATCACAAACAGGCACTGGTGCGCGACGCCGACTTTGCGCCGGCCCACTACAATTTGGGAGTAGAGTATTTCCAGATGGGTCGCTTGGACAAAGCCGTGGAGGCTTTCAAGCAGGCTGTAGAACTCGACGAGGGATATGAGCGGGCCTATTTGGCGTTGAGCAAAGCCTATGGGCGTCAGGGCAAATCGGAGGAAATGGAAAAATATCTCGACAAAGCACGTCAACTGCAGCAGGTGGCCCTGCGCAAAGAACTGAGTCGCAGCGCGATGCCCTGGGCTACGGGCACGCCCGTGAAAGGAGATTCCTGATACCGCGACACGCTGAGCGCGGACGGCTCCCGAAAGAAGATAATAAATCGACCGATCGAAGTGAGAATTTACTTGACATGTATTAAAAGTCAAATTAGATTGCCCACTAGTTTTGTCTGCAACGTACATGCATGTCCATATTCCACTGGGATTGTTCGTTTTTCCCACCGCTTCTGACCAGACCTTGCAAGGAGGTTACTAATGAAGAAGCTGATTGCACTGGCGGCCGTCGCAGCGTTGTCTGCAGCGCCCGCTTCGGCGCACGTCCCCGAGGGCCTCATCTTTGGCGCTTGGAACTGGCCGACGTCGCACCTGCCCAACTTGGATGGTGATATTTCCGAATGGGATGTCTTGCCGGCCGAACTGTGGCTCGAGATCAATGGCGATCTGTTCGCCGTTGATGATGGTAGCGGTAAGCCCGTAGATACTTCTGACTTGTGGTTCCGCTTTGCGATGGGCTGGAACGACGAGTTGGATCGCATTTACTACGTGTACGATCGCTATGACAACGTGTGGGACCGCGACGCGGGTGGTGTTGGCTGCTGCGGTCAGGACGATAGCATCGAGGTCGGTCTCGACGCCGACCACAGCGGTGACTGGTTCTGGAGCCAGGAAGGCCAGACCGAAGAAGAAGCGCTGCGCACGCGCGGTCGTCAGGCCCAGACGGGTCACTACCGCTGGCCGGCTCTCGAGCCCTTTGGCTGGTACTGGTTCTGGATGACCACCGCTGACTGGCACGACGAAGAGCCCCATTCCTGCTGCACCGATTCGTTCACGCTGGACGGTGTGCACGGCTCTGAGGCCACGATTCAGGCCGAGTGGTACACGGTCGCTTGGGACGATTTTAACTTTGCCGGTCCGGATCAGAGCGTCCGCCACGACTTTGTCGAAGGTGAGATCATTGGTGCCGGTCTGCAGGTCGTCGATAACGACAACGGCACCGAAGACGATCCCAAGACCTGGAAGTGGGTTTTGGGTGGCCAGTCCGATATCTTCGGCAATGCCAGCTCTTTCAGCGATTTCATCCTCCTCCCGGTCGACTTGGCTAACCTGCCGACCGCCGTCGAGAATGATAGCTGGGGTCACATCAAGGCTTCGGTTGCCCGCTAGTCTGATGTAGCGCCTATAAGTTGGTCTTAGACCACATAAAAAAGAGGGGAGATCGCGGTTGATCTCCCCTCTTTTTTAATATATAATGTTATAGCGAATTCCGGGCTGTTACCCTCACGCTGCTGAGCGAGGTAATCGAATCATGAGAATATGGGGATGGTTTGCCATTTTCTGTCTCGCCGTCGCGCCGTCTGCCAGCGCTGTGACGATTTATCGAATCGGCGGTGAAGATATGCCGCAGCCCGAATTGGACGTACCCTACGATTTTGTGCAGATGTCCTGGTCGGAAGTCGATCCCGCTCGCCACGGCAGTGCCTACCTTTTGCAGATTGCTCCCGATTTTATCGCGCCGCAGCAGCTCGATCCGACGGTGAACCTAACGCCGCAGCTCGAGGCGCTGGGCGGCCGCATTCTCTCATTGACTTGGACGGGATGGGGACCGGCCTTTGGCCGCGATCTCAAGATGTTTGACGGCGATTCTGCGACGGCTTTTCTCGGAGACGGCGATTGGGGGGGGGACTACGGGGTCATACGCCAGAAGTCGATGATCTTTGATCTGGGCGGCGTCTTCCTGTTGGATCGCATTGAACTCTCGCCGCGCGATCGCTTTCTCAACGATCGCTTTATAGAGACGCTGACCATTGGTTTAAACGATGGGGATCCGCTTAAAGACGGCACGCGTGAGTTTGTATCCGGGCATAGAGACCAGTACTTTGATTTTGATATCGCTCACCAGCTGTTTGAGAATACGGAGTCGCAGCTAAACCTGAAGCTCCCGCAGGTGCCCGTGCGCATGCTGCTATTCGAAGCGCCGGAAAATGCGCGCGGGATATGGGAGGTCGCCGAGCTCGAGCTGTACGGTATCGGTTTTGCGCCGCAGTCGAGCTATATATCCAACATAATTGATCTCGGTGCCCCGGCCAGTCTCGGCGAGGTGGTGTGGTCCGGTCGTCAGGACACCGCTTCGGAGGTCGATATTGCCATGCGCGCCGGCGACGACGAAGATCCCAACAACTACTGGCGTTTCACCTTCAGGGGCGACGAGCGCGCGCGCTTTGATGTCAACGGGGTGCCGCTGGTGCTGAAGAGCTATAACAAGCTTGATTCGGGTGAAAAAGCCGGAGTCACTCACGATACGGAGAATTGGGATTTTTGGTCGACTCCCTACGAATTCGGTGCGCTGAGCGGCGATCTCGTAAGCAATAAACCGCGTCGTTTTGTGCAGTTCAAAGCCGATTTTACCTCGGGCTTGGCCACGGGAGGCCAGCTCGACTATCTGCAGTTCAAGGTTTCTATTCCGCCGGTGGCCAACGAGGTGATGGCCGAGATCACGCCCAATCAGGTGCCTGCGGGAACGGTCGCTCCCTTCACGTACAAGATAAAACCCCGCCTTAAGGCCGATGATCTTGGCTTCGACAGTATTTCCATCGATACGCCGGCTCGACCCGCTAGCATCGATGCGGTGCGCGTTGGCGGCATCGATGCGCGCTTCGAGGTGGTTGCTCTGGGCGACGGTGGGTTTACCATCCGCATTCCCCGCATAGACACGGATCAGACCGGAGAGTTGATAGAAGTCGACTTTCGGGCCGAGGTGTTTAAATTCGGTACCGTGTTTTCGGGGCGCGTCTTTGACAGCGAGCGCCCGGAGGAAGTTCACCAGACGATGACGCCGGGCGATGCGGACCCCCTAGTCGACGCCGACGCGGTGCGGGTCGATTTACAGGGTCTATCGCAGCAGACCATTCAGGCCATGAGTCTGTCGTCGCCGGTGCTAACGCCCAACGGCGATGGCATTAACGACGAAGTCGAAATAGAGTACGATTTGCTCAATTTGATAGGCACGGTGCCGGCGGTGATAGAAATCTACGACCTGGCGGGCCGGCGCCTGGCTGCCGTGTCCTCGGGAACGGCTGAGAGCGGCCGGTTTTCCATCGCATGGGATGGACGCGGTACCAGTGGAGCGGTGCTGCCGCCCGGCACGTATATCGTCCGCCTCGCAGTGGAAACAGACGGCGGCACGGCCGTTCGCGAGCGCATTGTTTCGGTGGCGTATTGACCGATTGTGTAAACGGGTATTCCCGGATGGAGAACGCTATGAATCGCTTCGGAATGTTGGGCTGTGCACTCTTTGCGTTGGCGTTGGGATGGAGTGCGGATGCGGGTGCGCTCACGATCTTTCGCATCGGCGGTGAAAATCTACCGCGGCCTGAGGTTGGCGGTGACTTCGAGTTTGTTCAGCTCAGCTGGGGCGAGGCAGAAGAGGCGCGTCACGGCAGCTTGGAGTTGCTAGAAGTCAGTCCGGACTACATCAAACCGCGCGAACTCGATCCCAGCGTGAATCTCACACCCGCGCTCGAAAGCAACGGGGGGCAGATCTTGGCTTTGGGTTGGACGGGGTGGGAGCGCCGACTCGAGGAGGATCTGGTCTTTTTTGACGAGGATCCCAGTACCGCCTACTTAGGCGATGGGCACTTTGCCGCCCATGCGCCGCCGCAGAAGCACTTGATCTTTGATTTCGGCGGACGCTTTCTAATTCAGCGCATTCGCTTTTTTCCGCGCGAAAAGCACGAGCACGATCGCTTCATACAAAAGTTTGTCATTGGCATTAGCGACGGGGACCCGCTCAAGGACGGTATGCGTGACCGCGACTTTGGCACCCGCGGTCACTTCGTCAACTTTGACGTCGCGCACGAAATAACCGAGAACACAGTGTCGGATATTACGCTGGAAATGCCGCCGGTGCCCATCAAGCAGATTCTGTTTCAGGGTTTTGAAAACACGCGTGGCATCTGGGAAGTCGCGGAGTTTCAGATTTTTGGTATCGGCTATGCTCCATTTGCCCACTACGTGTCCAACGTCATCGACCTCGGAAAACCGGCTAGCTTAGGTCAGTTGACCTGGCTGGGGCGCCAGGATCAGGATGCAAAAATCGATATAGCCATGCGCGCCGGTGATGATGACGATCCCAACAACTACTGGCGCTTCACATTCAGAGGCGATGAGCGCACCCGTTTCGCCACCAGCGGTCGGCCGCTCAAGCTGGCTGACTACAAGAAACTTGAATCGGGTGAGAAGGCGGGCATTACCCACGATACGGAGAATTGGGATTTTTGGTCGACGCCCTACGACTTCGAAGCAGACGGTGGCAATTTGGTCGGCAACAAACCGCATCAATTTGTGCAGTTTAAAGTCGACTTTCTCTCTGGGTTAGAGGCTAGCGGACAGCTCGACTACCTGCAGTTTTCGGTGGCGATACCGCCCATTGCCAGCGAAGCGCTGGCCGAAATCGAGCCAAACCGAGCGCCAGCGGGCGAGGTGACGTCGTTTACATACAAGATCAAGCCGAACCTCGATAGCGGCGATTTGGGATTCGATAGCATATCAATTGACACGCCAGCCCGTGCCGTTGGCGTCGATGCCGTGCGCATTGGCGGCGTCGAAGAGGAATTTGAACTCGTCGATTTAGATGATACTGGCTTTACGGTTCGCGTTCCGCCGATCAGCATCCAGCAGACGGAAGAGCTGATCGAAGTCGACTTTCGCGCCGAGGTCTTTAAGTTTGGCACCGTGTTTTCAGGTAGGGTGTTTAACAGCGAAATGGTCGATGAGGTATATCAAACGCTGACGCCGGGCAATGCCGACGACCTGTTTGACGGCGACGTGCTGCGCGTGGACTTAGCGGGACTTGAATCAAATACGATCCAAGCGATGCACCTGTCTTCGCCGGTTTTGACTCCGAATAACGACGGCGTCAACGATCGCGTCACGATCGAGTACGATTTGCTCAACTTGGCGGGGTCTGTGCCGGCGACCGTCGATATTTACTCGCTTTCGGGGCAGCGCCTCAGCTCGGTGCCGGTGGCCAGCGTTGCCAGCGGTCGATTTTCAACCCAATGGGACGGCCGCGATGAAGGGGGCAAGATCTTGCCCCCGGGTATGTACATTCTGCGTTTGGAAGTAGCTGCTGATCAGGGATCGGATGCCGTCGAACGCATCGTTTCGCTGGCCTATTGATACGCCATGAGACGGTCGCCCCGCAACGTTATACCGTGGCTGTGCTGCATTGCGCTGCTATCGATGAGTGCAGCCGAGGGGCAAGGCCATCGCATTGCGGCCAATCAGGTCGTTGTAGAGGGCAGGCATTGGAATAACTGGACCTTTCCCGCCGGCACGCTGGACATATCCAATCGGGGCGAGGTGATGCCCCGCGTTCTGCACAAAAATATCAACGCCTCGTTTGATATCCTCGATTATTTGCGCCTCCATCCGCCGCCGGCACTCGGCAGCAAAGCGCCCGAAGACATCCAATTGATCGATGCAATACAGGCGGGGTCCAATCGCGAAGGCGTAGTGCATATTCTCGACGGTGATATGTCGACCTATTGGGAGCCCGACCTGCTGCAGCCAGACGTCGACCTCGAGTCGCAGTGGTGGTTCACTATTGATCTCGGGCGCTTTGTCTTTATTGAAAAACTGGTGCTGAAATTTGTCGACGAGGAATTGGGCGATCCGTTCCTGCTGTTTGACGTTCTCGTCTCCAACGGTCTGAATCCAGTCCGCGTTCCGGGCTCAAAATCTCCTGAGTATAAGACCGTCTTACGCAACCTACAGCCGAATAAGAGCCAACGCGTATTTGAGATTGATTTCAGCAAGGTGCCCGAAGCGCAGAGCGAAGGGGTGCGCTTTGTGCAGGTAGTCGTCAACGGCAGCGACTTGCAGCAGGGCCGTGAGGTCGATCGCGAGGTCTACGACGCGCTTGATGCGGATAGTCGGGGGGCGGTCCAGTACAACAAGAAAATGGCTGACGGGCGCGAGGTAGTAATTAAACAGAGCGTTTACGAGCAGCTCGAAGGGGAGCGACAGGGTTCCATACGCTACTTCATGCGCGAGCGTCCCCGCTTGGCGGAGCTCGAAGTATGGGCCACGGGCGATGAAATTGTCGGCGGTACGGTCGAACGCGGTGGCTTTATCACATCGACTCAGCAGATCAATACGGCGACCGTCATCGACGGCGATATCCAGAGCTTTGGCACGGTGACGACCACCATCGCGGAGATTACCGATCCCAATGAATTGAATTTGGATATGTTTTTTGACCTGGGTTCGTTCTATTGGATCGACACGCACCGTATCGTCTACAACCCGGGCAATGTGCACGCGCGCAGTTTCTTTGATTACCAACTAGACTTTTCCGACGGATCGCGTGCACCGGATGGCGAGCTGAGCTGGTTTACTGCGCTCTTCCGCCGGCAGGAGGCTACGCTCAAGGCCGTTATTGAAGGCAATCGCTTTGCACCGGTAAAAGCCCGTTTTTTTCGCCTGCAGGCCAAGGCGCGCAATATGCGGGGCAATGCGCTGGTACCCGTCGCGGAAATGCAGCTTTACGGCGAGGGATTTCAGCCGCGCGTCGAGTTGGAGTCGGATCTGATCCGCCTTGGCGGGAGCCGCAACCTGCTGTCGATCCGCTGGGATGCCGATACGCCACCGGGCACGAGCGTGCAGATTCAGACGCGCACCGGTAATGAACTTGGCGAGGTGCTGCACTACTTCAAGAAAGACGGCACGGAGGTTACGGAGTCGCAGTATGGCAAGCTGCTATCGCTATTCAAGGGAGAAGTTGTTCCCGAGGAAGTGCCGGGCAACGATTGGAGCGATTGGAGCGAGCCGTATACGCTCGCGTCGGGTAGCCCGATTACCTCGCCGTCGCCGCGCGAATATCTCAAGGTGCGGGCGACGCTGGTCTCTGACGATCCAGCCGCCGCCGCCGCGCTGCGCTCTATCCGCCTCGATTTCGTCGATCCGGTAGCGCAGGGCTTGGTGGGTGAGGTCGTTCCGTTTCAGGTCGATTCGCTGGGCGTAGAGCAGCCCTTCTCGCTGTATATCCGCCCCGACTTTGTGCGCAGCGATAGCGGCTTTGACGAACTACTGCTGGTGGCGCCGTCGGATATGGCACTCGACTTTGTTGGTTTTTACGCGGGCAAAGAGGATGATTTCCTAGGTGATGGGCGCGATATAAACGGCCTAGCGGTGGCCGATGTAGAATTGGTGACTAGCGGAGGAGACAGCCTGCAGGTGGCTTTCCCCCCGATTACCCCGGGAGACGATGTCGATGTGTTGCGCTTGGATTTCCGCACCGCCCTTTTCTCGACGGGAGCGGTCTTGCGACCCGCGCTGCAGCAGCGTGGCAGTGCCAACAGCGCATGGCAGCGCGTCGATTCGGGTAATGCCATCGCCCTGGGTCAGGGCAATACGACCACGTTGGTAGGCGCTGTCGGTAGCAATCAGCTGATTCGCGACGTGTCGGTGAACCCCAGGGTCTTTTCTCCGAACGGCGATGGGATCAACGACGAGACGGCATTTGAATTTACCGTTGTTCGCGTGGGCGATAGCAGCCCGGCTGAGGTGATTGTCTACGATCTGAGCGGTCGTCAGGTGCGGCGCTTGGTCGAGCAGCGCTTGGTGAGCACGGGCGCGCGTGCGCTGCACTGGGATGGTCGCAGCGATGCGGGCGATATGGTAATGCCCGGCGTGTACTACGCCCGTCTACGCGTCGCCACAGAAACCGCCGGTGCGGGAATTGACAATGCCGAGGCTCTGCGGCCCATTGTCGTCGTTTACTGATTGGTCAGGTTAATAGAGGACCGGAGTTAATTCTTATGTCATTGAGCGCTCTTTATTCAAACAGCAACCGCTTGATACCGGCGTTGTGTATGGCCATATGGGCGATGGGTTCCGCCGATTCGGCGCGGGCTCAGGGGTACCGGTTGAGTGCGAGTCAGGTTATTGTTGAGACCCAGCGCCACTGGGAAAACTGGGTATTTGCCCAGGGCACGCTGCAAATTGATGGAGGACAGGTGCAGCCGTCGGCCATGCGGCGCAATACCAACGCCGTATTTGATATCGTCGATTTTCTGCGGCTGAATACCCCGTCTGAAATCAAGAAAGACGCCGAAGACATCGAGCTGATTGATGCCGTTAAAGCGGGTTCGAATCGCGCCGGTGTGGTCAATATTATGGACGGTGATATGTCCACCTACTGGCAGCCCGATCGCGCTGAAGAAGGGAGCGACCTAGCGACGCAATGGTGGTTTGTCATCGATTTGGGCCGCTTTGTCTTTGCCAAGAAGCTTGTGCTAAAGTTCGTCGACGAAGAACTGGGCGACCCCTTCCTGCTCTTCGATGTATTGGTTTCCGATGGACTGGCACCGCCGCGCGTTCCGGGTTCAAAAGTGCCGCGCTACCAAACGGTGCTCCGGACGCTGCAAGAGAACAAAGACCAGCGCGTATTTGAAATTGACTTAGATGGGCTGAGTGACGAAGCCGAGAGCGAGGGCATTCGATATGTGCAAGTCGTCGTAAACGGCACGGATGCGGGCCGCGGACGGGAAGTCACCAAGGAAGCATACGATGGATTGCTTGCGGCCGACCGAGGTGATATCGAATACAATAAAAAGTTGATTAACGGGGGCGAAGTGCCGGTTCGGCAGGATGTTTTTGAACAGCTAGAGCTCGAGCGCCAAGGCGCCGTGCGCTACTTTCGTCAGGAGCGCCCGCGGTTGGCCGAGCTCGAAGTTTGGGGTTTGGGCGACGAAATTCTCAGCGGAACCGTTTCGCGCGGCGGCTTTATTTTTGCAACCGAGCCCAACGTGGCGCTCAGTTCATTTGTCGACGGCGACCGCGGCACGATCTCCCAGATGGTTTGGGACGCGCAGCCCGGCGCTACGCAGATCTTTGATCGCGAGCTCTTTTTCGACCTCGGTTCGTTTTATTGGATCGACACACACCGCATGGCCTACGGCGGCCTATTTCGCCGCTTTGGCGACTATCAACTACAGTTCTCCGACGGATCGCTCGCCCCGGATGGGACGTTGCAGTGGTGGACGTCTTTCGACCGTTCGCAGGCCGGGCGCGTGCGCGAAAACTTTGAAGGAAACGATTTTGATCCGATTAAAGCGCGTTTCTTTCGCATGTTTTGGAAGATAAAAGAGCGCGGTAGCAATCGCGTTGAACTGGCAGAGATTCAGCTCTACGGCCAAGGCGTGCAGCCGCGCGTCGAATTGGAATCGGATTTGATCCGCCTGGGGGGCAGCCGCAATCTCCTGTCCATAGAGTGGGATGCCGATACGCCGCCGGGCACGAGCGTGCAGATTCAAACGCGCACGGGTAACGAACTGGGCGAAGTGCTCCACTACTTTAAAAAAGATGGCACCGAAGTGACCGAGGCGCAGTATGGAAAGCTGCTGTCGCTGTTTAGGGGTGATATTGTGCCGGAGGAAGTGCCGGGCAACGACTGGAGCGATTGGAGTGAGCCGTACGCGCTCTCGTCGGGCAGTCCAATTACGTCGCCGTCGCCGCGCGAATACCTTAAAGTGCGGGCAACGCTGGTGTCCGACGATCCAAACGTCGCGGCCACGCTGCGCTCTATTCGACTCAACTTTGTCGATCCGGTAGCACAGGGCCTAGTGGGTGAGTTGGTGCCGTTTCAGGTCGATTCGCTGGGCGTAGAACGCCCGTTTTCTCTGTATATCCGACCGGACTTTGTGCGCAACGACAGCGGCTTTGATGAACTGCTACTCGTCGCACCTTCCGACATGAGTCTGGACTTTACGGGGCTCTTTGCTGGAGCAGAGGCCGACTTTGTAGCGGGGAGCGACCTTGAAGCGATGGTTCCCGAAGGAGTGGACGTAGCCGCTAGTGGCGGCGACAGCCTGCGCGTCGCCTTTGCCCCTATTGGCCCCAACGACAATATTGACCTCTTGCGGCTCGACTTTCGCACGGCGCTTTTCTCGACGGGGGCCGTATTGAAACCTCTGCTTCAGCAGCGTGGAGCAACAAACGCTTGGCAGCGAGTGGACGCGGGTAACGCCGTCTCACTGGGAGAGGGCAATACGACGACGCTGGTCGGCGCCGTCGGTCGCAAAGAACTTATTCGCCATGCCGAAGTAGTGCCGCGCGTATTTTCACCTAATGGCGACGGCGTCAACGACGAAGCGGCCTTCGAGTTTACCGTTATTCGGGTGAGTGATAGCAGCCCAGCCGAAGTGACGGTATACGATCTGAGCGGCCGTCGGGTGCGCCATCTGGTCGAGCAGCGAGCCGTTAGCACCGGTCCGCGCTCCCTGCGTTGGGATGGTCGCGATGACGCGGGTCAACTCGTGGCGCCGGGCGTGTACTATGCGCGGTTACGTGTTGCCACGGAAACGTCGGGCGCCGGCATTGAAAGCGCCGAAGCACTGCGCGCCGTATCGGTGGCATATTAAACGGTTTGGATACCCATGGGAGAAACGCAGATGATCGGTAGGTGCCGGTGGCTGTGCGGTGTGCTGGTGGCCGTTTTCGCCTCGATGCTATTGGTTGGTGAACTGCGGGCACAGGGCCACAGGGTTAGTGCCAATCAGGTTGTTATCAACGCGCAGAATCACTGGGAAAACTGGGTGTTTCCGCAGGGCACGCTCAGTGTCGTCGATGGCACCGTGCGGCCAAAGAGCATGCAGCGGAATACCAATGCGGTTGTCGATATCGTCGACTTTCTGCGTCTCAATACGCCCGATCACATCAAGAAAGACCCCGAAGATATCGGTCTGGTCGACGCAGTCAAAGCCGGCTCAAATCCCGCCGATGCATTTAAGGCGATCGACGGCGATCCCACCACCTATTGGGAGCCAGCGCCGGTGCCCGCAGGCATTGACCTGCCTGCGCAGTGGTGGTACAACCTCGACTTGGGCCGCTTTGTCTTCGCAAAGAAAATCGTCCTAAAATTTGTCGATGAAGACCTGGGCGACCCATTCTTGCTCTTTGACGTGCTTGTTTCCGACGGACTCAAACCCAAGCTCGCCCCCCTGTCGACGACGCCAAACTATTCTACGGTCATGCGTCTGTTACAGGAAAACAAGAGCCAGCGCGTCTTTGAAATCGACCTGCAAAATGCCGACAAAGAGACGCGCAGTCAGGGGCTGCGGTTTATTCAGATCGTGGTCAATGGAACCGACGGTGCGCGCGGCCGGCAGGTCACAGAGGCCGAATACGACGAACTGCCGGCCGCCGAGCGCGGTGCAGTTGAATACTACAAATATCTGCTCGACGGCGGTCAGCTACAGGTAGACCAGGATGTCTACGAAAAGCTGAGCCCGGAAAAGCGAGCCGATATCCGCCACTTTCGTCGCGAGCGACCGCGCCTGGCCGAAATTGAGGTGTGGGGTGAAGGAGACGAGATTCTGAGTGGCACCGTTTCGCGCGGCGGCTTTATCTCCACAACGGAGCCGGGCGTGGCGTTGGGCCCCTTTATCGATGGCCGGCGAGAGAGCTCTTCCATCGTCGTTTGGGGCGTGGGTGGTTGGACCGGGGCTACCACCGACATCAACAATCGCGAACTGTTTTTCGACCTAGGTACATTCTACTGGGTCGATACGCATCTATTGGCCTACGGCGGCCGCAGCTTTGGGGACTACCGCATCGAAGTGTCGGACGGCAGCCTGGCCCCAGACGGCAGTTTGGAGTGGAATCGCGTGCTGAATCGCGATCAGGGCGGCGTGTACCAGCGCCCGTTTGAAGGCAACCGATTTGATCCCGTACAGGCGCGCTTTTTTCGCATGCAGTGGACGGTTGCCGCCTTTGGTGCCAGCGCTATACTGGCCGAAGTGCAGCTCTACGGCGAGGGATTTTTGCCGCGTTTGTCGCTTGAATCCGATTTGATTCGCCTCGGGGGAAGTCGAAACCTGCTCTCCATCGAATGGGACGCCGATACGCCGCCGGGGACGAGTGTGCAGATTCAGACGCGCACGGGTAATGAATTGGGCGAAATCTTGCACTACTTCAAAAAGGACGGCACCGAAGTAACCGAGGCGCAATATGGCAAGCTGCTGTCGCTGTTCAAGGGAGATATTATTCCCGAAGAAGTGCCGGGCAACGATTGGAGTGATTGGAGCGAACCCTATACTATTCCTTCCGGTAGTGTGATTACTTCGCCGTCGCCGCGCGAATATCTCAAGGTGCGCGCGACCTTGGTTTCGGACGATCCGTCGGCTGCGGCTGCGCTGCGCTCTATTCGACTCAACTTCGTCGATCCGGTAGCGCAGGGACTGGTTGGAGAGGTCGTGCCCTTTCAGGTCGATTCGCTGGGCATCGAGCGCCCTTTCTCCCTGTACATCCGACCGGATTTTTTGCGCAATGACAGCGGTTTTGACCAACTGCTTCTGGTTGCTCCTTCCGATATGGAATTGGCGTTTGCCGGCCTCTATGCCGGTTCGGAAGACGACTTTATTGCCGGGGGGGATATGGAACGCATGCGCGTGGAGGATGCGCTGGTGGCTGAAACCAATGCGGACAGTCTGCAGCTTCGCTTTCCGCTTGTTGGGCCCAATGGCGACGCGGAGCTACTGCGTCTCGATTTTCGCACGGCGCTGTTTTCTACGGGTGCGGTGCTGCGGGCTTCACTGCAAAATGGATCCGGCGGATCGGCTGCCTGGCAGCGCGTAGACGCGGGTAATGCCGTTGCGCTGGGCGCGGGTAATACGACGACGCTGGTCGGCGCGGTCGGTCGCAACGAGCTACTCTATGACGTGCGGGTTGAGCCGCGTGCATTCTCACCCAACGGCGACGGGATTAATGACGACACGGTCTTCGAGTTTACCGTTGTGCGCGTGGGCGATAGCAGTCCGGCAGAAGTAATTATCTACGATCTGAGCGGTCGTTCGGTGCGGCGCTTAGTTGAGCAGCGCGCGGTTAGCACGGGACCTCGATCTCTGCGCTGGGACGGGCGCGATGACGCCGGTCACGTCGTCATGCCGGGTATCTATTACGCGCGCCTGCGCGTTGCGACGGAAACGGCCGGTGCCGATATAGACAATGCCGAGGTGCTGCGTACGATATCGGTGGCCTACTGATAACGCTCTCCCCACACAATGCGTGCGAACCCATATCGGCTGCCATCGGTGCAGTGTGCCGGCTTGCAGGTGCCAAGCCGGCGGCGCCAAATCTATTGCTCAGAAATTTGTTTTTGCGTTTGTGCGTGAGCGACCGCGTTGCTGGGCGTGTGTGCCAATTCAGGTGGGCCTGAGCCGCGTACTATGAGGGGAATGCGTATGTTCGCTGCCATATATGCCGTGCGCCGGGGGTGGATCCTTCCCCTTACAGTCTGTATGGTTGCGGCCGTAGAGGGCGATCCGTTGCGGCTGCCTGGTGAGGGGGTAGGGGGGGGGCAATCGGAGGAGATGGTGCAGCATCCAGTGCGTCCACAGCACCAGAAGGTTCAATCCGTTACGCCGGCTGACGAAGCGATACCGGGGCGGGCCGAAGCGATACTCTATTGTCAGACGTGTCATATTTTCGCCGAGCCCGATCTACTCGATCGCGCGACGTTGCACAACTTCGTGCTGCCTTTTCTCTCGGAGCGCCTGGGAATTCCTCCTGGCACTACGTCGTTACCTGCCAATCCCATCGGTCGGCAGAAAGATCCCAAAGCGCTTGAGATCGTCAACAGGGCAGGCATCTACCCGGCGTACCCACTCGTGCCGCCGGATGCGTGGGAGAAGATCGTAGACTACTATTTGCAGGCTGCTCCCGAGGAGCCTTTGCCGCGCACGGAAGAACCGTCGATTCGCGCGGAATTGCCGCAGTTTGAGGTTTTCAAGCCGCGCTATCGTACGCCGTATCCCTTCACCACGTTAGTCGAGATCGATACGCTGCGAGGATGGATCTATGCGGGTGATTCGGCCGATAATTCACTGGTCATACTCGATGGTCAGGGACGGGAATTGCAAAAGATTCCTTCGATGCCCTCGCCGGTGGCCATCGAAAATCGAGCCGGAGCGGTGTGGGTGGCCTCCATTGGTTCGGTTTTTCCCTCCGACAATCCACGGGGCAAACTCGTCGCGTTCGAAAAAGATGGGCAGGGGCTGCTGAATATTCCTCCACGCGATGTATTAACCGACCTGGCGCGGCCGACCTTTGCAACCTACGGCGACCTGAACGGCGACGGCAGGGAAGACATTGTCATGTCAAACTTTGGCTATCGAGTGGGCCACCTTTCGTGGTTTGAAAACGCGGGGGAGGGGCGCTATAGAGAGCATATACTCAATGGCGAACCCGGTGCGCTTAGCAGTGTGCTGCACGATTTTGATGGAAACGGCCTGCTCGATATTGCCGTGTTAATGGGGCAGGCGCGCGAAGGCGTGTTTATTTATTACAACGAAGGCGATGGGCACTTTACCGAGTCGTATGAGATTCAGTGGCCACCGTCGTACGGAGCGGCCCATATGACGCTGGTCGATTTTGACGGCGACGGTGCCATGGACATCCTAACGGCCAACGGCGACAATGCCGACTACACGCCGTTTGCCAAGCGCTATCACGGGGTGCGGCTGTATATGAACGACGGCACGAACCGCTTTACCGAGGTGCTCTTCTATCCGCAGCACGGATCCTATAAGGCGCTGCCCGTCGATTTCGATCAGGATGGCGATTTGGACATTGCCGCCATTTCGTTTTTTCCGGACTACGCTTCGGCACCGCAAGAGTCGTTTGTCTATTTGCAAAATAGGGGCAATATGCAGTTTGTCGCTCACACCTTTGCCGAGGCGCAGGACGCCCGCTGGTTGACGATGGATGCCGGAGACGTCGATTTGGACGGAGATGCGGATATTGTGTTGGGCGCTTTTGTGCGCGGAGGAAGCAATGTGCCGAAAGAGGTCGAGCAGCGCTGGCAGCGGGAGGCGACATCCGTGCTTATTTTGCGCAACAAACTGTTCTGAGAGGAAGCGAAGAGGTACGCGATGAAATATAGGCGATTTGGGCGGACAAATTTAGAGGTGAGCGCGGTAAGTTTGGGCGGAGCGTATATTGGCGGCCGCGATCCAGAGCGCGCGCAGGAGAATGCGGTAGAAATTGTATCGAGGGCGTGGGAGGCGGGGTGCAACTACATCGACACCGCGCCTCTATACGGCGACAGCGAACAGCTATTAGGACAAGCGCTTGCGCGGGTTGGACAGCCATTTTCGATAGCGACGAAGGTGGGCTTCAAGCCGGAGGGTTTCGACTACAAGCGCGATTCCGTAGTGGCAAGCATAGAGCGCAGCCTGGGGCTGCTCGGCGTCGAAAAGGTTGCGGTGGCGCAAATACACGAGGTAAATCTGGCTGGCTGGGAGCGCATTATGGAGCCAGGTGGCACGCTTGAGGGCCTGCGCGAAGCCCAGCGAAGAGGGCTATGTGACTTTGTCGGCATTACTGCGCGAGCCATCTCGCTGCTGGCCGAACTGGCGCAGACCGGTGAATTCGACACGGTGCTGTGCTATCACGATTACCACCCCTGCAAGAAGTTGGCTGCTGAGGAGGTCGTGCCGGCAGCGGCCGCTAACGATATGGGTATAGTAATTGCCACGCCGCTGGCCGGTGGAATTTACGTTGATAACGACGAGCAGGCAGCGGCCGTTGAGCAGTGGTTTGAAGAGGCGGACAGACCGCGCGTGTGGGGCATAATAGAAGAAATGAAACGGGCGCAGTCGACCCTGCCACAGAGCGCGTTTCGCTGGATCCTGGGCGACGGTCGCGTGTCGACGGTGTCGAGCGGTCCGTCAAACGTCGTCGAGTGGGACGAGGTCGTTGCGGCGGCGGATATGGAGCCGCTCGCCCTCACCACGTGAGGCACTTTGTGCAACGCTATAATCCCTGTGGCTTAGGTGCAAATATGGAGTGGATGCGGAAGAGGGGTGGCACGCTGTGACAGATAGAAGCATCCGGGGATATGGGTCGCTGTGGCTCGTATTGGGATTGGGCTTTGCCCTGCGCGTTGCCTATGTCTTTGAGATTGACCAGAGTCCACTTTTTTTCTATCCCGCCGTTGATTCGGAAACCTATACGCACCAGGCCGAGCGCATAGCCGCTGGCAACTGGCTCTATGCGGGGCAGGGCCCCTTCTGGCAGCCACCGCTCTACCCCTACGTTCTAGCCGCGTTTAAAACGCTCTTTCCGGATTGGTTTTTCCACGTCGTACGCCTTTTTCAGGCGCTGCTGGGTGCGCTGGTGTGCGGCATGGCGTGGTGGATTGGACGCTACCTGTTCAATGGAACGGTTGGACTAATCGCCGGCACGTTGGTCGCTCTTTCTGGGTCGCTGATCTTTTTTGACGGCGAATTGTTGCCCGCTTCGTTGGCGACGTTCCTCAATATGGCAGCACTGGTTGCGCTGCTGTGCGCCTGGCGTTATCCCACAGTTGGGCGCTTTGCCATCTGTGGTGTGGCGCTGGGGACGGCCGCTGTAACCGTTCCAACCGTGCTGCTTTTTGCCGCGGCAGTGCCCGTAGGTCTGCTGCGAAAATTTGCCAATCGGCAGGGCGGTATATTTGCCGCCGTTTTCCTCGTGGGGTTGGCGCTGCCGATCGCGCCGGTTGCCGCTCGAAACTACGCCGTTGGCGGCGATGCCGTTCTGATCTCCTACAACATGGGAATCAACTTTTACATTGGCAACAACGCCGAGTACGAGCGCACGGTGGCCATTCGTCCGGGCTGGGAATGGGACGAGCTGGTCGCTCTACCTGCTCAGTCTGGCATTACGCGTCCGTCGGAAAAGTCGGCCTACTTTATGCGTCGGGCATGGGACTATATTGCGGCAGACACGGCGGGTTGGACGGCGCTGATGGTGGGCAAACTCGCCCAGTTCTGGCACGGCGACGAGCAGGGACGCAACCAGCCCATCTACTTTTGGCGCAATGATTCAACGGTGCTCTCTGCGACCTTGTGGAAAGCCGGTATAGCCTTTCCCTTTGGCCTTGTCGCTCCGATGGCCCTATGGGGCTTGCTGATGAGCTTGCGGCGCGTGGGGCCGACGTGGCCAGCGGTGTATGCCTTGAGCTACTGGCTGGCGGTCGCGCTGTTTTTTGTCGCGGCGCGCTATAGGGTGCCGGCGCTGCCCGTACTCGCCGTATTTGCTGCATACGGTGCGTGGTCCATAGTCGACTTGTTGCGCGCTGGTCACTGGCGCAATGCGGGTTTGGGGCTGGCGGTGTGTGTGGCCTTTGCCGTCCCGGCCAATTGGAACACGGGTTCGATGAACATGGGTGGAGATACGGCCATTCACTACAACCTGGGCAATGCCTATGCCAAAGCCGGCGATCGCCACAGGGCGATGGCCGCTTTTGCCCAGTCCGTTAGGGAGGATTCGCTGCACTGGCAGGCGTGGCTGAATTTGGGCAGCGTCAAAGGATCGCTGGGCGATGTGCGCGGCGCCGGAGAGATCTTTGAGCGACTGGCGCGCGCGGCGCCCAACCAGGTCGAACCGTGGGTTAACCTGGCCCACGTTCGGGTTATGCAGCGCGATGCTGACGGTGCGTTTGCCGCCTATGAACAGGCGCTTGCACTCAATCCCAAGCTGCTAGCAGTCTATGTCGAAATGATGACGCTATACGGCCAGTTGGGCGATCTGGCACAGGCCGCACAGGTGCTCAAGCGCTCAATTGACCAACTTCCCGGCGAACGCGCGCGGCTGCGCCAGCTATACGACAGTGTGCAAATGCGCGCGCTGTCGCAGGGGCGCGATGGGCAGGGAATGAATCGCTAGCGCTCGGCCTATTGGCATCAGCGCGCCAAGTGCGCTAATCAAATAGGCCGGTCTCTATTGGCATCAGCTTAAAATCGGAGATGTACTCGCCGCTGCAGTATAGTTTCTGCTCTTTGGAAAGAGACCAAAAGGCATCAAAGCCGTTGTCCTTCTCGTCGGCGTCCAGAAAAGCCCAGCCCAGCCCAATAATGGCATTTTCCGTCAAGTCGTGCACCGCGCTGTGTTCGGGCCCGTCCGGATGGAGATCGTCAAAGGGCGTAATGTAGAACTCGTACACTATGCGGCCAGAATCCAAGTGTTGCACCTGACCGCTCCAGCCAACCGAAGAAAACTCCTCGCGCTTTGTCCACAGGGCTTTGCCCCACAGCCAGTGCCAGTAGTGTCCGTTTAGCGGCGGCATATACAGGTGGTAGTTCTGTGTATAGGCGCTGCGATAGCGGAACTCGGCTTCGGGCTCTTCCGAGAAGTTGATTACGCGGTCGCCGGCGTGGTCGGCATCGACGACGATTTCCCATATATCAGAACCGTGCACATAGGCACCGGCCATGCGGCTGTGTGGCGTGTCTAACGAGTCCGTGTTGAAATGTGAGAAGCGCCAGACGTCGTCGTATACTTCGGCGATGAAGTAGAGGCGGTTGAGCCCGTCGTTCCAGCCGACGGCGGCGCGAATGAGGTGGAGGTCAAGCGTGTCAGCTACCGTGCTGTCGTGTAGTGTTTCTTTGTAGACCGAGTTGCCGATAAAGTAGCTGTCGGGGACGACCGCCCAGTCGGAAAAGTCGCCGTCCATGGAGGGCACGTGCCCGTCGGGAAACTGAAATACCGAAAATACGTGCTCCTCTGGAAAGTGGGCGCTGGCCGGTAGCACGAGGGCGAGTAGAAAGGCGATAAGGCGCATGGGGTTCTCCTCTTTGGGGTGCTGGCAAGATAGTGCAAGTTGGCCTTTGGCTCAAGCCCATAGCGCATAGTGGAGCCACCGTCTGAAAAGGAATCTATTCGGCGCAAAACAGCGCAAAATAGGGTTCTATGCCGTGCTTGCTCGCGCTCGTAAAAAAATGTATACTGCACGGACATGACCGCAAAAATAACGCTGCGCGCCCTGCTCGTCGGTGCGCTATTCTCGCTTGTAATCAACGTCTTCTTTGCCTACGCACGGCTAGCCATGGCCACGGCCGGTATGTCGTCGGACTATATAACCGCCGGTGCCGTTTTTCTCTTCTTTGTATTTATAGCAACCGTGAATCCGCTCATTAAGCTGTGCCGGCGCTCGTGGGGTTTTGATCGATCCGAACTGATCGTTATTTACTGCATGATGATCGTCGCTTCGGCGATTCCTACCTGGGGTTTTACTGGAAACCTAATCGCCATGCTGCCCGGTATCTACTACTACGCTACGCCGGAGAATAACTGGGCTGAGCTACTGCACCCCTTTGTTCGCGAATGGTTGGTGCCGCACGACGCCATGGCGATCAAATATTTTTTCGAGGGATTGCCCCAGGGACAGCGCCTCCCTTGGGAGCACTGGGTGCGGCCGCTGCTGGCCTGGTCCTCGTTTATTATCTCAATCTACCTGATGATGATTACCATCATGTCGATTATTCGCCGCCAGTGGGTCGACTACGATCGCCTGACTTTCCCGCTGCTGCAGCTACCGCTAGATATGACGGAAGAGGGGCGGGATGGATCGATTTTCAACGCCTTCCTGAAAAGCCCGCTCATGTGGCTGGGGTTTTCCATTCCCTTTATCATCTTCAGTACCAATGCGCTCAACCACTATTTCCCCTTTGTGCCGCCCATTCAGCTGCGCAACAGCCTGCCCCTATTTAATCACGCGCTGGTTTTGCAGACCAACGTCAATTTTATCGCCATCGGTTTAGCCTATTTTCTCAGCTTAGACGTTGGCCTTGGCATTTGGCTTTTTCACCTGCTGACCAAAGGGCAGATCGCCATGGAAAACGTGCTGGGATACAGCATCCCCGGGCGCAGCGATCTATTTATGGAAGGCTCTATGGCCGTTTCCTATCAGGGCATGGGCGCTATGCTCGTATTGGTGCTCTATGGTCTGTGGAACAGTCGCACGCACCTGCGTCAGGTATGGCAACAGGCCTGGCGCGGCAATGCAATAGACGACAGCCAGGAGATTCTGTCCTATCGCTCTGCGTTAATCATACTCGGTTGCGCCAGCGCCTATGCCACGGGCTGGCTGACGCTTTCGGGTGTCCCGTTGGGCATTGCCCTGTTTTTTCTATTTATCGCCTTCTGCGTATTCTACGGCCTAGCGCGCATCGTTGCGGAGGGGGGATTGGGTTTTGCGCGCGCGCAGATGACGGCGCAGCCCTTTGTAATACACGCGGTGGGAACCGAAGCCGTGACGCCTAGTGGGTTGGTTAGTCTGGGTATGACGTTTAGCTGGGCGGGCGATTTGCGCACGATGATTATGGCCTCGACGATCAACAGTCTCAAATTGGCCGATGCCGGCAACGTGCGCGGCCGGCCGCTGTTTTGGGCCATTGCAATTTCTATTGTCGTCGGGCTTGCCGGATCGGTATGCATGGTCGTGTGGATGGGCTATACGTATGGGGGGATCAATCTGGATTGGTGGTTTTACAACCGCTTCGGTGAAATAATTCACGGCGATACTGCGCATAAAATTGCCAATCCCACGCACCCGCTGCGCGATTGGTCTAGCGTTGCACCGCGCTATCTTTTTTCGCTGGTTGGCGCCGGTGTAATGGGCATGTTGATGTGGGCGCGACATCACATCCTGTGGTGGCCTATCCACTACCTCGGCTTTCCAATCGGCGCGACGCTGACCATTGTCTATACTTGGTTCAGTATTTTTATAGGCTGGGTTTTGAAAGGTACCATTCTTAAGTACGGAGGCGTGCACCTATATCGCCAACTGCGGCCATTTTTCCTCGGTCTGATACTTGGCCACGTTTTTGTATCGGGTTTCTGGGTGGTATTTGATTTTATAACGGGTGAGACCGGCAACCGAATTCCCATCTTTTAAAGGAGTCAACGATGAGGGCAAGCGATCGCCAGCGCGTGGGTGCGCAGGGATTGGAAGTGACGCGCCTTGGACTGGGCGGCACGGCATTTGGCAATATGTATGCCCGGCTAGACGAGGCGGCCGCAGAAGAAATTGTCGCAGCGGCCTATGCCGAGGGTATTTGCTACTGCGACACGGCGCCGCTCTACGGTTATGGCATGAGCGAGACGCGCTTGGGACAGGGTTTGAAAAGCGTGCCGCGCGACCAGATGGTTCTCTCTTCCAAGGTGGGCTATATGCTGGTGCCGCGGCCCGAGGGGCAGGAGGACCACACCCCCTTTGTCGACATTCCGCCGCTGGCCAGTGTGTTCGACTATTCGCGCGATGCAACGCTGCGCTCAATCGAGGGCAGCCTGGAGCGACTGCAGACAGATCGGCTGGATATCGTGCTGATTCACGATCCCGACGAATCGCGCAGCAACGATCCGGGTTGGCAGCCCGGCGATCGCGGCCATTTTGACGAGGTGATGGAGGGCGCCTACCCGGCGCTGTGCGAACTGCGCTCAGCGGGAGTTATCGGAGCGATTGGGTTGGGTATGAACCAGTGGCAAATGCTGGCCGACTTTGCGCGCGCCGGCGATTTCGACTGCTTCTTGCTGGCCGGGCGCTATACGCTGCTAGAGCAGGAGTCGCTGCGCGAACTGCTGCCGCTGTGCCTGCAAAAAGACGTCCGCATTATTATTGGCGGTCCCTACAACTCGGGCATTTTGGCGACGGGCGCGACCGAGGGCGCCATGTATAATTACGCACCGGCCGACGAGGCGGTGCTGAGGCGCGTGCGGCAGATTGAGGCCGTTTGTGCGCGCCACGAAGTGCCGCTGAGGGCGGCGGCGCTGCAGTTTCCCTTTGGGCACGCGGCGGTGGCCACGACCATTCCCGGTGCGCGTTCGGCAGAGGAGATCCGCGACAACGTGCGTTTGATCGAACATCCAATCCCCAACGACTTTTGGGCCGAGCTCAAGGCCGAGAATCTAGTCGCGTCGGAAGCGCCAACGCCTAGCGGTTAGTAGTAGTAGAATGCGTAGAGCAGGGAGGCACCGCCAATGCCGACGCTGGTTCCCAAGATCAAGCCGATAAAGAGGGGCAGCATGCGCCGGTAGAGCACGATGCCGCCGTAGCGCAGGATGAGCAGCTTGATCAGCCAGGTGATAAACATACCGAACCAGTCAATGCTGACGGTATTGGTCAATGCCACCGCTAGGCCAACCGGGTGCAGCGGCCAGCTGACCCAGCGGTAGGAAGCCAGCGAAAGCAGGCCCGCCCACGCCGCGCCTATGAAAACAAAGAGTGCAGCTAGCGGCTCGGGTGGGTTGGGGTTGTTTATGGTATTGGCAACCCAAGACCAGTGGTACTGCGGCGACATGACGAAGTACCATACGTAGCCGTGCACCAAGCCGTGGCGATAGCCTAGATAAATATACGAGACAATTGTAGTGACCAGCCCTACGGCCATGGCTGCGCCGAGAAAGACCAGTAGCCTGCGGCCGCTTATCCGCAGCCGCGCCGGTTCGCAGACCTTAAAGGCGTGCGCTAGCGTCCCCATGAGAAAAAGCTGCAGGTCGGCTGCCCAGACCATACTGAGCCCCAGTGCGCTAATGCCTTGAGCGCCGATGGTCTCCGAGCCGGCGATATTGGTTATGATGGGAGGCGTTGATGTGGGCGCGCGCAGGCGCCCAATGCCGGTCTGTGCCAGCAGACGCGCAATGCCAAAAAACACCAGAAGCGACACGCCGAGAAAGACGATGCTCCAGCCCAGAGCTAGACCGCTGGCGTTGAGGAAGCCGGTCATATAGACTAGGCCAACCAAGCCGAGCACAACAGCCAGGCGCGGCGAAACAAGATTGTGGTCGTCGCTGCGCTTGCCGACGATGATATGCCACTGCTCGCGGAGAAAATCGCGCCCCAGCCACAGGGAGATGGCGACGATGCATAGTAGGGAGCCGACCTGCTGGTGGGCCAGTAGCACATTGGCTGGAGCATGAGGTTGGGCCGGCAGCGGTGCGCCGATGCCCAGATAGTCGAGCAGGCTGGCTTCGGCGCCGATCAGCAGGTGGAAAATCCAGATACTGGCCAGCACATTGAGGTTGACCAGATAGCTCAGCCCAACGACGAGTAAATCGGTGTTGAGCTGGTATGAGAGGCCAAATTGGCGCACTTCAATGCGGCCGCTGGGAATGCCCAAATGGCCGATGAGCTCAAAGTCAAAGAGTTGGTCGAGGGCGTTGATCGTGGGAAAGTGCCACGCAAAGAGAAAGCCCAGCCACAGCAGCTTGCTGCGCAATATGGAGGTGCGCGGTTTTTCGACGCTGTCCAATAGCAAGTTGGGAACGGCGGCCAGCGGATAGGCGAGGCGCTCGCGCTGGGACCACTGGTTGTGCACCAGCGCGATAAGGGCAAAGCTGACGAGAAAAAAGGCCAGCATAAAGAGACCCCACCACAGCATGGGTTCCCACCACAGGCCCCAGGGAATGGCTGCGCCTTCTGCGGTTCCCTCGAAGAGCTGGCGAATGGCCTCTGCATCGCGCGGGGCGGCCCAAGATGGAATGTGCGGCCAGAGAATGTCGGACCAGTTATTTTCCGGTGTCGCGTAATAAAAGACCCCGGCGATCAGCGGGATAAAATAGCCGCCAAAGCCCATGGATGGCAGCACGGTAGCGACCATTAGGCCGGCGTAGATAAGAGCAAAATTGGCCGGTGAGAGAGCGAGAGTCGAACGCAGTAAACGCAGGGCTAACGAGCACAGCGTAGTCCAGAATATTAGGAAGATGACGCCGATGGTGTTGAAGTGGTCCGTCAGGCCGGTGTACGAGCCGTAGAGCACGTAGGTGCGCACGCTGGTAAAGGTCATAAAGATCGAAAAGATCATGACCAGCACAAAGGAGAAGAACACGCCTGCGCGCGAGGAATGTGGAAGCGACATAGGGCCTAGTTATAGCTGTGAGATATCGTGCGCTCAGGGGGTAACTTAGGGTATTTGGCGAACGCATCAATAGCCAATTTCTATATCCGGCACGCGTTGACAAATAAGGGATAAATGTGTTAGTCATATGTCTGCGCAGTCGAGCGGGTATAAGCGGTTTCTGAACGGCACAATCGCCGTCGGCATCCCCTGCTGGCGAGTGCGCCGAGTTGGCCAGTAGCGCCTGTATGGATGCCTATTCCCACCTACGGAGAACGATTATGTATCGCCTATTTATCGCCGCTTGCCTGGCCCTGACGGCCTGCACCGGTCAGCCATCAGACGATTCTACCGCACAGTCGCTCAAGAAGGTGCCGCGCAACCGCACGCTGATTATGGACTGCGCTGAGGGCAATACCTGTGCGGGCCAGATACAGGATTACAACAGCTTTAACCCGTTTATCCCCGGCAGCATTTCGCGTATCGGCTTTAACTTTCTCTACGAGCCGCTCTACTTTTTTAATGCCTACGAAACCAATTCCGAACTGATGCCGTGGATAGCCGAAAGCCATCAATTCAACGAGGATTTTACCGAATTAACGGTGCGCATCCGGCCGGGTGTCGAGTGGAGCGATGGCCATCCGTGGACGGCGCACGATTTTGTCTTCACGATCAATATGTTGCGCACGCACGCGCCGCAGCTAGTGCACTCGACGGATATGGAGGCGTGGGTTAAAGACGCCGTTGCGCTCGATGATATGACGGCGCGCGTCGTTTTGAAAGCGCCCAATCCGCGCTTCTTGTTTAGCTACTTCGTGCACAGCGGTGACCAGGGCGTGCCCATCGTGCCGAAGCACATTTGGGAAGGCCAAGATCCGCTGACGTTTTCCAATTACGATCCGCAAAAGGGCTGGCCGGTGCTGACGGGTCCCTATTACATGGCCCTATCGGAGCCGGCTCAGCGCATTTGGGATCTGCGCGCGGATTGGTGGGCTAAAAAGATCGGCTTTCAAGAATTGCCCAAGGTAGAGCGACTGATTTACCTGACGTATATGGAAGAGACCAAACGCGTTCAGAACCTGATTACCAACGCGCTGGATACCTGTTTGGAACTGCGTCCCGCCAATATCGTATCGCTGCTAGAAGCCAACCCCAATATTACGACGTGGACCGGTCGACAGCCGCCCTACAGCTACATTACGTGGTGGCCTATTTCGCTTGGGTTTAATGCGCTCGAGGAGCCGTGGTCGGATCCAGAGATGCGCCGCGCGGTCAACTTTGCTATTGATCGCGACCAGCTCGTCGAAATCGGCTGGCAGAACTCGGGGGCGTGGTCGCACCTGCCGCTGCCCGATTTGCCGCAAATGCGCCCCTACTTTGATCTATCCGAGGACCTGATAGAAAAATACGAGATTGGCGTATTTGACCTCGAGCGCAGTGCGGCTATTTTGCGCGCCAAAGGCTATGTGCGCACGGGCGAGTTCTGGGAAAGGGATGGGCGTCCCCTGAGCATGGTAATCGATATCTTTTCGCACTTTCAGGATTTTACGCCCGTGCTGGTGGCGCAGCTCAAACGCGCCGGCATCGATGCCTCTTTCCGCATGACGTCCGATTTTAACACGCGTCTGCGCATGGGCACGGCGCGTGCGTACTTATTTGGCAACTTTAGCTCCGTGCGCGACCCCTACTTTGTCCTGCGCCAGTATCACCAGCGCTTTGTCCATCCAACGGACCAGCCAGCCGACATGCCGTGGCGCTGGGATAACGAAGCGTACAGCAGTCTCGTCGACCGCATGGGGCAGACGCCGACGGACGCCCCTGAAATGGCTGAGTTGTACCGCCAGGCCATGGATATATGGCTGCGCGAACTGCCGTCGATTCCCCTCGTGCAGTGGCCGCACCGCATTCCACACAACGAGACCTACTGGACAAATTGGCCGACGCAGGACAATCCCTATATAAACAGCGCCTATTGGAGCAGAACGTGGCTGCTGGTGCTGCTTAATTTACAGCCGACTTCGTGACGGACTAAACTTCATTACAAATTTATTATTCTAAATCGCTGCGGCGTGCAGGCAGTGCCTGCGCACGCATGTGAGAAGGTCGACTAGAAAGGATCTATATGGATGTGGTACGCGTAGGCATTATTGGTTTGGGCGGTATGGGCAGTAACCACGCTGGCTATCTTTCGCGCGGCGAAATTCCCGGCGCAACGCTGTCGGCCGTTTGCGACGTCGATGCGTCCCGGCTGCAGGGGGTGCAAGAGAAATACGGCGAAGGCGTGCAGGCCTTTGACTCGGCCGATGCACTCTTTGCTGCCAAGTGCGTCGATGCCGTCATTGTCGCGACGCCGCACTACTTTCATCCGCCGCTGGTCATTCAGGCGTTGGAATCTGGCCATCACGCCATGAGCGAGAAGCCAGCTGGTGTGTACACCAAGCAGGTGCGCGAAATGAACGAGGTGGCCGCCAAGAGCGATCGCGTCTTCGGCGTGATGTTTAACCAGCGCACCCGCGGCGACCACCAAAAGCTAAAAGAGCTGGTCGAGTCGGGGGAACTGGGGCAAATCAAGCGCACGATCTACATCATCAACAACTGGTTCCGCGCCCAGAGTTACTACGACTCGGGTGGTTGGCGCGCCACCTGGGCCGGTGAGGGGGGCGGTGTGCTGGCCAACCAATGTCCGCACAACCTCGACCTGTGGCAGTGGATATGCGGCATGCCCAAGCGTGTGCGCGCCTTTTGCCACTTTGGCAAGTACCACGATATCGAGGTCGAAGACGACGTGACGGCCTACGTGGAATACGATAACGGGGCTACGGGCGTCTTTATTACGTCGACGGGTGAAGCGCCGGGCACTAACCGCCTAGAAATTTCGGCCGATAATGGCAAAGTCGTTTTAGAAGGTGGCAATATCACTTTTTGGCGCACGCGCGTGCCGAGCGGTCAGTTTTTAAAAGAGTGGCCTAACGGCTTTGGCAGCCCGGAGGTTTGGAAGTGCGAAGTGCCCTTTCGCAGGGGCGGCGAAGAGCATAAGGGCATTACAAAAGACTGGGTGCAGGCCATACAAAAGGGCACGCCCCTGCTGGCTGCCGGCGACGAGGGCATTCGCGGCGTCGAACTGGCCAATGCGATGATGCTGTCGACGTGGACGGACGGTTGGGTGGATATCCCGGTCGACGAAGAGCGCTTTTATGCAGAGCTACAAAAGCGCGTGGCCCAGTCTAAAACAAAAGAGGGTGGCGGTACGGTAATGAACGTCGACGGGACGTTTTAACGGAGAGGATAGCAATGAAACTAGCGCTAATGCCGGGCGAAACCGTCTCTCGCACCGAGCTAAACGAATTGGGTTTTGCCGCTGTGCAGATGTTTTGGGGCCACGGGCCCGAAGGAGATAAAGACGACCCGACGCCCGAAGCAATTGACGCTATATTGCACGAGGGAAATATCGCGCTGGCGGCCATGACGCTGCACGTCGACTTGGTCGGTGCGCAGGGCGCGTTGCCTGCCGACGTGGAACGGCTACTGCGCTGCGTCGAAAAGACCGCTGCGCTCAATGGGCGCTTTGGCGACAACGAGCGGCCGATTCTGGTCTGGCACCCCTCCGGCTACCCTAACGGCGATGACGTGGACGACCGAGCCGTTTTTGAGGGTTTGTGCACTGCGCTGGAGAAAGCCTGTGCGCGGGCGGAGGCGTTGGGTGTGTATATCGCAGTCGAAATCACGCGTGCAGGCAGCATTGGCAGCGCGGAGACCTTTCTACACGTAAAGGATCGCGTCCGATCGCCCGCCCTAAAGGTGTGTATCGACGCAGCCAACTTCGTGCCCGACCGCACCCCGCTGCTGCGCGCCGTGCGTGCGATGCGCGCCGATATCGTTATTGCACACGGCAAGGACTCGAGTTTCAAGGACAACGGCGAAGTGGCAGACTACGGGCCGACGGGGTCGGGCAAGCTCGACTATGGCGCCTATATTGCCGCATTGCAGCAGTATGCGCCGGTGCCGTACTTCGTGCTCGAGTACTATCGTTCCCGCGACGACCTGCTGCGCGCGCGCGATATCGTGCGCGCGGCGATGCACTAGGAGGCGCAAAAGATGGAACTCACGCTGCGCTGGCATGCCTTAGAGCGCGATGCCCATCGGCGCTCGGTCTGGGCCGTGCGCGAAGAAATGCGCAACTGGTCGGCCAACGAGACGGCACTGCTGCTGTGCGATGTGTGGGATGGACACTGGTGCCGCGGAGCGGTCGAGCGCTTGGATGGGCTGCTGCCGCGCATGCAGCAGGTCGTGGAGACCGCGCGTGCTCAGGGAGTGCAGATTGTGCATGCCCCATCCGATACGATGGATTTTTACGCCGATTCGTTGGCGCGCCGGCGCGCGCTAGAAGCGCCGTCCCTAGAGCCCCCACCGGATGCGGAGCACCCCGATCCACCGCTGCCGATTGATGCTTCGGATGACGGGTCCGATACGCCAGACGACGTGCCCCACAGGGCTTGGACGCGGCAACATCCGGCCATTAAAATCGACGAAGAGCGCGACATAGTTAGCGATCGCGGCACCGAAGTCTACAGCTTTTTACGGCATCGGCGTATCCAACACCTGCTCATTATGGGCGTGCATACCAATATGTGCGTGTTGCACCGGAGCTTTGCCATCAAGCAAATGGTGCGCTGGGGGGTCGACGTGGCGCTGGTGCGCGACCTGACAGACACCATGTACAATCCGGCCATGCCGCCTTACGTCAGCCACGAGGAGGGCACGCGGTTGGTGGTGGAATTTATCGAAAAGTTCTGGTGCCCAAGCATCGACAGCGGCGATTTGCTCAACTGACATAGCGGCTAGGAGAGAGGATATAGGCATGCGCGACGAACGTCCCCACATCATTCTGATTATGACCGACCAGCAGCGTGTCGATACTATTGGCGGCTGGGGATATGGGCATATGACGACGCCGCATATGGATCGTCTAGCGGCAGAAGGGTTGTCTTTTCGCAACGCCTATTGCCCCGGTGCCACCTGTATGGCGTCGCGTGCGGCCATTTTTACCGGCATGTATCCGCACAATACCGGCGTCTACGCCTTTGACGAGTGGGCGCACCATCGCAACTGGGTTGAGGATCTCGCCGAAGCGGGCTATTGGTGCGTCAATATAGGCAAGATGCACTTGGGGCCCGTGCGGGCGGCGGGCGGCTTTCACGAGCGCGTCGTCGTTGAAAATCCCAATAACGGTTCGCTGGCCAGCGGCCGCGACGACGACGATTGGGGGCGCTTTCTAACGCTCAACGGCGCCGAGCGGCCCTACGATCGCCACCTGAAAGATCCCGCCTGGCGCCAGAAGCTGCAGGGAGCCGTTTGGGAACTCGAAGAGCATCTGCACAGCGATGTATACATCGGCGATATGGCCGCCAGTTGGATCGGCGCCCACCGCGGCGACGGGCCGCTCTTTCTGCAGGTAGGTTTTACCGGTCCGCACGAGCCGTGGGATCCGCTGCAGCGCCACCTCGACCTTTACGCGGAGCGCGATATGCCCGCGCCAATAGGCGATGAAGGCGATCTGGAGGACAAGCCGCCGCAGCACGAGGCGCACCGAAAGCGCCTGCGCGATGCGCTGGCCAGCCACGAATCGGGCATCGACCTTTACGCCGCATCTGCCGAAGATATCGAGCGCATGCGTCGGCACTACTATGCCAAAGTGACGACGGTCGACGAGCAAGTTGGCAAAGTGGTTGATGCTCTGGCAGAAAAAGGCTATTTGGACAACAGTCTGCTGGTTTTTTGCTCGGACCACGGCGAATTGCTCGGCGATCATGCATTGGCTTATAAGTGGCTGATGTATGAACAGGTCACCAACATACCGCTTATTGTGCGCGATAGCCGACGACCCGAGTTGGGCGGACAGCAGACGCGCGATTTGGTCTCGCTGATGGATCTGGGCCCGACGCTGCTCGAAGCGGCGGGCGTGGACGTGCCCAGCTATATGGAGGGGCGTTCGCTCAATCCATATCTGGCGGGGAAAGACGATGCTTTTGCACCGCGCGCGCGCGTATTCTGCGAGGACAATTACGAAATAATGATGCGCGAAGCGCGCTACAAGATGGTCTACTATATCGGCCAAGAGCAGGGCGAACTCTACGATTTGGAAAATGACCCCAACGAGTGCGAGAATCTGTGGGATCGCGCCTCGCATGCCGAGTGCCAGGGGGCCATGCTGCGTAGACTGCTCGAATGGCTAGCTACCAGCACCTATTATAACGCAGGCTACAAGCGCGGCCGCACGCGCCGCTACACCATGTGCTGGCCGCGGGCCGAAGATCCCTACCTGACGGCTGCCTGTGCGGTCGACCGCCCCGTCGATGTGTAACGCCGCTGCCCCATGCGCATCGTCTGTTAATTTCTACATATTCAAATAGCACTTTGCCCAGAGCACCCGGTGCGTCTTCTGGCCCGTTCTGTTGGCGGTCGGGTGCTCCCTACGGTATGTTTGATTCATTGTTGGATGTTCTTTTTTGAAAGGAACGTGCGTGAAGTTTGCTGTTGTGTGCTTTTTGGGGGTTTTGTTGGGATGGGAACCTGCGGCTGCAGACACGGGAGAAACCGGCCGTACGCGCATCGAGGTGCCGCTCTTTGAGGGAGGAGCCGGTCTCGATTTCTTTTTCCTCACGGCGCGTCAGTACGAAGCGGTGCGCCCGGACGTGGCTGTCGATCTGTATGGTGATCCGCGCATTGTCGACAAAGTGCGCGTGCGCATTCTCGAAGGCACGTTTCCCGAGGTCAGCAATGCCGGTCTCAACTGGTGGGCGCTGATTCGCAACGGCGAAGTATTGCCGCTTGATGCATACCTCGACGGGCCTAGCTGGGAAGGCGATCGCAGCTGGCGCGAGTCCTTTTTGCCGGGCAGTCTAGATCGCTATCAGCAGGACGGCAAGGTCTACGGTATTCCATTGCTCTACTCGCTCTACGCCGTCTGGTATAACAAGAATATGTTTGAGGAGCACGGCTGGGAGATTCCGCGCACCTGGGCTGAGTTCCACGCCCTTTGTCAGAAGATTAAAGAAGCGGGTATTTGGCCGCTGGCTTTCCAGGGACGTTATCCCGGCTATATCGCCGGCGTGCTCGACGACGCCTATTACCATCTGGCCGGGCGTCGGCGCTACTACGATCAGAAAGACTTGGTCCCGGGCAGCTTTGACAATCCCGAATTTGTCGAAGCGCTGGGATTGGTACAGCGCACGGCGCGGGATTACTTCCAGCCCGGTGCACTGGGCATGAGCCATACCGAGGCGCAGCTGGAATTTTTCTTGGGCCGCGCGGCCATGGTATTTTGTGGATCCTGGCTCAAAAGTGAAATGATGGGCAAGATTCCCGACGGTTTTCGCCTCGGCGCTTTTAACTTGCCTACGGTGGAAAACGGCGCGGCCGATGCCAGTGCCGATGCCATCTACACGTCGTCGGGTTACTTCTTCATCTTGAAAAACAGCGCCCATCCCGAGGAAGGCGTCGATTTTATGCGCTTTATGACGTCGCGCGAAATGGCCGGCACCTTTGCCGAAATGCGCGACGTGCTAGTGGCCGTCGACGGTTCTATGGAAGGGCGGCTGAGCGAGGACCTGAGCGATCTGGTAGCGCTGGCGCAGCGCGCGACCACTACCTATGGATCGGCGCCGGGCGAGGGCTATCCCGAGATGGACCAGTTTCTCAACGACGTCCGCTTCAAGATTATCAACGGACAGATGACGCCGCAGGAGGGGGCAGCTGAGTTGGAGTCAGCCGCTGCTGTCGTGCGCAATCGCGCTGCTGATCCGGATCGAATTACCGTGCGCCACGTGTGGAAGCCGATGCTGCTGCTGGGGTTGCTGGCGCTGGCGATGAGCTATTGGCTGTATACGACCGCGCGCCAGTGGCAGCAGCGGCGCGAGGGCATGGTGGCCCATCCCAGCGGTCGCGTGCGCCTGTCCTGGGCATGGGTGCTGTTTTTTGTCGGACCAGCCGCCGCGTTTTACACCCTCTTTGTCATTGTGCCAAGCATCAAGTCCTTTGCCTGGAGTACGGTGCGTTGGGATGGTCTGACGGAGATGACCTTTGTCGGCCTACTACACTTCGAGCGCTTGCTCTTGGAGAGCGACGAGTTTTGGATCGCACTGAGCAATAACCTCTTTATCATGTTTGTGATACCGGCCTGCGTGCTGCCGCTGGCTCTGTTTCTAGCCGTGTGCATCAGTCGTCAGGTGCGGGGTGCACAGCTGTTTCGCATCGCGTTCTTCTTTCCCAACATCCTCGGCGGCGTGGCGGCAACGCTCCTGTGGATGCACTTATACAATCCGCAGGGTGGGCCGATTAATACGGTGCTGGTTGCTCTCGGTATGAGCGGGTTTGAGGGCTATGCCTGGCTAGCCCAGGACAACCTCTACTGGGCGCTGGTGCCGATGGCTATTTGGGGAGCCGCCGGATTCAATATGATTCTATTCTTAGCGGCTATGGAGAGCATTCCGCAGAGCCTCTACGAAGCGGCCGATATCGACGGTGCGTCGGCCTGGCGTCAGTTTTGGTCGATTACGCTGCCGCTGATTTGGGAAGTGTTATCGATCTCTATCGTTTTTATGATCATCGGCGGTATGAAGGCATTTGAAGTGATATGGCTGCTTACGAATCAGGCGCCGACTACGGACAACCACGTTATCGGCACGCGCATGGTGCAGGCGATGTTTGGCGAATTTAAAGTCGGCGAGGCTACGGCCATTGCCGTGCTGCTCTTTCTCATGGTCTTCTTCGGCACAACGGCCACGCTGCGTGCTATGAAGCGCGAAACGGTGGAGTTTTGAGGTTGCTATGAGCGAAATGCTGCGCGAAAACCGCATGGAATCGGTGCTCAAACCCTTCGTGTATTTGGCCCTGTGCACCTACTTAATAATTGTGCTCTATCCAATGCTGTGGCTGCTCTATACGTCGCTAAAGACGGATCGCGAGATATTTCTCGATCCCTTTAGCCTACCGGCGCTAGGCGATTTGCAGTGGATTAATTTTAGCAACGCCTGGACCAAGGGTTTTTTTGGCGAATACTTTTTTAATAGCGTGCTGCTGACTGTAGCTACCGTGCTGTGTTCGCTGCTGCTGGCGGCGATGGCCGCCTATGCGCTGGCGCGCTTTACATTTCCCGGCGTGCGCCCGCTATTTTTCTATTTTCTAGCCGGGCTGATGGTGCCACTGCAGCTTGCCATTGTGCCGCTATTCTTTCAAATGAAAGACTACGGCTTGCTCAACTCGCGCTGGGGTATGCTCGTCGTCTACGTGGCCTTCGGTATGCCCTTTGCCATATTCATACTAACGGGCTTTTTTAAATCGCTGCCTTCCAGTCTGCACGAATCGGCGCTTATCGACGGCGCCGGCGAGTTCGGCGCCTTTTGGCAGATTATGCTGCCGCTGGCCCGTCCGGGGTTGATAACGGTCGGCATCTTCTCGTTTCTGAGCACGTGGAACGAGTTTTTCATGGCATTTATGTTTCTATCCGGGGAAGGCGCCCAGCACCTGCGCACGCTGCCGCTGGGGCTCGCTAATATCACCATTGTCAGCCAGTATCGCAGCGATTGGGGCATGGCCTTTGCCGGGCTGGTATTGATTATGGCGCCGACGATGATGGTCTACGCCTTTCTGCAGCAATATCTGACCAAGGGCATCACGGTAGGTGCACTCAAGGGGTGAGCTGTGGGGAGGTCGCATATCTTTAAATTGGCTAACAATACAGGAGAATAAGCGTGTATCGGATGTGGTTGATTGCCCTATCACTCGCTTTTGCAGGGCAGGTCTCTGCGAGCGAAGACGCGCGCGCTGACAGCACGCGTCGGGTAATAATGTTTTACGGAGATAGTTTGACGGCTGGCTACGGCGTCGATCGCGACCAGGCCTTTCCGGCGCTGATTCAGACGCGCTTCGACTCGCTCGGTTGGCCCTGCGAGGCGGTCAATGCGGGGTTGAGCGGCGAGACGTCGGCGGGTGGGCTGCGCCGCATCGACTGGGTGCTGCGGCGATCGGTAGACGTATTTGTATTGGAACTGGGTTCAAACGACGCGCTGCGCGGCATTGAGCTGGAGACGACGCGCGCCAACTTGCAGGGCATCATAGACAAAGTCAAAACCAAGTATCCGGAGGTGGTGCTGGTCGTTGTCGGCATGCAGATGCCGCCGAATATGGGCACCGACTACACGGCGCAGTTCCGCGCGCTCTTTCCACAGTTGGCCGAAAAAAACGGTGCGGCGCTCGTGCCCTTTCTGCTCGAAGGCGTGGTGCTGGTGCCCGATGAAGAGCGTCTATTCCGCGGCAATCATCCCACGGCGGCAGGTCACGAAGTGGTCGCCGAAAACGTATGGGCCGTTGTCGGGCCACTCGTCGCGGAGCGCTTGGGCTATGAAGGCGGTGCTGGGCAAACGGAGACGATACCGCAGTAAGCGAACTTAGCCGATGGTGCGCAGCACTTCGAGCGGCGGACTGTCGCTGATGCCGCGGCCAGATAGCTGGCCGACGGCAACCGTCAGCAGGCAGATTGCGGGTAGGGCAATAAAGAGCGGTGCGATAGCGGGTTGGAAAGGCACTTCAAAGACAAAGAAGGCCAGAGCCCACGAAGAGCCGATGGACAGCGTCAGTCCGGTCAGCGCGGCAAATCCCCCCAAGAATACGTATTCCATAGCCATAATGCGTCCGACCTGTTTGCGGCTGGCGCCAAGCGTGCGCAACAGGACGCTTTCGCGGACGCGCTGATAGCGGCTGCCGGCGACAATGCCGACGAGCACGAGAAGACCGGTGGCGATGCTGAAAAGGGCGAGAAATTCCACGACAAAAGAGACTTTGCCGAGGATCGTATCGACGGTAGAAAGAATCAAGTCGAGATCGATAATCGATACGTTGGGATACTGTGCAATGCTTTGGCGCTGCAGCTGGGCCAACTGCTGTGATTTTTCAAAGCGCGTGACCAGCACGTGAAACTGCGGGGCGGCTTCGAGTGCGCCGGTGGGAAAGAGCGCGAGAAAATTGGGCATGACGCGCTGCCAGTCGACTTCGCGCAGGCTGCCGACGACGACCGGTACTAGCACGCCCTGCACGTCGAATACGAGCGAGTCGCCGAGGGTTACGCCGAGATTTTCGGCCAGGCCGCGCTCCAGGGAAATAAAGGTCGTATCGCCCACAACGCTGCCGCGCCACTGGCCGTCTACCAGTGTTTCGCTGGTGTTGAGCGTGTCGCGGTAGGTGCAGCGGTACTCGCGCGTGAGGGCCCATGAGCCGCGCCGGCGCTCCTGGCGTAGCTCATCGACCGGGACGCCTTTGACGCTATACATGCGCATGGTGACAATGGGCACGTGCTGAATGACGGGAAGATCGAGGTCGGCAAAGATGGTTTTGAGCCCTTCTACTTGATCCGTTTGCACGTCAAAGAGCACGGCATTGGGTCGATCGCCGCCGCCGACGCCTTCGATTTGCGCCACCAGCGCGCTCTGGGCTAGGTAGAGCGTCGACATGAGAAAGGTGCCGAGGCCCAATCCGAGCAGCAGCATGAGGGTCTGGTTGTGCGGGCGAAACAGATTGGCCATGCCCTGGCGCCACTCATAGCTCCAGCTGGTCGGAAAAAAGCGCCGTGCGCCCCACGTTAGCAGGCGGGCAACGCCGGCTAACAGCACAAACGCCAGGCCCGTGCCGCCGGTAAAGCCAATGGCGTAATCGGTGCGGCCCGTTAGATGCAGGGCAAAGAGCAGCGCTCCACCAACGAGTAGGACATTAGCGGCGATGCGAAACAGCCGGCCACCGCTGTCCCTGCTTTCTTCGTACGCAGCGCGCAGCGCGCGCAGCGGCGGCGTTTGTCGCACGGCCAGAAGCGGACGCGCGCCAAAGAGCAGCGCCAGGCCCAGGCCGACGAGCGTGCCCTGCAGTACGGGCTCCAGCGCGGGCGTGGGTTGTACCTCGAGCGGCAGCACATCGCGCAGCAGAGCGGGCAATAGCTGTAGGGCCGCGGCCCCCAGCAGCGCGCCGCCCAGTGAGCCCAACAGACCCATGGCGCCGGCCTGCAGCAGGTAAATGGCGAAGGTTTGATTGGCCGATGCGCCAAGGCTGCGCAAGATGGCAACGGTGTCGAGTTTTTGTGAAGCATAGGCGTGCACGGCGCTGGCCACGCCGACGGCGCCGAGAATCAGGGCGATAAATGCGCCTAGGTTGAGGAAGCGATAGAGGTTGCCCAGCGAGCGACCTATCTGGCGCTTGCGATCCTCGACGGTGTCGATATCGACGTCGTCGCGCCCCTGGTCGTGGGCTTCGCGCAGCTGCTTCTTGAGCGCTTCCGGATCGCTGCCATCGGGGAATTTTAGAAAAGTCGCGTACTCGACGCGGCTGCCGCGCTGAATGAGGTGGGTGCGGTCTAGGTGATCCATCGGTAGGTAGACGCGCGGTTGTATGTCGCTGCGCAGCGAGGTCTCGCCGGGGATTTTGAGCAGGCGGCCCTCGATGCGAAATAGGGCGTTGCCCACTTTGATGGAGTCGCCGATTTGCGCGTCGAATTGCAGCATGATGTTGTCGTCGACTAGCGCGCGCGCGCCCGGTTGGCGAAATAAATCGGCCGCTTCGGGCGGATCGGTCTGCAGCTGTCCGTAGAACGGGAACATGCCTTCCAGCGCGCGGATTTGGGCGAGTCGGGCGTGGTCGCCGCGCGGCAGATAGATCATTGAAGTAAACTGAACTTGGTTGGCGCGCTGGCCGCCGAGCGAGTCGATGCTGGCCTGCAGAGCCTCGGAAAAGGGCTGGTTGCTCTCAATTTCCATATCGGCACCCAGCAGGGCGCTGGCCTGCTGGTCGACTTCGCCCTGCAGGCTACTGGCCAAACTGCGCAGCGAAACGAGTGCGGCGATGCCGACGGCAATGGCGGCCGTATAGAGGGCGAGGCGGCGGCGGTGCCGGCGGCTGTCCCGCCAGGCCATGCGCAGAATCCAGCTCACGGTGCGTCGGCCCGGTCGTCGCGGTTTGAATCGGAGAAGATCGAACCGCCGCGCAGGCGGATAACGCGTCCGGTGCGCTGGGCCAGTTCGAGATCGTGGGTTACCAACACCAGCGTTGTGTCCTCTTCGCGATTGAGCGAAAAGAGTAGCTCTTGCACTTGGTCGCTCGTGTCGCCATCGAGGTTGCCCGTGGGTTCGTCGGCAAAGAGCACGCGCGGCGCGTTGATAAACGCACGTGCCAGGGCAACGCGCTGTTGCTCGCCGCCCGATAGCTGCGTTGGATAGTGATCCAAGCGGTCGCCTAGGCCGACGCGTTCGAGCCAGTGTGCCGCGCGTTCGCGGGCGTCCTTGCGACCGCGTAGTTCCAGCGGCACCATGGCATTTTCAAGTGCGCTGAGAGTGGGAACGAGTTGGAAATTTTGAAAAACGAAGCCGACGCGTTCGTTGCGCAGGCGTGCGCGCTGATCCTCGTCGAGGCCTTCGAGCGCAACGCCGTCGAGTCGCACGCTGCCAGAAGAAGCGCGATCGAGGCCGGCACACAGGCCGAGTAGGGTGGTCTTGCCGCTGCCCGAAGGACCTACAATTGCACTGGTGGTGCCGTGCTGGATGGCAAAACTAACATTGTCTAGGACGGTCAGGGTGCGCTCGCCGCTGGTATAGGTCTTGGTCAGGTGCTCGGCTTCTAATGCGATGGATTCATTCATGGAGTACTATGTTCGGGCGTTCGGTTCAAGATGGATAGGAGACGGTCTGGGTAGTCTGTTATAATGCCATCTACGCCCACTTCGATAAGGCGGCGCATGGCATCGGGTTTGTTTACAGTCCACACGTGGACCTGCGCCGCGCGCTCATGCACGCTGGCTACAAAGCGTTCGTCGACCAAGCGCAGAGAGCCAATGCGTTCGGGCACCTGAAAGGCGATGGGCGGATTGAGGTAGGCTCCGTCCAACCGCAATAGGTGCAGCAGGGTATAGAGGCCAACCTGGCTACTGGTAGCCGATACGGGAGTCTGTGGACAGGCGCGGCTAAACGCTTCGAGCGCGTCGCTGTGAAAAGAGGCTACGACGGTCTTTTCATCCATGGAAAAGCGCGTTAGCGTGTTGCATAGTTGCTGGGCGACCTGTGCCGAGTTTGGCTTTATCTCGATGAGCATGCGCCTGTGGCTGAACCGCTGCAAAACTTCCTCGAGATGTGGAATACGCACGCCGCTACCCCTGTGCGGAAAGCTGCCATCCGGTCCTTTCCAGTTGTAGGCTGCGTCCAGTGACTGCAGCTGATCGAGCGTCAGCGCATCTACTTTGCCGCTCCCATTCGTCGTGCGGCCAACTGAATCATCGTGAATGACTACGAGGTGGCCATCCGCGCTGGCGTGAATGTCCATCTCCAGCACGTCGACGCCGAGCGAGTCGACGTATTGGAAGGCAGCTAAGGTATTCTCCGGCATCAGGCCGCGTCCGCCGCGATGGGCGATAACCTGAAAGCGTCCGTCGGAGAAATAGGGGTGTGGGTCGACGGGTTTGGCCATTGCCATACAGACGAGCAAAAGGGCCGCTAGGGTAGCAAATAAATAGGCTGAGATTCGGCGCAGTCGGAGCATCGCATTCTTACTATTTTATGTGTATAGGCATTCGGCGAATATATTTATACAGCGCGCGCTGGCAAGTCCGTAGCCCATGCTCTGCTCGATGGCTGGTATACTGGGCTGGGCTGCATGGTCACGAGGTTTTTTTCATATAAAAATGATAATCGACTCACCGTATCGACCCCCCTGGTATTTGCCTGGTGCCGACCTGCAGACGGTCGCGCCGCACCTGCGCCGCATTGACGGCGTTGCCTATCGACGCGAGCGCATTGAACTGGACGACGGCGACTTCGTCGATGTCGACTGGTCGCGGGTCGACAGCGAGCGGTTGGTCATCATTGCACACGGAATGGAAGGCCATTCGCGCCGGCCTTATATGCTGGCCATGGTGCGCACATTAAATGCGGCTGGATGGGACGCTTTGGCGTGGAATATGCGTGCGTGTAGCGGGGAGACCAATCGTACGGCTGGTTTTTATCATGCTGGACTGACGCAGGATCTGGCGGCAGTCATAGCACACGTGCAGGAAGCAGGATCCCATGAGCGCATCGCACTCGTAGGATTCAGCCTCGGCGGCAATCTGATTCTCAAGTACCTGGGCGAGTGCGGTGCGGACGTGCCGAGCGAACTCTGCGCCGCGGCGACCTTTTCTGTTCCCTGTGACTTGGTCGACGGTGCGCGCGCTATTCACCGATGGCGCAATAGATTCTATCTGCGGCGATTTATGCGCCATCTGCGTGCCAAGGTGCGCGACAAGGCCACGGCGCGGCCGGGGTTGATCGATGCAGAGGGCATTGAACGGTTGCCCGATCTCTACGCATTTGACGGGCGCTATACGGCGCCAGTTCACGGCTATGCTTCGGTCGAAGCATACTGGCGCGCTACGAGCTGTTCGGGTTATTTGAGTGCCATTCGCCTGCCGGCGCTCATTGCCAATGCTCGCAACGATACGTTTTTGGAGGATCGGTGTTATCCACTCGATATTGTGCGTCCGCTAAAAGAGGTTGTGCTAGAAATGCCTGACTGCGGCGGCCATGTTGGCTTTCCCCTAGCGGGCGGAGCATGCTGGATGGAAGAGCGGGCTCTGGATTTTATCGAGGCTGCCCAGCGCGACGGGGCGCGCTAGTTTGACTGTGGCCCTTTCCAATCGGCGCGCAGCAGCGCGTAGAGGGCGTGATCCTCAAAGTGGTCATACAGCCACTCGACCTGGCGCATGATGCCTTCGCAGGCAAAACCCAGGCGCTCGGGTACGGCGCGGCTGCGTGCGTTGCCAGTGGCACAGCGTATCTCCAGGCGATTCAGATCAAAATCGACAAAGCCGAATTCAATGAGCGCGCTGCAGGCCCGTGTGATGAGACCCTTTCCCTGGCTGTCGGCATCGAGCCAATAGCCGATTTCTGCGCGGCGCGCCGACCAATCCACGGTGTTAAAGCCCACCATGCCGACGAGTCTGTCCGCGTGAAATAGGCCGGCTTCTAACGCTTCGCGGTTGGCGTAGCGCTCGCGCGTGCCTTCGACAAAGCGCCGCGTATCCTCGGCACTCGTATTGCGATCGAGCCAGGGAAGCCACCGCCGCAAATGGGAGCGGTTCTTGTCAGTTAGGGCAAAGAGCGCATGCGACTCGCGGCCGTCGAGCAGGCGCAGACAGAGGTCGGGGGTGCTTGTTAGACTGAACATGGTAAAAATATAGGTGCATTGCTCAAGAGGGGCGAATGGGTTAGCGGCGTGGAGATGCTATAGGCGGAGCCGATAGCTGGCGGCCGGCCACGCTAAATTGCTCAAAGGTCGATATTCT
>JAYPJE010000014.1:0-45447 GCA_038128265.1 Gemmatimonadota bacterium
CGTAGATGGCAGGATAGGACGGGTTGGCGAAGCTGGCGTAATCGTCATACAGCTTAGAGAAAGACGGCGGCGAGTAAAACTTGCCCCACGAGTAGTGCATGGCCGCATTGTCGCTGATCGGATGCGAAATGCCCAATCGCGGCTGCAGAAACCACTTGGTGTCGACTGCGCCTTCGCGGATCGGCCGGCGATAGATCTGCGTCTGTCCATTTCCGTAGGTGTACTCGGCCTCTTCGGACGGACGGAAGAAATCGGCGATCTGCTCTGCATCGACGTTGAGTCCGTCGAGGCGCACGCCCGCGTTAATGATGATGCCTTCATACTCGATCTTGTCCTGCACGTACACGGCCATCTCAGAAGGACTGCGCTCGTACTCACCCACTTCGAAAGGCAGGTTGCTGTAGCCGACCGTGACCTGGGTGCGCTGCATGAGCTGCGACACGGAGTGCTTGCGCACCAGCATACCCGCTTTTAACTGGTGATGAAAGTTAATCTGATGCGTCAGGTCTGCTTTAAACTGCAGCACGTCGCGATTGAGTTCCTCGTAAAAGAAACCCGGCTGACCGAGGCGGTACTGATTGGAACCAAACGGCAGGTCAAAGTTTCTCGAGTTACCCGGGTTGGTGGTGAAGTAGGTGAAGTTGCCGTCTGCATCGGCACCGCTTCCGTCAACGCCGAGATACTTTACGGATTCTTCCGCGCTGTCGATGAATATGAAATCGCCGTCTTCACCTTCTTCAACGATGCCGTCTCCATCGTCATCGGAATAACCAAACGTGCTCGAACGCGTTACGTTGGACACTTTGACATCCAAAAACGTGTTGGGCGAAAACGAGTAGTTGGCGCCCACATACATCATAGTACCCAGCTTCTTATTACCTAGCGCGCCTTCCGGATAGTAGGCATACTTACCGCTGAAGTTGCGGTTTACCCAGCCACCCAATTCGCCGCCGTCGTCGATCATAACGTTGCCGGTCAGCTTGAGGTTATCGCCCGCCTTGTGCGTCAGCTTGAGCGAATGGCGCATCGAGCGATTGAGCGTGTTGGGCAACAGGCCTTCGTCGTTGAGGTAGCGCGTAGTCAGATAGAAGTTGGTGCCAATGGCAGGTAGCTTACCACCCAACGAAAGCTCCACTTCGCTCGTCGGATTGCTGCCGTAGGTAACGTCGCCCGGTCTGAAGGTGTAGTACTGCTGGGCCTTCGCCACGTCTGCGGCGTCTTCCGAGGCCAACAGCTGGTCTCGGGCCTGCTCGTACAGATCGTAGTACGTCGTCTTGTCGACGCTGCCATCATCGGCAGGCTTTGGATTGACGCGTCCCTCGTACACATCCGGGCCCGCATTTTTATACCCACCAAGACCGCTGCGAATAAAGAGGCGCCCCTCTAACTCATCGCCCCCTTCGCGCGTGACGACGTTGATAACGCCGGCGCTGGCCGCATCGTACTCGGCGTTGAACGTGCCGGCCACGATGTCGAGCGCCTGCACGTTGCTGGCATTGATGCCCACGGCCGTAAACTCACCGTCGGAGGTGCGGTTGACGTCCGTGTACGGATTGTATGTGTTGCCTCCTTCACCCGCGCGAAAGTAGGTATCGGAGACGTCGACCCCGTCGACTAAGACCTTGGCTTCGGCCTTGCGACCGCCGCGAATATAGCCGCGAAAGACGCTCGGCGTGGTGTTGATGAGATCCTGCAGATCAGCCACCGGCATCGTGTTGTTGATCTCGGACAGGCCGATCGAAGCGCGGCTGGTGGTCAGCGAGCGCTCAACCATCGGCGCTTCCGCCGTGATGACCATAGCCTCCGTCTGCACCGCTTCGGTGGCGAGGCTGAAGTCCACCGTCGTCGTCAGGTCGAGCCGCACCGCGATATCGGTTTTGCGCAGCGCCTGATAACCGACGTAGCTAGCCTCTACTGCATACGCGCCCGGGGGCACGTTAAGAATAAAGTAGCGACCCTGATCGTCGGTGATCGCGCCGACCTTCTCACCGCTGACCGTGGTTACCACATTGGCTCCGGGCAGCGCCTGCCCGGAATCGTCTTGTACTACACCCGCGATCTTGCCGTTACCGGCTGCCGCAGGTATAGCCTGCAGGACACAGGCCAATGCCAGCGGCACGGCCCACAACCTCCCTAGCGAAATTCGCATGGTTACCCTCCCTTGCGTTATGGAGATAGTGCCTAGTCTGTAATTGTGTTACAGTATCAACACAAAAAAGCACGCCTATCATAACATGCTCAGAGACAATTGTCAAATAGTATTCAACTGTTTTAAAAATATATACTTATGTAGTAAATCTTACTATTTTTACACATTTTCTGGTGTTTTTTTTACAGCGACAACCATCATCCCTGCCACAGGCGCGGCAGTTGGTTGCTGAGCGTGACAAAGGTGAAGTAGCCGAAGAATGCGCACGCCCATACCATCGCGACAAAGCGCACCGGGTGCATGGCCAACTTACTGCCCAGCACTCGGTTATTGGTCCACAGCAGCAGCAGCGAGTAGATCAGCATGACGCCCCCGTTGAGCGAGGCGCTCAGCACCAGCAGCACCAGCGGCTGGTTGAAATCCGTCAGCATAATCAGGCAACCAAAGACGATCTGCCCCCACAGCATGAAAAAGTAGAGGCGATCCTTGGACCAGTTGCTATTAGAGCGCAGCCAATTCGTCTTGACGATATCAGACGAGATGCGCGCACAGGCATCGAGCAGGCCCAACTCCGTCGTCAAGAGAATGGCAATGCCCATCCAGCGAAAGACGTGACCGAAGAACGCCCCGTGTGCAGCGCCAATGAATTCACCTTCGACGCGAATAAAACCGAGCCCCCCCTCCAAGCCGGGCGTCTGGCGCGCCGTAGCGTAGGAGATCAGCGAGAGCAGCATGAGTGAACCCACCGACAGCAGGTAAAACGTCACAAAGTGCTCGCGATTGGCCGCCTTCCACCAGCCGCGCCAGCGGCGCATATTGTCTTCGCTGTGTTCGAAGTGATAGCCGATATCGCCGACGACCTCTTCCTTGCCCGTCAGGGGACTAGTGAGGCGACCGATATAGGCGCCCATCGCATATCCCTTGTCGCGCACGTAGTCACTCTGCACCAAATTCATCGTCCCGCCCGCCCCGGCAAATGCCAGCGCCCCCAAAAAGAGCGGCAGTTCCATACCCTCGGGAATATGACCAACGTTGGCGATGCCGCGCCCCATTTCCACCACGTGATCGAGCTCTACGACGAGGGCAAATACGACGAGCAAAAAGAGCAGCACACCGCCGATGAGCACCGTCTGAATGCGCTCGACCGTATTGTAGACTACCGGTCCCAAACTCAGCGCCAAGCCGATGGCTATTAGGCTGAATATCGAATAGAACACCCGCATGCCCTCGCCGCCGCCCAACTCCCAGCTGAGCATGGTCGCGGCACCCGACGCCCAGCCCGGCCACACCCACGGGATGATGTTGCAGAGCAGAAAAATGGGCGCCCAACCGGACCACAGACGACAAAATCCCGTTACGGCCGTTTCACCGGTGGCCAGCGTCCAGCGCTCGATTTCCATATTGATGAAGTACTGGGTTAACACCCCGACCATGCAGGCCCAGAACACGACAAAGCCAAACTTGTAGGTGATGTAGGGCCAGAGGACGAATTCGCCGCTGCCAATCGACAGGCCCAGCAGCAGAATGCTCGGCCCGACCAGCTTTGTCCACGAAGCGGGCGGTTCGGGTAGATCGCGATAGCGTCCGGCCGGCAGCTTATCGCAGGGAATGACCTCGTGCGGCACTCTTTTATCCGACATAATACCCCTCTTTCCATGCCAGCAGCGGGTGTTGGCGGTTCGGCATGGGTAGCGCCACGCGCGCACCCGTGATCTGTGCTTCGTAGGCACCGAGAATCATCTCCAGCGCCGCGCGCGCATCGCGTGCGCTCGAAAGCGGCTGGCGATCCTCTTCAACGGCGGCGATCAGATCGGCGATCGCCCGCGTATTGCCGTGGCCCAGCGGTGCATCTGCTGGGCCATCCAGCGGCGACCAGGCACGCGCGCCGTCTTCGGGCACGTGCGCGGCGTGTGGATAGTGCATTAGGGCGCCGCCGCTCCCGCCGCGAAAGGCGATGCGCCCCGCGCTGCCAACGATGTCCAAGCCGTAGTGCGCATCGGCCTCCTGTCCGGACAGCGAAGTAAACGTGCCGCTGACGCCGCTGGCAAAGGCGAAGTAGCTTTCGACGCTATCGCCGGCAACCGGACCAATCGGCTCGCCCCCCTCACCGATGTCATCCTCAGCGAGCGCGCGCCCGCCCACCGTCACGCGCGCCGACATCCACGCCACGTCGCCGGCTAAAAAGCGCATGAGGTTAAACAGGTGCGTGCCGAGCACGATCATATCCTCGCCGCCGCTGCGCCGGTCCTGCTTGCCCACGGCGTGCAGCTGCCGCAGCCGCCCAATACAGCCGGCGCGCAGCCGGTCCCGCAGATGCTGGACGCGCGGCAAATAGACGGCCTGATGCGCCACGGCAACCTTTCTATTGGCCGCATCCGCTGCGGCAACGATGCGGTCGGCATCGTGCAGGTTCCAGGTCATCGGCTTTTCGCAGTATACGTGCGCCCCCGCCCCAATGCAGTCGAGCACCATGTCCAGGTGACAATCCGTCCAGCGCGGACCGACGGTAACGATATCCGGGCGCTCCCTATCTAGCATCTGGCGATAGTCTTTGTAGGCGCGCGGCGCCTGCAGCTCGCCCTGCGCCTTTAGCCGCCCCTCTTCGCCTTCGTCGGCCACGGCAATCACTTCAACCTCCTCGTGCGCGAGCAGCCCCAAATGCAGACCGTGTCCCCAGTCACCCTTGCCCGTCCGCCCTATGGCAGCGGCGCGATATGTTTTACGCATCAAACGATCCCCCTCTAGCGCACGCCGATAAAGACCACATTGCCCACCTCGCCGATGAGGAAGTCAACCACCATCCATACGGCCCCGCCCATGAGCTGGCCGGCGATCATACCAACAAAGAGCGGCTTGTAGGTAAAATAGCCCTTGGTTCCAGAAAACTTGAAAATAACCGCCTTGAGCATCCAGCCGATAAATACGGAAAACCAGGCCCAGCCCATCACCCAGCTATCGCTGACCGGCAGGCCGATGTAGTGCAGCGGCCACCACAGATAGTGGTGCTGCATATAAATGAGGAAGCCCATCAGCGCCGCGCCCACGGCCGTGAACATCAGACGCGGCTGAATGTGGTCCCAGCCAATGGGATTGAGCAGCTTGTCCTGCAAAAACCCATAGGCCATGCTCGGCACGCCAAACTGGCGCAGGTTGATGCCGCCGTGGCGGTAGTTGAGCTCGAGCGTGATCCACGTGGCACCGGCCATGCCAACGACAATCGCCAGCACCATACCCAAGAATAGACGCCGGTGGTTGGCGCGGGCGCTGTGCGCCAGCTTGAGTCCGTTGGCCGCCGACGCCATCACCGTGGTGCGCATTTCCGCGGCCCACGAGTAGCTCAGACTGACGGAGGCGAGCCCTTTCCAACCGACCATATCCGTGCCCAGCGTATAGACCAAAAAGGGCTGCGGCAGCATCGTCGAAGACGTGAAGCCAACGCCGCCTTGGGCAATGACGCGGGCGATCGCTAAGAATATGACAAAGGCCCCGACCAGAAAGACCAGAGCCGATAGGACCGGCAATCCGGTCGCCACCAGCCAAACTAAGACGTAGAGCGCACAGCCCATCCACAGCCACACCGCGGCGCGGTAGGAAAGAATTTCATCGGCGTCCCGCGCTTGTACCCCGCGGCGAAAAGCAGCCGTCAGCACGTGGCGCAAATGTGCGCGCGCCGTCCACAGCATGGCGCCGACCAGCACCAACATCGCGCCCATTCCCTGGTGCGACAGTGCCACTGAAGAGCCCGTCAGCGCCTCGTTGTGCCCTTTGACCTGATAGCCAATTATATTGAATACTCCGGTTTGACAGCGGCTCAGCAAATGAAAAAACCAGACGGAAAAGGCGACGTTGAGATTGAGAAAGTAGGTCAATCCAATAATGGCAAAGTTGATGAATATGACGAGGCTGACGCTGTTGCGGAACAGGCGCAGAGGATCGAGCAGCGTGCGTATTTCGGGTACGAAGAAGAAGTAGTGATGTAGCCCGGTCAGCATCTGCATGATAAAAGGCACGGAAAAACCAATCCACATCAGCGGGCTGCGAAACAGCTGGGGGAATATCCCCTCGTCGGCTCCGCGCAGCATCTCGAGCGGCAGCTGCGTTAGTGGAAAGACCAGGCGCTCCTGTTCAATCCACGGGCGGCGAAATACAACCATGGTCGCCACCATCAGCAAGTAGACCGCCAGCATGACGCTGCCCCACGCCAGCATGGGCACGGCCCAGGCATCCCACGGCAGGGAAATACCCTCCGGCAACCCCTCGTAAAAGTAGCGCGCAACGTCCGGATCGCGCGGCGCCAGCCAGTCGGGTATCAGCGGCTGCACGAGCTCGGCCCAGCGGTTTTCCGGCGTCGCATAGTAGAAGGGGCGCGTCAGAATGTGAAAGAGGTTGGTTACCAAGCCCCAGGTCGGTATAGCCGAAGCAACAATCATCATCACGTAGATGACGACCATTTCGCCCGAGCGCAGAGCCCAGGGGCGGTAGACCATCTTTAGAAGCGGATTGAACAGCCCCACCAAGAGCAGAAAAATCATCATGGCGCCGGCCGTAATGTAGTCGGACGTCAGACCGGCATTTTGCAAAACGAGAACGGAGTATGGACAGGCCAGATTGAGAAAAAACGCCAGTGCAGTCCCAATGATTAGGGAACGTCCGCTTACTTCGGGTCCTGCAACCGCTACTCCAGACAAACGCAACCATCCTCTCGTGCCATCGATTCCGTTTCCCAAGGTACGTCAACTACCCCGTCGCAGGCAAGCTTGCCGACAGCACGACCGTACCCGATTTTTGCCGGACTGGATTCGCCCTAAGTTCGCTCTAACTGGAGGACTGTTTTGAACGCAATTGAAGCCATTGGCGGCAGCCTGCCGCTCAAGAGCGAGGAATTCGCTCGCCGCGCCCATGCCTACGCGCTCAACCCCAACCGCAATCCGCTCAAAGAGGTGCTCGACCAGGCCGGTTCCGTCGAAGACACCCCACCGCTGCTGGGCATATTCAACGATATCCCCTGGCACCGATTCCGCGAAAGCGAAGCACACGCCTGGGCCAAAGCGGGTTTTACCTGGATCGTCAACGACGCCGAACACTCGCAGTGGGAGGGCTGGTACGGGCGCGAGCAAAACGCCGCCGAGGCCCGACTCGGCCTGCTGCCCGTGCAGCGCCTGCACCGCGAGGCGCTGTCCGCTCACGGCGACGTCTACCAGCTCGGCGCACGCGCCTCGCTGCGTCCCTACAGCACGACCTACGAGGACGCCGAGCGCTTTTTTCGCGCCGTCAACTTTCCCGTTCCCGGCCAGGCCACATCCGATGACCGCGGTGGGTACCCGGTGCGCACCGGCGACCGCACCATGATGTTTACACCGGACGAACTGCGCAACGCCGAGACGGAAACGCAGGGCTGGATACAGTTTGAGACGGCCGAGTACATTCTCGATCGCGCGCTGCGCGACCGCGTGCTCGACCTGATGGCAGCGCAGGGACGCAACAAGGCCTGTGGCTTTGTCGGCCCCTTCGACGCCATACTGCGCGAGGGTGAGATACCCGAGATCAACGACGCGGTCAACGAGCTATTTCGCGAGGCAGTCAAGCGCGGCCTGTATATGGGGCGCGTCGTTGGCTCTGGTTCGATGGAAGATCCCAAAGACATCGAAGACGCCATCGTCGTCGCCATCGAAAATGGAGCACGACTGATTTCCGTCCACCCAATGACCAGCGATATGACCTATCGCGGCGCCGCAGCTATGGCGGCCCCATTCTTTGCGGCCGCTGCGCGCTGCGGATTTTAGAGCGAATGCACGCAAGGTGGCTCTAAACGCCCCGTCGATGCACTGGTCGACAGACTACGCATCCACAGCGACATCGTTTTGCTGGCCTGCGGCGGCATTGTTTACACCCCGCAGGCCAGCGCCGCTTTAATTGCGCTTGGCTGGCACACAATCCACAAAGGCCTGCAATCGACTTACGGCCGGTGCATTGCAAACGGGAAGTCAACAGAGCGCCTTGAATCAAGGCCAATCGGCCTCAGCAGGAACCGGGTTCCGGCGCGGTGCGTCACCCCAATCGGTTTGAAGGCGATAGCCTGATGCAGCCCGGCTCGATGCCGAGGAGTAGCTCCAATTGCTCCTCTGCCGTCTCGCCTCTATCTTTCAGCAGCACAACCAGACGCCTCTCAGGAGTGTATATGATCAGAAATGCCGTTTTTGCGTGCCTGTGTACATTGGTCTGCTCTTTGCCTATTCACGCCCAAGACGAACCGACTCCAGATACGCCGGTCGAAGCGTACGTGCGCAGCGAACAGCTGAGCTACGATCCGTTTTACGTGTTGCCGAGCCAAAGGGGCTATAAGTCCATTGACGTTGGCATGCGCGGCAACGACGTCAACAGGCCGGGAAAAGCCACCAACTTTTTTCTGATGAGCAAGTTTACACCCGGCGATAACGTAGAGGTCGGCGCGCAGTTGACATTTGGCTTTCTAAACGAATCGGCCTCTAACTTTTCATCTCTGATGGTTGGTAGCAAATACAGCCTCGGTTCCCAGCGCGCAGCGGCGATCAACCTCCTCATGCCGGCAGGCGATATAAAAAACCCGGGGATTTCTCTCGGCGTTATGAACAGCCTGGCACTCGGCAAACAGTTCGAAATCAACGGACAGCTCTTCTTAGGCTTTCTCAAAGGCTATACGGGGGGCAGCGGAGTCGTCATCGATGCTCTGATCGAACCCGTCCTAATAATAAACTCCCGATGGGTCGCCTATGTTGACATCAAGGCATCGAGTAATACGGACGGTTTCGGCAGCCATTTAGCCGTCAATGGCTTCCCCAATATCGACTGGGTAATCAGCGACGGAAATGTGCTCAACATGGGCGTGCAGTTTGGACTGGCAGGCGACCTCAAGAGCAGAGTGACGGGCCTCTACTTAACGCTTTTGCGCACGATGTAGCACGTTCCATCGCACGCCGGCCACACCGACTGAAGCAGATCCTTCTACTCGCGCACGAAGCGCGGTTGCCCACAGCCGTTATTGACCACGTATGAACGCGCCGGTATTTCCGAGCGATGGGCAATGACCAAGTCCAGCTCAGAGGCATTTTCGATAATCGTTCCCGCCCCTACGCGCACGCCGTCGCCCAGCTGCACGCAGCCCGGCTGCCTTTGGCTGTCTTTTATCGTTCCTATGAAAACCGATGCACCAATGCGACACTGCGTGCCAATTTCGACGCGGCCGTGAATCTCTGAATTGGCGCCAATTACCGACTGCTCACCGACGCTCACCGACCCAAAGAGACCCGCATCGGTCCCGATAAACACAAAGTCGCCAATAATCGGGTGGCGCTGCTGCACTTTGTCGCTCAGTCCGCCCAAGGTGCACGGATACATATGACACCCCGAGCCAATGATACCCGTTTGCCCGGTGGTCATACCGCGGTGAGGGTGGTCGAGGAAATTGGCGTCGCCTATCTCGGTCTCTGGATGCAGGTCGGCCTGATAGTAGCGCCCAGCCAGTTCGGAAATGGCGCGCGGCAATAGGGGCACCGGCCGACGCTGCAGACCGGGATCTTCCGGCACCGCGTCGGCACGCGTAAGCGCGTGGGCAACGTCGTGGTAAAAGAGGATTCGCCATCCCGGGTAGGTGCTCATCACCAGCTGCATCTGATAGTCGAATATGAAGTCGCACTCGAGGTTGCGCAGAAAGTCGCGGTAGTAGTCTACGTCGCGCCGACGGATGGCCTCCTCTAGCTGACCGCCAAAATCGATGCGCAGCAGTTCGTCGCGGCTAATACCGCAGTTGGAAAGCAGATAGGCATCCCACACGGCCGGGTCGCGCAGGGCGGCAAAGCGATTCCAGCGCGCGCGCGTCTTGAGGCGCGGCAAATCCCACAGCATGGAAAACGAAGCGGCCAGGGCCTGCTCTTCGACCCCCTCGCTCTCGCCGGCGGCCAGCAGCGATTGGGCCACCATGGCATATAGCTGGTCGGCGACCTGACCGAGTTCGTCGGCAAAATCGCCGCGTTCGTGTCCGGGTGCCACGGCATTGTGCGATCCGGGCGCGACGCACTCGAGCAAATTCCCCAACATGGTTTCTACCAGATCGCGATTGACGAAGCCGCGCCCCGAGCGCTGTGCCAGAATTTGTGGATCGATCGCGTCAATGCGCAGCGCGTCTATTTCCTCGGCGGTGTATATAGGCTGCAGGCGATCGACGAGCAGGCGCAACAATTCGCCTTTGCGGCGGCGATACTTCGCATCCAGTAGTGTTGTCTGGCTCATAGAATGGGTCCACTTTGCCCTTGCTGAAGCACATGCAGGTCGTAGTTTTTGTAGTAAACATATACACGGCGCACACCGCCGCAACACAGTGCAACTAGGAAGGCGTAGAATGCACCCATTCGAAGATCTAATCGTCGAACCCAACAGCGTGGGAATTCACTGGTTTGGCCAGAGCAGCTTTGCCATAAAAGACGCAGCGGGCACCATCGTGCTCGTCGATCCCTACTTCCCGCGAGAGCGGCCGGCAGAGCGCTATGTCCACGCGCGCGCACCACTGCACGAGGCGAGCCTGCGCACCGACTACGTCCTGCTGACGCATAACCACGGAGATCACACCTGTATCGAGTCGATTAACCGCCTGCGCGCAGCCTATCCAGACGTGCGCTTTATCGGACCCGAAGAGAGCATTCAGGCCGTGCGCGGAGCCGGCGTAGACGCCCAACAAACCTGCGTAGTTAGCGCGGGAATGACAGAAGCGATGGGCGCGATGCGCGCGCACACCGTATGGGCCAAGCCCCCGGAAGGCATTCCCGACGACGGTATCGCACCACCCGACGTAACGCATCTGGGCTACGTCATCGAAGCAGACACCACGCGCATTTACATTTCCGGTGACCCCGTCAACACATTTGGCGATCACGAAGAGCTGCTGCAGCCCGTGCGCCAGCTCAAGCCCGATATCGGGCTGTTGACGACGCACCCGGACGAGGGCGAATTTCCCTTTTTTGAAGGCTCGGCAAAGATGGCCTCCGCTCTGCAGCTCAAAGCCGCCGTGCCCGCCCACTACTCGTGCTTTGTGCGCCGCAATTACGATCCGGCCGACTGGGCTGCCCACTTGTCAGACGTCGAACCGCTGGTCATTCCCTACAACCAATCGCTGGTCTACTCGGCCAGCTGAGCAGACCCACCTGTGTTTGCGCTAGCCGCGCGATCGGAATCCGACAGATAGCCGGCTAGCGCAGATACCCATCCCACCAATCAAAGGCATCCTGCTGCATCGGCGCGTCGAACTTATGGCCGCCGGGGTAGAACCGGCACGCGTAGTGGTCGGCGGCATTAGCCTTGGCATAGACCGCGCGTAGAATAGCATCGGCTGCCTTCATACCGCGCACCGTATACAGCGCGTCCTCATTGCAGTTTTGCACCAGCGTCGGCAGCGGCGCGCGCAAACCGAGTATTTCGGGAAAATCCAACAGGCGCGGCAGCAGCGGCACGTAGGTCATCCACGTATGCGTATGACTCTTGTGCAAGAGAAAATCGTTCCAAGTGCTCATAAATCCCATGCATACGGCGGCTTTAATACGCTCGTCTAGCCCGCCGAGAAATACCGTGCGCAACCCACCGCCCGACAGTCCGCCGCAGCCGACGCGGTCGGCATCGACGTCGCGGCGACCGCACAAGTAGTCAAGGGCTTTGCGATCCTCGGCCAGAACGACTCCCGGCCAGGTCGTGCCCGCGCAAAACAGCGACTTGGCCACCACGCTCTCCTGCGCACCGGACCAGGCGTTGTATTCGAGCACTTCGCGGCGTGCCTCCGGATTGCCGTCCCGGCGACCGCCATTCAGCACCTCTGGCACATCGGCATAGCGCATGCGACGACTGCCAAATAGGAACCCGTCGTGCACCAGCACCGCGTAGCCACGACGGGCCAGCTCGTTGGCCCATCCCACATCGCTGTAGTACTGGCGCTGATGCTCGACGACGAGCGGATGGCGCCTGCCGGGCAGCTGCACGATCTTGCGCAGCCCCCAATACTTACGCCCTCCGTGGTCGTGCAGAGCCAGCACGGCTGGCAACGGGCCTCGAGCTCCGCTCGGCTTTAAAAAAACGGCGCGTGTGCGCGGACCCATCGGCAGTTGCCAGGATAATTCCTCCACGTGTAAACCATTCCACTCATACTGCTTTTCCACCCGCGCGCGCACCGAGCCTCGGAGTTCGGGCTCAGCCACGCATTCGACGACTTTGGCCAGTGCCTTTTTCTTCCAGGTTCCCAGCGAGCGGAAGCGCGGGTGGCGCAGCGAGTACGCGCCCGGTTCGCGTCCCGTTAGAGCACTGGCCCACGCCCCATAGGCACCCAACATATTTTCTCGCATAAATCGCTCCTCATTGCACGGACTGTAGCCGCATGTGCAACGGCGGCGCAAGAGTTTAAACTCCCGCGCCGCCGTCGTCTTACCCAACTTCTATCGAACCGCTGCTAGCGGCAGTAAAGCACCTCAAACGAATCGCGCGCCTCCCATCCCAGCAGGCGCTTGGCTTTGTCGGGGCGGTATTTGTCGTGCGGCAAACGCGAGCACATAAAAAACGTCTCGTAGGGAGATGGCATCGCACCGGCTCGCAGGCCGTAGAGAAAGCCCTCACCCGTATCTTCCCACGAAGTAGCATAGGGATGGATGCCCTTGCCGTGCTCTTCGGGCAGAATTTCGCGCGGGCGAAAATGGCAGTAGAGAAAGGTCAGCACTTCGAGACCGTGTTCCTCGGCGAAAATACGCGTGATATCGTTACCCAAGTATTTCGTCAGTGCATAGAGGTCGTCGGCGGGATGGATCGGCACGTTGTCGTCAATGCGAAAGTCGTTCCACCAGTCGACATCGTATCCCAACCCAGAGTGAAACGGACCGGTGTGTATCAGGCGCTTGGTCCCACAGGCGACACAGGCCTTGGCCACGTTGTAGGCACCAATTTCGTTGACGTGAAACGCCAACACTGGATGCGGGCGCAGCACGGTCAAGTTGATGACGGCATCGACGCCGTCCACCGCATCCAACACCTGTTCGTAGTCGGCGACGTCGACGACGCGGTTTTCGTGCGGGGCGTCCAGCAGTTCGGGCAGCGGCGCGCGCGGGCTCTGGCGCGGTCCCTCGGCCGCCTCAGCCATCGGACGCGCATCCGTCACGCGCAGTCTGTAATGGTCTTTTAGTGCAGCAATACAGGCAGCGCCCACCGGACCACCGGCACCTAAAATCAGCACGTTGCCTTCCGTTACCGTAGCCATATCAATTCCTCAGTCGGCAAAGCGCCCACTGGACGCAACGTGTTGTACTTGCCAATGGTAACTGGCCGACAGCGGTTCACTCAACGCACTCTCGACGGCCTCGGCTACCTCGCCCGCAGTCACTTCGACATCCATGTTTCCTAGCCGCAGCGCCACGACTTCAATTTTGCCCGTGCGGGCGACTTCGCGGCCAACGAGCTCGGCCATATGCGGCGCCAACGACTCGGCATTGGCCAGCGGGCGCGGCTGCCACTGTGCCGTAACGATAAAGCGCTCGTCGTAGGAGCGCATTAAGTCGAGACTGCTCAATAATACGATGCGTCGCACGCCGGCGGCACAGGCCGTCGTCGCCAGCACATAGGTAGCGCGCGAAACCCAGTCCAATAGCTCCCCCTCGCTGTCGACGTCGGCCAGGCGGGCCGCGTTGGGCAACGCGTGGACTACGGCATCCACACCCTGCAAAATGCTGGCAACGCGCTCGGCCTCAACTAAGTCGACGCATTGGTAGCCATCAATATTTGCCGCGGCGCGGCGCCCTACAGGCGCGACGTCATGCCCTTTAGCCAGGTGCTGGCAGAGCATGGCACCCAGCGCACTGTCGGCCGCCGTAACCAGTACATTCATAGTTCACCAAGAGAGTTTAGAGGAGAGGTTGCGAAAGAAATATCCCCTGTCGAGGTAGATCAAACGCGCGCGGTGTTCGGCCTGACTAATGTGCACCTCTTCGCCAGCTACTAGCTGTCCTAAGTGCCTGCCGTCGACTACGAGCGATATGTTCTCGTCGCGCGTCTCTTCGCTGATGGCGAGGCGCACCTGGGCTTCGGGGGGCAGGATCAACGCCCGCGACGAGAAGTTGTATTCGTTGATGCCGTCGAGAATCATGCAGCGCACGTCGGGAAATACAATCGGAGCACCTGCCGACAGCAGATGTCCAGTGCTACCGGTCGGAGTGCCAACAATAACGCCGTCGCCCGTTATCGTGCGAATTTCCACTCCATCGACAAAGACGTCGGTAAAAGCCAGCTTGTAGCTGGCGCGCACCATAACCTCGTTGACCACGTGCACTTCGCCGCGCGGGTGGCGACAGTTAAGCACGAGCCGCTCGCTAATGATATAGCGTCCATCCATGAGCAGCTGCACGATCTGGGCCAGTTCGGTGCGATCACCTGCCGTGAGAAAGCCAACGGTGCCAAAGTTAATAGCCAGCACCGGACAGCGCGGAAAGCGATCGAGCGCGCGCAGCACGGTGCCGTCGCCACCCATCGCCACGACCATATCCAGATCGGCAGATGCTGCGCCCTCTTCGATGCGCACGACTTCAATTTGGTACGTGCCGAAAAGCTCGCGCACCTCATCAAAGGGATATTCGCTGCCCTCGTCGCGCGTCAGCAGGCCAATTCGATTGAGATTCAACGTCATGGAGATAAGTATATCAACGAAAAGGGCTGCGCGACAAGTCGCGCAGCCCCGTCGTACATAGCGGTATCGCCTATTGGGAGCGCGCCTCTTTGCCGGCCTGCATCTCGTACGCTTTTATAAGCGCCTGCGTGCCCTCCTCGGCGCATCCAGCTCGCTCAACGACGTTGAAGTACTGGTGGGCAATGCTAGTGGCGGGCAGAGCGAGCTTGACATCGTTGGCCGCCTGCAGCACCAGTTTCAGGTCCTTCTGCTGTAAATGCACCATAAAGCCGGGGGCAAAGTCGCCCTTTATGATACGCGGACCGAGATTGCTCAACTGCCAGGAGCCAGCTGCGCCACCCGAAATTGCGTCGATGACCTTGCCCACGTCTAGATCGGAAGCCGCGGCCAGCATAAGCGCTTCGGCCATGGCCAGATTGGCACCGGCCACTGCGATCTGGTTGCACAGCTTGGTGGTTTGGCCCGCCCCGTTGGGACCGATGAGATTGATGTTCTTGCCCATCGCTTCGAATACCGGCAGACACGCGTCAAAGACATCCTGCTCTCCGCCAACCATGATCGACAACGTGCCGTTAATCGCTCCTACATCGCCCCCGCTAACCGGTGCATCCAGCATCGATACGCCGCGCGCCTCCAGCGCAGCAGCTACGTCCTGCGTAACCTTGGGCGACACCGTACTCATATCAATGACGGTGGATCCTTCTTTGGCCCCGTGAATAGCCCCATCGTCCCCCATAATCACCGCTTCCATATCCGGTGTATCGGTGACGATGCTAATAATTACATCCGCCCCTTCTGCCGCCTCCTTGGGCGTTGCCACGCGCACGCCGCCGGCTTCGACAACCTCGTCGACGCGCGGGCGGTCGCTGCGATTATACACCTTGAGCTGGTAGCCAGCCGCCAGCAGGTGCTTGGCCATTGGCGCTCCCATAATACCAAGGCCAATAAAGCCAATCTGCGTTTTTCCAGGTTCAGCAGGCATGTATAGGTCTCCCTATTAGAAGGTGAAGAACAGGTGGCGATTGTCTTCTATTACGGCCGTCTCGTAGATCTGGGCAAACCAGTTCTGCAGCGCCTCCTGCTGGCGCTGGGCGAGCAGCTGCTGCTGGACCTGGGCGCTTTGCTCGGCAAAGAGCGCTTCGTCCAACGGAGCCTTTTCGGCGAGGCGCAGCAGATAGGCACCCTGGCGCAGCGTCACCACATCGCTCAACTGCCCTTCCTGCAGGCGAAACGCCGCCGCGACGACGCCGTTGCCGCGGCCGATTCCCGGCACCGACTCCGTGCGCGCAAACGGCTCCGATGCGCGCACTTCGAGACCTGCTGCACCGGCGGCCTCTTCTAATGAGACGCCCCCTTCTACCTGCGCACGGACTTCGCTCAGCTTGGCGGCAGCCATATCCGCTTTCTTGCGCGCGCGCACTTCGCGCTCGACGCGCGGGCGCACCTCATCCAGCGGCATTTGGCCCTCGGCTCGTTTGTCTGCCACTGTGGCAACCCACAGACCGCGCTCGTTCTCTGCCACGCGCGCAACCGCGCCGACGTCCTGAGCCAGCGCCCAATTGACCAACCAGGCCGTGCCCTGCCCCAAGCTAGGAACAATCTGGTCGCTTTGCAGGTAGCCCGAGTCCATGCCCTCCATGCCCGCAGCACTGAGCGCTGATACAAACCCTGTCGTGGCCGCCTTTTGCTGAAACTCCTCCGCCCACGCACGCAGTTCATCCTCCGTGCTGCGCGACGCGCCATAGCGCAGCAGGATATGGCGCGCGGTAATTTTCTCCTCTCCGTCTTCTACCGTCTTGTCGTCCACCTTGATCAGGTGCAGACCAAAGCGCGTCTGCACGGGCTCGGAGACCTGACCGGGCTCCAGCGCAAACGCGGCATCGGAGAAGGGCTTTACCATGCGCTCGCGACCAAAAGTGCCCAGGGCTCCTCCCTGCGCGGCCGAGCCCTGATCGTCCGACATCACCTCGGCCAGTTCAGCAAAATCGGCCCCGGCCTCAATTTCTTCGCGCAGGCGACCAATCTCTTCGACTATGGCGAGCGAGTCGGCCGCGCTGGCGACTTTGGGAAAGTAGGCATACGAGAGCCGAACCTGTTCGGGATGGAAAAACTCGGCACTGTTTTCTCCATAATAGTTTGCCAAATCGGCGTCCGTCACCTCGACCAAATCGTCGGCGATGGTGCTGCCAGCAGCAAATATGAAATCGACTTTAACCTTCTCATTGCCGTCGGCAAAATGTGCGCGGACCTCTGCCGGCGTTACCTGCACGCCGCTCATCAGCAGGCGCTGTAGCTTGTAGTTGAGCAACTGCTGGCGCAGCATAAACTCAACCTGCATAACAAAACCGCGGTTGTTGGGGTCCTGCAGGTTGGTCGGATCGCCGATAAACTGCGTGTACTTGGCCATGTCAAACTGCCCGTCGGTCTGGAAAGCCTCCATCGACTGCACGGCGGGCGGCGGCATGGTGCGCGTGTAGTACGCTACCTCTTTGTCCGTGACCTGCACGCCAAGCCGCTCGATCTCCTGGCGCAGCAGCACTTCTTGGACATAGGAATCCCAGACCTGGCGCACCAGCACCCCCTGATCTTCGCGCTGCTCGCGCGGCACCTGGCTGGCGGCCTGGCGCAACGCACCCTGAAAATCTTTGAGCGAAATGGTCTCGCCGTTTATGGTGCCGACCGTGTCACCGACGGCTTGCTGTTGCATACCACCGGTGTAGTCGGCGCCCCATTCGACGACGATTAGGCCAATGAAGGCAAAAATAACAAACCACAGTATAAGCGCGGTTCTCTGGCGCAGTGCAGTCATCATACGCTTTTTATTCTCCTGCTCTAATCTTCTTTGACGCTAGTCGCCCAAACCGGACGATAAGCTTGCCCACCTACTCAGCTATCCCCTCTGGATAGCGCAGCAAACAGGCCGTTTGATGTCCATTTCCCAGGTCCACTAAGCGCGGAACCGTCTGAGTACAGCGATCCCGCTTTTCCGGACAGCGGGGATGAAAAGGGCAGCCCGGCGGCACGGATGCCGGGTTGGGCACGTCGCCCTCCAGCACGACGCGCTGTTTGGCCGCCCCCGGCACGGGCACGGGCACAGCCGATAGGAGCGCCCGCGTATAGGGGTGAGACGGAGCGTCGTAGAGCTGATCGCGATCGGCCAACTCTACAATCCGTCCCAGATACATGACCGCCACGCGATCTGATATATGGCGCACGACACTGAGATCGTGAGCAATAAACATATAGGTTAATCCCAGATCGCGCTGAAGATCCTGCAACAAATTGATAATCTGCGCCTGTATCGATACGTCGAGCGCCGAAACCGGCTCGTCGGCTACGATAAACTTCGGCTCGACAGCCAAGGCGCGCGCAATGCCGATGCGCTGGCGCTGGCCGCCGGAAAATTCGTGTGGATAGCGCCTGGCATAGCTCGGCTGCAGGCCGACGGTTTCCATCAATTCGGCAACGCGCGCATCAATGCGGTCCGGCTCTACCAACTCGTGTATCTTCAGGGCTTCGCCTATGATCCCCCCCACCGTCATGCGCGGATTGAGCGAGCTGTAGGGATCCTGAAAAATAATCTGCATGCTGCGCCGCAGCGCGCGCATGTCGCGCTTGCCCATGCCCAAAATATCGCGCCCCTGGTAGACGACGCGCCCTTCCGTGGCCTCGACCAGGCGCAGCAGCAGGCGGCCCAGCGTCGTCTTGCCGCAGCCGCTCTCTCCCACCACGCCGAGCGTCTCGCCCTCCATAATCTTCAGCGACACGCCGTCTACGGCTTTTACCGAGGCGCGCACTTTGCCCCACAACCCGCTGCGGACGGGATAGTGTTTCTTTAGATTCTCAACCTCTAATAGAGGGACGTCTGCGCTCGTATGCATCACAGATATAATCGGAAATATCGCCGCTAGTCGCCAGCTTTTAGGCAACGACCCCAGTGGTTTTCAGACAGCGTGCTCAGCTCGACTTCTGTTTCTCTGCAGCGATCCTCGGCCAATTTACAGCGCGGAGCAAAGCGGCATCCGGCGGGAAATTCGCGCGCATCCGGCACGATTCCGGCGATAATCTCCAGCCGTTCGCGATCCCCATCGAGATGCGGAATCGACTGCATCAGACCGCGCGTATAGGGGTGCTGCGGATGGTCAAACACATCGCGCGTTGACGCGTATTCGACGACTTGGCCTGCGTACATAACGGCGACTCGATCGGCGACCTCAGCGATAACGCCCAGGTCGTGCGTTATCATCAGTACGGCCATATCAAACTCTTCCTGCAGGCGCTGCAGCAGCTCCAAAATCTGCGCCTGAATCGTCACGTCGAGTGCCGTAGTTGGTTCATCGGCTATCAGCAGGTCGGGATTGCACGACAGCGCCATGGCAATCATGACGCGCTGGCGCATACCACCCGATAGCTGGTGTGGATACTCGTCAACGCGCTGCTCGGCCGCCGGAATACCGACTAGACGCAGCATTTCCACCGCACGGTTGCGCGCTTCCTGCTTGGATACGCCCTGGTGCAAAACAACCGATTCGGCAATTTGAAAACCGCAGGTCAGCACCGGGTTGAGGCTAGTCATCGGCTCCTGAAAGATCATCGCAATCTCGTCGCCGCGCACTTGGCACATCTCTTCTTCGCTCAGCGCTAACAGGTCGCGCCCGCCAAAGAGCACCTGGCCTGATTCGATCCGCCCAGGCGGCTGGGGAATTAGGCGCATGACCGACAGCGCGCTAACGCTCTTGCCACAGCCACTTTCGCCGACCAGCCCCAGTGTCTCGCCGCGCCGCAGCTCGAACGACACGCCATCAACCGCTTTGCCCACGCCCTCCTCCGTGTAGAAGTAGGTGCGCAGGTCGCGCACTTCCAGCAAATTTTCTCCCCTGTTGTCCATGCTAATTCACGGCCTTTACTGAGCGTGCTTCCACGTCCCAAAAACTCGCGCGCGCCCGACTGTCCGACCACTCGTCTGGATGTACCTGATCCGCAGCCAGTGGGCGGCCCAACACGTCGGAAAATCCGGCGATCATGCACTCTACTAATGCGCTGCGCTCCACCGGACCGCCGACGCATTCCTGCAAATTGGTGCTGTCGGTGCGCAGGTGCTCGCGCCACTGCGCTCGTCGTGCCTCATCGAGGCGCAGGCAGTCGACCAACCGCTCGTGCGCAGGACCAATTACGATGGATCCGTGCTGTAAAACGACTCCGGCAAAGCGCCGCTGCGCGCTGCCAACGAGCTTGCGCCCACGCCATTTTACCTCGGAACGAGCGATGCTAGAAAAACACGGCAGCGCCGCCGTGCCCCTGCGCGGACGCGGCGAGCGCACGTGCGCTCGCTCCAACTCTACGTCTGCACCAAAGCGCCGCAAACCGGCAACCAAACACTCGCCAATAACGCCGTAGGTTTGCTCGATACGCGCCCCAAAGGACTCGCGCGATGCGGCGAAAATCGCGCTATAGGTCAACTCTTGCCAGTGCAGCACTGCGCGCCCACCGGTCGGTCGACGCACAATATCGACGCCGACCGCGCGGCATGCATCGACGTCGAGCTCCCCATCTGCCGACTGAGAATAACCGAGTGAAATAGCCGGTGGATCCCAACCGTAAAAGCGCAGCACCGAGGCACCCCCAGCCTCGACTCCAGCGACCAGCGACTCATCTAGTGCCATGTTCAATGCACCGGTTTGCGCACCGGTGTCGATGCAGCGCCAGTCCGCTTTCACAGCGCACCCAAGCGCTGCAGTGCATCTTTGGCGGCCATTTGCTGAGCTTCTTTTTTACTGCGCCCCTGACCGCGCCCGATGCGCTCGCCAGTAATACTGACTTCGACGCTGAACACCTTGTCGTGATCGGGGCCTTCTTCGGCATGGACCAAATAGCGCGGGTGTCCGTTGCCCTGACTCTGCGTGTGCTCGAGCAGCTTGCTCTTGAAGTTCACGTAGTCATCCCGGCGAATGAGATCGTGAAAATCGTCCAAGACATGCGTTTCGACGAAGCGGCGACAAACGCCCAGCCCTCCGTCTAAGTAGAGCGCCCCCAGCAGGGCCTCAAAGGCGTCGCACAGAATTGATGGCTGCTGACCACCACCTGCTCCGCGCTCTTCGGCGCTGAGCAACACATACGTTCCCAGGTCGATCTGCTCCGCTTTTTTAGCCAGTATTTGTCGACTGACAACGAGCGACTTCATCTGGGTCAAGTCGCCTTCGCGCTTGTCGCCGAAATCGCGAAAGAGATATTCTGCCACCAGCAAATCGAGCACGGCATCGCCGAGAAATTCCAAGCGCTCGTTCGACTCTATACCGCTCTCTTGAAGGGCGTATACATACGACCGATGCTTGAGCGCATTGACTAGTAGAGAAGGATTTTGAAAGCGATAGCCTATGCGCGCTTCGAGATTGCCCAGCAGCTGCCCCGACGGTTCGCCCGGCGTGGGCGCGGGACGAAGGCGATCGAGAAGGGAGGCAAACCATCGCATAGCGCAACCCGCCGCGCCGCCGCACGCATCGGTGCGAGAGCCGGCGGCTAACCGACGACGCTAACCGTCGAAGCGGCCCATGACGAGCGCCACGTTATGACCGCCAAAACCAAAGGAATTATTGAGCGCGAAGCGCACCTCGACCTGGCGCGCTTCGTTCGGCACATAGTCCAAATCGCAAGCGGGATCGGGGTTTTCATAGTTGATCGTCGGTGGCACCACGCCGTTCTTGATGGCCATTAAGCAGGCAATGGTCTCTATCGCGCCAGCAGCTCCCAGCAAATGCCCCGTCATCGATTTGGTAGACGAGACCACGAGCGAGTGAGCGTGCTCTCCAAAGGTTGCCTTTATCGCCGCCGTTTCTTGGCTGTCGCCCATCGGCGTCGACGTCCCGTGCGCATTGATATAGTCGATCGCTTCGCGTTCAACACCCGCATCGGACAGCGCAATACGCATGGCGCGCGTCCCCCCTTCCGCTTCGGGTGCCATGGCCGTCTGATGGTAGGCGTCGGCGGTAAAACCCAGGCCGAGAAACTCGCCGTATATCTCGGCGCCGCGCGCGCGCGCCCCTTCTAGCTCTTCCAACACGATAGCTCCGGCGCCCTCGCCCATAACAAACCCATCGCGCTCCGCGTCAAACGGGCGACTAGCGCGGGCCGGTTCGTCGTTGCGCATCGACAGCGCTCTCGACGAGGCAAACCCCCCGACGGACGTCGACGTCACCGCGGCCTCTGATCCGCCAGTGATCATAACATCGGCCTCGCCGTACTGTATTTTGCGCGCCGCTTCACCGATGGCGTGCGAGGCAGAAGCGCAAGCTGAGACGGTGGCATAGTTGGGCCCTTTCGCCCCCAGCTTCATCGATATCATTCCCGCCGCCATATCGACGATCATCATGGGAACAAAAAACGGGCTTACGCGCTTGGGGCCCTTCTCTAACAGGACCATGTGCTGCTGCTCATGGGTGGTAATGCCGCCAATACCAGACCCCCATATCACGCCAACGCGCTCGGCGTTGCGCTCATCGACGACCAATCCGGCATCCTGTATCGCCTGCGTTGCCGCATACACGCCGTAATGCGTGAAGGGATCGTTGGTGCGCACTTCCTTCGCATCGAGCGCCGACGTCGGATCAAAGTCCTTGATCTCACCGGCGATTTTTGCCCGGTGGTCGGTCGTATCGAACTTGCTGATATAGCCAATGCCGGAGCGACCGTTGATCAGCCCGTCCCAGAAGGACTTTAGATCGTTGCCATTGGGGGCGAGTGCCCCCAATCCCGTAACTACGACTCTGCGCCTCGATGCCACGTACATGTCCTCGCTTAGGATTTGTTGTTCTCTTCTAGATACTTAATCGCGTCGCCAACAGACGTCATCTTCTCGGCGTCTTCGTCGGGAATGTCTATGCCAAACTCCTCTTCAAATGCCATGACGAGCTCGACCGTGTCCAGCGAATCAGCGCCCAAATCGTCGATAAAGGAAGCCTGCGGGTTAACCTGGTCTTCGCTGACGCCCAGCTGTTCGACGACTAGATCGCGCACTCTCTCTTCTATAGATGCCATTTTCAATCCCCTTTGATAAGGTGAAGTTATTGAGTAAAGTCAGGCTCAAATATAGTACGGGCCCGGCGTCTACTACAAGCGCAATATCTACATGGCCATTCCGCCATCGACCGAGAGCACTTGACCCGTAATGTAGGCAGCCTCTTCGGCGGCCAAAAATGCCACGGCGTGCGCCACGTCGTCTGGCGTCCCAGGGCGACCTAGCGGCACCTGCGCCAGCATGCCTTCCACCACGTCGGCCGGCAGCTCGTCGGTCATCCCCGTGTCGGGCACCAACCCAGGCGCCACGGCGTTGACGGTGATCGAGCGAGAAGCCAGCTCGCGCGCCATGCTCTTGGTCAGACCGATGAGGCCGGCCTTAGAGGCGGCATAGTTTGCCTGACCGGCATTGCCCTGTAAACCCACGACCGACGTAATGCTAATGATGCGCCCGGCGCGCGCTTTCAGCATCGGCCGCACAGCGGCGCGCGCGCAGTTAAAGGCTCCCTTTAAGTTGACCTGCATCACCGCGTCCCAGTCCTCTTCTTTCATCCGCATCAGCAGGTTGTCGCGCGTGATGCCCGCATTGTTAATGAGGGCATAGAGCGAACCAAGCTCATCAACAACGGCCCCAATCAGCTCTTCAGCCTGGTCGCTCTGCGACACATCGGCCTGGCGCACCAAACAGCGACGCCCAAGCGCTTCGACTTCGCGCCCAACGGCTTCGGCAGGCTCCACGCTGCGCGCACAGAGCGCGATGTCGGCCCCATCTGCGGCCAAGCGCAGCGCAATGGCGCGACCGATTCCGCGCGATCCGCCGGTCACTAGCGCGACTTTGCCTTCTAGGCTCATTAACTTTTTCCCTCCAGTTGACTCACCGTCAATTCGATCTCTTCGACACCACCCGCACTCAGGACGGGTACATCGCGGGCGATGCGGCGCATTAATCCCTTGAGCACGGCACCCGGTCCCACTTCAACGGCGCTGTCTACCCCCGTTGCAACGAGTGCGTTCATCGACTCGGTCCAGCGCACCGCGTGGGTGATCTGCTCGATTAGATCGCGGCGCAGCACGTCCGGATCCTCAACGGGCGCGGCGGACACATTTGTTATGACCGGCACCCGCGGAGCGCGCAGCGGCGCAGCGGCCAACAGGCCGCGCATGCGATCGGCGGCCAGCTGCATGAGAGGCGAGTGAAACGCACCGCTAACCGGCAGCTCGACAAAGCGCTTTACGCCGGCGGCGGCAGCCAACTCGCCCAGGCGCGCAATAGCCGCCTGCTCTCCAGAAGCGACAACCTGACCCGGCGCATTGAAATTGGCTGCGACGACAATGCCAGCATCGGCAGCCTGCTCGCACAGGGCAACCACCTCGTCATCAGCGGGGCCGATGAGCGCAGCCATGGCACCGGGTTGCACCTGTCCGGCCTCTTGCATCGCGCGACTGCGCTCCTTTACCAAGGCAAGTGCCGCTTCAAAATCCAACGCACCGGCAGCCACCAGCGCCGAGTATTCTCCAAGGCTGTGCCCGGCCACGCAGGCCGGCTGCAGCCCACGCTGCTCCAGCAGCTGGTAGGCGGCAACGCTGTGCACAAATACCGCTGGCTGCGTCACAGCGGTCTGGAGCAGCTGTTCTTCGGGCCCATTGAAACACACTTCGCTCAGCGCGAACTCCAGCACCTCATCTGCGCGCGCAAACAGCGCGCGCACGCTCTCGTGCGCATCGTGCAGGTCGCGCGCCATGCCGACAAACTGCGAGGCCTGACCGGGAAATATGTAGGCTATATCCGCCATGCTATTGGGCCCAGCGAAACAGGGCACTACCCCAGGTAAGACCGGCTCCAACGCCGGTCATCAGCAGCAAGTCTCCCGCGCTGAGACGGCCTTCGTCGCACGCTTGCGACAGCGCAATGGGGATGGTAGCCGCCGTCGTATTGGCAAAGCGATCGATGTTGATCATGATTCTATCGGCGGGCAGCTGCATGCGCTCGGCCGCCGCGTCGATAATCCGGCGATTGGCTTGGTGCGGAACAAAGAGGGCTAAGTCGCGCCCCGTCAGCCCGTTGCGTTCGAGTACGCTGGCCGAGACTTCGGCCATCTTAACAACGGCAAACTTAAAGACGGCTCGACCGTCCTGGCGCACGTAGTGCAGACGATCATCGACGGTCTCGTGCGTAGCCGGATGCAGGCTGCCGCCGCCGCGCACGTTGAGACAGTCTACGTTTGATCCGTCAGCGCGGTGAATAAAATCCACCAGGCCGAGATTTGGATCCTCGCTGCGCTCGAGCAGCACGCCCCCCGCTCCGTCGCCAAAGAGCACACAGGTGTTGCGATCCTGCATGTCGAGGATGGAGCTCATCTTGTCGGCCCCGATGACCATGACCCGCTGGTGCGCTCCGCTCTGGATAAACTGAGCGGCCGTAACAACGGCAAAAACAAAGCCAGAACAGGCCGCCGACAGGTCGTACGCCCAGGCATTCTTTGCGCCGATCGCCGCCTGCACCAGACAGGCCGTAGCCGGAAAGAACATGTCTGGCGTGATGGTCGCAACGATCACTAGATCGATGCTGAGCGGATCGACGCCGCTCTTTTCCACCAGCGACTTACCGACTTCAATCGCCATGCGCGATGTCGGCTCATCCTCGCCCAAAAAGCGCCTCTCGGCAATGCCGGTGCGCTCGCGAATCCACTCGTCAGACGTGTCTACGAACTGTTCGATTTCCGCGTTGGTCACTACGCGATCGGGCAGAGAATGCGCCGTTTCCGCAATGACCGCACCGTATTTTTGCTCGCTCCCCACTGCGCTGCTCGTCTGCCGGCGACGCGCGTCTAAACTTCGGGCTCGGCGTACTCGCGACCGCGATAGGTGCCGCAGCTAGGGCAAACGCGATGCGGCAGAGCCGGCTGTCCACAGTTGGCGCAGGTGCTGCGCCCTGCCGCCTTGATTTTCCAGTGCGTGCGCCGCTTGTCGCGCCGCGTGCGCGAAATTCTTCTCTTGGGTACTGAAGCCACGTCAGACTCCTTTCGCTAAACGCGATTGTTCTGTGAAAATTCTATATTTCTAAGCGCATCCCAGCGCGGATCGACTTTTTCCTCGCGGTTGCCATCGCCCAATGATTCGCCCATCCCGCAGTGTGGACACCGGCCTTGACTAGCCTCAGAGGGAATGCGGATCGGCAGTTCCAATACGATCGCCTCGCGCACATAGTCGGCCAAATCGACCCAACGCGTGCCCGGATCGACAATTTCCATATAGCCGTCTTCTTCGGCTGATTCGAGTTCTTCTTCGCTGGCGTTACGGCGCTGCAGCAGCAGATCAAAAGTCGCCTGTTGGGCCTCTTGTATCGATTCCAAGCAGCGATAGCACTCACCTGCAACCGTCCATCGCACACTACCGCTGAGCGAAAAGTTATTGATGCTGCGCCGCACGGACACATCGGCTTCAACCGGTGCGCAAAAGGAAAAAAACTCGTGCTCCAGCTCCAACGTCTGCGGCTCGAGCGCAAACGTGAACGCATTCGCGCCCTCTTCGAGGTCGTCGAGAACGAGCTCGACGCGTGGAGCCGATGCGCTCACGCTCAGTCTCCGAAGAAAAAGGCGATCTCGCGCGCGGCGTTCTCTGGCGAATCCGACGCGTGCACCGCATTGCACTGCACATCGGTGCCGAAATCGCCGCGGATAGTACCGGCCGGTGCCTCATTGCTGTTTGTGGGGCCGATAAACTCGCGCAGGTGCGGCACCGCATTGTCGCGCTCGAGCACCATCGGCACCGCAGGCCCCGACGTCATAAAGTCGACGAGCTCGCCGTAAAAGGGGCGCTCTTTATGCACCTCGTAAAAGGACTCGGCCTGTTCGCGGCTCAGGTGCAGCAGGCGCAGCTGGCGCACGACGAAACCGTCTCCCTCCACGCGAGCGATAATCTGGCCGATGGCATTTTTTGCCACCGCATCGGGTTTGACAATCATCAACGTCTGGTCTGGCATTACTTCGCTTCCTATCGTTGGCGTTTTTTCATATAACACACTTTTTATGCAAGTCACTTAAAATAGGTATAATTCTTTACCTGTCAATAATTACTCGCGCCACAAAAAAAGACCTAAGTGTATTTTAAATAACAATTTCTGATATAGGAACCGCCGTGCGTTTACTGCTTGACAGGGTTTTTTAACCTGCCTAGATTGGCGTTCCTATGGAACATCCACTCCTCGCCGACCAAGGCAAAGCCATTCGCGATCCGGTGTGGGGCTACATCCACCTGCCTCCTCCCGTATTAGCACTTGTAGACACCGAAGACTTTCAGCGTCTTCGCAATATCACCCAGCTCGGCTACGTTCACCTAGTCTATCCCGGCGCGCGCCACTCGCGCTTTGAGCACTCGCTCGGCGTCTACCATCTGGCCAAGCAGTTTCTTGCACGCCTGCTCGTGTCCGATCCGCCGCTCGAGTTGGAGGACGAAGATGTGCGGGTCTTTGTCGCTGCGACGCTGCTACACGACATTGGCCATTACCCATTTTCGCACACGCTTGAAGAGCTCATGCCGTTTTTCGTCCTGCACGAAGAGCGGGCTCGACAAATCATCCTAGACGAGAGCGGACCGATATACCACATCCTGAGCGAACAATTTGACATCGATCCACTGCGCGTGGCCAACGTCATTGACTACAAGAGCAAAGACTGCGACGTGCCTGCCAACGACCTGCTATTGGCCAATATTCTCAGCGGCACGCTCGATCCGGACAAAATCGACTACCTCTTGCGCGACTCCATGTTCTGCGGCGTGCCCTTTGGCGAAAGCGTCAACCGCGACCGCCTGGCCTCGTCGATCAAATTCGACCCCGTGCGCAAGCGACTGGCCATCACCAGCAAGGGCGTATCCGCCGTAGAGGCGCTCGTCTTTACCAACTACCTTATGTACCGCAACGTCTACTGGCACCACGGCGTGCGATCGGCATCGGCCATGTTTAAGCGCGCCGTGCAGGATATTCTCTTACACCCAGACTGCCAGCTCGACGGCGGTCGTTTTCACCGACTGACCGAAAGCGAACTAGTCGCAATGCTGCAGGGCGAGCAACAGCGCCTCGATCTGACGGGTTCGGCCGCTCTGCTCGAAGGCACAATTTACCGCCGTCTCTATAAAGTCGGCGCCGTCATCCATCCGGGCGAGCGCAAACGCGACTTAATGCACTATCTCTACGATCTCTTCCACAACCCGGACAAGCGCCGCGCAAAGGAAATCGAGCTGTGCCGCATTTTCTCCGAAAAACTCGGACGACCGCTCGCCGGACACGAAATCCTCATAGACATACCCGGCTTTAACAAAAGCCCCGAAGTTGATCTCAAAGTGTTCTACGGCGATGAAATCCCCTCCGATAAGACGGATCCACTCACCTTTGACGATCCAGAAGTCACCCGCCTGCGCGACTCGCTGCTGCACAACTTTGAAGACCAGGCCAAGATTTTCCGCATTTTCTGCACGGACGATCCGCAGCTGCGCGCGTTGGTGCACAGCGAAGCGAAACGCCATCTCAGCTGAGGCGTCTCACTGTTGTGCCCATAGCCGTCAACAACCCATTACCGCGCGGTGCCCTATGGTTCAACAATGTATTCTTCTCCTCATCGCATGTAGCTATGCGCTTGCTCAACCCGCTAAGACACCCATTGCCGTAGTGGCCGATACCGGTCCCAACGCCGACTATGCGCAGTCCCTTGTCGAACAAGCACTCCAGAAGAGCGGTCGCTATATCTTGGTTGAACGCGAGCGCCTGGAAGAAGTGCTAAAAGAGGTTTCTCTGCAGCAGAGCGGCGTTACCAATCAGGAACGGGCCGTAGAAATTGGCCACCACCTCAACGTGCAGCAGCTCGTTTTTATGCAGACGCATCGCACGGGCCTCGACCACCAGCTGACGGCAAAAGTCATCGACGTGGCGACCAATGCCGTTCTACAAGTCGAAACGCAGAGCCTCGGGCCGCAGGGCCGCGATATCAAACCTGCTGCCGCTGCCCTCGCCCATCGCCTCATTGCACGCGCTAGCCTGCTGCGCTCCGTCGAGATGGTGCGCATTGCCGCCGGCCAATTCACTATGGGTTCAACAGACGGACTTCCCGACGAACGTCCTGCGCACGCGGTGCGGGTGGACGCGTTTCAAATCGACCGCTACGAAATAAGCCGGATCGCCTTTGAAGACTGGTTAGTGCAGCAGGGACGCAAGCCGGAGGCCGACCTGAGCGATCCCAATCTGCCCGCCACCGGCGTTAGCTGGTCAGATGCCAGCGCCTTTTGCGCGGCGCGCGGCGCGCGCTTGCCCACAGAAGCGGAGTGGGAGTACGCCGCACGCGGCAGCACCCAGCGCACCTATCCCTGGGGCGATGCCATGCCCTCGCCGGAACGGGCGCGCTTTCAGGAGCGCGCACCCGTAGGCGCAGATCACCCGCTGCTCGGTAGCACACCCGAAGGCGTGCACCATATGGCCGGCAACGTTGCCGAATGGGTGCAGGACTGGTGGGATCCGACCTACTATGCCCAGAGCGCACCGAGCAATCCCCAAGGGCCTGCGACCGGAAGTTATCGCGTTGTGCGCGGCGGATCGTGGAATCACGCGGCAGACGAGCTGCGCGCCAGCGCGCGCGCCTATCACAATCCACTGCGGGGCGCTGGGTTTATTGGCTTCCGCTGCGCCAGCGATATCGAAACCCCACGTCGTTAGCCTCTTAGCAGGTGATTGGGCTCGAATCAGCGCACCGCATCTGGCCTTAATTCATTTTGCAAGCGATCTTTGTTGGGCCCGTGCGCTGCACAAACCGGGACAGCACACCCAGCGAACCGACTAGGCCGCACGGACAGACAGACTGCAGAGACACCCATTACTTTACGAACGGACGCGCGTGAACTACCCCCCTCTCTTGTTGCGCAAAAACAGCGAGCATGCGCTGCGCAACGGGCACCCTTGGGTCTTTAGCGGTGCCGTAGCTCGAAAGCCCAATGCCAGCCCCGGCGATATCGTCGATGTGCTCGATGCCAACGAGCGCTTTGTGTGTAGGGGATTTTACAACCCGCGCGCTATGATTCGCGTGCGGGCTCTGACGCGCGACGCCGACGAACGCATTGACGAGCACTTTGTAGCCACGCGCTTGGAGCGCGCCCTACAGCTGCGCCAGCGAGCCGGCCTGCACGCCCAGACCAATGCGCTGCGCCTCGTGCACGGAGAGGGAGACGGCCTGCCGGGCCTCATTGTAGACGACTATGCCGGCTTCCTCGTCGTGCAGTTCCATACGCTGGGCATGGAATCGATTAGAGAAATGGTGCTCGACGTGCTTGAGAAACAGCTCGCACCGCGCGGCATATACGAGCGCAGCGACGTCGGCACGCGCCGCGCCGAAGGACTAGACGATCGCCCCACCGGTTTGCTGCGAGGCGCAGAGCCACCAGAATTTGTCGAAGTCGAAGAGGCGGGTGTGCGCCTCTTTATCGATGTATACCGCGGGCAGAAAACGGGTTTCTTCATCGACCAGCGCTCCAACCGCACACAGGTGCAACAGCTGGCGACCAAGGCCGATGTGCTGAACCTATTTGCCTATTCGAGCGCGTTCTCTGCGCACGCGCTGCGCGGCGGCGCGCGCAGCGTGCTCGACGTCGACATCTCCCAACGCGCACCGTTTGCTGCGCGGCGCAACGTAGAAGCCAATCGCCCCCCGGACGCAGCGCACCAATACCTAGTCGCCGATGCCTTCCCCTTTATCGAAGACCTGGCAAAGGGCGGACCGCGCTACGATATAGTCGTCGTCGATCCGCCTTCGCTCGTGCGCAAAAGAGACCGCGAGCAGGTCAAGCGCGCGATGGGTGTCTATACCAAACTCAACCGCAATGCCATGCGCGTAATACGCGACGGCGGCCTGCTAGTAACGGCTTCCTGCTCGACCCCTATTGCTCAGGAAGACTTTTTTGAGGTCGTGCGCCGCGCCTGCACTAGCGCGCGCGTGCAGGCGCGTATCCTCTCGTATAACCTGCACGCCGCCGATCACCCCGTCGACCCGACCTTCCCCGACGGGCGCTATCTCAAGTGCATTATCGCCCAGATCTGGCGCTAATGGACCAGTGCGGCGCGCACGGGCGCGCCATCGGCTTCCACCTTTATGGGCAGACAGATTAGCTCATACGCCCCTTGCGAGACATCCTGTAAGTCCAACGCTTCAACAATGACGACACCGGCAGCCAAGAGCAGGCGATGCACCGGCAGATCGGCGGCGTTAAAGCCGTCAATCGACAGCGAGTCAATACCGACCAACTGCACGCCGGATCGCACGAGAAACTCGGCGGCGTCTGTTTGTAAATAGCCGAAGTCCTCGCAAAACCCATGCTCCTTGAGGCGGCGACTTGCGCCCGTTTTTATCAGGGCACGCCGCGTTCCTTCAGCCCACTGGCTCTGCAAATCGCCCGCCCCCAATCCATATCGCACATCGCCAAAGTCAAATAGCTGTGCCGGACCAATCAGCACGTCGAGCGGAATCTGATCTACTGTTTCACCCGCATCAAATAAATGGCGAGGCGCATCGAGATGCGTCCCTGTATGCAGGCTAAACTGCATGTGTGAGGTAGTACAGCCGTGTTCCTGTATACTGCTAAACGCCTCAATACTCACAGGTGGATCACCGGGAAACACCGTTGAGCGGGGAGAGATGCTCAGCGTTATATCGCGATAGCTAGCCTGTCTAAGGTCCATATGCGCTCCAATAAAAACGGGGACGAGCCCAAGCCCGTCCCCGCATCGTCAAAGAATGGAACAACTGCGTTTAGCGCACCAACAGCATCCGTCCAGTATACTGGTGCGCCCGCGTCTGCAGCGCGTAGAAATAGACGCCGCTCGCCGCGAGCCGCCCTGCTTCGTCGCGACTATCCCACGCCACGGTATAGCGCCCCGCCGCCATAGGTCCATCGACGAGACGGCGCACCTCTCGACCCAGCACGTCGTATATCACCAGCGCGACGGCGTCCTCTTCGCTCAGCGAAAAGCGCAGCAGAGTCGATGCGTTAAACGGGTTGGGCGCGTTGAGCCCTACGCCGGTAACCAGCGGTTCGTCGCCTGCATCGGATAGGCCCTTGCCGGCAACGCGTTCCGTTATGAGCACCTCCGTTGGCCGCGACATGCTGCTCTGCTGCTGGCTACCATTCACAGCGGCGATTTTAAAATAGTAGGTGCGTCCCACTTCCAGATGGGTGATATCGCCTTTGCGCAGTCGCCGGCCGGCATAGAGCTCATCTACCCACGGAACTAGCGGATCGCGACCAAAATAGGCGGCAAATCGCGCACTGATTTCCGCACGACTAGCGTTGATACCGAGTCCCATATCAACCACGTTGAACGCCTCTGGCAGCGGCACAATATCGGCGATATCTGCGCGCAGATCGCCGTCGGCGCGCACGGAATCGATCAGCGTCAGTCCATCCGGTTCGTATCCAGCATAGACCCGGTAGCGCAGCACGTCTTCCTCCGGATTGGGCTGCCAACTCAGCGATATGCGCCCCGACGTCATCGTCGTCTGGAGCCCCTGCGGAACTAAAACGACCCCGCTGCGCAACCCCGCAACGGCAGCGCTGAGCTCCGTGGCGTGTGCTCCCTCTGCGCTGCTAGCCACTTGCACATAGTAGTAATACGTCTGGTCGGGATCGGCAGTGCGATCGTCAAAAAGGCCCCATCGCACCCATTCCGTAATTGGCTCGGCCTGCTGCGGATCGCCGGTAGCAGACCGGTGCAGGCGCGCAAACGCCGCTGCCGGCTCGCGCTCCCAGTGCACGCGCACATAGTCCTTAAAATCGCCCCACGTAGCCTCAACCACATGCGGCGAGGCCAGTGGTCCGGTGCGCCGCCCGACGCCGACAGAGCTCAGAGCACTGGCGACGTCGCCATCGGCCCTATTGGCCGCGCGCACCCAGTAGTAGTTGTCGCCCGGGACGGCGGCCAGGTGCTCGAGAGCCGTTTCACCTTGCCAAGGCCCTATCGGCTGCGCCGTCGGCGCATCGTTCTGCACGCTGTGGTAGACGCGATAGGCCACAGCGCCCGGCACTTCAATCCAATTGATGCGCACTCGATCGGCCAGTTCGCGAGTAGCGGCAACCACGGTCGGCGCCATTAAACCGCGCATGCCCACATAGCCGGGGCTCAAGTCGCTGGCCCCGTCGCCGCTCGCCGATTCCGCGGCGCGCAGAAAATAGTAATACGGCACGCCCGGCTCAGCGCTGTCATCGGCCCAGCGCAGCGCCTGCTGCCATCCGCTCAGCGGTTCGGCCAGCTCGGGGCGATTTTCGACGTGGCGATAGACTTGGTAATAGGTCGCACCCCATACGGGAAACCAGCTTAGCTCAATATGTGCGGCATCGTCCGCGCTCACGCTCAGCGGCACGGTAGACGATGCGTATACATTGCCAGCACTCGGCGCACTGGCGCGGCCATTGGCATTAACGGCTACGACGCGAAAAAAGTACGATCTATCGCTCCGCAGCTGCGCAATCTCATCGCGCGGCAGACGCCGACCCCCATAGAGCTCTGCCAATTCAAAGTCGGACGGCGCACGCTCAAACATGCGCTCAAAGGTCTCGGCGATCGTTTGGCGATCGTCGGCCAGACTCAACCCCATATCCACCAAGTTAAATGCCTCTGGCAGGGGGAATACGCTGGATATGTCCACGCGGGGAAATACGCCCGGTTCAACGGTGGCAATGTGCACGAGCGAATCGGGATTCGACGCGCCGTACACGCGGTATTCGACGATGTCGAACTCGCCGTTGGCAGACCAACTCAGGGCAATGCGGCCCTGGGAGGGAACGACCTGGAAGTCAGCAGGGGGCGATACGGCGGCATAGCCGCGCACGCCAGCGCTGTATGCACTGGCCATCTGGCCATCTGCGGCCGTAGCCGCGCGCACAAAGTAGTGATAGATCGTTCCCGGATTGGCGTTCCGATCGACAAACGATGTCTCCGTCTGCCAGCCGGTTCCCAACTCCTGTGCCGCCAGCGCATCCCCCACCGTCGCGCGGTAAATCTGGTAATGCGTCGCCCCATCGGCCGCTGGCCACTCCAAGAGCACCTGGAGGCTATCGCCCGTAGTCGCCTGCACGACAAGCGGCGGCTGCAGTCCGACATAGCCGCTTCCAACCTCGCTCAGCGAGCTAGAATGTGCTCCCGCCGAATCCGAAGCCGCACGCACGAAGTAGTAGACCTGCTGTCCCGGCCCCCGCGTCGAGTCCGTCCAGCTGTTTGCGGCCATCCACCCGCTCACCGCCTCCGCATTGGAGGCATCGCTCGAAGCGCTTCGATATACGCGATAGTAGCGCGCTCCAGATACCGCATCCCAGCGCACGTGCGCCGCATTGACGATGCCCTGCGACACAAGCGGTGACGGCGGCGGCTGCAGCCCTCGATAGGCGACGGCACCGTCGCTGAAGTTGCTGGCCGCCTCGCCAGCCGAGCCCGATGCCGCGCGCACAAAGTAGTGATACGATACGCCAGGAGCGGTGTCTGCGTCGTCGAAGAACGTAGCCGACTGCCAGTCGCTTATTGGGTACACTGTAACATTGTATAGGTCGCTCGTGCGGTAAACCTGATAGTGCGTCGCACCGCTCACCGGCGTCCAGGCGATGCGCACGCCCTCAACACCCCCCGTCGATCCCAGCACCGTTACCGGCGGCTGCACGCTGCGCACGCCTTGTCCACCGCCGCCAAAGGCACTGGCGCGATGGCCCAAGTTGCTGGTAGCCGCACGCACGAAGTAGTGATATTCCACGCCGGGCTCTGACCCTTCGTCGATGTAGCTGACGTCCGACTGCCAGCCAGCCAGCGGCTCGGCCATGCTCGTATCGGCAGTCGCCGATCGGTAGACGCGATAGTGCGAAGCGCCCTCAACGCCGGTCCACAGCAGCGAGACATCGCCGCTAGCGCTGCGCGACACGCTCAGAATAGACGGGCCGCGCAGGGTGCGATATGCGCCTTGCGCCCCGCCGATGGGCCCCGGATTTGTCCCCTGTCCATCAATCGCGGCGCGCACGAAATAGTAGTAGACCACGCCGGGGCGCGCGCCGACATCGATCCATTCCGTTCCACTGAACCAGCCCGTCACCGGCGCCGAGCGCTCGGGATAGGGCCATTCGCCGCGGTATACCTGGTAATGCGACGCATGCTCAACCGCACCCCAGCGGATAACAACCCGATCGGGATCGCCTCCCTCGGCCTGCACCTGCGACACCGCACCCAACAGGCGATGGACGCTGTTAGCAGCCGCCGCACTGACGCGGGCGCCGAGCGCATCGGTCGCTGCGCGAACAAAGTAATAATACGTCACGCCGGGCACGGCAGACGCATCGTCAAACGAGGTCTCCGTCAGCCATCCGCCCAGCGGGTCCGCCGTGGCGGCATCATTTACCGTCGAACGCAGCACCTGGTAGTGCGAAGCGCCCAGCACCGCAGACCATTCCAAGCGCACGCCCTGCGACTCGGCCCGCAGATTCAACTCGGCCGGTGATGCGAGGGGGCGAAACCCCTCAACAGCAGCGCTGAGCGGACTTGCGCGCAAGCCGCTGGCATCGGTCGCTGCGCGGATAAAATAGTGGTGTGTCACGCCTGGCACAGCGGACGCATCTTCGAACGACGTGCTGCGCTGCCACTGAGTCAGCGCAACGGCCGCTGAGGCATCGTTTTCCGTCGAACGCAGCACCTGATAGTGCGTGGCACCCGGCATAGAAGACCACTCTAGGCGCAGCGAAGCGGCACTCTGCTCAACTAATGCCAGCTGCAGCGGTCGACTGAGCGCGCGAAAGCCGGCGCCCTGATCACCCAGATCACCGGCGTTGATCCCCATATCGCCGGGTGCAGCCTTGACCCAATAAAAGTAATCTACGCCTGGAATAGCCGACTGATCGGTGAAGTATCGCGCGCGCAGCCAGTTGGAGACCGGACGCGCACTGGCAACTTCCTGCTGGCGGCTGCGATACACGCGATAGTGCGTGGCACCGGAAACGGGCGACCACTCGACTTCAACACCCGTCGCCAAACCGGCCGATGCGAGCACGCTGCGCACCGGAGCCAGCGCCCGAAAGCCACTATTGACGGCGCTCATTGGGCTGGCGCTTTCTCCCTGTGCATCGCCGGCGCTGCGCACAAAGTAGTAGTACATCTGCCCCGGACGCACGCCGCGATCGACAAACCGGCGCTCTTGCTGCCAGGCACTCAGCGGCAGCGCATGGACTGGATCGGCACTGTTGGAGCGATAAATTCGATAGTGCGTGCCGCCCAAGACTTCATCCCAGCGTATTTCTATATGATCCACGTGAGCGCCGTCTGAGGCGATTACCTGCCCTGGAGCAACCAGCACATCTGCTCCGACATATCCATCGGCCGCTGCGCTGAAGCGGCCCGCAGCGCGACCACCGGAATCAAGCGCGGCCTTGACCCAATAGTAATAGCGCACGCCAGGCTGAGCCGATGCGTCGCTAAAATGCGTGCCGCGCTGCCACTCACTCAGCACAGTGCGGAAGTTTGCTTCGGTCATTTCGCTGCGATATACGCGATAGTATTCGGCCCCTGCCACAGGCTGCCAGTCCACCTCGACCTGGCCAGCAAATAGGCCGCGCGAAGCGCGTATGCCCGCCGGCGCGGGCATGGCCATAAAGCGCGTCGCCGCCGCACTCAGGCCGCTTGGAACGCTACCGTTCGCATCTACGGCCGCTTCAATCCAGTAGAAGTAGCGCACGCCGGGCAGTGCATCGACGTCAGCCCACTCGCGCGCCGACTGCCAGTCGCCCACGGGCTGGGCCCGTCGCGCGTCTTCGCTCTCGGCGCGGTAGATGCGGTAGTATTGGCCACCTGGCACGCCGTCCCAGCGCAGCAGCACGCGACCATCGTCCGCTTCCTCCACAACAGGTGTAAGCGGCTTGTTTAGAGGAAGCAGGCCGCTGTGCGAAACGGCAAAACCGCTCTGCCGCTCGCCGCTGGCGCTCACTGCGGCTTCCACCCAATAGTAGTAGCGCACACCAGGCGTAATATCCGCATCGGCAAACGTTAGCTCGCTCTGCCAATCGCCCTGCGGCTGTGCGCTGGTAACGCGCGGCTGCTCGCCGCGGTAGATGCGGTAGTGCGTTGCTCCATCTACCGCATACCAAGCGATCTCAAGGCCCTCGCGGCCTGCCTGCACGCCGCGCAGCTGCGGCTGGCTCAGCATCCGATACGCGCTGGACATGCCGCCAAAGGCACTAGCGCGCACGCCGCGCTCGCTCGTTGCCTTGACCCAGTAGTAGTAGGAGGTGCCGGGCGCGGCGCTGGCGTCGACAAACGAGCGCTCGGACAGCCACTCGCTAATCGCCCGCGCGCTGCTGCTATCGGGGCGAGCACTGCGCCACACTTGGTACAGCTGCGCGCCGGGCGTATCGCGCCAAAGCAGGCGAACGCCCTCCAGCGAACGCATGGCGACTGCGTCGGGTGCTTCTACTCCTCGGTAGGCGTATAGCGGAGAGCTAAAAGCACCGGCGCGCTCGCCGCGCGCTCCCGTAGCCGCCTTTACATAGTAATAGTAGCGCATGCCCGGCTCGGCGCTCACATCGACAAACGCTCTCCCCGCCTGCCAGGCCGACAGCGGCTCGGCGGCACTCGTATCAACTTTTGCGCTGCGGTATACTCGGTAGTAATGCGCACCCAACACCTCGTCCCAGGCCAGTTCAACCGGCGCCGAACCCCTCGTAGCCAGCGCGCGCAGCGCCGTCTGCCCGATTACCCCAACGCGCGCATAGCCGCTAACCATGGCGCTGAAATCGCTTGCATCGTCGCCCAACGAAGAGCTGGCGGCCTTCACCCAGTAATAGTAGCGGACGCCCTCTACAGCGCTGCGATCTTCAAAGACGTTGCCTTGCTGCCAGCCGGATAACACCATGCGAAAAGCCAGATCGGGGCGCGTGCTGCGATAAACCCTATAGGCCTGTGCTCCTTCCACAGGCGCCCAGCGCACGATAACTCGGTCCGCATAAAACCCCTCGCTGACCGCCAGACCCAGCGGAGCCTCCGTAGCACGCGCGTTCACCGCGTAGACTAGAGCCAACAGAGAACAAAACAACCAGCGCTTCATCATTGCCTATTCCTCACCAGAGCAAGCGCGTCCCAACACAGGGCGCGCAGTATGTGCAATTTGAGGACGGGGAGAGAACGCGCGCGACATTCCGGCGCTATAGACCGGGCGCAGTTCACTAAGTGCAAATGTTAAGGAGTGGGGATAACTGCTTGCAGGAGAATCGGGAACAGGGGTGTTCCTTCTGCCAATTTTACGCCCTCATAGCCTTTTTGTCAACACGGAAAACGGTGCTCCAGACCGGTCTCAGCAGCGGCTCCCGCATAGCACCTAACGCACTTCAACAACAAGAGCTTGCACGCTGCACACTCCTTGGTGCGTCGACGGGGCCCGCGCATGCAGGGGAACAAGCGAGCACCGCGCCTCCGTCTTGACACGCAAAAACAAACGTCGTATCCTCCTGCCCGACAAAAAGGTTGACATAATAATGCGCAACAGCATCTCCGAAGAGCTGCGCTTAACGCTAGATGCCCTCCCTGCCGAGCCGGGTATCTACCTGATGAAGCGCAAAGACGGCGAGATCATTTACATAGGCAAGGCAAAGAGCCTGCGCAGCCGCGTCCGTTCCTATTTTCAAGACGCCGGCCACGACGGCCGACGCCAGTTCAAAGCACTGGTGCGCAACATTGCCGATGTCGACTGCATCGTCACCGCTACCGAGCAAGAGGCGCTCATCCTCGAAGCGACGCAAATTCGCGCCCACAAGCCGCGCTACAACATTCAGCTCAAGGACGACAAGAAATACCCCTTTATTCGCATAACGGACGAGCCCTTTCCGCGCATATTCGCCACGCGCAATGTCGTCCGCGATGGCTCGCGCTACCTCGGCCCCTACAGCAACGTCCGCGCAATGCACACCACGCTGGACATGCTGCGCAAAATTTTTCCCGTGCGCAGCTGTGATTTCAACCTGCCGAACGCAAGCGTGCGCCTGTGCCTCGAATACCACATAAAGCGCTGCGAGGGGCCGTGCGAGCAGCGCGTTGATGAAGTCGAATACAGAAAGACCATTGATGATGCCGTGCGCTTTCTACGCGGGCAAAATACCGAGGTGCTGCGCGAGATACAGCAGCGTATGGAAGATGCCTCCGAAGCGCTGCAGTTTGAAAAAGCGGCTCGCCACCGCGACCAGCTGCAGGCGCTCGAATCGATGCGAGCACGGCAAAAAGTGGTCATGGACGGCCCTGTCGACCGCGATGTGATGGCCATTGCGCGCAGCGACGACGAGGCCTGTTGCAGCGTGCTCGAAATTCGCGAAGGGCGCCTGCTCGGCAAGAAACACCACGTCCTCGGCGGCGTAATGGAGGCGGCAGACGAAGAAATCATCTCTGCTTTCGCCCGGCAGTTCTACTTACAAAACGACTTTGTTCCGGGCGAAATCCACCTGCCGACCTTGCCGACCGACGCCGGCGATATTGCCGCGTGGCTCAGCGAAAAAATGGGTTCCAAAGTCGAACTCTTTGCCCCTCAGCGAGGCGCCAAAGCCCGCATGATGGAAATGGCAGAGAAAAACGCCCAGCAAATGCTGAAAGAGCGCCAGCTAAAGCGCGAAATGAAGCGAGACCGCGTGCCCCAGTCGATCTATGCGCTGCAGCGCGACCTCAACCTACAGGTGCTTCCCCGCCGCATAGAGGGCATCGACATCTCGAATTTTCAAGGCACCGACTCGGTCGGCTCACTTGTTTGCTTTGTCGATGGCCAGGCCAAGCGGAGCCAGTATCGCTTTTTTAAGATTCGCGACATAGAGGGACCCAACGACTTTGCCTCGATCCACCAGGTCGTCGTGCGGCGCTTTCGCGGCCTGCAGGAGCGCGGCGAGCCCCTACCCGACCTGCTCCTTGTCGACGGCGGTAAAGGGCAGCTTTCCAGCGCCGTGCAGGCCCTGAGCGAAGTCGGCGCTGAGGGGCAACCCGTCCTCGGGCTAGCCAAGCGGTTGGAAGAAGTCTTCTTACCCGGCCAGAGCGCACCCGTCATTTTGCCCAAGACGTCGGCTTCGCTGCGCCTGTTGCAAATGCTACGCGACGAAGCGCATCGCTTCGCGCTTAAAAATCACCGCGAACAGCGCGGCAAGCGCACGCTCACCTCGCGCCTCGACGACATTCCCGGCGTGGGCCCCAAACGTCGCAACGCCCTGCTCGGACTGTTTGGCTCCGTGCAGCGCATAGGCGCCGCATCGGTAGAAGACATCGCTGCCGTGCCCGGCTTTAGCCCCAAGCTAGCCGAAGAGATCAAGCGCCACCTAGCGGACGATCAACAGGACGACGCGGCGACACACGAGACCACCACAGCCGTCGGCGGAGACGAGCTCCGCCCGTCCGAACATGCCTAGACCCGCACAGCAAAACGCGCCGCTGCCCGACCTCCTACAGCGTGCCCTCGACGACTTCTTGCTGTCTATGCAGCGCGACAAGGGCCTATCGGCCAACACGCTGGATGCCTACCGGCGCGATCTCAGCCGCTACCTCCGCAAACTGGCCGATATGCGCGTTACCGAACCAGCGTCCATTCAACAGGACCATATAGCCAGCGTCTTGCGCGACCTGCACGATGCCGGACTCAGCCCCGCGACCATGGCGCGCAACCTGACCTCCATCAAGCGCCTGCACCAATACTTGCTGCTCAAAGGCGTCTGCACGCACGATCCCAGTGAAATACTCGAATCGCCAAAGATAGAGCGCAGGCTACCCGACGTGCTCACGCAGGCGGAAATAACGGCGCTCATGGAAGCGCCGGATGCGTCCGATCCGCTCGGCATGCGCGAGCGCGCCATACTCGAGCTGCTCTATGCTACCGGCATGCGCGTGTCGGAGTTAACCCAGCTAAGCGAAGACGCCCTGCGCCTGAGCGAAAACCTAGTGCGCATCACCGGACCTCACCCGCGCTTGGTGCCCATCGGAGGCCAGGCCGTGCGCGCACTGCACACCTACCTGCGCAGCGGCCGCCCCCACCACGTGCGCGACCCATCGGCCACGCGCGTATTTCTCAACGCACAGGGCGGTCCTCTCTCGCGCATGAGCGTGTGGAAGACGATCAAGAAAGCCGCAGAACAGGCCAAGATCGAAAAGGAAGTGAGTCCGCATACGCTGCGCCACTCCTTTGCCACGCACCTGCTGGAAGGCGGTGCCAACCTGCGCGACGTCCAGGAACTGCTCGGCCACGCAGACATTGCGACGACGCAGATTTACACCCATGTAGACAGCACGCATATTCGAGAAGTGCATAAAACCTACCATCCGCGCGCGTAGGATACATGCTATGTGGACCTTTGTCATATGGATACCCGCCGTGCTATGCGCCCTCGCTCTACACGAAGCGGCCCACGCCTACGCAGCGGATTATCTCGGCGATCCAACGCCCAGGCGCTTGGGCCGCGTAACGCTCAATCCACTTGCCCACCTCGACGTGATCGGCACGCTGCTGCTAGTTTTAGTCCACTTTGGCTGGGGCAAGCCCGTCCCCGTAGATCCGCGCAACTTCAACCGGCCCCGCCGCGATATGGTGTTGGTGGCCCTGGCCGGTCCTCTTGCCAACATAGTGACGGCCGTTATATTGGCATTCGTGTTGCGCACGGGCGGCTTTGCCGCAATGCCTGCCGCCTCCATAGCCATTAACGCGCTCGTGATCGTGAGCCTGCTATTGGCCCTTTTCAACCTCTTGCCCATTCCACCGCTCGATGGATCCAAGATTCTCTACGGCCTATTGCCCGTTGCCCTTTCGCCGCTCTATCTACGCATTAGCAAGCCCCTGTCGTGGAGCCTGCTCGCCCTGGTAGTCATCGGCAGTGCAAGCGACTTCAACCCACTCGGCACGCTGCTCTTCCAGCCCGTCGATATCCTATACGAATGGATGGTTGGCCGTGCATCATCGATCTGAACGGCAAATACCTCATGAGTGATCCACTGGTTATAGCGCGCGGCGTGGGCAAGCAGTTTACCGGCGGAGTGCGCGCGCTGGCCGACGTAGACCTGACAGTCGAGCGCGGCCAGTTTACCGCTATCGTCGGCCCATCCGGCTGCGGCAAGTCGACTTTTTTGCGCCTCGTAGCTGGACTCGACGAGCATACCGCGGGCGACCTAACGGTCGACGGCGATGCCCCGATACACGCCCGCCGCCGACGCCGCGACCTGGCCTACGTTTTTCAGGACGCCACGCTCCTACCCTGGCGCAGCGTGCGCCGCAACGTAGGGCTGCCGCTGGAGATCCGCCAGCAGCGCGACGAAGCCCGTATCGACGAAGTGCTGGCCACCGTCGGACTGAGCGAGTTCGCCGACGCGCTGCCGGCCCAGCTATCTGGTGGCATGCGCATGCGCGTATCCATCGCCCGCGCGCTGGTCACACAGCCCGGCCTATTGCTTCTCGACGAACCCTTCGGCGCACTGGATGAAATAACGCGCCAACGGCTCAACGAAGAGCTGCTGCGCCTGTGGGAGCGCGATCGCTGGACCGGCATATTCATTACGCACAACGTCTACGAGGCGGCCTTCTTGGCCGACCGCGTGCTCGTTATGAGCGCGCGCCCCGGGCGCATCGTCGCCGATGTTGCCATCCCCTTCCAACACCCGCGCGACGCCGACCTGCGCCACCAACCAGACTTTGCCGAACTGGCGCGCGATATATCCGAACAGTTGGGGAGGGCCCACGCATGAACGCCCGTGTCCTTGTCAAACAAATCGGTCCACCGCTGTTTTTTTTCGCCTTCTTTATCCTGAGTTGGCATGCCCTTGTCGAGCTATTCGACATACCACCCTACCTGCTGCCTGGCCCCCCGCGCGTAGCCGATGCCGTATCGGAGCACGCCACGCGGCTGATCGACGCCGCCCTGCTTACGGCGATGGGTGCGCTGAGCGGCTTTGCCCTCAGCTTTGCCTTTGGCTTTGCTGTCGCACTGCTCTTTTCGCAGTCGCGCATTATTGAACGCGGCCTCTACCCCTACGCGATTTTTTTGCAAACCGTGCCCATCGTCGCCATTGCGCCGCTGATTGTGCTGTGGATCGGCTACGGCCTGCAAGGGGTCGTAGCCGTGTCGTTCATAATCTCGCTCTTTCCCATTATCGCCAATACGACCGCCGGCCTTACGCAGGTCGATCCACGCCTACTCGATCTCTTTGCGCTCAACAACGCCAATCGCTGGCAGATTCTCTTTAAGCTGCGCGTTCCCAACGCCGTCCCCAATATGCTAACGGGCGCGCGTATCTCCAGCGGGCTGTCTGTTATTGGTGCAATCGTCGGCGAGTTTTTCGCCGGCTATGGAACCGACGACTTCGGTCTAGGCTATCTGATTATCCAAACTAGCGGACAGGCCAAAACCGACTACCTATTTGCCTGCATCCTATTTTGTACGCTACTCGGTCTGGCCATATTTAGCGCCGTTGGCCTAGTAAGTCATTTATTGCTGCGCCGCTGGGGTGGCGCGCAGTGAGGCGACGTCCATCCATTGAAAGGTGATCCCATGAAAACGATGTGCTATCTCGTTTCCAGCCTGCTGCTCCTAGCCTGTGGAGGGAGCGAAACGCCCCCTCCGACAGAGGAGGGCACGACGCGCGTGCGCCTCGCCCTTAACTGGTTTCCCGAAGCGGAACACGGCGGATTCTACGCCGCGCAGATACACGGCTACTACGCCGCGCGCCAGATAGACGTAGAAATCTTGGGCGGCGGCCCCGACGCGCCGGTCATCCAGCGCGTTGCTACGGGCGCGGTCGAATTTGGCGTCACCAATGCCGACGATGTGCTCTACGCGCGTGCCCAACAGGCCCCCGTTGTCGCGCTGATGGCGCCCTACCAGATCAACCCGCGCTGCATTATGGTGCACGCCTCCTCGGGCATTGAACGCATTGAACAGCTGCGCGATATCACGCTGGCGATGTCGCAGCGCCCCGCTTTTTCGCACTACCTGCGCTGGAAGTATCCGCTCGAAGGCGTCAATATCGTTCCCTATCCGGGCAACGTCAGTCAATTTCTCGCCAATCCCAACTTCGCACAGCAGGGGTACGTCTTTAGCGAACCGTTTGTCGCCCGGCAGCAGGGCGGCGATCCGCGGGCACTGTTGGTCTCCGACATCGGCTTTAACCCCTATGCCAGCGTGCTCATCGCCACGGAGGAAACCATTGGCCAGCGCGCCGACCTAGTGCGAGCCGTCGTCGAGGCCAGCATCCAGGGCTGGGAGCACTATCTGCGCGAACCGCAGGAAACCAATCGCCACATCAACTCGCTCAACCCGGAGATGGGGATGGACATTCTCGGCTACGGAGCCGAAGAGTCGCGGCCGCTGGTGCTCGACGCAGTCGCCGGCGACAAGGGCTTGGGCCACATGAGCGCCGCGCGCTGGAGCGAATTGCGCCAGCAAATGGTCGAGGCCGGCCTCATCGATGGCACGAGCGCCGATGCGGCTGGGGCCTTTGACGTGCAGTTTCTCCGCTAGGCCATGCCCGCGCTGCAGGATATAACGCTGGGGCGCTACGTAGCACTCGATTCACCTGTACATCGGCTCGATCCGCGCACTAAATTCGTCGGCACGATGGCCCTTATGATCGCAGCCCTGTCGGCCCACAGTTTCACCGCTCTCGCAATCTTTGCCATCCTGCTGGCGCTGACGGCGATCCTTTCCAAGCTGCCGGTGCGCCTGGTGCTGGCCAACCTGCGCGCTTTTGTCTGGCTTTTTACCTTCACACTGGGTCTGCACGCCTTTCTGACGCCGGGCGAATCGCTGTGGTCCATCCCCCTAACCCGCTGGTCGGTCAGCGCCGAGGGCCTGCGCACCGGCGCCTTTTTCTGCCTGCGCCTGGCCACCGTAGTCATTGCCGCTGCGCTGATGACGCTCACCACTTCACCCATGCAGCTAACGGCTGGTTTAGAGCGCCTATTCGCTCCGGCAAAACGCATCGGCGTGCCCGTGGCGGAGCTAGCCCTGATGGTCTCGATCGCCCTGCGCTTTATTCCCGTCCTCGTCGATGAAGCAGAGCGCTTGCGCAAAGCGCAGATCTCGCGCGGCGCCGACTTCAGCGGCCATCCCATACGGCGTGCGCGCAGCCTCGTTCCGCTGCTCATCCCCCTCTTTGTCGCCGCCTTTGAACGCGCCGATCGACTGGCACTGGCCATGGAGAGCCGCTGCTACGAACCCGGCGCACCGCGCACGCACTACCACCAGCTGGCGCTGCGCCGAGGCGACTCCATCGCCGCGTTGATCGCCCTGTCAGCCATCGCCGCTATCTACTGGAGTCGCTAGGGCGTGCGCGCCATCCGCTTGCTTATCGAATACGACGGCAGCGACTTTGTTGGCTGGCAGATCCAGGCCCAGGGACGCACCGTGCAGGGCGAACTAGCGCGTGCACTGCAAACCCTGCTGCGCGAACCCGTTGTGCCCACCGGCTCAGGGCGCACGGACGCCGGCACGCACGCGCTGGGTCAGGTAGCCCACTTTCATACGCATGCACCGCTGCCCGTCGCGCGCATACTGCGCGGCCTCAACGGCATATTGCCCGCCGATATCAGCATACTCGACGTCGAGGAGG
>JAYPJE010000014.1:45457-82948 GCA_038128265.1 Gemmatimonadota bacterium
TACAGCGCCAAGCGCAAGCGCTATCGCTACTGCATCCACCAGGGCAAACGCGCCGTGGGGCGCCGCTACACCTGGACGCATTCCGCTCCCATCGACGTGGAGCGCATGCAAACGGCCTGCTCGAGCCTGCTCGGCACGCACGCTTTTGGCGCCTTTTGTAAGCAGGACCCTCCACCCGACGACCTGCACTGTACCCTCTACGCAGCCGAGTGGCGCCGCGAGGGACGCGCACTGACCTTTGAGATCGAAGGCAACCGCTTTTTGCGCCACATGGTGCGCATCCTCGTCGGCACCATGGTGGAAATCGGTCTGGGCAAGCGCCCCCCAGAAGATCTTGCCCATCTCCTGCAAGACGGTCGCCGCGAAGCGGCCGGACGCACGGCACCTGCCTGCGGTTTACACCTGCTTTGGGTGCGCTACGACAGCTGAAGTTTACTTTGCATATATACGTGTTATTACTTATTGTTATGCACTAACTGACACCCGGGAGATCGGCCCTGCAAGCGCTCTTATTGGCGGCCCTTTCATCATGTCTTTTACACGGCGTAGCACGGTGCGATGAAATCGCGCAGTCGCGCCGCACGGCCGTCGTCAGCGCCGTGGAGAAGGTGCAGCCGGCCGTCGTCAGCGTGCACGTGACAACGCGCGTCCGTTCGCTGCGCCCCTACCGGCTGCGGGATCCATTCTGGGACTTTTTTTCGCCGTTTTACTACGTCGTGCCCGAGCACAGCGAGCGCCCTTCTACCGGTTCCGGCTTCGTCGTCAATTCCGAAGGGTATATCCTCACCAACGATCACGTCATCGGCGGAGAGACCCAGAACGAGCGCCGCATTACCGTATCTCTTCCCGAGCCGGACGGACGCACGCTGGAGGCGCGCTACATCGCTTCCGACATCGGCTCCGACTTAGCCGTACTGAAGGTCGACGCCGACGATCTGCCGGTTGCGTCCCTAGGTGATTCGGACGATATTTTGGTTGGTGAGTGGGCCATTGCCATAGGCAATCCCTTTGACTTGGGCCCCACTGTGAGCATCGGCGTCGTCAGCGCACTCGACCGCGACTTTCCGCAGCCGCAGGGCGAGCACTACTACCGGGATATGATCCAGACAGATGCGGCGATCAACCCCGGTAACAGCGGTGGACCGCTGGTCAATGCTGATGGCCAAGTAATTGGTATTAATAGCTTTATATATACTGGAGGCGATTATAGTATCGGGTCGATTGGCATTGGTTTTGCCATACCGATCGGCACGGCGCGCACCTTCCTGGACGAAGTGCAGAAACACGGCCAGGTTCGCCGCGCATGGAGCGGTATTATCGCCCTCAAGAACATCACACAGCGCCTGGCTTCGTACCTTTCGCTGCAGTCCACCGAAGGGGCGCTGGTGGTTAAGATCGCCGTCGATAGTCCCGCCGACCGCGCTGGGCTGGAAAGCGGCGATGTGATCGTCGCCATCAACGGCGAGAAGATGCGCAGCGGCGAAGACGCCCTCGGCGTATTGAGGGGACTGCGCGTCGACGAAGAGTGCTCGCTGAGCGTTATGCGCTACGGCGAGAGTCTATCGCTTACCATGCGCCTGGAAGAATGGCCGCGCTACCGACAGCGCTGGTAGTGGCAACACACTAAATGGAGTAACCCATGCGAGTGATCATACCGCAGCTGTTCACGGCGTCCAACCTGCTCTGCGGTTTTCTGGCCCTGCACTACGCGTTCCAAGGCAGCTATATACCGGCGGCTTGGCTCGTCTTCTTAGGGGCCGTGATCGATAAGATGGATGGGAAAATCGCCCGTGCGATGGGTAAGGATTCCATCTTTGGCATCCAGTTCGACTCAATTGTCGACGTCTGCACCTTCGGTTTTGTGCCCGCCGTCATCATATACCAGGGATACCTCAATTCGGGCTGGGGATTGGCCCTGGCCTTCGCCTATTTGCTCTGCGGTGCGGTGCGACTGGCGCGCTTTAACACCATCAGCCTCAGCGGCGAAAAAGACGAGGATTACTACCTGGGCCTACCCATTCCGACAGCGGCTATCTGCCTGACGCAGTACGCCGTTTTTGAGGAAGCCTGGCCGACGGCCTACTCCACACCCGCCGCCGCGCTGCTAGTGCTCTTCCTCGCCTTTCTCATGGTCAGTCGCTTTGACTACGACACCGTGCCCAACTTCCGCGGCACCTCTTTTGCCGATCGCTTTAAGCAGCTGTTCTTCGGTGTCTCCATCGCGCTAATCATCTACAAGAGCGAGTATTTCTTCCCGATGACGATCATCTACATTTTCTCCGGCATATACCGCTGGGTCATCGGCCTATTTAGCGACGAAGTAACCCAACACGCCTAGGCACGTATGTTGCGCGACAAACCCGCCAGTCACCTGGTGCTCATACTCTTCACGGGCATGCTCGGCGCCAACATTCTCGGCGAGGTGCTGCGCGTGATACTCGCCTTTATCGCCGGATCGGACACCATTGTCGAGCGCGCGCTTTTGCAGTACGTGACCTATGCCATCGGTCCGCATATGTTCAACCTGATTATTCTGTCATTCTCTTTTGAACTGTCTCTGCGCTTTAATGCAATTACCCTATTGGGCATATTCGTTGGTTGGTACTACTTTAAGTATAGCTACTAAGTCGTCCTGAGGAGGAAACGCCATGTTTGGCATGGGCCACTGGGAAATACTCATTATCTTGGTCATTATCTTGCTCGTCTTTGGCGCCAAGCGCATTCCCGAGATGGCGCAGGGATTGGGCAAGGGCATTCGCGAGTTTCGCACGGCGATGCGCGACGTCCAAGACGAAATGGATATCAACGCGCCAAAGCCCGATGCGCAGGGCAGCAAGATCGAGACGTCGGCACCGACCGACTCCGTCGCACAAAATGCGCCCAATCACGGTGCTGACGGGGAAAACAGCGCCGAGCAGCGCGCCGAAAAACAGGCCTGATCCGCATAGATGGCGCTAAACAGAGAAACGGCACACGAACTATCTAAGCGCCTGCAAGCGGGCGACATTACATCGCGCGAAATTACGCAGGCCACACTCGATCACATCGCCGCCGTCGACGGTGAAATCAATGCGTTTATCAGCGTCGATGCCGATGGAGCACTGGCTCAGGCCGACGCGGTCGATCGCCAGCGCGAAGCCGGCGATGCGCTCGGCCCACTGGCCGGCATTCCAATTGCCCTTAAAGACGTGCTCTGCGTGCGCGGCGGCCGCACGACCTGCGGTTCTCGCATTCTCGAAAACTACATCGCCCCGTACGACGCCACCGCTGTAGCCCGTTTGCGCGAAGCCGGATTGGTCTTTCTAGGCAAGACCAATATGGACGAATTCGCCATGGGCTCCTCCAACGAAAATTCACACTTTGGTCCGGTGCGCAACCCGCGCGATACCGCGCGCGTGCCGGGTGGATCTAGCGGCGGTTCCGCGGCGGCCGTAGCGGCCGACGAGACGATTCTTGCCCTCGGTTCCGACACCGGAGGATCGGTGCGTCAACCGGCCGGCTACTGTGGCATCGTCGGGCTCAAACCGACCTACGGACGCATCTCGCGCTACGGCTTAGTCGCCTATGCCTCTTCGCTGGATCAAATTGGCCCCATGGGCAAGGACGTGCGCGACACCGCGCTGCTTCTGGGCGCCGTCGCCGGGCACGACCCGCGCGACTCGACCTCTATTGACGCCCCCGTTCCAGACTATAGCGCCCTGCTTGACGGCGACGTGCGCGGAATGAAAATCGGGCTGGCCAATGAGTTTTTTCCCGCGCAGCTCGACGCGCAAATCGGCGATGCCGTGCGCGCCGCGGCGCGCGCCCTGCAGGAAGCCGGTGCCGAATTGGTCGATGTGAGCCTGCCCGTTGCCGGCCACCCGGAATATTGCATAGGCACCTACTACCTGATCGCCATGGCCGAAGCCTCGGCCAACCTCTCGCGCTACGACGGCGTCAAATTTGGCCATCGCGCAGATGAGAGCAGAGATCTATTGGAAATGTATCTGCAGACGCGCAGCGAGGGGTTTGGCGCCGAAGTGAAACGACGCATTATGCTCGGGACCTACGCGCTGAGCACGGGGTACTACGACGCCTACTATTTAAAAGCGCAAAAAGTGCGCACGCTGATTCGCCGCGACTTTGACGAGGCCTTTGCCCGCTGCGACGTGCTGCTGTCGCCGGTTGCGCCCACAACGGCTTTTGCGCTGGGCGAACAGCTAGAGGACCCGCTGCAGATGTATCTAAACGACATATACACGGCCTCGGTCAACTTGGCGGGCATTCCGGGAATTTCCGTGCCGTTTGCCACGGCAACCGACGGCCTCCCCATCGGCGCACAGCTGCTGGCACCCGTGCTGGGGGAGGACGTGCTGCTGCGCGCAGCCTACGCGCTGGAACGCGCCGCCGCTTGATCGAGTCTACCTGAGAAACTGGAGATCTGCTCTTATGCGTCTACTGACCGCGCTCTTGGCCCTGCTGCTCTGTGCAACTCTACCGGCCGAGGCCATTAACGCCAACGCCGGCACCACGGGATACAACTTTCTGAAAATCGGCGTGGGCGCGCGCGCCGCCGCGCTCGGCGGAGCCTACGCAACGGTCACAGGCGATGCCGAAGCCGCGGCGTGGAATCCGGCCGGGCTATTTGGCATTACCCAGCGCACGGCTGCCGTCTCGCTCAACAGCTACCTAGTCGATTCACAGGCCGGCTTTATCAGCGTAGCCATGCCATCTGACAAGCGCGTATGGGCGATCAGCGCCAACTATGTCACGTATGGGAATATGCAGCGCACGGACGAGGAAGGACGCGACTTGGGTTCGTTTTCCGCAGCCGACATGGCCGCGTATCTATCCGTCGCCCAGCCCGTGTGGAAAGACTGGCTGACGCTGGGAGCCAACCTCAAAGCGATTTATTCCAACATCGACGAATTCTCTTCCGATGCCTACGCCTTTGATCTCGGCCTGCTGGCCCGCGGTCCTCTGCAGGGCATGCACATCGGCGCTTCGTTGAGCAATCTCGGCTTTGTGCGCAGCGCCTACGCGGGCGACTTCAAAGATTCGCTGCCTGTGCACATGCGCTTTGGCCTGTCGCACCAGCCGGCGCACATGCCGGTGCCCATGCTGCTGTTGGCCGATTTCAACGTGCCCAACGACGGCGACCCCTATCTGGCACTGGGCCTCGAAGTCCAGCCTCTTAACGGCCTGTATCTGCGCCCCGGCTATAGCATGCAGCCAGTAGGCTCAGCGGGCGAAGAAGCCATGGGGCTGACGGCGGGGGCGGGCCTTGCCGCCAAGCGCTATCGGCTCGACTACGCCTTTTCTTCCTATGTCGATTTGGGCGATGTGCACCGCGTATCGCTGATCGGCGCGTTCTAAATAAGCGCCGCCCAGGAGCGCTAGCGCAGCAGGAGCAGCGCGCGGCTCCGCGTGCTCTCCTGCGCATGCAGCCGATAGTAGTAGACACCGCTAGCCATATGCATTCCTCCGTCGTCGCGCCCATCCCATTTAAGCTCGTAGCGCCCCGCCGATATTTCTTGGGCCAATAGGCTCCGCACGCGCTGTCCAAGGGCGTTGTAAACGACCAGTTGCACAGGGCCGCGTTTGGCTACTTCAAAACCGATGCGCGTCTCGGCGTTAAACGGGTTGGGGTAGTTGGCTAGCAGTTGCATGGTCTGCGGTAGAGATTCTTCCCGATCGCGCACCGACGTTGCGCGCTGGCCCTCGACCACCTCAATGCGCCGATTAATGGGCAGATCGACCAGGCGCTGCACGCGGCCACTCGGCCAGTGGAGCACGAGTGAATCGACGCGCGTATCACCGCCCAACCCAAAACTGACGACGCGGCTACTGTGCCCCATGCCCGCCGTGCCGTTAACCTGCCTATGCAGCGCGCGCCCGTTGGCATACAGCGATAGGCGGGTGCCCACTGCATCTCGATTGCTCTGCACGCCGCGCGCGCGCACCTGCAGCCAGTGGGCCCCACTGCCGTCGTTGCGATACAGGCGGTTGGGACGGCGCTCGTTAACCACGTAGGGGTCCAGGTCGCCGTCCCCATCGTAATCGCTCAGCAAGACGGCGCGCGCGCGCACCGTATCGGCCATACCCAATGCCATCGCCACATCGATAAACGTGCCATCACCGCGATTCATATAGACGCGATCGGCATCGTGTCCGTTGACGACAAAGAGATCGAGATCGCCGTCGTTGTCGTAATCGCCGAACGCGCAGCCCGTGCCCGGACCCTGATTTTCAACCCCGCTCTGGCTGGCTACGTCGACAAACGTCCTCGTCGACAGATCGTTGCGCCACAGACCGCTGCGCCAGCTCTGGTTGGCGACGAAAAGGTCGAGATCGCCATCGCCATCGTAATCGCCCATCGCCAAGCCCACGGCGTCGCCCTCGTCACCGACCTCCGCTGTGGCGTACGACGAATCGCCCACTTCGGCATAAAACGCATCGTAGATCCCATACATGCTGGCGTAGAGATCCATATCGCCGTCCATATCAAAGTCGGCAAAGGCAGCAGCTGACCCGGTAAAGCGCTGGTAGCTGACAATGCGCCGAGATCTGCTCTCGTCGATAAAGACATCTCCACCGTTTCGATAGAGCCTATTCGATTGGCCGCGAAACATAGATACATACAGGTCGAGCGCGCCGTCTCCATCGTAGTCGCCCACTGCCGCAGCATAGCTGGCCTGCACCGCATCCAGGCCAGCCTCTTGGCTCCGATCGACAAAGGTTCCATCCCCGCTGTTGTAGAGCAGGCGATCGGCTTCTCCCGGCGGCAGAAAACCGCCCTTAGCCATAAAGATATCCTGATGCCCGTCGCCGTTGAAGTCGGCAAAGACAACCCCTGTGCCGTTGCCCGAATCCGCCGTGCCATTCTCGCGTGTAACGTCGGTAAAGCGATCGCCGTCGTTGCGGTAGTACACGTTCTCACCCGCACCGAATGAACCGCCGTTGGAGATGTAGAGATCGACGTCGCCATCGCCGTCGCCATCGGCCATGGCCGCCGCCCAGCCGGCACCCTCCGGATCGGTTACACCCATATCAGCAGCGACATCGACAAAGGGATGCCAGTATAGACTACGCTGCCAGCGGTCGTTTTGGGGCACTTCATCATCGCCTTCAAGGGAGAATTCTATCCGATACTGGCCGCTGCGCTGCGGGGAAAAAGGCGGTAGTTCAACCCGCGCACGCTGGCCGCTATCCAGTCCGAGAACGCGCACGCGCTCATCGTACAGAACTCGTCCATCGGCCGAAATGTATCCGCGCAGCACGACCCCCTGCGCGCGCTGCGCGCCAAGGTTGGCCACATCGACTTCCGGTCGCAGCGTGTCCCACCGCTGGGCACCCGTCGGCGCATGCACGGCAGCAATGGCCACATCGCGCTCGGCAACGGGCCTGACCAACGGCACGACCTGATCCACGGCCACGGCGTCAAGAACCTGACGCTGGCCGCTGGGCCAGTCGATTTCTACGTCGACCGCAGCGTCCGTGCGCAGACCAAAATGAGCACCCGCTGCAGCGCTACCCAACTGCGTATCGACGCGCTGCTGGCGCACTTGTCGGCTATCGTCTTGCCGCACCTGCACGCGCGCTCCTTCGCTGCCCGGCGGCCACTCAAAGGCCAACCAGTGCCCCGCGCTGCGCTCGTTGCGCAACAGCGCGTCGGCACCGCGCATGCCGCAGAGAAATACGTCGACGTCGCCGTCCAAATCGTAGTCGGCGACAGCCACGCCAGCCGTAAACGAGTCGGCGCGCAGCGGCAGCGGCACCGCCGTTGACGAAACATCGTCAAAATGACCGTCCCCTCCATTGGCATAGATCTCGACCTTGCCCAAATTGGAGACGAGAATGTCGATATCGCCATCCAAGTCGAAATCGGCTGCCACGCCGCCTGCGCTGCTGCTGCGCCCCTCGGCCGCGCTGAGATGTCGCTCAAAGCGTCCGTCGCCCACGTTTTCCCACAGCGCATTTTCTCGCTCGTTGGCGTGCAGCACGTAGAGGTCAAAGTCGCCATCGCCGTCGTAATCGGCCGGCAGGCCCGCTACGCTAAAATCGCTTCCACCCAGCCCGGCCGACTCGGCGACCTGCGTGAACGCACCGCGCCCGTCGTTGCGGTGCAGTAAATCGGCAAAGCCAAAGTTTGCGACGTATAGGTCCTGATCACCATCGCCATCGTAGTCAAAGGCTACGGCAGCAAAAGTCTCACGGCCCGAGCGCAGGCCGCTTTGCTCGTGCGTGCGCTCGACAAATCCGCTGGTCGAAAAGGAAGGAAAATACTGGTTGGCACTTACGTAGCGATGGGTGGAGTAAAGGTCGAGCTGCCCGTCGCCATCAAAATCGGCAAAGACCGCCGACGTTGCGCCGGGATGGCCTGCAGCCAACTCATCTTCTGGCAACAAAACCAGTGCACCGCGCTCGTTGCGCAGCAGGGCATTGGACTCGTTAAAGCGCACGGCGTAGAGATCGCGATCGCCGTCGCCGTCGTAGTCGACAAATACGCCCCCCATCGAGCGACCGACGCCTTCGACTAGGGCGCTCTCGTCGGCAAAAGTGCCGTTGCCGGCATTGGCATAGAGCAGCGAACTCGCACCCACTTCCAGACGAGCGACAAAGAGATCAGGCCATCCGTCTTCGTTATAATCGCCAAAAACCGCGCCGTTGGCCGCGCCGCCGTCGGCAACCCCGGCCTGCAGCGCGCGCTCGGTAAAGGCGATCTGCGCTTCTGCAGAGACAGCACACGAGAGGACAGCGAACAACGCGACAATAGGGGGCATGAGGGTATCTCGCAGGCGGGTTGAAGAGGTGTAGGGCGAATATACTCGCAGCACATTGATGTGCAATCGGCGTGTAAGACGCGTGACGGCTCTGCGGTGTCCAGGAAACGTCCCCGTTCGCGCTAACCGCACTTGCGCGACGCACAAATCATTGTTTAAGCGCAACTAACGCGGCAGGCAGCCCAGTGGAATGCCTTTTGCCACAGCGCGCACTATGCATGCCCACCGCTACATACTTGCCCTTGCCGCGCTCTGCGTTTCCGGCGTCTCGGCGCACGCGGCGGACGTCTATATCAGCGAAATTCTCGCCGACCCACCCGCCGGCCCGTTGGGCGATGCCAACGGCGACGGTCAGCGCCATGCCTACGAGGACGAATTCATCGAACTGTCCAACGCCAGCGCCGACACCGTCGACCTGACTGGATGGCACCTGTCCGATGACGACGTCGCGCCCGAAGCGCGCTTCGCCTTTCCCGAGGCGACCCTTCTACCCCCCGGAACCCAGCTGCTGCTCTTTGGCGGCGGCCAGCCCACCGGCCTAATCGCACCTGCCTTCGTAGACGATGGGCGCATCGGCAACGGGTTGAGCAACGGCGGCGACACCATACTTCTCATCGATGCCAACGGCGACACCGTAGATCGCGTCGACGGCAACCATTGGCCCACTCAGCAATCTTCCGTCCGCGGGACCGACGGTATGTTCACCGCGCACCTTTCGCTCTTCCCACAGCCCTTTTCGCCAGGTGCACATGCAGGCGGTGGCAGGACAACCTCTTCACCACCCGCGCCACTCGACACAAATCCAATGGCAGCATCCATTGGACCCTTTATACGCCAGATACTGGCCGATCCACCGGACGATGCCAACGGCGACGGCCAGCGCCATGCCTATGAGGATGAATTTATCGAGCTCTTCAACGCCGGCACCGATACCGTCGCCCTAGCCGGGTGGCAGCTATCCGACGACGACGTTGCCGCCGAGGCGCGCTTTTCCTTCCCGAGCACAGCCATCCTACCTCCCGGTGCTCGGCTGCTGCTCTTTGGCGGCGGGCGACCAACAGGCCTGAGAGTACCCGCCTTTGTGGACGATGGACGCATCGGCAATGGGCTGAGCAACGGCGGCGATACCATACTCCTCATCAATGCCAGCGGCGACACCGTCGACCGCGTCAACGGCAGCCGTTGGCCCACTCAGCAATCTTCCATACGCCCGAAACGCGATGATGCGTTTACCGGTCACGCGACCCTTTACGGCACGCCCTATGGCCTGCCGCGCGCTATCCCAACGCCCGATGAACAACGCGGCGTAGACAACCAGAGCACGCGGTCTACGCGCACAGCGCACCCCGCTTCCGCCCATATCCGCATAAGCGAAGTCTTGGCCAGTCCCCTAGATGACGCCAACGGAGACGGCGTATTCGACGCGTATGCGGACGAGTTCATCGAGCTGTTTAACGCCGGACCGAGCCTCGACCTATCGGGTTGGCACCTGTCCGACGACGACGCCACAGCCGCGCGGCGCTTCACTTTCCCCAACGGTACCATCGCCGCGGCGGACAGCTATGTCGTCCTGTTCGGCGGCGGTTCGCCCAATCCGCAAAAGGGGTTTTTCACGGACGACGGGCGCATCGGCAACGGGCTGAGCAACGGCGGCGACACCATCCTGCTCATCGATGCCAACGGCGACACCGTGCACAGCTATGCCTTTCCCCCTAGCGCAGACGGCCAGTCGCTGCACCTAAACGAGCAGCAGTCCATTCCACACGGACGGTTACCTGCGCGCGCACCCTACTCACCGGGCCGGGAACGCCCCCTCTACGAACGCTTTGATCTAGTCCTGCCTGCGCTGCGCCTAGAACAGCGCGCTCCCGCCTACTTACGCGGCATGTACCGCAGTGCAATAGACACCATCGCAGCCACTGCAGCATATTGGTTATCGCTCGACACCAACATCGCAGCCGTCGACCGGCACGGTATAGTGCACGCCCGTCGCATCGGCCATACCCGGGTCGAGGCTTGGTCGGATATGGGTTTCTTAGCGCAGGCCGCGCTGCAGACGCAGGCGCCGTTGCCGCCGCCCAACGAGCAGCCGCGCATCATCTCCACTCCGCCGACATCCGTCTACGCAAGCGGCCTCTACGCCTACCAGGCGCAGGCCGTAGATCCCGAGGGCGCCACACTCGTCTTCTCTCTCGACCGAGCACCCGCCGGCTTCCGCCTTGACTATGCCAGCGGGCTGCTCCAAGGTCGCGCTCCCGATCAGCCCGGACGCCATTCCATCGCCTTTCAAGTAACCGATGGCCGCGGCGGCTTAGCGAGGCAGGCGTATGAGCTCCACGTGCGGCCGCGCCCGCAGCTGCGCATCAGCGAAGTGCTAGCCGACCCGCCGCCCGGTCTGGCCGGCGATGCCAACGGCGACGGGCGGCGCCAACCCTATGCCGATGAGTTCGTAGAGATAGTAAACGTGGATTCCGCAGCAATCGACATGAGCGGTATGCTGCTAGGCGATGCATATAAAAGCAGTTTCACCTTCCCTGAAGGCACGCGCATTGCGCCGGGCCAGCGCATCGCCGTATTCGGCGCTCACGCCCCAAAAGGCGATGGTTTTTTCAGCGCCGATGGACGCATAGGAAATGGGCTAGACAATGTGCGCGATACCGTATTTCTGCTCAGCCCCGACGCAAACGATACGCTTGCCCTGTTCACGTACGACCTCCCATCGCCCCCGCGCCAATCGCTCGTATGGAGCGATAGCCGCATAGAGCAACACACCAGCCCCGGCGTCGCCCAGCGGTTCTCTCCGCGCGACGAGCGCCCGCTGCTGATCGGCCTCAGTATAGCCGATGTATATCTGCACATGATTCAAGGTGATGCAGGCAGCCCCTCCCTCATCGCCCATTGGTCTACTGGACGCCGCGTGCGCATACGCCAAGAAGGACGGTGGACATCGTCAGACAGCAGCGTTATACGCGTCGAAAACAACGGCACTGCTCTGCGCGCTCTAACGCCGGGACGCAGCAACCTAGTGGCGCATCTTGGCCAACACGCCACTTCGCTTCAGCCCGTGACCGTCTATCCGCCGCTGCGCACTCAACTGGTATTTACACCCGCAGATAGCACCGTATTTATGCGCCGCGGCCGCAACGCATTCTTTTCATTTCACACCCTAGACGATCGACCGCTCAGCTTCACATGGTATGCCAACGGACGGCGCATCCCCCTGCGCAAGGGGCAGATCTCCTATAACTGCTGTGCGCAGTCGGTCGATACGCTGTCCGTGTATATGCGCCGCGGCAGGGAGGTTTTCCAGCGGCGCTGGCACATCGCCGAACAAGGCGCATCCAAACCCGCAGTGCCGCCATGGGCGGTTTCAGCCTATCCCAACCCCTTTAGCGACATCGCATACTTCGACGTATCGACCCCACTCGCAATGCCCGCACAGCTGGACATTTTTGACGTGCGCGGACGGCGGGTGCGCACTCTTTCCTCACCGGCCGAAGCGATGCGGTGGGATGGCCGCGACCAGCGCGGCATACCCGCCGCTTCGGGCGTCTACTTCTATCGCGTGCAGCAGGGCGCACAAAGCGCCGTTGGCAAGCTCGTCCTGCTCCAATAAAAAATCCCGCCCCGCGCATGCGGGACGGGAAAAAGAGTTCGGCGTATAGCCGTGCCGCTGTGCTACTTTGCGTACGCCTCCTTAAATGCGTGCAGCAAATCGTGCAATGCCTGCGGGTGCGCCGCGTCGGTCGACTGCTTGCAGAGCATAGCCGTGCGCAGCATTTTGTGCAGCAGCACGAGCTTTTCCACGTAGACCGCGAACGCATCTGTATCTTCTTCGGAGGGCGCTTTGAGCCGCTGCGTCATAAAGTACTGGGTTACCGACTCCTGAATTCTATTGGCGTGTTCTTCCTTTGTCACCACCCATCGCGCCAGCTGATTCGCGCTCTGGGCGTCGGTCTTGCCCGCCAAATCGCCAATCATCCCCATGGCCTTTTCTATCGTCTGCACGTCTTCGGCAATAGCGGCAAAGCGCGCATCGTCTCCGTATATGCCACAGGGCACTTCGCAATGGGCCAACAGCGGTGACGTGGCCAGGCACGTGCCGGCCAAAGCGATGGCAATACTGTATCGCAATAACATAGAATCTCTCCATTGAATGGGTGCGCACTGTCGGGATGGATTATATTACCAACGGCAGCACTGGTCAACGCACAAACGGCGCCGAGCGCATGGAGAACGGCATGTCCAACCTATACGAGAGCAGCCAATTAACCGACCCAGGAGGTTTTACTTCGGGTATAGAAGGGCCCGCCTGCGACGCCGATGGCACCCTATACGCCGTCAACTTCCATCACCAGGGAACCATTGGCAAAGTGACGCCCGATGGGACCTGCAGCGTCTTTGTCGAATTGCCCGAGGGCAGCACGGGCAATGGAATACGCTTTCACAGCTCGGGTGATATGCTGGTTGCGGACTACACCGGTCACAACGTGCTGCGCATCGATATGCAAACGCGGGACGTCTCCGTCTATGCGCACGAACCAACGATGAACCAGCCCAACGACATCGCCATTGCCGCCGACGATACCGTCTACGCCTCCGACCCCAATTGGGCGGAGAGCACAGGGCAGATATGGCGGATCGACGGCGACGGCACGGCCCATACCATCGACCCCGATATGGGCACGACCAACGGCATTGAAGTGAGCCCAGACGAGAGGACGCTCTACGTAAACGAGAGCGTTCAGCGCAACGTCTGGGCCTATGACATACAAACCGATGGGGCCGTTACCAACAAGCGCCTGCTGATCCAATTTCCCGATTTCAATATGGACGGCATGCGCTGTGATATCGACGGCAACCTCTACATAACGCGCCACGGCAAGGGCACAATCGCCAAGCTATCACCAGCTGGCGACGTGCTGTTGGAAATCGCACTGCACGGGCAGAATCCGAGCAACATTGCCTTTGGCGGCCCCGACGGATGCACCTGCTACGTTATGTCACAGGATCGCGGCAACGTGGAAACCTTTCGCGTCGAGCGGCCGGGGCGCAGCTGGCAGCTCTTTGGTCGAACCTGAGCACAACCACCTAACCGCACGAGAAAAGCCCCCAGCCGCATTGAGCGGTCCGGGGGCTTTTTCTAACTGTACGCAGCGGACGGGTTAGTCGCTCTGCCCTTCCATCTTGCTTATCTGGTCCCTTACCTCCGCCGCCTCTTCATACGCTTCCTGTGCAATAAGCCAGTCGAGATGGGCCTTGAGCCTGTCCACTTCACTCAGCTCTTCGGGACAGACTTCGTCCTCGGCCTCCGCGCAATCTTCTACAGTATCCACTACGTCGTCATCGTCGCACTCGGGGTGCCCTACGCCCGCACTCTCGGCAATCTCAATGATGCGACCGGCTTTTTCGAGCACCTGCACGCTAATAAAGAGCGGAATGGCAAGCTGGGTGGCGATAATCATTCCATCGCTGGGCCTGCAGTCGAGCGGCAGCGCGTCGCCGGGCGCGTCAATGTGCAAACAGGCGTGAAACACATCGTCATCCAGCGTGTGAATAACCAGCCGATCGGCGCGAGCGCCCATATGCTGCAAAACATTGCGCAGCAGATCGTGCGGCAGCGGCCGCGGCATAGAGACTTTGCGCATGGCCATGGCTAACGCCTGACCTTCGAAATGACCAATTGTGATCGGAACGACGCGCTCGTCGGCTTCACCTTTGAGCAACACGAGAAAATTTTGCGGAGACCCGATCCCCTGCTGTGCATCGGGGTAGGGGTATATATCGAAGATAGATACGGGAATGATGTCGTCGTCGTTTTTCATATCGCACGCGCGTGGGCTATTACATCGCGCTGTATTTTGTAATATACCCCTTCGTCTGCGAACAGCAAGCACCTCATAACAAACCGTGCTCTTTCATACTCAAAACATCGTCTGCAGCTATGATTATGTGGTCGAGTATATCTATGCCCATGATTTGGCCGGCACGCACGAGACGCTGCGTGAGCTCAATGTCCTCGCGGCTGGGCGAGACATCACCCGACGGATGGTTGTGCGACAGCACGATACTGGCCGCCGAATGGCCGATGGCAACCTGAAACACCTCGCGCGGATGAACGATTGAAGAGGACAAGCTGCCGATTGAAATAATCTCTCGGTGAATCATCTGGTTGCGCGCATTGAGGTAGAGACAGAGAAAGTGCTCGCGCCGCTGTTCGCGAATATCCTGCAGATGGGGCAGTGCATCGGCAGGGCGCACAATACTGGGCCGCAGGCCCAAGCCCTTACCCAAGCCGCGACGGGCCAGTTCAAAGGTCGCTACCATCTGCGCCGCCGTTGCCAATCCGACCCCCTTCAGACGACGCCACCCTGCAACATCGAGTGCAACCAACTCCTCCGTGCTAACCTGTTTTAACACGTCATCTGCCACTTCCAACACGTGACGCCCCCGGTACCCAGTTCCCAGGGAAACGGCTAATAGTTCGCCGTCGCGCAGCGATTCCACTCCGCAGTGCAACAGGCGCTCGCGCGGCAGCTGTGCGCGTCTCCGATCGATCGACGCACCTGTTATCGCACCGACTTCACTCCCCATTTTGACCGCCTCTCTCCGCATATTTTCCATGCGCACATTGCCATCAGCTGGCGCATTTTCGTGCACTGGGCGACCCACTTCTGTGAACTGCCCGCTACGGTTGCGCGGACGCACGTATCCGCACTCGTGCTACACAGCACATACTGTGCCACGTTCTTGCCAGCTAAGGCGAGCCGCTCTATATTTTGCACCCACGCCCATCCACCTCGTCTCTACATCATCTGAAACGTATCTGCGATAAACTCCGTGCGGCCGGCTACACCTTTGTTCCTCTCCACGCTCAGCGGCGTTCTGCTAGCCCTTTCCTTTCCCGGTCCGCCGATCGCCGCGCTGAACTTGCTCTACCAGCCGCTCTGGGGTCATGTAGCGCTCATACCCCTATTTTTAGCCCTCTTTCAAGCGACGCCGCGCCGGGCTTTTTACAGCGGCTGGACGGCCGGTTTTGCCTTTAATTTGCTCTGCCTGTACTGGGTCGCCTACACGCAGGGAGGAGGACCGGCCGTAGTCGGCGGCGCTCTGCTCCTAGCCGTATACCTGGGTCTCTTTGTTGCCCTGTGGGCACTGGCCTGCAGATATATGATCACGCGCTGGGGATCCTGGGCGTGGCTAGCGGCCCCCGCGCTGTGGACCGCGCAGGAATACGTCTTGTCTATGGGCGAATTGGGCTTCCCCTGGCTCCTGCTCGGGCATGCCCAGGCCGGTCAGACGCACTTCGTGCAGTTCGCCTCACTAACCGGCGTGTACGGCGTTTCGTTCTGGGTTGTGCTGACCAATGTGCTCATCCTCCTGTGCATCGAACAGCGGCAAAGAACTCGGCGCGCGCTGGCTGGCGCATTGGCCGCCGCGTTTTTGCTACCCTGGGCACACGCTCGCAGCGCGCTAGCCGATGTGGGGGAAGCGTCTCAGCTGCGCGTGGCGCTCATCCAACCCAATTTGAGCATGGAAGAAAAGTGGTACAGCGGTGGACTCCAACGCAGCATAGAGCGACTGACCAACCTATCGCGGCAAACAGCTGACCGACAGCCGGACCTCATCGTCTGGCCCGAGACGGCCCTGCCCTGCTACCTGGCTCTGACCGCGGACTGCGAACGGCAAGTGCGGCAATTCGTCAACGAAATGGACACCCCGCTGCTAACCGGCGCATCCCACTACGATATGGAGCGCCAACAGCCCTATAACGCCGCGTTCTTTGTCCGCCCCGACCAACGCGATATGCCCTCCTACGCCAAAATGCACCTCGTGCCCTTCGGCGAGCGCACGCCCTACCGCGATAGCATGCCCTTTCTGCAGTCTATCGACTGGACCCAGCTGACGGGCGATCTCGGACCCGCCGAATTTGCCCCGGGGCGTCAGCGCACTATTTTCTCGCATGAGCGCGCGCGCTTCGCCGTGCTTATCTGCTTTGAGTCGGTCTTTCCCGACCTAGTACGCCGCCACGTAACGGCTGGGGCACAGGTGCTCATCAACATCACCAATGACTCCTGGTTTGGGCGCAGCGCCGGTCCCTATCAGCACGCGCTCCTCAACGCTATGCGGGCGATAGAAAACCGCGTTGCCATTGCCCGCTGTGCCACCAGCGGACAGTCGCTTTTTATCGACCGCTTCGGACGTCGCTACCAAACCAGTGAACTCTTTACCGAGGCCGCTCTCGTAGGCGATATACCCATCGCCGAGAGCGGCTCCTTTTACAGTCGCCACGGCGACCTCTTTGCGCAGGCCTGCCTCCTATGTGGTCTGCTGGGCATTGCCGCAACGCGCCGGAGAAACGCTACGCATCTATGACCGACGAGAGTAGGCACCCCGTGCCCGCTGGCAAGAGCGAACTATCGGAACAGCCCTCCCCTGCGGGTGATATGGCTTTTCTCGACCACTTAGAAGAGCTGCGCTGGCGCATACTGCGCTCACTGGCCGCAATTCTCGTGGGAGCGATCGCGTGCTTTGCCTTCTCCGATACGGTGATGGGGCTGCTCACCCGGCCCTATGAAGAAGCCGTGCTCAGCCTAGAAAATCAGCGCTCACCGGGCGTTGTCGCCGCCATGCAAACCCTGATCGATCGCTGGCTCGACCGAGAACCGGCCCCTGAGGACCAAGTCGCTGACGTAGCGGAAATACCGCCCGCCCGGCGCCTGCAGGCTCTGCGACCGATGACGTACTTTTTCATCAGCCTACAGGTGGCTTTTATGGGTGGATTTGTCCTTTCCCTACCCTACGTCTTCCTGCAGTTCTGGCAATTTGTCGCCCCCGGACTGCTGCACTCCGAGCGGCGCTTGGCCATTCCCATTATATCGCTGAGCGTGCTGTGCTTTGCCATCGGTGCACTTATTGCCTACGAGCTCGTGCTCCCCATGGGCCTGCGCTTTTTTCTCGCACTCGAACCTCCGGACATGACGTCGCAATGGGCTGCCGACGAGTATATAGGCTTTGTACTGCGCCTCATACTCGGCTTCGGCATCGTCTTTGAAATGCCCGTCATCGCCCTTTTTCTCGCCAAAGTAGGCGTTTTGACGGCCGATACCATGCGCCGCATACGCCGCTATGCCATTATCGTCATATTCGTCATCGCGGCCATTATCACGCCGCCCGATCCCGTCTCCCAACTCATGATGGCCCTGCCCCTCCTCCTGCTCTACGAACTCAGCATTTGGATCTGTAAAGTGGCAGGGCGAAAAAAGCCTAAAGACGCAGCTCCCTAAGCGCGAGAACGCAAAGCGGGGACGCCTCTCCTGAGACGCCCCCGCTTTGCTTAGCCTGCTATTCCCTGTCAGAATGTGCGCGCCATGCCGATGTAGGTGCGCACGTTGCTCACGTCAATCAGCGGGCCCCACTTGGTGACGTACTGGTAGCCCGTTTCCGCCAGCAGCGTCCAGTGTCCGCTCGGCACCTGCACGCCAGCCACGACGTTTAGACCCAGCTTGTTGGCCGAGTCATCGCTGTTGCCGGGTGCGTCGACGCTCAGCTGGTGCAGACCCGTTCCCAACCCCACATACAGACCCGGGCAATTGTAGTCACTCAGCAGGCGATGTATATCGGCCTCTAAGGACAGATCCGTCGTGCCGCCGCCCGTGCCCGTTCGGTAGGTAAAATTCAGCCGCCAGCGCCGGTCAAACACGTGGCCCAAACGCACGCCAACGCCCAGTCCATTATTCGACCCGGCTTCGGCTAGTAGGTCGTTTTGCGGGTTCCAGCGCAGGTCGGCATCCCGTCCCCAATCGCCGCCAAACAGCACGAGGACCGATCGCTTGCCCGCGGCGGCAGTAGCCGGACGCAGCGCAGATGCGGGCTGGTAGACCTCGGCCGGCGTGGCCTCTTCGCCAAGCCGCACCCACTCGCGCTCGGCAATAACGCGCTGCAGAACTTCTATCGTCTCGCCCTGTGCGATATAGGCAATCTCACCAATGCTGAAACCATCGGAGATGCGCACGATGTCAATCTCGCCAATCTGAACGTAGCGATCGCCGTCTGCGCGCAGGACCAGAAAGGTCTCACCCATTTGCACGGCATTGTCTGCGCCGGCGTCAATGTAGACAAGGGCCGGCGTCACCTTGATAACGTAGTGCGCATTCTCGGCTCGGGCCGTGACAGCCAATGCCAACAGCACCGCGATTAGTAGCGTTTTACTCATCATGCTCTACACTCTTTTTTCAAATTCATCGTCGAAGTCTTCGTCGTCTTCAAACTCGTCCTCGTCGAAATCTTCATCGAAATCTTCATCGAAGTCTTCGTCGCCCGCCCCGCTCTCATCAAACCCGTTCAGTCCGCTCATCACGTCGTCGTAGCGCCGCTTGATGATCCATATGGCCGCACCCGTCAGCGCGACGATAAAGGCGACTATGCCACCCGCTGCGGCCGGCGAGCTCAGCGCATCGGTATCGATGCCAACATCCCAGCCAATATCCCAGCTGGTATCCTCTTCTGCGAGCGCTCTATCCAGCGGTAGCGCATCAGATGGTTCCACGCGCGCGTCGCTGAGTTCCTCGAGGTGCAGCGAGTCGCGCTCCACGCTAATAACCAGCGTCTTGCCGGCCACCTGTAGGCGCACATCCGTGTCTTCACTGTAGCGTATGGTGAGTTCGCGTGCTTCCTCTGCCCTATATTCGCCGCTCATGACCTGCGCCAGGCGGTTGCGATCTTCGCCCTGCTGGGCTTCCAAGCCAATCAGGCGCTCATCGATGGTCACGAGATAGGATTTTATGGCCCCCATCTCATCCCACACCTGCTGGGCAAAAACCGGATAGGCGGAGAGGGTCTTCTGCGACTTCTGATAGCTTTTGATGTCTTTTTCCAGGCCGCGTACTCGCTCCATGACCTGCTCGACTGCCGCGGGATTCTCAATCGCGCCGACCGCCTGCTCAAGAGGCGCTTTCTCGTACTCGGCGACATCGCCGACGCGCGGGGTCGAATAGGTCTTCACCAAAACGGCAACGGAGCGATTCGCATTGACGCTGCGCACTTCGGCCACGCCGACGGGCTCCTGCGGCACGCCCAGCACTTCGCCGCTGAGTGGATGGACGATCTTTTCGCCCTCGCGCAGCAGCGTCACCGAAGCGCCGCGCACTACGCCCTGATGAGCACCCGCTTCTAGTTCAACCGCAATCGCGCCGTCGCTAGTTACCTGGACGACGCGCGCCGACGCCATTTCAGCAAGAGCCGATGTGGCATACAGAGCTATACACAATAGAGTACAATGTATGTAGAGCATGGGGAGTCTACTCTCGTTTACCATCCGTATTGTATGTGTGGCGGGATTGCTGACCCGCACCAGTTGTTCGCCCTACGACGACTATAATTTGCGCGCGCCGAATGCCAGCAGAAACTCCATCGGCTGGTCCCGGGTGCGCGGCCACGTTTCGCGCCCGACTAACCCTACGCCCGGGGAATAATACGATGCGTAGGACATGACCTGGGATTCTTCCACGCGGCGAAAATGCGTAACGACTTGTATGCAGCGCTCATAGCGCAGCCCGTCGACCGTCAGCAGCGTATCGCGGACGCCGATTTCCTTCTCTATGTAAAAGCCCTGGCTGCGGTATGCGTAGGGAACAGATGCCTCCGTCGCATCGACGACGACGACATTGACGCCCCCTTCGGGACCCATTTCAAACACCTTGCCTTCTTCGCGGTAGGCGACCGTGCCATCGTCAAAAAAGTAGACGTCGCGTTCGGCTCGGCTCTCTCGACGCACAATGCGACGCTCGACCTCCGTCGTCGTGCCGCGCGACAGGTCGTGCCGCCGGTAAATCCAGTAACGACCTACTTCCAGTGGATAGAACGTCTGCTCAGCCGAATCGATCTCGGACGCAACGGACGCTGTGGGAGCAGGAGCTTGAACCACCTCGTCGACGGTTGAATGCACGCCGCCAACCTGTCCCCTATGCCACAGCGCAATGGCCGCAGCCATCAGACACGCACCGCCGACCAATCCCAACGCGCGCGCAGCCCAGTCGCTGCGCCGGCGCCCTTTTTTAAATCGAAATGCCACAATTACCTCCGCATCCTTACTATCGGACCGGCTACCAAAACCTTGATCTTTATATTGGAGCCTACGCCGCACCCCATCACACAACCCAAGATGTTGTTATATAAGACCTATACTACCCACTACCTGCGGCCCTCTAGCTTACGACAACTGCGCGGCAAAATCCACCCACTGGGGCAAACGCACCCTCGCCATAAAAGGCGCGATTCCATATATTCTGCCTGTTTTTTCCAGCGCATTCCTCTCTCGATAGGAGAACCGCCATGAGCACACACGCGACGCGCATCGGCCTGGTGGGCTACGGCCAGATAGGCCGCGCCGTTCATCAGATGATAGATGCCAATCCACACACCGGCATGCAGGTGGTCTTTGTCCACGACCAATTTACAGCGGCCCTCGACGACGTCCCTACCGATCTAGCACTCGCAGACTTGGCCCAATTTGAAGAGAAAAAACCCGACCTAGTCGTCGAGATGGCCCATCCCGACGTGACGCGTGCCTGGGGCAAAACCATTCTGGAAAAAACCAACTATATGTTCATATCGGTGACCGCACTGGCCGATCGCCAGGTCGAGCAAGACATCGAAGAAACGACGCAGCGCTGCGGCACGCGCGCCTTTGTTCCGCACGGCGGCGTCGTCGGCATGGACGCCCTGCTGGAAAATCGCGACGTGTGGGAATCGGTCGACGTTATCATGAAAAAGCCTCCGCACAACGTCGACTGCGCGGCCGCTGGCCTAGATCCGGACGAGATCAAGGAAGAAACGACGCTCTACGACGGACCAACGCGCGGCATCTGTCCGCTCTTTCCACGCAACGTAAATACCCACGCCGCCATAGCCTATGCCGGCATTGGCTTTGACCGCACGCACTCGGTGCTACAGGTCAACCCCGCCTGGAAAGAAGCCACCGTTGCCATTCACGCTAAGGGGCCCGGCATCGACCTGCACGTCGAGCGCGTCGAGGGCATTACCGGCGTAACGGGCGCATCGACGCCTGCCTCAATCTACAACACCGTGCAGATGATCGGCTCGGCCGGTCCAGGTATCCATCTGCGATGAAAGCATTTGCCAGCATTCCCTCGCAAATACCGCGCTCGGGCATACGCGAAATCATGGACATGGCCTGGGCAGTCGAAAAGCAGCGGCCCGTTATCCACCTGGAAGTCGGCCAGCCCGACTTTGCCACGCCCGCACATATTGTCGATGCCACCTGCCGCTATGCGCGCGAGGGCCATACAAAGTACGTGCCCAATGCAGGTGTAGATCCGCTGCGCCAAGCCGCTGCGCGCTATTTCCAAGAGCGTAGCGGCGTCGAGACGACGGTCGAGAACATTCTCGTCACGCCCGGAGCCGTTATGAGCATCGCCTCGGCCTTTTTCTCGCTGCTCGAACCAGGAGACGAAGTGCTGTTACCCGATCCGGGCTGGCCCAACTACAATATGGCCGCGTCGCTTATTCACGCGCAGCCCGTCTTCTACGATCTGCGCCCAGAAAATCAATTTTTGCCCGACCTGGATCAGATAGACAGCCTCGTTTCGCCGCGCACGAAGCTACTGCTGCTGTGCACGCCGTCCAACCCGACGGGGCAAGTCTACGACGCAGATACGATGTCGGCGCTAATGCAGTTGGCTAGCCATCACGACCTCTGGGTGCTGTCCGACGAGATCTACGCCGATATCACTTTTGGCGAAGGCCATATTTCGGCGCTATCATACGATGGCGATGGGCGCGCACTCATCGTCAGCGGCATGTCGAAGAGCTACGCCATGACGGGCTATCGAGTCGGTTTTACGCGCGGACCGCGCGACTATATCGAGCTGGCAGCCAAGCTGCAGGAACCGTTTGTTTCCTGTGGCACCGGCTTTTCCCAACTGGCCTCGGCAGAGGCGTTAGGCGGCCCGCAGGACTGCGTCGAAGAAATGCGCGATGCCTACGGTCGACGGCTGCAGATTGCTCTCGATATCCTGCGCGAATACGACCTATACCGCTACAGTCCGGGTGGAGCCATCTACCTGCTCATCGACATAGCGCCCTCTGGCCTAAACTCGCACGAATTCGCCACGCGCCTCCTGCAGGAAAGGGGCGTAGCCGTTGCACCCGGCAGCACATTTGGCGCCATGTGTGCCGACCACGTGCGCATTTCCATCGCTGCATCCGATGAGCATATCCAACAGGGCGTCACGGCTATCTGCCAAATGGTGCACGATCTGGCAACGGGCTAATGCGGCTGCAGCGAGCGCACCGTCTGGCCCTGGCCAGAGTGCATGCAGACGTGGCCTCACAGCTAATAAAAACGCTGTCGCAAGCGCTTGGAGAACAGGTATATGTGGGACTAGTTGGTCAGCGGCTCTGTCGCTTTGGCGATTTTATCGAACCGCTGACCGACCCATCCTGCATTTTTAACTTCTCCATGTGGTCGACCACGGCAGAGGGCCGCCGCGATCAGCAGCTAGGCTGGGGCGTATTTGACTTGGCCATGCCCATCGCCCGCATCCTGCTCGGCGAAGATTCGACTGCACCGCGCCCGTTCACCAATGCCGATATGAAGATTCTCCGCCCCACCATACGCAGCATCATCGGCGCGCTGCAAACAGCGTGGAGCGTCGACGACCGGGGCGTGGCTATTGGAGACATCCAGCTCAAGAACAGCCCGCAGAACATCAGCGTCATCGCATCGGAAACACCATCGGCCACTGTAGATATGGAAATTGACTTCGGCTCGCGCGCCGATCCGCTTTACTTCTGTTATCCAGCTACGCTGATAGAAACGTTGGTAGACAAGTAAAAAGTTGACGCACGCGCACCAACCGGCAGCAAACAGCCGTCGGCCTGCGCCCTCAGGTATAGCGACCTCGGTCTCGCTTTTCCAGTATCTCCAACACATCGCGCACGCGCTGGGCGTCGTCTTTGCGGCACACGAGCAGCGCGTCTTCCGTATCGACGACGACGAGGTCTTCTACGCCAATCAATGCAACCAGTTTGTCGGCCGGTGCGTACACCGTCGCATCGCGCGCATCAATCGATACAACCTGACCAGAAAATAAATTGCCGTCATCATCGGTTGGCAGCACATCGGTCAGCGCAGCCCAGGTGCCGATGTCGCCCCATTCGATATCGGCTTCAATCGTCGCCACGTATTCGGCGCGCTCGATAAGCGCATGGTCTATGGCCACCGCCTTCAATCGCGGGTACTCCTCTGCGATGACGGCTTCCTCCTGACCGCTGCCGACCGAAGCCGCAATGCGCATCAGGACCTCGTACATTTCGGGCTCGTAGCGGGCAAATAGGTCGAGTACCGTCGCCGCTTTCCAAACAAACATATTGCTGTTCCAAAGATGGGAGCCGCTGTCCACATACTCCCGTGCCCGCTCGGCGTCGGGCTTCTCCTTGAATGCATCGACGGCGTAGATGGAAACTCCATCTACCTGACACAGTTCTGCACCGCGGCCAATATAGCCATATCCCGTCTCCGCGCGCGTCGGCTTCACTCCTAGCGTAAACAAATACTCAGGCCGCTCCTGCAGCGCCTCTTCCGCCACCTGCAGCAGACGACAAAACGCGGCATCTTTGCCGATGTAGTGGTCGGATCCAAGACTGGCAACGGTACAGCCGGGAAAGCGCGCTTCGAGCAGCGCGCACTCGAGTCCGACGGCAGGTCCCGTATTGCGCAGTGCGGGTTCGACCAAGATATGGTCTTCTGCCATCTCCGGCAGCTGTTGGCGCACCAAGTCGACCATGGCTGCCCCGGTAGACACGTAGATATCATCTCCCGTGCCTATCGTCGCCACGCGCGCAACGGCGTCCTGCAGCATGGTTGTCTCTCCGGCCATAGCGTGAAACTGCTTGGGCCGGTTTTTGCGGCTAAACGGCCACAGTCGCGTGCCAATTCCACCGGCGCGAATAACAAATTTCAAGTGGGTTTTCCTCTCTGTTAAGAGCGCGCGACCGAGGAGATCACGTATTCTAATACGTCGTCGCTTCCCTGTTCAATTGCCACTGTGCGCCGGGCTGGCATCAGCGCGGTGCTACCGGCAGTCAGGGTATGGGCACCATCTGCACTGCTCAGCACGGCGCTGCCGCCTACAACCGTCAGCGCGGCGAAGCTATCACCCGTTTCACAGCGCGACGAAGATCCGCGCACAAAGCGCGTATGGAAGTGCTCGCAGTCGACCAACACTCCGCCGTGCTCACCCATCCCGGGCAGCGTTGACCACGGCTGCGGCGGCGGCAGCTGAGCGGAAAAATCGATTACGTCGAGCGCCTGCTGCAGATGCAGCTCGCGCGGTTTGCCATCGAGACCCGGACGATCGTAATCGTAGATGCGAAACGTCAAATCGCTTGACTGCTGCACCTCGTATATTACGACTCCAGCGCACAGCGCGTGCACCGTTCCCGGCGGCGAAAAGACCAGATCGCCGCGCTGCACGGGGAAAAAGCGAATTACATCTTCGACGCGGCCGGCCGTCACGGCGGCGGCAAACGCGGACTCATCGACGCCATCAGCCAGACCGTAGGCGACCCGACCGCCGTCCGAGTGCAGCACGAGCCATGCCTCCATTTTGCCGTTGTCGCGCAGGTCATGAGCACGCGCATAGGCATCGTCTGGGTGCACCTGAATAGACAGGTCTTGGCGCGCATCGAGCAATTTGATGAGCAGCGGCATGCACTTGCCATAGCGCTCAACCACAGCAGAGCCGAGCAATTCTGCGCCGTAGCGTTCCACCAGCGCACCCAATCCCACGCCGCGCAAAGGGCCCGCGCTCACCCCACTTTCGCGACCGCTATAGGCCGACAATTCAAACGACTCGCCTATGGCGGCCCCATCCGGCAGCTCTTTTCCAAATAACTCAGCAAGGCGCCTACCCCCCCACACCATTTCGCGAAAATACGGATTCAGAGGAAGAATATCAGGTAGTTTATCAGACATAACTCCGCCTTTTTTATGCCCATCTAACTTAGTTTTCCCCTTGCGCGACGGCAAGGTAGCAGCGCCGATCGACGCGCACTCAGATGCACGGATTGCCAGCGACGCGCACGGCCTGTACTCCACCTATTTTCCTCAGCAGCGGGTTAAACGCAATTTTACTTTTGCTCTCCCCCCCCTCTTTATTATCTTAGCGTAGCTCGCATATAGTCTACCATAAGTGCATCGCACCAGGACGACAATGGCAAACGACAACGAGGATAGCCAATCGGTAGAAGAGGAAATCCACGCGCTCAGAGCGCGGCTTGCCGAGTTGGAAAAGCAGCGTGCCCAACAGAATAAACCGCAGCGTTCTGCGCGCAACGAGCTCTCCACCCCCATCCACTTTATCGGCGATTTTGGACTTATTGAAGCGAGCGGCATCGATCTGTCAGACGGCGGCATCTGCTTTGAAACCGGTGAAGATATACCGTTTGACATGGAGTTCGAGTACGAGGGCAAAGTGCATCAGCACAGGGCTCATATGGTGTGGATGCGGCGTTTAGAAGACGGGCGCTGCCGCTTCGGCTTTCAGTTCCATTCAGACTCTCCGTCCGGCATGCTCTGGTTGTACAGAGAGCTAAAGGACCCGCAGCAGACCGACGAGTAATGCGCGCTGCTCCCCTGCGGAGACTCTGCGCGCCCACGATCCGATTAATTCACATGTAACTCGTCGCTTACGCCACGTCGCCCGGCGCCAGTATCAGGCGCTGCGACAGGGTGAGCAGGCGCTCTTTGTCCGCCAGATCGGCGTCCAGCGGCAGTTGGGCTACGCCGATGAGGCGGCGCATGATTTCCACGCCGGCAAAGCGCAGCGCCACGTCGCGCGAAAACGAGACGGGCGCGTCATAGTGATCAAAGACGCCGAGCGCATACTGCGACGACCGGCCAGCCAGCAGCAGATGAGCGATTAGAACCCCCACGTCGAATTCGCCCGGTCCAAAAAAGCAGAACTCTGGATCGATGATCCACACCCCGTCGGCCGACTGTACCCAGCTACCCGGATAAAAATCGCCGTGCAGCAGACAGTTCCCATCTGATAAGTAGCGCTGACCCAGCTCTGCCACAACCTCCGCGAGTTCGGCATGCTCAATTAGTAGATGCGCCCGTTGCGCCAAGCCCGGCGTGATCGCATCTAAGTCGAGCCCACTATCGGCCCGCAGCGGCAGACAAAATATGTGCTCGTGGTTGAGCTCGCGCATGGGGCGATTTTCTAGGCCGCTGCGCGTCTTTTCGTCAAACGGCGCCCCGTGCAGCGCCGACAGCCAGCGACACAGCGAGTGCAGCGGCGCTAAATCGCCGCCGCCATCTCGATACGCAAAGGTGAAATCCGCCGTCTCACCCAAATCCTCCAGTAGGACAACGCGGTTGCGCTCGTCGCAGTCGAGCAAGCGCGGCATACGGGCGGCAACCTCCGCTAGGGGTGCAACGGCTCGATAGAACATCGCCTCTGTCAGCACGCGCTCTTCGGGTGCGGCAATCGATGGATACTTTTCGACCCAGGGGCGCGACTGCTTGGCGATAAAAGAGCGACGATCGGTACGAACGCGCAGCGTGCAGTTCATATTGCCTTCACCTGCCCGCGTTACATCCTCTATCCGTTCTCCGCTATGCAGCCATCCGCGCTTCGACAAATAGCGCTCCATGCCTTCGCCGTCACCCACTGCTAGCAGCTCGTACGCGACCCTGTCATTCATCATATGATAAATCCATCCTCAAGCCCGTCTTCGCCGCTCGCCTTGCGCCCGTTGCGCGCATAGCTGGCGTGAAACAGGATGTTGAAAAAGAACTTTTGCGCCCTCCGCAACTTGGCGATAATTAAAGAAAAAAAACAGTCCATTCGCCAACCATACCACTCTGACGGAAGCCTATTTACATGCTCAGACAATGCGACCTCTTCACCAGCGGCCACGAGGCATATCACACCTTCCGCATTCCCTCTATCGTCGCCACCCGCGCCGGCAGCCTGTTGGCCTTTTGCGAGGGACGGCGCGGCGGTCGCGGCGACAGCGGCGACATCGATATTCTCCTGCGCCGCAGCGATGACGGGGGCAGCACTTGGTCCGCTATGCAAACGGTGTGGGCCGACCCTGGAAACACCTGCGGTAACCCGTGTGCCGTCGTCGACCGCGACAGCGGTGCTCTGTCGCTGCTGCTGACGCACAATCTGGGCACGGACGTAGAGCACCAAATTATCGAAGGCAGCAGCGAAGGCACGCGCACGGTCTGGCTAACGCGCAGCGAAGACGACGGGCATTCCTGGAGCACGCCACAGAATATTACCCACGCTACCAAGATGGACGACTGGACTTGGTATGCGACCGGCCCGGGCGCTGGTATCCAGCTGCGCAGCGGACGCCTCGTTATTCCCTGCGATCACATAGAAGCCGAGAGTAAAAAATATTTCTCCCACGTTATTATCAGCGACGACGGCGGCAAGAGCTGGCGCCTGGGCGGCACCACGCCGCAGGACCAGGTCAACGAGTGCGAGGTGGCCGAATTGGACGACGGCCGGCTGTTGCTCAATATGCGCAACTACGACCGCAACCAGCGCACGCGCGCTGTAGCAACCAGCGACGACGGCGGAGAGAGTTGGTCGACGCTGACCCGTCAGAGCGAATTGATTGAGCCCATCTGCCAGGCCAGTCTGCGCCGCCTAGAGGCACCCAATGCGAAACTGCTGCTCTTTTCCAATCCGGCCAGCGAAGAGAGGCGCGAAAACATGACCGTGCGCCTGAGCCGCGACGACGGCCGTACCTGGCCCGTAGCGCGCTCCCTGCACGCCGGACCGGCCGCCTATTCGTGCCTGCTAGCCATGCCCGACGGCAGCGCCGCATGTCTGTATGAATGCGGTCAGGAGCATCCATACGAAGTGATTCGCTTTGCCCATTTTGACCCATCGTGGCTCCTGGGCACCTGACCAGCGCCCGTTGCCCGCTAGAGAATGTGAGCCGACGCATGAACATAACCGATATGCGCGTATTTGCCGTTGCGCAGTTTGTCTACGTTAAAATCGAAACCGACGAAGGCCTATACGGGCTGGGCGAAGCCTCTCTCAGCGGGCGCAGCATGGCCGTCGTCGAGGCGCTCCACGCGATCAAACCCCTGCTTATCGGCCGCGACGCCACGCGCATCGAATTTATTTGGCAGGACATTTTCCGCGGCACGTTCTGGCGCGGCGGCCCCGTCTTGCAGTCGGCACTGGCTGGCATAGACATCGCCTTATGGGACCTAGCCGGCAAGGCTCTGGGCGTGCCAACCTATCGCCTATTGGGTGGCGCGGCCCGCGACAAGGTGCTGGTATATCGCCACGTGCGCTGCAGCGATATACCCGGCATGATCGAACACGCCCGCTCCCTGCTCGAAGAGGGCTACAAGGTCCTGCGCATGTCGCCGCTGGACGCCTTTGCGCCTGACCACGTATTCGACGCCGTGCGCGGCCTGCGCGAAGCAGTAGACTATATGGCGGCACTGCGCGAAGCGGTGGGCCCGGACGCACAGATTATCTTTGAAGCCCATACGCGCCTCAATCCGCCGCAGGCCGTTGAACTGTGCAACAATCTGGCCCCTCATCGCCCCTTTTACGTTGAAGACCCCATACGCTCGGAAAATCCCGCTTCGTTTGCCCACCTGCGCGCCCACACGGACGTGGCCCTTGGCACGGGCGAACAGCTGCACGACAAATGGACGTTTCGCGAGCTTATTGAGCGGGAATTAGTCGACTACCTGCGCGTGGATATTTGCCACACAGGAGGTATTACAGAAGGCAAGAAAATCGCTGCCATGGGCGAAGTGCACTACCAGGAGATGGCGTGCCACTACACGGCCAGCCCGGTCAGCACGGCCGCCATGCTGCACCTAAATCTCTCCATAGCCAACTGCGCCGTGCAAGAGTTTGCGCCCAGCGGCGGCTGGATGGACGACGTCATCCAGACCAGCTATGTCCTCGAAGACGGCTACCTACTCGCACCCGGAACGCCGGGCCTCGGCATCGATATCGACGAAGAGGCAGCGGCGGCGCATCCACCCGCCCTGCCGGACGAACCACCGCATTGGCGTCGTCCAGACGGTTCAGTCAACGATTGGTAAACAAGGACAACAGGCACAAAAAAATGCCCCCGCCGTTTCCGGCGAAGGGCGTTTTTTATTGGGGGCAGAAAAACTAGTCTTGCAGACCGGCGAAAGCGCGCACGAAAATAAGCGAGCGGCTTTCGCTGTCCTCTTCAAAGCTGCGATGCTCCCAGCGGAAACCGGCGTTCATCGTCAGCGCGTAGCCCAAATACGATGACTGGTTGGAAAGCTGCATGGCCAGCACCGTGGCGTTGAAATCGTTCTTAAAACCGGCCGGCACCACCTCGGGCACGTCTTCCATATTTCTGAACAGATCAAACTCAACCCCATACTCGACATAGGTCGTGGGCATAATGAAATACTTAGACGTCAGCATAAAGAAGTGCGACCACTCTGTAGTAGCCAGGTCCGTATCGTAGGTCGGATTGATCTTGCGAAAGATGCTCTTCCAGCGCGGCCAAAGCTGCATATTCTCAGACAGGACGATCGGATAGTCAGCCCGATTGATCATGCCGAGAAACAGGCGATCATCTCTAAGGTCGGCCGCATCGCCGCGCTGCTTGACGAAGTCGTACTTGACCTTGTTATAGATATTTAACTTGCCAAAGCGCTTGTAATCAAAAGTTAGATATCCCGTATTAATGAGCGCATCGGTGGCTTCGAGCGGATCGACGACTTCGCGGAACCCATCAGGGTCGGTCCAAAACAACACCGTGTCTTCGATATTGTCTTCAACCGAACGCACGTACTCGTAGGCGCGCACTTCAATGCCGGGCCAGTTCCAGCGGCCCTGCACGATGGCGTAGATCTGGTCGGAGTTGCGCTTGCTGCTGATTTCGTCGGTTGAAGCCAACCCCATAATCAGCTTCACATTGCCGTCGATGTGCACGCCACCGTAGGTATTCCAACCGCGGCGATCTTGACGATAGGGCAGATCGGCCAAATTGTCGTTTTCAAAGCGATCGACGATGCCGTTGTTGTTCATATCAACGCCAAAGAGAAATTCCGGCGCGTCGACGCCGTAGCGCACAAAGGGCTCGTCGTAGTCGGGCCGCGGGTTGTCGTTCTTGTTGAAGTCGGAAATAAAGTCGGAGTTTTCGTCGTAGCCGGGAAAAACCTGCGGATCGGGCAGACCGCCCGTGCCAAACGGCGTCGTGCCGAAGACAAAGTCACCGCCCTGCCACAGGCGCTGCCAGTCGGGGAAGCGGTCCTGGTCGTCGTTATCATCAACCGCCTCAAAGGTGTAGCGCTCCAAATTTTCGTAGTCGATAAAACCGCGCGTATCGCTCATAAAAGAGCGCGTCGAATATTCGGGATCAACGCGATACACCTCGCCATAGGCAAAATACGGATAGGCGTCCTGAGATGCGGTCAGGTAGTAGGCGACGCCCTCTTCCTGTGCCGCCTTGTGTTTCTGGAAATTCTGGTTGGGAAAGCGGCGGAAAGCGCGGCTGAGCGCCCACTCCGAGCGCAGGTTAAAGCCGTTGGCATCTTCGATATTGAAGTTGAAGCCAATGATATCGCGCCCCGTCGGCAGCCCGTAATCAAAGCGCACAAAGCGCAGGTTGGATCCGTCGCTGACGTTGCCGTGCGCGCGTTCAACGAGCAGAAATACGGGCTCGTCTTGTCCGTTAACCTGCAGGTTGGAAGTAGCCTCAATGCGGTAGTCGTTGGCCACGGCCAGTTCGAATTGAACTTCGCGCACTTCCTGAAAGCTTTCGATCTGGTCATTCTCGCTCAGTTCGAAGTCGGTCAGGATGTTGTATGTGAGTTCGATCGCCTCAACGCCGTTGGCCTCGATGACGCCCCCGCGGCGCACGCCGCCGCGCAGCACCGGCACGATCTCCGGATGCTCAACGCCGTTGATCAGGATGCGTTCGGAAAACAGGCGCGTGCCGCCAACGCCGTCTTCCGGGCTATCGTCGCTCAGGCGCAAGACCACTGTTTCAACCTGACCTTCGTTCTGCGCTCCGGTCAGCACGCCCTTGAGCGAGTTGCGACTCAGCTTGCGCGTGCTAGAGAAGTTGGCCACGTTGAGATAGGTAAAGCCGAGTCGCGAAAAGTCGTTGAGGCGCACGTTGGCGTGGCCACCAAATAGGTTGGTCACATCGCCGAGCGCCTGACCACCGGCATTTTCGCCCATGACCACGGTGCCGGGCGAAGCCAGCCGCGACGAGAGAATCGTTCCCTCAAAGCGCTCCGACGCAAAATCCCACTGAATGCCGTTAAAGGCCGGCTTGTTAAAGGTCAGCGGCGTCAAACGCGTGTTGATGGCATCGCCAATCATCAGCGCCGAGTAAAAGCCCCCCTTCGACATCGAAGAAACGACCAAGTTGCGAAACCAGGAGCCGTACTTGGGTGCCTTGCGCACCGTCGTCCCCGAGTTGGCCGGACTGTCGATCGCCCAATTGTAGATCGAGAAGCCGCGCGTCACGTAGTTCCCGTACATGTCGTAGGTGCGGAAACCCTCCAGCTCGGTGGATACGTAGCGCTCATAGTTGTTCATCGCATAGTTCGTATACCCGTCACCGGTCCAGCGATAGAAGTGGTAAAAGCTCTGAGACTGTTCCCACTTGCGCATAGAGGGGGTCATCGCCATCTCATACACTTCTACACCCTGAGGCTCACGCCCGCTCAAGAAGCTGACCTTCTGCGCATCGACACACACTGCCGTCAACGAAGCTACGGCCAAGGCGCACAATGCTAAATTTCTCATATTCGGCATAGGTACCTAGAGCAAAGAGGCTTTCTCAAAAAAAGTGGTCAAACAGTATAAGAAACCCAATCAAATACAACAAGTCCTAAATAATATAGTATGGTGTCTCAATCTTCAGAAGTGAGATGTTTCCCACGCTACGGGCGCGAGGAGTCCCTCGCGCTGCACCACGACGAGCAAATCGCCGCGCCCCACTCGTATTTCGACTGGGTTGGCTACCACTTCGTTGGAAATGCCGTCGCGCACGCCCAGTTCCAGCGCTTCGCCGTGCAGGGCAAAGCGCAGCCCACGCGTCTCGATTCCCTCAACGGGCCCGCCGAGCGGCGTGAGGGAAATCTTCTGGCCCACCGCGGCGCGCAGGCGCAGGACATCTGAGACTAGGCGCATCTCACAATAATCATCGATCACGCGCAGGGCGATCGACGCTGAAAACGCCTTGAGCATGCTCAAATTCCACAGCCAATGATCGCTCCGCCCGCCCGTAAACCCCACTAGCGTTGCCGCCTCAACGCCCAGCTCGACCGCATAGCGCAGCACCTTCTGCACGTCCGAGCCCGTATTGTCGGCGTCTACTTGCACCAAGCGTTCAGAGGCAATCTGCGCACGCACGGCCGGCGCAATGGAATCGAGGTCGCCGACCACCGCGTGCGGCACGACTCCGCACTGCCAAACCCAATTGGCTCCCCCGTCGGCGCACAGCACGAGCGGCTGACCCTCCATGAGCTCGTCCCACAGAGCCGGCGACGGTTTCTCGCCGTTGCCGACGATGAGCGCGTGCGCGCACGATACCTTTTCACTGGCCATCCTTTTCACTCGCCATACTGTTTAGCGATGCAAAACCTTTTGTATATATTCTTCCTCGCAGCCCCCGCGCCCTTCACAGGAAGCACGTATGACGCGCCTATTTGCCCTGCTCGCTGTCGCGCTGGTCCCATGGCCGCTCAGCGCACAGGATCCGGGGTTCTCTCCCGATGAACCAGCAGCCCTACCGACACAGCTGGCGGGCCGCTGGATCAATGCATTCTACTTCGCACGGCCCGACGAACCGCCGCGCCCGTTCTGGCAGATCGTCGAATTCGATGCCAGCGGCCAGGCGCAGCACAGCTATTTTTCGCGCGATCCCGTCGCCGAGCCATCCACGCCCTATACGAGCATTATATCGACCTGGCAAGCCGGGCTCTTTGTCGATCCCGAGGCGGCCAAAGGCATTTTTCCCGTTATCCGCCTGCAGCCCAGCGAACAGATAAACTACGACGCACTGCGCGACCGCTTTCAACACATACGCGGCAATTTCGGACCGCAGTTTCGCCGCTATACCCTATCGTCCGACGGGGCACAGCTGACGCTTTCCGAACTCGTCGTGCTCGAGGTACCGGGCGATATCGTCATCTCTTTTCCCTCGGCAGCGCGCGACATGATTTTCAGCCGTCTCGTCGACCGGCCCAGCGCGGTGGAATGGACCAGCTGGGGCCAGATAAAGCGCGGTCACTAAACGGCACCGCTATACGGACTGCGCGGCTAGCTGACGCCGCACGGCCTCATCGCCGGGCGCGCGCACGCGAATAAACAGCTCCTGTATCCCCTTGGAGGTCTGCAGCACCCCGCGAAAGCCGCCGGGCATTTCTCCCTGCAGCTTAAAGTCGCCGACGGCACGCCTGCGGCCAATGGACTTACCGCCAATAGAACGGCTGATAATCACCGCCTCGACGCCGGGAATGCGCTCTATCGCGTCGATCGTGCGCCGCCCCTCCTTATCGGTCGAGCGATGCCTGCCGCGCCCTTTTCCCATCCTTGCCTCGCCTAGTAAAAGCCACTCGCCGCACGGTTCCGGGCTAAAGCGCGCTGAAGTTCTCCGGACCGATCGCGCTCGGCGTCAGGTGCACCTCGGCAATAGCCCCCTTAAACCAGCAGACCCGATTCTGGCGGACGCCGATGGACAGTTCGCCGGCACCCATTGGGGTCAAGTCGACCGGACCGCGCTGCTCCAATTGACCGTCGACGTAATTTATCTGCTCGTTTCCATCGCAGCTCATCGCCAGATGATACCAGCGACCCAGTGGGTGTAAGAATCCTTCATTAAGCAGCGTGCAGTGCGAATCGCCGGAACTTATAAACGTATCTAAGTACCATTCTCCACTCCTATTTAAACGCGTTTCAAACAGGGCGCGATCGCCGCTGATGCTGCCCGCGTGAAAAAAGCGCTGCTCGGCTAATCCCCCCGGATCGGGGCGAAAAATGAGTTCAAGCGTGAACGCTTGCAGGCCCTCCAGCGGATTGACCGGGGCGAAGAGCCCATCGGATGCGCCCGCAAATTCTACCGCCCGCCCGCGCGGCGCCTCCACAACCCGTGGCTGTCCTTCAGCCCGCAGCGCGATATCGCCTAAACGCTCGACGGAATCTAGTGGCCAACTTGTTTTTTGCACCGCATGCTCCTTTGCCATGATCTCGCGCACAGCGCGCCCTACTTAACGACCGCCCGGCGGCGGTCCGTCGCCCAACATCGCGCTAATAAAGAGGAATTTAAGCGGCTTGTCGCCGATGTTGCGATGCTTGTGAAAGACATCGCGCGGCAACAGTACGCAGTCGCCCGGGCCCAATTGATAGGTCTCATCGCCGACCTCTACTTCCATCGCGCCCTCCAAGATGTAGAATGCCTGTTCCTGATCGGGATGCGAGTGGCCATCGCCCGACAGGCCGCCCGGCTCGTACTCGTTGGTATGAATGACCAGGCGCTCGCTGTCGAGGGCGGCGGGGCGATCGTCGCGGCGCGCATGGGGGCCGACAATCACCCGCGAAATGCTGCCGGGATGTCCGTGGTTTTCCGGCGGCTGTGCAAAGCACTCTTTTACGCTGTATTTTTCCGTCATCGCTGTCCATCTCCTCGTTATCGTTTTCCTCAGGCGGCGCGGCGTGCCGCACCGCCCCGATTCGCTGCTGCGCGCCGGGCCATCGCGCTCAGTAGGCGCCCAGTTTTTCCAGCACTAAAGCCAGGCCGACGATGCACGCCGTTTCGGTTTTGAGCACCCGCTGGCCCAGACCGGCGAGGGCAAAACCCGCAGCGCGCAGCGCATCGCGCTCGCGCGCCGACCAGCCGCGCTCAGATCCCACAGCCAGAATGTAGCGCGACGCCGTGCCCGCATGGGCCCCGAGCGAAGTGTCCGCCTCGTAATTGTCGAGCGCCAGCCGCTCTGCCTCCGGCAAACAGCCAATACAGTCGGCGAGCGAATCGTGCAACACGACTTCGGGCAAATGCGTGCAAAAGGCCTGTTCTGCTCCTTCGCGCAGAAGGCGCTGGTATTCGCCCCCGCTCCACAGCCGGCTGTTCAAGTAGGATTTCTCCCCCTTATCGGTGGCGACAAAATGCATTCTTTCAACGCCCTGCGTGGTGAGGTCCTTTAAAATTCGGCGCGCACTGGGCGGGCGCGGCAGCCCAATAACCATTTCCACCGGATAGGGCTGCGGCACGTCGGGGCCAAAGTGAAAGTCGAGCGTAAGACCGCGCTTGCCAACGGCGACGATGTGTGCTTTGCCGCGCGGTCCATCGACCAATCCCACATCAAAGCGATCGCCCTCTTTGCAGCCGATTACGCGCAGCACGTGCACGGCGCGCGCGTCGTCGAGGGGCAGGAGACGCGCTAGCTCGCGCTCCTCAAAGAGGACGATGTTCAAGGCACCTCGTCGCCGTCTATGATTTCTTCGCGCCGACACTCCAGGCCCGCGCACAGACGCACGACGATATCCTCCTCCACGTCGCACTCACCTTCGACGATAATTTGAGTCAGGCGATCATAGCTAATGCCGACGAGGTTGGCAATCTGGTGTTTAAAGAGAAAGTTATGGCGCCGCATTACCTGCTCTAACGCCTTCACATCTATCCGCGGCATACAGTACACCTCATACCTTTTTTCAACAAGTTCGCAGCGACGGCACGTTGGCCCGCAACAGCGGGCCTAAACGAGGTCACCTACCCCCATATAAATGCTCCATAAACATTTAAAAAATTTGAATATACGTCAATATCGACCAATCCTCTGTCCACCCCTGCGAAACGCCTCGGGCGCCCGGGGTGGGCATTTTCGCCAAATGGCCGATACATAGATAGGGCCCAAGCAATAGGCCGTTGACCTACGTGCAAACTACACAAAACTGCAAACGCGGCCGCTGGCACGCTGGACAGCGGCCACAGCCGCACTGCCACCTACTTTTTGCCGTTTCGATGAACTATGTGGCAATTGAAACTTTTTTTATTTTATTTGGTGTATAAAGGGGCTCAAATCCTTTTTCTATGGACGTGAAGTGGACTCTTTACTCAGCACAAATCTGATGCTCACGATTGTATGCCTCGGCGCGCTTGGCATATCCGTCCGCATCATGTCTAGCTTCTCGAGCGAAGCAGCCCGACTGCGTCCCAAGCTGGCCAAGATCAACGGCGCTCTGGCCGTGCTGCGCGAGCGATCTGCGGCGCGCAAACCCAATATAGTGGAGCTGCAGGAAGCGACCTCGCCGCTGCGCGACGAAGAGAAAATGTTGCGCGAATACTTTGAAAAGCTCACCCAGATCGATCTGGAAGAAATGCGCAAAGAGGACGAACAGCAGCGGGAAAAAGAAGGCAAGAGCATTCGTCACCGCGGTTGATCACGGGCCCGTCTAACCGTTTCTGCAGCACGCAATCCTACAGCCCTCGCGCGCCCAGCAATTCTACGCCCCATGTTCAAACTGGTTCAACCCATCATCGGCACGCGCGACATACAGCGCGCCATCGCCTTTTACACGTGCGACTTGGGCTTTGACCTCATCTTTTCCGACGACAGCGACAACCCCAACTACGCCGGCTTTCGGCGCGATGCGGTCGAACTGCACATGCAGTTTCAGTATCCCCACGAAATGAGTCGGATTCGACTTCGATT
>JAYPJE010000015.1:0-81254 GCA_038128265.1 Gemmatimonadota bacterium
ATCGACACCTACCTACCGGAGAAATTGGAGAAGGCCAACCAGTTTTTGCCCTAAGTATATCTCATGTATGGTGTCTAGCGAGATGCTTTCTCCCCATCTAATTGGGCAAGGTAGGCATCGAGCTCCGATCTGGGCATCGGCAGATCGGTTTTTGCGCCGAGCCACGCGCGAAAATCGCGTTCGAAGACGTCGGCATCAACGACAAACGCCTCGTTGACGTATTCGTATTTTTCGGTTTTGATGCAGAAGAAATTGTAGGCATCGCGCAGGGCAATATACTCACCCCGTATGACGACTTCTTGCACCAGGTGAGGCGGTATAAAGGCCACGCCTGTAGGCTTGGCCAGGATAGCGTCGCCCGGCAGAACAGTTGCTCGTCCTATGCGTATGGGCGCGTTGATGGTCGCCACCATCATATCGCGAATGGCCGACGGGTCGGAGCCGCGAATCCAAAAGTTGAACCCGTCGATTTCCGACAGGCCTTCGACGTCGCGCACGGAGCCATTAAATATCACGCCCCGCTTGCTCGCTGCATAGATGGCATTGCCCAAATTATCGCCGATGAGCGTGCCATCGACAATTTTCCCGTAGCTGTCAGCGATGTAAATATCGCCGTCCATGAGTTTGATAATGGGCGCGTAGTTAGTAACCGGCGTTTTGGTGCCTTCGCGCTCTGCCTGTTTCTGCACGTAGTTGTTGAAGTCGGATCGCAGTGGCATGAACTGTGCCGTGAGGGCGCGCCCGGTCATCACCTGCTCCGGATGCAGTATTTCCCAACCATTTTGCTGGGTGCCAGCGAAATTTTCAAACTGATTGTTGTAGCCGTTGCGCCGCAGCGATCCCCAGACTTCTTCCATCGAAAGGCCTTTTAGGCGTTCGAGCAGCGCATCGGAGACCTTCGGCCTACCGTCCGGCGTGCGCTCGCCAGACCATTCGGCTGTAAGATCAATAACGCTTTGCGCTGGCCAGGCTACGTGCTGAGCATGGGCGCCGATGGCCGATACCATCAGAAAGGTAAGTGCGAGCAGTCCAATTTTCATTGCATTGAGCTCCGGCGAGTCGAGATGAGAGGCGAATGGGTAACTGCTTGTGGCAGGGCAATGTATTAATATCTGGGCGGTGTAACCAGAGAAAAGTGCGCTGTCTTGCCCCCGTTTGACGCGGCGTGCGACCCTGTCTTTTTTACTAGATGAGACGCGACTGCGCGGGAGTTTACCGAATATGTCTGTAGAACATCGCACTGCAATCGTCGTTGGCGGCGGACCGGCTGGCCTGCCGCTGGCTGCCGTACTGGGAGGTTGGTACCCCTTTTTTCGTCCGGGAACGACGTTTTCTCGCCGCTATGCCCCCTTGGCTGACCATCTGCAGCAGGTGCGCGGATCGCTGCTGGGCCTCGATTTTAGGGACTTGGTTGCGCGCGGTATCGCGCCGGTGGACCTGTTTCGCGCACTGCACCACCCGCGTAAGCTGTTCGAAGACCTCGACCAGGTGGCGATGGAGTTTCGCCGCGCTGAGGGTGTCGACGTGCTGCTTCTAACGCGCGAAGAGGTAGGCGGTCTGTGGAACAATGCGCCGCGCAACCTGCTGACGCTGTCGCCGGGGCAGTGGATGGAGTTCGCTTTTTATCCGCTTGCCCAGCACGCTGAAGAAGTTGGTCTCGATATCGACGTCAACGCCCTGATAAAGAAAACGGACCTAATCGACTACTACCACCGCGTGCCGTCGCGCTTTGCCGTTGAAGATCGCGTCCGCACCTGGCAGGATGTCTACGAGATTTCGCCGCACGAAAAGGGGTTTGCGGTGCGCGCGCGCGATGTGCGCACGGGCGATGAGAGTGCCTATACGTGCAAGTACGTGGTCTATGCGACGGGGCAGCGCGCCAAACTGCGCCAGCTCGAAGTGGAGGGCGAGGACCTGCCCTTTGTCACGCCGTTCTACGACAAGCCCGACGATTTTTCCGGCGAGCGCGTGATGGTCGTTGGTGGAGGGCGTTCGGGCGATTGGGCGGCCACGGAGCTGCACGACGCCGGCAAGCAGGTCTACTATAGCATGCGCCAGGGGGACGGCGTGCACTGGCAGTTGATCAACGATAGCCTCTACCTGCCCTATTATCAGCGCATTGCCGATATCCTACGCGATGATTCGCCGCGCTTGCAAGCGCTCTACGGTACGCATATTGATCGTATTGAAGCCAGCGGTGCCGTATTGCTACACGGACCGGCCGGATCGCATACAGTGGAAGTTGATCACGTCGTCAAAGAGATCGGCGGCTGGGCCGACTACTCGCTGTTACAGCGTTTTGGCCCGCTCTCGCTGTTTGACAAGCGCGATGCCTACCGCTTTCAGGTTCACCAGTTGCAGACCCATGCGCACAACTACGAGTCCGTCGATATTCCCAATCTATACGCCGGGGGCTATCTGGCACAGGACATCGGGCTGGTCGTGATGGCCATGCACGGTACGACCTATGCCATAGCTGGTGATATCCTGCAGAAAGAGGGGATACTGTAGGTGCGGTGGGGCTAATCTACGGTCGGCAATGGGCATGCAAAAGGCCGCTACCCATACAGCGTAGCGGCCTTTTGTATTGCCGTGCGCACAGCCTGCCGCTAGCGGGTCTGCGTCTCTACTAGCAGCTTGAGCGCATCCAAGTCGATCTCGGCATCGCCGGGAAATTCATAGGGTAACAGCCACCAATCCTCGGTAAATGAGGCGCTTTTCCCTGGCGCTATCTGCTCGCGTGGGCCGATGGGTTCCAGCTCGGTCATCTGGTCTTTATAATACCAGATGGATATGGTCAAGCCGGCCATCTCTCTGTAGGGTCGATCCGGGTAGGTCGGATAGCGTTTGACCCACAGCAGGTCGTTGCGTTCGGCATAGGCAAACCAGCCAACCATCGAATCCATGCCCAATTTGGGGCGCTGGGGCGTGTCGAGGACTTCGATAAAGCCGTCGCGGATGCGGATATTCGGGTCTTCGGGGCGATAGTTCATGACCGGTCCGGGTCCGTACATGATGTAGTGATCGGGAAAGCGGCTCTCGGCCGACAGCGGGATCAGCACAATGCCGCCGCCGGTGCCAAAGGTGCGGCTCCAATGCGCCCAATGCTTTTCGCTGTCTGAAATGTTTTTAATCGTCTGCGTTACGCGCAGGTGCGTGCCATACTCATCTAGTTCAAAGTCGCGAATGAGCTGCACGCCGGTCGCCTCGTCTTCGACGCTGACCAAACGCGCCGCGCGCGGGCCGGTGATCTGGCCCGTCCACAGGCCGAACCACAGGTCGGGGTGCGGGGGAATGGTGGTTTCGGGGCCGATGTCGAGGCGCCCGCCCGTTGGGTCGACCGTCGGTTCGCCGGGTTTGTAGACCCAACCCTCCTGCGCCGGGTCGAGGTAAATGGCGTTGTTGCCCTTCAGAGAGTATTCGAGGATGCGTCCGCCGTGTTCGGTGAGCACGGCGCGTGCGTTTTCGTTTTCTAGGACAATGCAGCGGTCGTAGCCAAAGTAGGAAGCGGTATGGGCACCGGGCATTTGTGCGTGTGCTCCTGTCAGAGAGATGGAGATGGTGCTGGCGATCAAAACGAATATTCGAATGATGTGCATAGTCGCGCTCTCCTGTGATAGGGGGGAGTGACAAATATAGTTCGCTCACATAAGCGGGTAAATAGGGGTATATATCACGTCATTAGGGGTAGTTGGGACTTGGGGCGTCATTTTATGGATAATAGAGTCGTAGAACGAGATGGAATTTGTTCATAAATAGATATTTCTTTGACCGAATAGGCGCAATGGGGTCGATTGTAAAGACTATATTGGGCAAATAATGTCGTCCTTCTACTGCGAATGATCGAAAGAAATATCCTATTCTATCGATCCGGGGGGGGGGAATATTGACAACATGCATAGGTTTGATAATTTAAAAACAGATAAAATTGATCGGACTAAACAAAAATCGGAGATCAGAGGCCCTATGCGTTTTAACAAAGCGTTTCTCTTCTATTGTACACTCGTTGCGGCCAGCGTCGCTCTACCTAAAGATGCACGGGCAGGAGGCGAACTGACGTACTATTTTGATTCGCGTTCCTACAACACCCTTAACGTACTAACGAGTGTGTCTGATCTACCGTGGAACATGAATATCTGGGGATTTACCGACTTTCACGGCGTGCAAAAGGCCGCCGGCGAACGCTTTGATCTGACGCGCTACTTTATGGAATACCGACTGCGGCGCGGTATTGATCCGAACTGGATCGCAGGGCTGAACGGAGTGGGCGTTGAGGTCGAGTATAACGAAGGCAGCGGCAGCGCTAACAACATGCTGCGCTTCGGCGTCAATTACAAGCACGGCCTGCAGCGCGTTGGTCTGAAAGGCGGCTGGCTGCAGTGGCGGCTGTTCCCCTACGAGACCGACGGGAGCGGCCAGCAGTTTAGCGTAGTGCACTTTTTGCCGTTGGCTCCCAAGGTGAGCGTGGCGGGGTTTGCCGACCTAAATATCAATAAGGGCGCGTCGCACCGCTGGGTGGTGGAGTCGCAGCTCACCTATCGCGTTCACGAAGTTGTTGGTCTGGTACTGGAAGTGCGCTACAACGGCTTTGAAGATAAAAACCCCGCGCTGGATGGAATCGGCATCGCCGGCGGTTTGAGCGCAAGGCTATAGGTGCACGATGAAGAGTTTGTTGACACTGTATGCAGCAGCTCTGTGCGCGTTTGTTTCTTCTGCTTGGGGTGAGCAAAATCCCTATCGCATTTACATTGACGCTGATTTTAGCACGACGAAAGCGTCGGCGATCTCTATTGAGCAGGGCCTGACAACGGCGCTGAGCGAAGCCGACTACAAGCTGTCGGGAATCAAGGTCGAAGTCGTGCGCAAGGACCATCGGGGTTCGGCACCGCGTTCGAAGCGCCACCTAGACGAATACCTGCAAGACGATCAGGCGTTGGTTGTATTCTCTGGGCTGCATTCACCCCCGCTGCTGGCGCACCGAGACTTTATCAACGAGCAGGGCATTTTGGTGCTCGACCCGTGGGCAGCCGCTGGTCCGATCACGCGCTATGCTGGCGGCAAGAACTGGATATTTCGCCTGTCCGTTGACGATAGCAAAGCGGGGCGTGTTATCGTGCGATACGCAACCGAGACGCGCGGCTTCAAGAAACCCTACCTGCTGCTAGAGGAGACGGGCTGGGGAAAGTCCAACGAGCGGACGATGGGGGCGGCTCTGGAGGCTCTGGGCATAGAGCCGGCAGGCTTGAGCTGGTTTAACTGGGACCTGAGCGATTTGCACGGGCGCGAGCTTATGCGCACCATTGAAAATTCGGGAGCCGATGTGATTTTGTTGGTAGCCAATGCGCCCGAAGCTAAGGTCTTGATAAGCGCAATGGAAGCGTTGGATATGCAAATTCCGGTGTGCAGTCACTGGGGTATAACGGGCGGCAATTTTTTCGACTCGATAAAACGTCGCAAATACGAATTGGATCTTTCCTTTATTCAGACGCGCTTCTCATTTATCGGGATTAAAGAGGGGATGCGCGGCTACGGCGTGCTGCAGCAGGCACGCAAACTCTACCCCGAAATAATCCAAGACCCCGCTGATATCGAAGCGCCAACGGGCTTTGTGCATGCCTATGATCTTGGCAAACTGCTCGTTCGCGCGGCTCAACAAGCGGGTTTAACGGGGGACGTAGCTCAGGATCGAGTGGCCCTGCACCGGGCGCTGGAGAATCTCGGTGGCAGCGTAGATGGCCTCATAAAGACATACGAGCGTCCTTTCGCCCCGTTTGAAGAGGGTAACCCCGATGCGCACGAAGCGCTGGGTGAGGCCGATTTTGTCATGGGACGGTATGGTGAGAACGGTGCAGTTATCCTGCAAAGTATGGAAAAATAGATGGCTGAGGTAGAGCAAATACCCAGGACGGGTTCGAACAATCCCATGGATGAGCTGAGCGCGCGGCAGCTCATCGTGCCCCTGCTTGTGACGCTGCTTGTCACCGGCGTGGTATTTGCTCTGTGGGCCGCTAATAACCTTGGTGAAAAGTTTGAACGACAGTATGAGAATCACATCGATGGCGAATTGGAGATCATCCAAGGCCTAGTGGTACAAGCTGAAAGGCATCATACGCTCGCGCTGCAGGATATTGCCAACATACCCTTAATACGGCAGGCGGTAATGCAGCCTACAGCCAGTATGGCGCGCGTGGCCGACCTGTTGGATAATACGTCCCTGTTGGGAGACACGCATACTCTCATTTTATTCGATTTTTCGGGCGTGCCGATATTTTCTACGGTTTCAGATGGTGACTATAGCGACGATGCGAGCGTCGGTTCTGTGGTTGATGGTGAGGAGGATGTCGTTTTTGAACTGCGCTGGTCCGAGGAGCGGGCCCATTGGTTTCTGTGCGTGCCCGTGCGGGTGAATGGACTGGTCGAGGGGGCTATTGCTGCGGAGATAGCGTTTTCTGACCTGCTGAGAAGGGACAAATCATTAGAGGAACATTACGTAGCAGCGGATCACTACGTAGAGTTTGTGCGCGCTGGAAAGACGGCCCCTTTCTCCAGCATTGGTCATGACGAACCATCGCATAAAGAGACTGTAGGCCAAATAGAGGTTGTGTCGCGGATGTGGCCGCGCTTTGGGCTCGAACTGCGTTTTTTTCACGATCGCGATGATGTCTTAGTTGAGGAGCGCCGCTTTGCAGTGGATACGGCGTTGGCCTTTCTCTTTATTGGCTTGATTACTCTCGCGTTGGCTCATCGGTTGAGCCAGCGCTTTGCCAGTCGCCTTATTGAAGAGCGCAATGCAACGGCTGCACTGTACGAGCAGGTACAGAAAGCCAATGAAGAGTTGGAAGAAGCGCGAGATGAGGCGGAAACGGCCAATCGCTACAAAAGCGAGTTTTTGGCCAATATGAGCCACGAGATTCGCACGCCCATGAATGCGATTCTCGGTATGACGGAACTGCTGCTCGACACGCCGATGCAGGAGAACCAGCGCACTGATTTACAGGTGGTTAGACAGTCCGCCCGATCTCTGTTGGATATTCTCAACGACATACTTGATTTGAGCAAGATTGAAGCCGGCAAAATGTCGTTGGAACGCGTAGAGTTTAACTTGAGAGAAATTTTGCAGGATCTCAGTCAGATCTTCTCCGTGCGCGCGGAGGCACAAGGGTTGCAATTCGAAGTCGACGTGGCACCGAACGTGCCTGAACGCTTTATTGGCGATCCGACACGCATGCGCCAAATTATCACCAACCTATTGGGTAATGCCATAAAGTTCACCGAGCAAGGAAGCGTGTATGTGCGCATCGAATGCACCAGTGTCGTAGATCAACTCGCCGAACTGCGCGTGCTCGTGCGGGATACGGGCGTAGGCATTGCCGAGGACAAGCAGCGGGAAATTTTTAGAGCATTTACCCAAGCCGATGGGTCGGTAACCAGACAATATGGCGGCACGGGATTGGGCTTGAGTATATCGCAGCAGCTCGTCTCCATGATGGGGGGAGATATATCGCTGCAAAGCGTCGAAGGGCAGGGTAGCACGTTTTCGTTCAATGCATTTATCCGCGTAGCGGACGCCGCCGGCGACCCGGTCGACAAGTCCGCACCCATCGTTCCAACCGTCGTTCGGCCGATCCCCGATCGCGGTGATACACCATCGGGGCGCATACTGCTGGTGGAGGACAACCTCTTCAACCAAGTCGTGACAACGGGTTTGCTCAAAAAACACGGCTATGTCACAGAGGTTGCCAATAACGGGCAGGAGGGGCTGGATATGCTCGTCCAAGGGGATTTTGATTGCGTGCTCATGGATATTCAGATGGCGGTCATGGATGGAGTAGAGGCCACTCATGCGATTCGCCGGCGAGAAGAAGTGCGCGGTGGGCACATCCCGATTGTCGGCCTATCAGCACATGCCATGGCGGGCGATCGCGAGCGCTATATGGCCGAGGGCATGGACGGTTATGCGACCAAGCCCGTTGAAGTAGAAGACCTAGTTAGAGAAATAGAGAGAGTTTTGGGCAGGTCTGCTGAACCTGGCGATAGTGTGCAGGAGCAGCGGGTAAATATAGAGGCGGTGCTGGAGACTATAGGTGGTGACCAAGCGCTTCTGAACCAACTGGTAGAGGCTTATCTGGCTTCGCAGGGCCAGTATCGAACGGATGTAGAGGCCGCTATACAGCAGCAGGATGCCGAGGCGCTTCTCGGAGTGCTTGGGTCTCTAAGGTCGACCATGCAGTCGCTGGCGCTCGCTCAGAGCTTAGACCACCTCGACGCGTTAGAAGCAATGTGCGATGCGGGAGACCTCGCCGGTGCATCTGCTCGATGGAAATTGCTCGATGCGGATATGGAATTGGATGCGGCCGCTTTGCGCGATATCACAGCGTCCACCTCTAGCAGCAGCGTGAGCGAGGCACCGAGTCCTGCGCAGGAAAATGCTTCCGCTCAGGCTGTCGTGGATTCCATTCTGGGTTTGGTTGGTGGGGATCGCCAGATGTTTGCCCAACTCGTCGAGGCCTTTCTCAACTCCTACGAGCGCAACCTAAACAGCTTGGAGAGAGCCGTTGAAGAAAGCGATGGTGCGGCTCTAGTCGAGGCGACCTATGTGCTTAAGACGTCGCTGGCCATGCTGCAACTCGAACAGGTTGGTCGTCATATTGAGGCGTTGGAGTCCATGGGAAAGGAAGGCGTCATGGACAATGCGCGCCAAGAAGTAGAGCAGTTAGCCAGCGAGTTAAAATACTATGCTGATGCGCTAAAAGCGGCTTCTTCCATAGCGTAGTGCGTCGCGGCAGGATGTGCTATCTATTCACGTCCACTACGACCCGTCCCCTAATATTTCCCTGCAAAATATGCCTGCCCAGTTGCGGCAGCTCTCCTAGCGTCGCCTCGCTTGCGATGGTGTCTATCAGCGCGTGCGGTATGGTCTCTGCCAACTGCTTCCAAGCAGCACTGCGCCCGCTGTTTGCATAGAATACGGAGTCGATGCCGAGCAGGCTGATCCCGCGCAGCAGAAACGGTATGACGGAGGTCTCTAGGGTAGCGCCTCCGGCCAAGCCAATGGCGGCTACTGCCCCTCCCGGCTGTACTTGCCCGAGCACGCGTGCTAGGACGGAGCCCCCAACTGAGTCGATGCAGGCGGTCCAGCGCCCGCTCTCCAGCGGTTTGCCCGACGGCTTTTCTAACTGTGCGCGCGGCAGAATGGCGCTGGCGCCCAGGTGCATTAGGTAGTCGGCGTTTTCGCTGCGTCCCGTGCTGGCAACCACCGCATAGCCCAGCGCAGCCAGCAGCGCGACCGCCATAGAACCGACCCCACCCGATGCACCGGTGACTAGCACCTCGCCGCGTTCTGGTCGCAGGCCGTGGCTTTCGAGCGTGCGCAGTGCAATGGCCGCCGTCAAGCCGGCAGAACCGATGGCCATGGCTCGTTTGGGACTGAGACCCGGTGGGAGCGGTACCAGCCAGTCGCCGCGGACGCGCACCTGCTGCGCATAGCCGCCCCAGTGCACTTCGCCGACGCGGAAACCGGTGCCAATCACCCGATCTCCCTCTGCAAAGTCCGTATGTGTGCTGCGCAGTACGACGCCTGTGTAGTCAATACCGGGTACGTGTGGGTAGGTCTTGACCAGACTGCCTAAGCCGTTTAAGACCAATCCATCCTTGTAGTTTAACGACGAGTGAGAAACGGCCACAGTGACGTCGCCTTCGGGCAGGTGCTCCGTTGGCACCTCGCGTATGTTGGCAACCAGGTTGTCACCTGCTCGATCGACTACCAATGCGCGAAACGAGTCCACTAGAAAGGCACCTCATCGTTGAATATTTGCGTGCGTTTCATAATGCGGCGCTGCTGAGCGGGAAAGGGTAAGCGGCGGTGCATGGTGGGGCGGTTGTCCCAGAGCACCAAGTCGCCGATGCGCCACTCGTGCGTCCATACAAAGCGCGGTTGGTCTAAATGTGCGTAGAGCGCAGAGAGCAGCTGCGCGCTTTCTTTTTCTTCCATACCGACTACGTACTTGGTCAGATGCGGTCCTACGTAGAGCGATTGGCTTCCCGTTTCGGGATGAGTGCGCACGATGGGATGGTCGATCATCTCGGGGGGATTTTGCTCTTCGACGTAGTGGCGGTGCACGGCGCGCAGGCCGGTCAGCCGCTCTTTCATCGACTCATCGAGGCTGGCGTAGGCGGCCGTGCAGTTGCACCATTGGGTCTGTCCACCCTGGTCGGGTATTTCCACTGCGTAGAGCACCGAGAGCGTGCCTGGCTGGCGCAGGTAGGAAAGATCTGAGTGAAAAGACACCTCGCCGTGGCCTAGTGCGCCGATCGGTTCGCCGTTTTCTTTAACATTGGAAATGATAAAAATCTCCGGCACCGGGCGCGGGCGCTGTTTGCGCACGTGCTCTACGGGTTCGCCAAAGTAGCTGGTAAAGCGCACTTGGTCTTCCTCGCTGATACGCTGGTCGCGAAAAAATACCACGCCGTGGTCGAGCAGCGCAGCGCGCACCTGTGCAACCTGCTCGACTGTCAGCGGCTGAGTAAGGTCTGCGCCTTTGATCTCGGCACCGAGTGCGCCGCCCGTGGGAATAGCGTGCAGTGTTCCTGTCGTCATAGTGTGCTCGCGTAGTTTGCGCCTGCGGGGCGGTGAAATCGTGCAGACACTGCAAGAGGTTTGCAGCGCCTGTAGCGATTCGCTTTCTATGATTGTACTTGTGTCCGATGTAGCCGCTGGAGCCCGTGGCCTGTATGGCACGCATGATATCCGTTTGGTTTGGTCGGGCAGGGAGTTCTCAGCGGTACAATTCTACAGTGGGATGAAACTCGACGTCGGCATCGAGTGGATACATCGGGCGCTTACAGACGCGGTGTCCCAGCGTTTTCAGATTGGCGCTGGTCGATCCAGGTGCGTCGACGTTGAAGTTTTTCTCCGACCATTCGTCAAAGAATTGTGGCTGACAGTGGGGCGATTTGACGATGATGAGGTCGTAGTCCTGTGGGTTGAGGCCGTGCGCTATAAAGGGCGAGCGGTCGACAAAGCGAACGGAGCGACTCAGGGCGACGATCGTATAGTTGGCGCAGCGTAGGACGGCCGTAGGGCCGGCACTTTCCGGCGTGCCGGACGATTCGAGCGGATATTCGCCGTCGCCCAGCTGTTCTACGGTTACCTCTAGCTGCATAGGGGGAAAGCGCGCGTCGAGTGCCCCGCCGATTACCACCTGCAATTTGTTGTGCAAGCCGGCCTCGTGTGCCATGAGTGCGGCGGCGGGGTCAACTATGGGAGCCAGCACCTCACCGGCAAAATCACCGTCAATAAGAGCCTGTAAAAGGGCATTGCTATCGCCCGTGGCGCCCGAAGAAGTGGCGTCGGCTGCATCGGTAAAGATGACGGGGCCGGGCATCTCGCTGGCCTGACGGACGGCTTCGTCCATTTCGATGAGTACCGGCTGCATTTGGGCACGGCGCTCCCAGAAGGCCTGCGCCATGTGCAGCGCCTCGGCTTCGGCTAGCTCGGGCTGGTCGTCGGTGACGACTACGGACTGGCAGCAGAGTTCGGGCACATCGGTAAAGGGGTTGCCGATAATCATACCAGCGGCCAGCACGCGCGAATCCTTTTCGAGGTCCTGTGCGTAGCGAATGGATTCACCGTAGACACCCGTGGCGGTAATCAGTTCGTCGCCGCGGACGAGGGCGGGCACCTTGACGCGCGCAACGACGGGTTTGGCCCCGCGCAGAACCTTTATCAGCAGTTCGGCGGCCCGTCGGCCCGTATCGGCAAAGTCGACGTGTGGGTAAGTGTGGTAAAGGGCGAGGCCGTTGCTATTATCCAACATTTTTTGCGTGAGAATGCCGTGCAGGTCGAGTGACAGCACGATGGGCACGCTCGGTCCGAGCAGGCGGCGTGCCTCGGCCAGCAGATAGCCTTCGGGGTCCATCTCCTCCGTGCAGCCCATGGCTCCGTGCAGGCAAAAGTAGAGGGCATCTGCACTGGCGGCGTGCGCTTCGAGGGCATGGGAAAACTCGGCGGCAATGCGCTCAAAGCTCTCCTGGTTGAGCGGTCCAGCCGAGTTGGAACGGGCGCCGTAAATGGGCACGGCTTCGATGTCGGGATCGGCGCGAAAGGCATCGAGCGCTCCGCGCACCTCTGTGCCCTTGCCGTCGTGATAGGCCAGCAGCTCGGCGCCGTAGTTTATGGTGAAATAGTCGTAGGTAGAGTCGACTGGGTTGAACGAAGAAATTTCTTGCTTGCACTCGGCGACGAGAATTTTCGGCATGTGCGCTATCTCTCAATTAGAGACTGGTAGGAGCCGCATCGGCGCGGCTTGTATAGTAGCAACTGTGGAGCGTGCAACATCCTTTGCAGATCGCAAAGCAACAGACCGTTATGAAATGGGTTGCACCTGCGTGCCGTCCGATGCGTCTATCACTTCGTATCCGGCGGTGGCTATTTGATCGCGCAGTTCGTCGGCGCGAGCCCAGTCCTTGGCGGTGCGGGCGGCTGCGCGCTCCTCGACCATTTGCAGAACGTGTTCGGGAACGGTGCGGCTTAGCTTGGGGCCTTCGGGCGCGTCTTCTATGGCGTATCCGGCGGCGGTTATTTGGTCGCGCAGTTCGTCGGCTCGGCCCCAGTCTTTGGCTGCACGTGCCGCTGCGCGCTCTTGGGCGAGGGCGAGGATATCGGCTGGTGCCGCGTCCTCCGCAGGTGGTTGCCAATTGGCCAGGTCTAGACCGAGTATTCGGTCAAAGTGCAGCAGCGTGGCCTTTTTGCAGCCGTCGGCTAAGTCGCTGCCGACCAATTCCCAAACCAGCGCTAGCACGCGCGGCATATTGAGGTCGTCTTCGACGCGTTCGCGAAAGCGCGCAACAAAATCCTCGTCTTCGGCCGTCGGTTCGCCCCACGCGTGTGCGGTAACGCGCAGGCGATCAAAGGCGGTGGCTGCGGCGTCGAGACTTTCCCAGGCGAAAGTGAGCTTGGCGCGGTAGCGTGCACCGAGGCAGAAAAAGCGATAGGCGAGCGGGTCGTAGCCGCGGTCGACCAGCGTCTGCAGGCGCAGAAAGTCACCGCTCGATTTGGACATCTTTTCTCCGCCCAGCTGCAAGAAGGCGCCGTGCACCCAGAAGTTGGCCAGGCGCGTGCCGTAGCAGGCTTGGGCCTGGGCAATTTCGTTGGTGTGGTGCACGGGGATGTGGTCTTCGCCGCCGCAGTGAATGTCGAAGTACTCGCCGAGATACTTAGCCGACATGGCGCTGCACTCAATGTGCCAGCCGGGAAAGCCAATGCCCCAGGGGCTCTCCCATTCCATCTGGCGCTTTTCGTCAACGGGGCTAAATTTCCACAGTGCGAAATCGGTTATTTTGCGTTTGTCGCCCAATTCGACGCGCGCTCCAGCCTGCAGGCCTTCGATATCCAGGCGCGCCAGGTACCCGTATTCATCGAGTTTCTCCGTGTCGAAATAGACGCCGTCAGAGGTGCTATAGGCATAGCCCTTTTCCTCAATGGTGCGCACGGCGCCGATTTGCTCTTCGATGTGGTCGGTGGCCCGGCACCAGATGTGCGGTTCGAGCACGTTGAGCAGGCGTAAATCCTCTTTAAATACGTCGGTGTAGAGCGCGGCCAATTCCCAGGCCGTCTTACCCTGGCGCTGGGCGCTGGCTTCCATTTTATCCTGCCCCGTATCGCCGTCTGAGGTCAGGTGGCCAACGTCGGTGATGTTGACGACGTGCTTTACCTCGTAGCCGCTGTATTCGAGCGCGCGGCGCAGAATATCTTCGAAGATATAGGTGCGCAAGTTGCCTATGTGCTGGTAGTTGTAGACGGTGGGACCGCAGCCGTAGAGGCCGACGTGGGGCGGATTGAGCGGGGCAAAGGGGCGCGCCTGGCGCTCGTAGGTGTCGTATAGGTGCAGTGTCATAAACTCGGTTTGTGTCCTCTTGGCATAGATGATTCTAGGGGAGCAAGGTATAAAAACTGCCGTACTGAGCCGCGTGGCGCAAGGTATGGCGGATCCATCATTTGCTATCGGTAGCGCTGCTCCGGCGCAAAGCGGTGATCGCCTAGAACCTGCGTGAGGCGCGGGTCGGCTCCGTCTACCAGTGCATCGGCCACGTCGTAGCGGATGTAGGCGTTATAGCGAGGAAATGCCCAGCGCGGACCGTACTGCTGCTGCAGCAAATAGCGCACGCGCGTCGAGCGATTGGGCGCGCCGCGGTGCCAGCACTGCGAGTTGTGCAGGTAGATATCGCCGGCGTTGCAGTAGATGTCGCGTGGTCCGCGGCCTTCGAAATACGGCGTTCCTTCGCCCGTTGGGTGGCGGCCGGAATAGTGGCTGCCGGGCACATACTGGGTTGGGCCGTGCTCGTCCGTTTCGATGTCGGTAAGGGCGATCTGCACCGTCAGCCACAGAATGGGCATGTCAATGCGCGGGTCGTGGCGCGGCACGTCGTCGGGCAGCGGGAAAAATAGGGCGTCGTCCACGTGCCAGCGATCGATGGCATTGCTGGTATCGGTGCGCAGCACGTTCATACCGCACTGCTGGAAACCCGGTCCAAAAATAGCCTCCATTAGGCTGAAAATGGGCTCGCGTATCAGCAGGTCGCAAAAGAGCGGATCGAGTTCGTTGCAGTGGCGCAGAATAAAGTGGCGCTGGATATAGCCGCCCTCGTCGAGGGCGCTGTCGGCCATCAGGGCGTCGGTCTTATCGCGCAGGGCCTCGACCTCGCCCGCGCTGAGCACGTTGGGAATAACGACAAAGCCATCGCGCTTAAAGTCGGCGATAATGGCGCCCATTTGTTCGGCGGAAAAGGCCTTGCCTGGAAGTATGGCCGTGCGCGGCATGGTAGAGAATTCCTTTGCTATTGGCGCAGTCGCGCGCTGGGCTGCGCCTGCGGAGTGTTGTGCGTATATCCGCAGCTCAGATGATAACGCCGTCGTCGCTGCTCTGCGCATCGTCGCCAAACGCAGTGCGCAGTGCGTCGAGGTCGGCTTTGGCCTTCTGGCGGTAAAAGTGCACGTCGCCCGCGTGCACTACAAAGTTGCCGCCCGCCCTGATCCACTCGATTTCGGCATCGAGCTTCTCCTGAAAGTAGTGGATCCCGGCACCCTTACCGGCAGCGCGTGCCTTGCCGAAGATGGTGCGCACGGCCTCGTCAAAGCGCGGATGGTCGTACTGTTCGGGAATGCCCAGGCTGCAGGACAGGTCGTGCGGTCCGATGAGCACGGCGTCGAGACCGTCGATGGCCAGCAGGGCATCTAGATTTTCTATGGCCGGCACGCTTTCGATATTGGCCACGGCGATGCTTGACTCGTTGCGCTTTTCCAAGTAGTCGCGCAGCTCGGGCTCCAAGCTGTTGGGATCGTCGAGCGCGTCCTGTAGGCGCTGCCCTTTGAGCGGCCGATAGCGGCAGGCGCCAACCAAGTGGCGCATCTGCTCGACGGTTTCGGTATAGGGGAAAATGACGCCGGCGGCCCCGCCGTCGAGCACTTTGCAGGCCTCGTAGGGATCGGGCGACGGCACGCGCACGATGGGCGGCAGGTCAATGGCGCGATAGCCGTGGCACATCCACGACAGCGTTTCGCGGTCGTTGGGAATGTGCTCGCTATCGATAAAGACGAAGTCTAGCGGGGCGCTCTGGGCCGTGCCGATCCACAGGGTAGAGGGCGCCGAGACGAGGGTGCCGTAAACGCGTTGGCCCGCGCGCATGGCCGTGCGCAGTGCGAGTGTTTGCATGGTAGTATACCCTACTGTAAGAAATGGCTGGGCTTGCGGGTGCCAGCGCAGGTGAATGAAGGATCAAAGTCCTGTATGACGTCTGGCACATCACCCGTCCACCAGCTGGGAGGCTGCGGAAAGGAAAAGACGCCGTGCCAGGCCAGCACTAGCGTGCGGCGCTGGGCGGTTTGGTTGGGCCAGGCCGCGTGCAGCAGGCGCGCATCGGCGATGATGAGATCGCCTGCCTTTAGCGGCACGTCGATGCTGTCGGGATGGTCCATAAAGACCGGGTGTTCCAGGTCGTCGATGGCCTGAATGTCGGGCCCGTGCGCATCGGGCAGGATGTCGTGTAGGTCGATGCGCCTGCGGTGCGTGCCGGGAATAACGCGCAGGCAGCCGTTCTCGCGCGTCGTATCGCTCATATAGTACGAGAGAAAAATAACCGTTGGCCAGGGTGAGGCGGCCTCCGGATGGTTCCAGTTCATAAAGTCCTGGTGCCAGTAGAGCGGCGGTCCGTACGGCGGCTTGGACAGCAGAATAATATTGTCGCGCGGCTGCAGGTTTTCCAAGCCGAGCTCGGCGCAGACCTGTTTCTGCGGGGCGTAGTCGATAAGCTTTTCGACGATGGGATCGGGAAAGCTCTTCTGGTTGGTTTCGGCATTCATCTTCTCCCACAGGCGCGGGGCATAGACGTGGATGTCGCTGCCCTGGTAGCGGTATCTGGGGTCCACCGGCACGGTGTCAAATACGTGCTGCGACCAGTGCTGTAACTCACCTAGCAGTGGGTCTGCGAGCAGGTTGGGCACGATGGCATAGCCTTGTTCGACGAGTTGGTCGCGCTGGGCGCGGGCGCGTTCTGGGTCGAGTATGGGCGGCATGGAAATGGCCTTCAGAAAAGGGTTGTTTGCCCTTGTTGGGCAAGGTTTAATCGGTTGTAGCTTAGGCGTTAACCGCTTCTTCGTCGAGTGCGCGTATGCCCGGCCACTCGCGCCATATATCGGTGTAGGCGTCGCGGCCAATTTCGGAACACTCCTTATGGCGCAGGCGGAAAATAGCCGCATAGCGCACGTGTGGCGAGGCGTTGGGGGCGGCCGTGTGCACCAGCTGGTGATGGGTTATCACGACGTCGCCGGGCTGGCCCTGCAGCATGACGGGCCCCTCGGGCAATTCGACGCGGGGCATGCCCTGTTCTAGCACTTCGTGCCCGTGCTGTCTGAAGTGCGACTCAAAAAAAGTGTGCGAGCGCGGCCATACGGTAAAATTGCCGGCGTAGTCACTCGTCAGCTCGGACAACAGAAAGACGGCCAGCGCGGTAAAACCGCGATTGTAGGTGCCCTTGGCGCTGCCGTTGAGGCCGGAGCCGAGGCCGTCTAAATGGCCGTGCGGCGGGCCGGGATCGCTGGTTGGCTCAATGGGAAAGCGCAGGGCGATTTGTCCGGCGCTGACCGCCTGTAGGTTGCCCTCGCCGAGCAGCGACTCGACGAGCGGGAAAACCGGCGAGCGATTCATCAGATCCGTAATAGCGGGTGTCTTCTGTACCTCGTTACAGTAGGACTGTGCGCGCAGGCGCGGCAGGTCGTCCTTGTTCATGCCCTCGTAGCCAAGCGAGTGGTTTACGGCGCGCAGAGCGTCGTCGATCATGACCTGCGGCACCGCGCCGCGCAGGACGGTATAGCCTAGCTCGCGGAACGCGCGCTTTTGCTGTTGGGTAAGCTGCATGGCACATGTGCTCCTATTGATATCCGCCTTCGAAAGTGACCAACGCGCTAGCAAAATAATAGCGATGGTGAATGCCGGCAATTATCTTAGTCCTCCTTCCCTAAGCGAGGAGATACCGTGTCGGATTCTGTGCCGCCATCGTCGGGCGGCTACTGGGTGTTGGTGCGCGATAACGCCAATTTTCGCTACCTGTGGGCCGGTCAAATAATTAGCCTGCTCGGCGATTGGTTTAACCTGATTGCCTCGGCGGCGCTGGTCGCCGAGTTGACCAACTCCGGGCTGGCAGTGGGCAGTCTGTTTGTCGTGCGTATGCTGGCGCCGGTGCTGATCAGCCCGCTGGCTGGCGTAGCGGCCGATCGCTACAATCGCAAATACATTCTCATTGCTGCCGACATAGGCCGTTTTTTTACCGCCGCGGCGTTTTTACTCGTGCGTTCGCCCGAACACGTCTGGCTACTCTACCTGCTCTCTTTTGTGCAGTTGGGCATCGGCGGCTTTTTCTTTCCCGCGCGTTCGGCGATTTTACCCGATATTGTCAGCGAGCGATCATTGGGCGCAGCCAACGCGCTGACGTCGGCGACGTGGTCGATCATGCTCGCGCTCGGCGCGGCGCTGGGCGGGTTGGTATCGGGCACGTGGGGTATATACCCGGCCTTTGCCATTGATGCGCTGTCGTTTGTCGTTTCGGCCCTAGTGCTATGCGGCATTCGCCTTCCATCGCAGCCTACGCTAGCCGGCGACAAGTCGCTGGGGGCTGTGCTCCGGCAGTATGTCGATGGACTGCGCTACCTGCGTGAACACGGCGAGATCGCCCTAACTACGCTGCACAAAGCGGCGCTGGTCTTTTGCTTTGGCGCGCCGTTGGATGTGATCAACGTGGCTATCTCGCGCGAAGTTTTCACCGTGGGGCACGGAGGGGCGCTGGGGTTGGGTTTGATGTATGCCGCTGCGGGCATCGGCACGGGCCTGGGACCGATTGCCGGGCGCTACGTTACGGGAGACCGCCTACCCGCGCTGCGCTGGAGCATTGCGCTGGGCTATGTCCTGGCGGTGGTCGGCCTGCTGATCATAGCAACGCTGCACAGCTTGGGCATCGTGCTGCTGGGCATTTTGGTGCGGGCCTGCGGCAGCGGCATTCTCTGGGTCTTTTCCACGCAGATTCTTCTGCAGACCGTGTCGCCGCACGTGCGGGGTCGCGTTTTTTCTACGGAAATCGCCTTCAGTATGCTGATGAGTGCGGCTGGTGCCAGTGCAGGAGGATATTACCTGGAGTGGCTCGGCATTGCCGGTGCGGTGCACGCGACGGCTTTTCTGACGCTGATTCCCTGTGCGCTATGGGTGGGTTGGCTGGTGGCACGGCGCGCGCGCGACTAGGTCGAGGCCGCTGCGAGGGCGCTCTTCCAGGCGCGTGCCAGCACCGAGTAGTCGTGTCCAATCTCAATCATGTTGTAGCCCAGCGCCGCATACTGTTTGGTCTCTTCTCCCCAGGGTGGGGCAACGCCGATCATTAGGTGCACGCCCCGTGCCGTGGCGGCCTCGGCAGTGCGTGCAATGGCTTGCTGCACCTGCGGATGGCCCTTGTCTGGGCCGGGTAGGCCGATGGCGACGGAGTAGTCGGCCGGGCCAAAGAGCAGAAAATCGAGTCCTTCTACCGCGCATATCGCTTCGATATTTTCTACTGCTTCGGGTTTCTCTACCATGGCGCCGACCAGGGTCTCGGCGTTGCTCCAGGCGATCCACTCGGCGGCATTGGCCGTGCCGTACCCGCCTGAAAAGCACAGCGTGCTAAATCCGCGCTCGCCCAGCGGTGGGAACTTGGCGGCGCGCACGGCTGCGGCGACTTCGCGCGCTTCTTTTACCTCGGGAATAATCAGGCCCAGGGCACCCACTTCGAGCGCCTTGCGCGCTAGGGAGGGTTCGTCCTTGTCGATGCGCACGATGGGCGCGCAGCCGCTGAGCAGGGCGGCGCGCACGACGTGCTCAAGGCTCTCGTCCTGGCGCCAGGCGTGCTCGTTGTCGATGCGCACAAAGTCAAAACCGCAGGTGCCGGCCAGGCCCGCCATATGCGGACTAAACGAGCAGATGCAGGTGCCGTAGACCGCTTCGCCGCGCGCCAGTTTTTCTCTGAGGGGATTGGGCTGGTAATTCATGGTCTATTTCTCGCCATTGGTTGAATTGCAGGGGGTAATATAGGGTAGCAAGCGAGCGTGCGCTCTGTCACGCGCGCTCGCCTTCTCTGCTGATCGGGTGCAGTCCGAAATAGGCGGCCATAATAATGCCGCTGGCCATGCGTGCAGCGCCGGCCAGCCCGAAGGCGGCCCAATAGCCGTAGTCGATGATGAGCAGTCCTCCAAGAACGCTGCCAACAAAGTTGCACAGCTGGAAGCCGCAGACGCGGAAGCCCTGGATGCGCGCCCAGTAGCGCCGCGCTAAGACCTGGGTGGAAAAGTGCTGGTCGGCCGGATTGTCGACGACTTCGGCCGCGCGCGAAACGAGGAAGCTGAATACGGCGACCGGTAGGTTGACGATGCTGCCCATAGCCGCCAGTGCGATACCGCCAGCCGTGCGCGCCGGCAGAATGGTCAGCGTTGGACCGAAGCGGCGCACGAGCGAGGGCGCGCTAAACGTAGCCGGGAGTCCGGCCAGTTGGCTGAGGAAAAATATAGCGCCGATAGCGGCCGCTTCAACGTCGAGCTCCTCTTCAAAAAAAACGTTGAAAAACGGGTAGGTCAGCCCAAGGGCAAAGCCGCGCGTGCCGCTGAGTGCGGCGATTATGGCAAATAGGTGCCACGGGCCGCCGTTTGCGCTGTCCGTTGAGGGTGCGGTATCCGGTTGTTGGTGACCGGCCTGTGCGGGCATGCGCAGCAGCGGCAGCGCCGAGATCAGCGAGCAGAGAGCGCCCAGCAGGAGGGCGTAGCGAAAGGGGTCCGGTAGATCGGTCGAGACATCGAGCAGATAGCCCATGGCGCCAGGGGTAAAGCCGCCGACCAGGCTCCACACCATGCGGACCACTACCTGCAGTGCCGACCACAGCGCTAGGGCTTCGGCGCGGCGCGTGGGGTGGGCATTGTCGGACAGAAAGGGAACGTGATTAACCCAGATGCAGCCGGTGGCGATGCCTCCTAGGAAAGAGAAGACCAGCAGCGGCAGCGCTGCGCTCGACAGGCACATACCCACCTGCGATACGGCCAGCAAGAGGCTCGATATCATCAGAAACGGCCGGCGGCCAAAGCGGTCGCTGAGCATGCCGATGGGCAGGGCGAATAGGCCCGTGGCCAGCGGTGCCATGCCGGCGACTTGTCCTATGAAATCTTCCTGGTAACTCAGGCGCAGCAGGTATAGGTTGTAGAGCAGCGTAAAGAGGGCCATTCCGGCATTGATGGCGATGCCGTAGGCAAAGAACAGGCGCACGTTGCGATTGAACTCGCGCAGGTGGAAGGCGCGTAGAAACGATGCTATGGGCATGTGCGCGGGCTTGAGGGTAAGTGTGGAGCGGGCATTTAAAAGCCCAGATTAGGGCCGCCCTGTCGGGGGCATAGCAGGCAGCGTGCGCGCGTGCTAAAGCCGGCGGCGGGCATCCAAGTCGGCGTCATATCGCGGCCGGGCGAAGGATAGATGGCCCGGCGCTGGCTGCCGTCGGCGCGCATAATCCATATGTCGGTTTGGCCGAACGCATCGGATGCATAGGCAATGTGGCTGCCGTCGGGAGAGAAGCTAGGTGCGGTGTCTCTGCTGGGTGAGCGCGTTAGGTTGATGGGATCGGTTCCATCTGAACGCATGATCCAGATATCGGAAGGCCCGCTTCGATTGGAGGCAAAGGCGATATAGCTGCCATCGGGCGACCAGGCGGGCTCGGTGTCAAAAGACGGGCTGTTGGTCAGGCGCGTGAGGCGCTGGCCGTCGGCGTCGACGATAAATAGTTGGTGGTCAAAGTTGGGCGCGCGCCCCGGCTGCACAGTGGCCGCTTCTATGGCGGCTAGCTCGGCGCTGTCGATGCCGGCTGGCGCATAGGCGGCGCGGGCCGAAGCAAAAGCGATGCGTCGACTATCGGGCGACCAGGCTGGGTAGCCGTCAAATGCAGGGTGGTTGGTCAGGCGAACGGTATTCCGTCCGTCGGCATCCATCGCGTAAACCTCCCAATTGAGATCGCGCAGGGAGGCAAAGGCAATCTTGCTGCCATCGGGCGACCAGTCGGGGTGATAGTCGCCAATGGGAAATTGACTCAGATTGGATGCGTTGGTGTCGGCTAGGTCGAGGGTAAAGATTTCGTTGTTAAAAGGAACGCGCCCGGAGGCAAAGGCGATTTGCTGCCCGTCGGGCGAAAAGGAGGGATGTTGGTCGTCGCCGCTGCTGTGCGTGAGGCGCGTTGTCTGGCGACCATCGGCGTAGACCAGGTAGATCTCAAAGTCGCCGTCGCGATCGGTGGCAAAGGCGATCATATCCGCGCTTGTCGAGTCGCCGGCGAAGGGATCGGTGCCCTGTTCGATCAGCGCGCAGCCAGCCAATAGGGCTACCTGCAGGGCGAGGAATGATGCAAGCGGCCCGTGCCTACAGACCAAAATGCCCCATCCACCAGCTCAGGTAGTCTTCGTCTGTTAGGCCCGGGTCCAGGCCGCGTGCGCGCATGCGCTCGGCGAAGTTGCGTTCCATCTGCACGTCCTCTTGCGCTTGGATGTGTGGATCTTCGTCGAGCAGGCCGAGGTCGTTGCTCTGCAGCAGCCAGGCGTCGAGCCGGTCGGCGTGCTCGGCTAGCGCGTCCGCGTGCTGTGGATCGCCGGCCACATTGCAGACTTCGTGTGGGTCGGCGCTCAGGTCGTAGAGCTCTTCGGCCGGTCGTTCAGAGGCCATAAAAGGCCGTTGGATTTCGTCGAGCTGGCCGCGCTCGTGCAGCACGTGCATCAGCGTCCACACCGGGTACTGGTGCTTTTTGTAGGCGTTGAACTGCATATAGGGACGCTCGGGCTGCAGGTTGCGGATATACTTATAGCGCGGCGTGCGCGCACAGCGGATGCGGTCGTCGGTACCGTCGCAGCGGTCGCGTGCGGCGAAAATGGCCGTACGCTCTTCGCTGGAGAAAAACGACTGGCCGTCCATATAGCTTGGTTTGGGGATATTGCTCAGGTGCAGTGCGCTGGCAGCAAAGTCGACGCCCGAGACTAAGCGGTCGTGCACGCAGTTGGCGTCGATGTGGCCCGGCCAGCGCACAATGCACGGCACGCGCAGCCCGCCGTCATAGAGAAACTGCTTGTCGCGCACGTGTGCGCGGCCGTGATCGCCGATGAAAAATACAATGGTGTTGCGCGCTAGGTCTTCGTCCTCAAGGCGCTGCATAACGGCGCCGATTTTTCGATCGAGCACCTGAATGCTCTCGAGGTAGTGGGCCCAGTCGGCGCGCGCCAGCGGGTGGTCGGGATAGTACGGTGGCAGTTCGACGTCGGCTGGATTGATCGGGCGCTGGTCGTCGCGGACAAAGTCGCGATGCGTATCGGTGATGTTCATCTGGGCATAGAATGGCTGCCCCGGCGCGCGCTGCGACCAATCGGTGCCGTCAAAGGGCTTATCGATTGCAAAGTTAAAATCGGTTTTGCCGACCTTGTCGTAGGCGCCGGGGCCCGGACTGTTGCAGGTAAAGTAGCCGGCGCTGCGAAAGCAGTCAGTAATTAGGGGAATATCTTCGGGCAGCGGCGCATCGCGCCGCGAGCGGTGATGGTGTGCGCCGATGCGCGTTTGGTAGCAGCCGGTGATAATGGCCGAACGCGAGGGCGAACAGACGGGGCAGGTGACAAACGCATTCCTAAAGGTCGTGCCCTCGGCGGCCAGCTGGTCTATGTGCGGCGTCCGCACGGCAGGAGTGCCATAGCACGCCAGATCGGGATAGAGGTCCTCGCCGTAAATCCACAATACGTTGGGTTGGGCTGTCATAAGATGCGGTCGTTAGCTCCAGGGCTTCGAATGGGCAGGGGAGAGAGGGCTAAAATATACTGTGCAAGCGGTGGCTGTTTCAAATGGTGCGTCGCATGGGCGCTGGTAGTGTAAAAACCGGTTATGCGGCGGCATTTGCCAGCAGGTCCAGCAGCGCTTCGTGTAGGGAGCCGTTGCTGGCCAGCAGCCCCTGTGCACCATCAAACAAGTTCAGCGTGCGTCCGTCTGCCCGGCTGACGCGCCCGCCCGCCTCTTCGACGATGAGCGCGGCGGCGGCGATATCCCAGGGCTCGAGGCCGGCATCAAAGTGCGCTTCGGCACGTCCGGCTGCCACGGCGCACAGCCCTGCGACGGCGCAGCCGGGGGCTCGCACCTGGCCGGCGGTGCGCGCTAGCGCGTCGTTGAGCCCCATGCACAGGTCGCGCTTGCTCGGTTTGGAAAAGTCGATGCCGACGAGGGCCTGCCCCAGTATATGCTGCCCAGAAACCTCCAGTGCCAGGCCGTTGCAGGTGGCGCCTGCGCCGCGCTGAGCCAAGTAGAGCTGGTCTAGGCCGGGAAGGGCGACGCCGCCCGCCAGCGGAACACCCCCCTCTGCGCAGGCCAGCGAAATGCCGAAGATGGGAAAGGCATCGCGCGCAAAGTTGTAGGTACCGTCGATGGGGTCGATAATCCAACAGCGCGCGTCGGCTTCGGGTCTGGCAGCGTGTAACCCCTGTTCTTCGGCGACGATGGCCTCACCTGGGAAGTGCTCTGCAAGGCGGCTGACCAGCAGCTGCTGTACCTCGAGGTCGGCGCCGGTGAGAATGTCGGCCGCTTCTTTCTCTCTGTAGCGTAGAGCGTGGCGGTCTGCATACGACGTCTGCACCAGCGTTGCGGCGTCTCCCAGCACGCGTTGTATAAAAGCCAATTCACCCATTCAGCGCGCTTCGTAGGCTTCGGCGCGGGTATGGGCGCGGCGTCCAGGGCACAGCGCCTGCATGGCCGATGGCATGCGCGCGTAGGTTTCGGGGTGCACGGGCTGGTGTCCATTTTCTACCCAATTGTTGAACCAGCGCGGGTAGTAGGCGATATTGAGGCCCATGCGCACGTCCGTCGAGGTGTTGGCGCGTGCCTGGTGCCACAGGCCGCCGTGCCACAGTAGAACGGAGCCAGCCGGTGCTTCAACTGGGATAATCCGCGCCGGATTGAGGTCGCTGGGGGGCGCTTTTTGACGCGTGGTATGGCTCATCGGCACTACGCCGGTCGCGCCGTTTTGCGCGGTAAAATCGCTCAGTGCCCAAATGCTGTTGATCATCCACGGCACGTCGGGGACCTGAAGAAACGACCCGGTCGAATCGGCGTGCAGCGCCTGAGCCGGTGCGCCGGGCCAGGTCGGCTTGGAACAGGCTTCGACGACGCGGCAGTTGGGGCCGAGAAAGTGGCGAGCGATCTCTACGACCTGCGGATGGCTCGCACAGCCCCAGACGCGCTCGTCCAGGTTGAGCATGCCAAAGAGCGTTTGGTAGTGCTCGTCGCCGACGATATGGGCGGCGTGGGACGGATCGGCGTGCAGTTCGAGACAGCGCTCGCCAAGGGCTAGGGCTTCGGTGCGCGGTATGGCGTTTTCCAGCAGGCAGTAGCCAAAGCACTCGAGGTGGCGAATGGCATCGTTCATGGTTTAGTTCTCTCGCAGTTTGGCCGGTCAATGTACGAAAGGATTGGCCTCTTGAAAAAGGGACGTGCAGGCCAAAAGGTGCTGCAGCGTTGTTGGGTCAAGTTATAGATGTATTCCACGGGAAAGCAAGCGAGGAAAAAGAAAATGGCCGCTGGTGTATTGGAAACGAGATTGCTGAGTTCGCTGAGCAAAGTATTTGCCGACCAGGAGTTGGGTGATGGCGCGTTTAGGCGCGCCTCGTGCCTGCGCGGCGAGGTGTTTTCGTTTCAGTTGGCCTATCGCGCGCAGGGATTGCTCAAGGGCATCGAAGTCAAAGTTGACTCGCCGCTCGAGCGCTACATCAGCGTGCGCGAGGTGGGCCTGGCGCCGTGCGAATTTCCGGGAGCGCGCTTTGACGACAACGTGCTGCGCACGACGCCGGGTCTCTATCCGGATCCGCTCTATGACCTTGCGCGCGGCGCCGATGCACCGCCAAATCAGTGGCGCGCTCTATGGGTTCAGGTGCGCGTGCCCGGTCGTCGCATCTGCGGTCGGCACGAGATTGTCTTGCGCCTAGTGCACGGCGGCAACGAGATCGCTCGCGAGACCTTTGTTCTGGACGTTGTGGCGCAGGCGCTGCCGGCACAAAAGCTGGTCCATACCAGCTGGTTCCATGCCGACTGTATCGCGACCCACTACGGCGACCCGGTGTGGAGCCCCGCACACTGGCGGCGCGTAGAGCAGTTTATGCGCAGCGCCGTCGACCACGGCGTTAACCTGCTGCTCACGCCGCTTTTTACTCCGCCGCTCGATACGCAGGTCGGCGGCGAGCGGCCGACAGTGCAGCTGATTGGCGTCGAGAAACGGGGTGCATCGTATCGCTTTGACTTTCGCCGCCTGCGGCGCTGGGTGCAACTAGCCGATCGCTGTGGTGTGCGCTACTTTGAGATGGCCCATTTCTTCACCCAGTGGGGAGCGGCGCACTGTCCCAAGATCGTTGCCACCGTCGCCGGCAGAGAGCGCAAGATCTTTGGTTGGAAAGACAGCGCTTCGGGTGCGTCCTATCGCGCGTTTCTCGACCAGTTTCTGCCGCAGCTAGTGCGCTTTATTCGGGCCAATGGCCTCGAGCGCCGCGTGTATTTTCACGTCTCCGACGAGCCGCACAGAGACCATTTGGAGGCCTTTGCCAAAGCGGCCGCCATTGTCCATTCGCACCTGCGTGGATTCCCTTTTATCGATGCGCTGTCCAATATTGAGTACTACGAGCGCGGCTTGGTGCGCCATCCCATTCCGGCGAGCAATCACATCGAACCCTTTGTAGAGAAGGGCATAAAAAATCTGTGGACCTATTATTGCGTATCGCAGTGGGATCGCGTGTCCAATCGATTTTTCTATATGCCGTCGGCGCGCAACCGCATTCTCGGCGCCCAGCTCTACAAATACGATCTGGCCGGTTTCCTGCAGTGGGGGTTTAATTTTTACTACGCTCAGTATTCGACGCGATCCGTCAATCCGTTTTTAGAGACCGATGCCGGCCGCGCCTTTCCTTCGGGCGACGCGTTTCTCGTCTATCCGGGAGTCGAAGGTCCGATCGATTCAATTCGCGGTCAGGTATTTCGCGAGGCGCTGCAGGATCAGCGCGCGCTCCAGCTGTTGGAGAAGCTGCAGGGGCGCGCCAAAACGGTAGAGCTGCTGCAGCAGGGAGCCTCCAAGCCGATTACGATGAAGGAGTATCCGCGTTCGACGGAATGGCTGTTGGCTATGCGCGAGCGCGTCAATCGGCGCATTGCCGCGCTGCTGCAAGCCAAATAATGGGGTGCACACGACGGGAGAAATGCCGTGCCAACACAGATACTGGCCGAGGTGCCGCTGCTCGGCGGGACGCATGAGATCACTATAGAGGGCACGCACATTGCCTCGCTGCGGCCCTCGTCGGCATCAACGGACCTGTGCGTCGGCCCGGCGCTTTTCGACATACAGGTCAACGGGTACGGTGGTCGCACCTGCCGCATTGCTTCGCAGGAGAAAGAAGATGCGCTGACTTATATTGCGCGGCTGCTGCGCGAGCGCGGCGTTGGCTGGTGGTTGCCGACGATTACAACGGCTAGCGCAGAGGATTTGCTGACGGCCTTTACCTGCTGCGGTCGCGCCTTAGACGCCGATGCCGATTTGGCGGCCTCTATTCCCGGGCTGCACCTGGAAGGACCCTACATATCGAACGTGGATGGTCCGCGCGGTGCGCACGGATTAGAGCACGTGCGTCTACCGGATTGGGACGAGGTGCAGCGGCTGGACGAGGCGTGCGGTGGGCGTATTCGCCTAGTGACGCTAGCGCCAGAAGTCGAAGGGGCCGTGCCCTTTATTAAGCAGTGCGTTGCCGCGGGTATGGTCGTGGCGATGGGCCATACGGATTTAGACCGCGAGTCGCTGGCGCGCGCAGTGGATGCCGGCGCAACGCTGTCGACGCATTTGGGCAACGGCGCTCACGACCAGCTGCAGCGGCACAACAACTATTTGTGGTATCAGCTAGCCGAGGAGCGCGTATACGCGTCGTTTATTGCCGACGGACAGCACCTGCCGCGCGAATGCCTGTACTCCATGCTGCGCGCCAAGGGGTTTGCGCGCTCAATTCTCATCTCCGACTCAGTGCTTCTGGGTGGGATGAAGCCGGGAATTTACGGCGTGCGCGGACGCGATATTGAAATGCTGGAATCGGGGCGCATCGTCGTGCCCGGCACGCCAAATCTGGCCGGCAGCGGCAGCAATCTAAAAGAGTGCGTAGAATGGGCGACGCGCTCGGGGAATGTGGCGCACGGAGAGGCCTGGGCTATGGCCAGCACGAATCCTGCGCGCCTGCTGAGCTTGGACGACCGGCTGGGAATCGGTGAGGGCTGTGAAGCGACGCTGGCGGTCTACGAAAAGTCGGCTGACGGCGCGTCGATCGACGTGCGTCAGACTTGGGTTGCCGGTCGCTTGGTATTCGATGCCGCGCGCGACGCGCTGACGTCGATGCCGGAGGTGCCGCCCGACGCGGCTGCGCCCATTTGAGCAATGAACCACCACTCGAAAGAGCGAGCAATGAGCGATGAATTGCCCGGCGGCGTTCCCGATGGCCGCCATCTGCACAACGGCTGGGAGATTCCCAGCGAGGGCTATTGCGACCAGCCCTACGTCGTAAAGACGGATGATGGTGCTTGGCTGTGCATTATGACGACGGGGACGGGCCACGAAGGCGCGTCGGGACAGCACGTCGTATCGACGCGCAGCACCGACTGCGGCCGCACGTGGTCGCCCCTGGTCGACGTGGAGCCAGCGGACGGCCCAGAGGCATCCTACGCGGTCCTATTAAAGGTTCCTTCGGGACGGGTCTACGCGTTTTACAACCACAATACAGACGACGTGCGCCGCGTTAAAGCGGATAATCCGCCCTATGCAGATGGCTATTGCACGCGCGTAGATAGCCTGGGGCATTTTGTATTCAAATACAGCGATGATCACGGTCTGAGCTGGTCTGCCAAGCGCTACGACGTGCCGGTGCGCGAAATGGAAATCGATCGGCAAAATGCCGACGGTGGCCGCCTGCGCTATTTTTGGAACGTCGGCAAGCCGATTATCGCGCACGGTGCGGCATTTGTTTCGCTGCACAAGGTGGGTGGCTTTGGCGACGGGTTTTTTACCAGCAATGAGGGCGTGCTGCTCCGCAGTGAGGACATATTAGCGGAGACCGATCCAACGAAGATTAGCTGGGAGACGCTGCCCGAGGGCGAGTTCGGTCTGCGTGCTCCCGAGGGCGGTGGCACCGTGGCCTCAGAGCACAGCTACAGCGTGCTGTCGGACGGCTCATTTTACTGCGTTTATCGCACGATTGACGGTCATCCGGCCTGCACCTATTCGCGCGATGCAGGCCGAACGTGGTCCAAACCCGCCTACAAGCAATTCGCCGATGGGCGTCCCATGAAGCATCCGCGCGCGGCCAACTTTGCCTGGCGCTGTGCAAATGGCAAGTATCTCTACTGGTTTCACAACCACGGCGGGCGCTTTATAAGGGAGCACCCACAGCAGCGCTGGAATGCCTACCAGGACCGCAATCCAGTATGGCTGTGTGGCGGCATTGAGGTCGAAGGAGCGGAGGGCCATACAATACAGTGGACCCAGCCGGAAATAGCCCTCTACGACGACGACCCCTATATCCGCATGAGCTATCCAGACTTAGTCGAAGAAGGCGGCGAGTACTATGTGACGGAGACGCAGAAAGACGTAGCGCGCGTGCATCGCCTGGACAAGGGACTGTTGGAAGGCCTCTGGAGCCAGTTTGAGCGCGCTGAGGTTGAGCGCGATGGGCTGCTATTTGAAATGGGCGCGGCCGGCCCGACGGTGTGCGATATGCCCGCGCTGCCGCTGCTCAATCGCCGCAGCGCCCACAGTCCCTACGGCACAGAGGATCTGCGCGCCGGGTTTAGCATCGACGCATGGCTCTACCTCGACAGCTCTGTCGCCGGGCGCGTGCTATTGGATACGCGCCTCGAAAATGGCCAGGGGCTCGTGGTGCAGCACAAGGGCGGTGGCCAGCTAGAAATTGCCGTCGATGATGGCCGGACGCGCGCCAGCTGGGATAGCGATCCGCACGTCGTGACCGTTGGCAAGCATCACCACGTTGTTATTGTGCTCGATGGGGGCCCCAAAATCATCACGTTTGTCGTCGATGGACACCTGTGCGACGGCGGCGACGTTCGTCAGTTTGGCTGGGGGCGCTTTAGTCCTCACCTGCGCCACGCCAACGGCAGCCCGCGCCTGTTGGTCGATGGGGCCGTGCAGGCGCTGCGCATTTATGGGCGCGCGCTGCGCACGTCAGAGGCTGTAGCGCACTTTCGTGCAGGATGGTAAGGTATCGTCTAGTGTCCTGGTCCTGTTTTCCATCGCATTTCAAACAACCTGTTTTTACGGATGGAATACCATGCGTGCGCTCGTCCTATCGGTCGTTATAGCGACGGGGTTAGCGGTGCTGTCCTCGCCCGCGGTGGCAGCCGGTGTCGCGTCCGACTCGACGTATAGCAATATCCTCGCCGCTGACTATGTCGGACCTCAGGCGTGCGGCGAATGCCACGAAAAAAACTACGACCACTGGCAGCGCCATCCGCACAGCCGCATGAATGCGTTGGCAACGCCGGAGACGGTGCTGGGTGACTTTTCTGACACGGTGGTAGAATACGACGGCAGGCGCGCGGTGTTCCGGCGCGTGGGCGACGCGTTTTTTGTCGACTATTATCGCGGCACGCAGCGCGAGCGCCGCTTTCGCATTACGCGGGTCATCGGCTGGCGCTACGAGCAGGACTATGTCGCCGTTCAGGTCGAAGGCCCCGAGCCGCTAGACGATGCGCTATACCGCGATGAAATGCGTCTACGCTTTTCATACGACCTGCGCCATCAGCGCTTTTTTCCGCAGAGCTATATGGAGCCGACGGAGTACCAGGGGTCGGAATACTTGGCCAATGGTCGCCTGCGCTACGATCCCTTTCAGCCGGATCGGCTGCCCTTTAACGAGCGCTGCGCGCGCTGTCACAACACGTATCCCTACGCACTGCGCCTCTACCGGATGTTTACGGAAAACGGCATGTTATCGGGCTTTGCGCCCGGTCCGGGAATGGACGAGCGAGTCGTCGAGAATCTGGCTCTGATGGAGGGTGACGGCGCGTTGATCGGCGTTGAGGAGCTGCCATCCGAGCGCTTTGTCAGCGTGGGTATCAGCTGCGAAAGCTGCCACTTGGGCGGGCGCGAGCACGTCGTGCAGCAGCGCGCAATGCGCTTTGTTCCGACGCATCCACTCCTAGCCGATTGGACGCCGCCGCACGAGGGGGCACGCAAGCGCCCCGAAGTGGTTAACGCCCTGTGCCGGCAGTGCCATCACTCAGGGGCCAGCGCGAGCGATAACTGGCCCGATGGGGCGGCTAGCGTCAACTCCATGGAGTCCGTGGAAATGGATCGCGGTGCCTGTCAGGGCGCGCTGCGCTGCACGCACTGCCACAACCCACACGTTGGCGGTCCGCCGGCCGGGTCGCCCGATCGCCAGGTGCACATCGATGCGTGCACTGCCTGTCACAAGGACCTACAGGTGGAAGAGGCGCAGGTGGCTCACGCGCGCCACGGCGGGGAGCAGGCTTCCTGTTTAGATTGCCATATGCCGCGCATCGTCCAGGGCTTTGGTGCCTATAATCGCACCCATCGCATATCCTCGCCGAGCGAACCGGCCATTCTCGCCACGGGTATGCCCAATGCCTGTAACCTCTGCCACCTCGACAAATCGCTGGCCTGGACGCGCGATGAGCTGGCCAGGGGGTGGGGAGCGCATGTCGAACTGCCGCCAGCGCTTATGTCGCTGTGGGGGCGAGATCTGAACAATGCAGCGGGTCCAGTGTGGCTCGACCACCCTTTTTCCATGGTGCGCACCGTGGCAGCAGGGGCCTACGCGCGCTCGGGGTTGGGCGCCGCGGCGCTGCCACAGATGCTGCCCCATCTCAACGAGGCCAATGCCTACGTGCGCTTGCGCTTTCAACGGGATATAGAGCAGATTGTTGGACGCGATTTTGCGCGCGATGAGTTCGACGCCATGGCGGCCCCGTTTATCCGCCATGGGCAGGTCGATCGCCTAATCCAGCGCCTCGCACCGCCGTAGGGGCGGTTGCGGTTTATCCTTGTCGCAGGGTCTAAAAAGTTCTAAGCATATACTGCGATAGAATTGGTAGGCGATTTTTACAAGGAGCGATACAATATGGTGGATCGTCAGATTAAAGGAGACATAGCTAATCCGTTCTCCCTTTCGGATGCGGATGGCTACGCTTGGCTCAAAGGCAATTTGCACTCGCATACGACAAACTCGGACGGCAAGCCCTCGCCGCAGGCGCGCTTGGACGGCTATGTAAATCAGGGTTATGACTTCCTGTGCATTTCTGACCACCACAAAATTACCCGCGTAGACAGCGTGCGCGTGCCCGATGGCTTCATCGCCGTGCAGGGGGCTGAACTGCATCCGGACAATCCTTTTGGTGGACAGAAGCACCACTTTGTCTGTTTGAATATCCACGAAGATATCGATGCGCAGAACATGCCGCCGCAGCACGTGATCGATGCGGTAAACGGTCAGGGGGGCAGCGTTTGGCTGGCGCATCCCCACTGGAGCTCGGTCAATATTCGGCGCGATACGGCACCGCTGAATGGTTTTGCCGGCATCGAAGTATTCAATACGACGTGCCGCTGTGCCGGGCGCGGTGAGTCGTCGGTGCATTGGGATGACTGGATGGAGTTGGAGGGACGCATCTATCCGGCGCTGGCCAACGACGATGCACACGCTCTGGAAGAGACGCGGCGCGATACCTATGGCGGCTGGACCTGGGTGCGGGTTCGCGAGCGCACGGCCGAAGCGGTGTGCGCCGCGCTGGCAGAGGGCGCGTCCTATTCCAGCACGGGACCGCTGATCCGCGATATCCAATTAAAACGAACGGAAGGCGGAGCGGTGGAGGCCACGGTGGTCTGCTCGCCGGCGCAGCGCATTGCAGCCGTGCACGACGCCTATGGCACCGAGTATCACGAGCACGGAGCGGAGTTTGAGTCGGCTACCTTTTTACTGCGTCCCACGGCGCGCTGGGTGCGCTTTGAAATCGTTGGACCCAAGGGCGATAAGGCGTGGTCGAATCCATTTGATCTCACGCGCATCGCCTAATATAGATCGCCGGGCGAATGTGTCTTTACGGGAAGAGAAAATGAGTAAGAGCGTTTTAGTAATCGGCGCGGCTGGAAAAATTGCCGGCCAGGTGCTGCCCGCCCTGCGCGCGCGCTATGCGCTGACGCTGCTCGACGTGCGCACAGAGGATCGCAGCGGTCGGCCGCTGGAGGGCGTGCAGGTCGCCGACCTCACGGATAAAGACCGCGATGCCTATCGGGCGCATTTTGCCGGTGTCGATGCAGTGGTCCATTTCGGTTTTGTTCGTCCGGACGGCGAGGGGGCCGAAGCGCGTTTTCGCGCCGAGATGCGCAACGTCGAAATGGCCTATAACGTCTATATGACGGCGCTTGAAGAAGGCGTCGGGCGCGTGATCGTGGCCAGTTCTAACCACGCGGCCGACTATTACGAAGATCCCATTCTCGACGGCGCGATGGATTTTGTGCATCCAGACGGGCGCGCCCTGTCAGACAACTACTACGGCTGGGCCAAGGAGGTCTACGAGCACTTGGGCTTTCTCTTTGCCGTCGGCAAGCAAAACGGGCGTGCGCTACCCAACGTGCAGATTCGCATTGGCGGACCGCGCGAGACGGATATCGAGCGCTGTGAGCTGGGCGATTTGCGCTGCATGCGGCGCGCACTCGGCGCCTACCTCAGCGAACGCGATATGCAGCAGCTCTTCGTAAAGAGCATTGAAACAGAAGACATCGCCGACGAACGCGGTGTGCCGTTTCAAATCTTTTACGGAATCAGCGGCAATTCGCACGCCTTCTGGAGCATTGCCAACGCGCGCAAGGTTATTGGCTATGCGCCCGAGGACAACAGCGAACGCCGCTTTGCCGCCGCCATTGCTCAGCACCTGCGCGCCGCCCAACAGCGCGATGGCTATCCCGGAGAGCACAATGGCTGAGGCCATACCCTTTTCCATTCTCGACTTGGCGCCGATACGCCAGGGAGAGCGGGCTGAACAGGCGTTTGAACAGCTGCGCCAGCGGGCGGTTTGGGCCGAGGAATGCGGCTTTAATCGCTACTGGCTGGCCGAACACCACAATATGAGCGGCGTCGGCAGCGCCGCCACCAGCGTGCTGATCGGTCATATTGCCGGTGCCACGCAGCGCATGCGAGTGGGGGCGGGAGGCATTATGCTGCCCAACCATGCACCGCTGGTCATTGCCGAGCAGTTTGGCACGCTAGAATCGCTCTATCCGGGACGTATCGATTTGGGGCTGGGTCGCGCGCCGGGTTCTGATTTGATGACGGCGCGCGCGCTGCGCCGGGATCGCCTGGGCAGCGACGGCGATTTTCCGCGCGATGTCGTCGAACTGCAGTCGTACTTTCGCGGCGGACAGCAGCACCGCGTCCGCGCCGTGCCGGGCGAGGGGTTGGACGTGCCGATTTGGCTATTGGGCTCGAGCCTGTTTAGCGCACAGTTGGCCGGGTTGCTGGGGTTGCCCTACGCCTTTGCCTCGCACTTTGCCCCCGACTCTCTGATGGATGCGCTGGCCCTATATCGCAGCGAGTTCAAGCCCTCGGAGGTGCTCGAGCAGCCCTATGCCATGGTCGGTACCAGCGTGGTCGCAGCGGATACGCGAGAAGAGGCGCAACGACTCTTTACTTCACAGCAGGTGCAGTCGGTTCAGATGCTGCGCGGTGAACGCGAAAAGATGGGCCCCCCCGTAGACGATATCGAGGCCTATTGGGTGCCGCCGGAAAGGGAAGCCGTCGAGCACAAGCTGCGCTATGCCTTTGTCGGCACGGCCGATTCACTGGCGGTTGATTTGGAGCATTTTATCGAAGCGACGCAGGCCGATGAGTTGATCGCCACCGTGCGCATATATGATCAGCGTGCCTGTCTGCGCTCGATGGAGATGCTAGCCCAGGTGCGTCAGCGCTTGGCGCTGGAATCTCAGGGCGCTAGTGCCTTAAGCGCGCCCGGTTAGACGAATTCGGCTTCGTTCCAGGCATCGCCCCACTGCGCCTTGCGCGCGATCTTCCAAGCCGGTCCGCTGCGGCGCGAAACCACCGCATCGCGCAGGCCACCTCCTTCGCATAGCTGCAGGTGGACGTGCCCGCTGCGGCGCTGGGGATGGCGCAGAATGCGCGCTGGCGCGCGCGCTTCGGACGTGCGCGTGAAAATCAGATAGGAAAACTTCTCGTCTTCATAGCCTAAGTCGCCGCGTTTGAACAGGCGGTGCTGTGCCGTGCGGGTCACCCGCTGGGAGAAGTGGCACCAGTCGCCCGCAGGCAGGGGACAGCGCTGGGCGTGTGGGCATGGGGCGAGTAGATGAGCGCCCTCTTCGATGAGCATAGTGCGCAGCGCGTCCATGCGCTCAAAACAGGCCGTCGTCCCCGGTTCGACAAGCACTAGCGCCTGGCGCGCTGCGTTCCACATCGCGTGCACGGCGTCGGCCCATTCTTCATGTCCGAGTTCGTTCAAGACATAGCTGGCGATCACCAGGTCGGCGCCGGGCAGGGCAGTCTGGGTTAGGCTTGCCGCCTGCCAGGTGGCAAGGGACATCGGGGAGCAGCCGGCGGAGGCGGCCAGGCGTTCACCGAGCGCGATCAGGTGGGGGTCGCGTTCGACGAGGGTGATCGAGTGCAGCGAGGGAAAGAGTGCACAGGCGGCCCAACTAGCGCTTCCAGAACCGGCACCGAGGTCTAGCAGCGTGCGCGGCGCTGCCGAAGGCCACAGCTGCCGTAGATGGCCTAACGCGGCGGAGTTGGCCGCATAGGTCGCAGGCAGCCGCGTTAGGGCGTAGGCCAGTCGCTCGGTCTGACCGGTCAAAAATGCCGATCCGGCCGCGCGGTCAGACCGACGATACTGCAGAGAGATGCGTTCGGCCGCCGCCGCCAGTTCAGCGTGGCTTGCATCGGCGACCGCCTTCTCAATGGCGTGCTGAAGAGCGTCGGGTAGTTGCATGAGAATGCACAAAAGGCATGGCGCCGTCCCTATGGGAGACGCCATGCCTTTTGATGGAAAAAACCGTGCGCTGAGACTAGCGCTTGCGGCTGGTGCGCTTCTTGGCTGCCGTGCCGCGCAGCGCTTTCTTGGTGGTCTTAATGATGACCGCTGCGACCTTGTAAGGATCCGCATTGGAGGCGGGGCGGCGGTCTTCGAGACGCCCTTTCCAGCCTTTCTCAATCGTGCCGATCGGTATGCGAATGGACGCGCCGCGGTCCGACGCACCGTAGCTAAACTTGTCGATGGACTGCGTCTCGTGCAGGCCGGTCAGGCGCTGGTCGTTGTCAGCGCCGTACACGGCTATGTGCTCGGGAATATGCTTGCCGAACTCTTCGCAGATTGTCACGAAGGTTTTCTTGTTGCCGGCGCTACGCATGGCGCCGTTGGAGAAGTTGGCGTGCATGCCCGAGCCGTTCCAGTCGCCTTTGACCGGTTTGGGATGCCAGTTAATGACGACGCCGTATTTCTCAGCCGTGCGCTCGAGCAGATAGCGGCCCAGCCAGATCTGGTCGCCAGCCGAACAGGCGCCCTTGGCAAAAATTTGGAATTCCCACTGGCCCATCATCACCTCGGCGTTAATACCTTCGACATTCAGACCCGCCTCTAAGCACATGTGCAGGTGTTCGTCGACCAGGTCGCGGCCGAAGGTATTTTGCGAACCAACGGAGGTATAGTAGGGGCCCTGGGGACGCGGATAGCCGCCCTTGGGAAAACCGAGGGGCAGGTTTGTTTCGGGATCCCACAGCGTGTACTCCTGCTCGAAGCCAAACCAGAAGTCGTCGTCGTCGTCGTTGATTGTTGCGCGACCATTGCTTTCATGCGGACTGCCGTTGGCGTTCATCACTTCCGTCATAATCAGCCAGCCGTTGCCGCCAAAGCGGTCGGGGTCGGGGTATGCCGCGACGGGTTTGAGCACGCAGTCTGACGAATCGCCCGTTGCCTGCTCTGTAGAAGAACCGTCAAACGACCACACGGGCGCATCTGCGACATCGCCTGAGAAATCATCAACAATAAGGGTTTTGCTGCGCAGGCTCTGCGTGGGATGGTACCCATCGAGCCAGATATACTCCAACTTGCACTTAGCCATCGTGTAAACCTCTCCTATCGGGGTTTTAGGTGAAAGAGATTGGCTGATCGAGCAGTAAGCGGGGCCTATCGACTGACAAGTGCCGCCGCTTGGCCATCTGCCTGCTCGTTATGCTCTCCTCGAGCTGCTGTTTCAATGATACCTGGTGACTTTTAGCAATTCGCGTTCCATAAAAAAGTGGAACTGCGCTGGGTGTGCAATGGTTGCTTCCCTTTTTCTATAAATAGCTGAAAAAAATGATGTTATGTGAATGTTGAATACCTAAGTGGCTCATTTATACAGCGTTCAAAAGAGATTATATAGAACAATTTTGTTGCTTTTTAAATATGCGAGACACATAACATACGAATATTAGTTTGAGGATACAAAAAAATATGTTGGGTATGGAACGGATGGTGCGCGAGATGGCAGGTATTACGGCTATCAGGGTGAACATTAGAGGGTTAAAATGTGACAATTTTGTTGCTTTATTCAAAAAAGCCACATTAATGTGGCAAGCGAAGTGCTCGTAGGGTGGGTATGCAATCGGCATGCGAAGTGGGTGCGGGTGAAGTGCGCGCGTTTCAGATTGCGGTCTTTGCGTTGACGCTCCCTTAGCTCTGTTGTAGATTTGTCCGCGTTTTTGCGCAAGAGAGCAGATCGGATCGTATTCAGGTGAAGGGGCTTTTCTCAATCCATTCGGCGATGCGGATGTCGATGGGGATCGCGTGCATCGCGGTGCTGCTGTTGGCCTGCGGCGCAGGTGACCGCACTGTGCGCGAGCTGGCACCGGGGGTCGCCTATCACCGAGTGCACCTATTGGAAGGCCCTTGGTGGATCCATATCGTCGAGATTGACTTGGATCGCGCCTGGCGAGCGGGCGTCCGTTTGCGCATGTCCAATGCGCCCATCGAAAAAGGCGGTGTGGAGCGCACCAGCGTGCTGGGGCAGAGCGCGTTGGCTGCGATAAACGGCGATTTTTTTTATACGAGCGAGACGAGTCACGCGGCCGGTTTGCAGATTAGCGAAGGCATGCTTCTACAGGGGCCGCAGCGGCGCTCGGCACTGGCCATCTCGCGCAGTGGTAAACCGCTCATTGCTCAGTTTGACATGGATATAGGAGCCGTCTTGTCCAGTGGGCAAAGCGTGCATATAAGCGGGTTTAACCGTGCGCCGCGCGAGGGCGAGCTGACCCTCTATAATGTCCATGCCCAGTCTTGGCGTGATTCTGTACATGCGGAGTTTGGTTTTCAGTTACAGGGTTTGCAGGGCTCATCCATACTGAACGATACCCTGGCCGTGCAGGTTCTGCAGCTGCGTCGGCGTGCTTGGCCGCTGGTCCTAGAGCGCAATCAGTGGCTGATCGCCGCCGACATTGCGCGCCCCGACGTTGGCGGCATCGCTCCCGGCGATACGCTGCAGCTGTTTTGTCGCCTGCCACCAGCCGCTGAAGCGCTACAGGAAGCGCTGGGCGGAGGGCCGCGCATCCTGCGCGATGGAACGGTATCGGTCGAGTACGAGCAGGAGGGGTTGAGTAAGACGTTTGCCGAAGAGCGCCATCCGCGCACGGCCGTTGGCTATACGCAAAACGGCCAAGTGCTCTTTCTCGTCGTCGTCGACGGGCGCCAGCCCGGGTTTAGCGTTGGTATGACGTTGGAAGAGCTTGCACACTTTATGCGAATGCGGCTGGCCGATTTTTCGCAGGCGCAAGAAAATGCCTACCAGGCGCTCAACTTGGATGGCGGGGGGTCGACGACGATGGCGCTTAAAGGCGAGGTGGTCAATAGCCCGTCTGATCAGACGGGCGAGCGCCCAGTCGCCAATGCGCTCTTGGTCGTGGAGGAACGGTAGGATATGGCCCTATTTGGAGCAGACGACTTACGCGCGCTAGGCTGCGCGCTTTTCTGTCGCGTCGGCGTGCGTCGAGAAGACGCCGAACTCGTGGCGGATCATTTGGTGGAATCGGGTTTGCTGGGCCACGACACGCACAGCGTGTTGCGCCTGCCGCAGTACGTGAATATGGTGCGCGATGGCGTGGTTGACCCACAGGGTGCGCTGCGCGTGCTAGACGAAAGCACCTATGCGGCACGGCTGAGCGGTTCGTGGAACTTTGGGCCGGTAACGGCGACGCGCGCCATGGAGCGCGCGCTGGACAAGCTGGGCGGTGGCGGCGCCATTTCCGTCGTAACCGTGCGCGACTGCAACCACATCGCCCGCTTGGGGCGCTTTGCGGCACTGGCCGCGCAGCGCGACTGCATTGCGCTGATGGTGGCCAATGGGCACGGCGGCGATTTGGCGGTCGCGCCGTTTGGCGGCCGTGCGCGGCGCTTGCCGACCAATCCGATCTGCGTTGGCATACCCACGGGCTTGGCGTGGCCGCTGGTGCTCGATATGACCACCAGCATGACATCGGGCGGCGACTTGCGGCTCCTGCGCAACCTCGGACAGCCCGCGCCCGCAGGGACGATCATCGACGGCGCTGGCGTGCCGACTACCGATGTGGAAAAGTACTATGGCCCGCCGCCGGGTGCGGCGCTGCCGCTGGGCGCGCCGACAAGCGGTCATAAGGGATTCGGTCTGGGCGTGCTGGTCGACGTTTTGGCGGGTGCGCTGTCGGGCGCTGAATGCAGCAAAGAAAACTACCAACGCTCGGGCAATGCGCTGTTTATCGCCGCACTGCGCGTGGCGGCGTTCCGGCCGTTAGAGGATTTTTTTGCCGAGGTGCAGGGCCTGGTAGAATACATCAAGTCGTGTTCGCCCGCAGAGGGCTTCGGCGAGGTGATGCTACCCGGAGAGAACGCCCATCGCCACTACGTGCAGCGCGTGCGCGAGGGGTTGGAAGTCGATGCGGCAGCCTGGAAGCAAATTGTCGAATTGGCGGGCGAGTTGGATATAGAAGTGCCCGCTCCTATCGCGTGAAAATAAGATAGCATCGCACTGTCAAACAACGGATGGAGGGTTTCATATGCTTGATATCGGCATCGTAGGTCTTGGTGGAATAGGCAACAATCACGCTCGCTGCTACACGGAGAACAGGCATGCGCGCGTCGTTGCCGTGTGCGACGTCATACGCGAACGGGCCGATGCGGCGGCCGAGCGCTGGAATGCGCGGGCTTTTTACAGCGTGCGAGAAATGCTCAAAAGCGGCATCCACCTCGATGCCTGCTCCGTTACCACGGCAGGTGTGGAAAACGGTGGCGATCACTACGAGCCGACGATGGAATTGCTCAAGGCGGGGTTGCCGGTGCTGGGTGAGAAGCCGATCTCAAACGATGTGAGCAAGGCGCGCAAAATGGTGGCGCTGGCGAAGAAAAAGCGCCTGCGCTACGGGGTTAACCTCAACCACCGATTTACGCCGGCGGCCGTGCGCGCCAAGGAGTGGTTGCAGGCCGGTCGTTTGGGCGAGCTCAACATCGTCAATATGACTATGTGGATCAACAATCCCAACGAGTCGAGCCCGTGGTTTCACATACGCGCGCTCCATCCCCACTCGCTCGACGTGATGCGCTACTTTGCCGGTGACGTCGACAGGGTGCAGGCTTTTTTCAAAAAGGGCAAGGGACGCAAGATTTGGTCGAATGTGCAGGCCAACCTGCAGTTTAAGAACGGCGTGATCGGGCATTTGACGGGCAGCTATGATGCGGGCGGCAGCTACGGCTTGGAAACGCTGGAGTTGGTTGGCTCAGAAGGTCGCGTGATCATTAACGAGGCCTGCGAAAAACTGAGCTTTTACCCGCGCTTTTCGCACGAGATCGAAAGCTATGACCACTTGGGTGGCATGGGTTCGTTCCCCGATACCTTTCCCTCGCGCATTGGTGCTTGGGTTGACGATCTGCGCAACCGCACGCCGCCCAGTAAGGTCGATGCCAAAGCCGAAGACGCGTTGAAGGTGCAGCTCGTCATCGAGTCTATTATTAAGTCTTGGGAGACCGGACAGGTCGTAAAGGTGCCGCAGAAATAGTATGATACGCGTAGGAGTAATCGGGCTTGGTCCCATCGGCAATCGCCACGCTAAACTCTACAACGAGATGGATAACGCCGAGCTACTCGGCGTGTGCGATGTAGATCGCGCGCGGGCCGATGCGGCGGCCAAGGCGCACGGTACGCGCGCCTTCTACAGCGTCCAGGACATGATCGAATCCGTCGAATTGGATATGGTCAGCGTCACCACGGGCGGTCAGGAATACGGCAGCGATCACTACCAGCCGACGATGGACGCGCTGCAGGCCGGGCTGCACGTGCTGGGCGAAAAGCCCATTTCCAACGAGATTGCTCCGGCCGAAGAGATGGTGGCGCTAGCGCGCGAAAAGGGCCTGTGCTACGGCATCAATATGAACCATCGCTTTACGCCGGCTGCGCGCCTGGCCAAGCAGTGGATGGATGACGGCCGCATTGGCGACCTGCTCTTTATGAATATGAGCATGTGGATCATGAACCCGCGCGAGTCGAGTCCGTGGTTTCAAATAAAAGCGCTGCATCCGCATACCGTGGATATCATGCGCTACTACTGCGGTGAAATCGAATGCGTGCAGTGCTTTGCTCTCAAGGCGCCGGGGCGCTCGATCTACTCGACAGCGCAGTTCAATATGCGCTTTAAAAATGGCTGTTTGGGCCATTTGACGGGCAGCTATGACATCGAGCGCGGGCACCCGATGGAGCGCTGCGAAGTGGCGGGTGTTAAGGGCCGCTTTGTAGTGGATGATATGTACCGAGAAGCGACGCTCTATCCGGCTGGAGAGATGGAGAAGCGCGTGTATTCGAATCCGGTTTTTGGTGGTATGGGCGATTTTGAAGACACGTTTCGCAACCGCTTGCGCCGATTTGTCGAGCAGCTTGAAGAGGGAGCCGGGCCCGAAGAAATTGATGGCTCGGGACTCGACGGGTTGAGGGCGCAGAAAGTGCTGGCTGCTGCCATTCGCTCCGTAGAGAGCGAAGCCGTTGTCTACGTGGAGGACTAGGTGCAGTACAACGAAAAAATACTAGTGGCCAAAGCGAGACTGCTGGAGCGCTTTAAAGGGAAAGAGCGACGGGAGAGCGATCCTACCCGCGATCGCCTGCCGCCGGGACAGCACCTGACCAAGGGCTTTCCCGTGCTCGACCTAGGCGTGAAGCCAAAATTCCATCCCAAGCGCTGGCGCTTTCAGGTTGAGGGCGAAGTCGAAGAAGGGCTCGATCTCGATTGGGACGGTTTTGCCGCCCTGCCGCGCGCGCGCTCGGAGAGCGATTTTCACTGCGTGACAACGTGGTCAAAGTTTGACGTGCAGTGGGGGGGCGTGTCGTTCCTAGAGGTTGCTGCACGCGTGCGGCCAACGGAGGAGGCGCGTTTTGTTATCGTGCACTCTGCCGATGGCTACACCACCAATGTGCCGCTGGCCGACTGTCTCGACGACGACGTCCTCTTGGCCGACGAGCTCTTTGGCGAGCCCCTGCCTCTAGAGCACGGAGGCCCGATGCGCCTGGTCGTTCCCAAGCTCTATGCGTGGAAGTCGGCCAAATTCGTGCGGAAGTTGGTGTTTGTGAAAGAGGATCAGCCCGGTTTTTGGGAGGAGCGCGGCTACCACGATCGCGGCGATCCTTGGAAAGAAGAGCGCTACCGGTAGGCGCGGCCCAGACTTTGTCGGAGTCGCTCGATGGAACGTTCGAGCGACTGGCCGACGGTGTTGGCCTCGTCCAATCGCTGCGGAAATTGCTCAAAGAGCGCCGCATCCTGCTGGCGCACGCCCTCCAATATTATATCGAAGGCCTCTAGGCGCAGGCGCAGATAGTCCTGCAAGAGCTGGTGCGTGGGCTGTAGGTCAGCCAGTGTTGGCTGCAGCGCATCGGCCTGCTCGGCTAGCTCGGCCACCTTGGGACGGAACCGCTGTTCGACAAGCGGATATATGACCTCGATATCGATCGAATCCGCCGGCACGGCGCGCCGGATGTCTACTTCCAGCGAGCGCATGCTCTGTACGATATCTCCTACCTGATCGAGATAGCGTACCGCCTGCACGGCGTCGTCTCCATCTACTGCATCCTCGCTTGCGCAGCCCAGTGCGAACAGCAGGGTGATTAAAATCGATAGCTTCAACGCTCAGACATTCCTATAGTGAGTATTCGTTCCCTTCGCACCCGGCTTCTATCGGCATGGGGCGATCGGAGAGCGCGCTGACCGCGGCATCCAACTCGTCGTCGGTGCGCATGGGGTGATGGTTGAATAGAATCAGATGTTTTGCATCGGCCCGACTGGCCACATCGGCAGCGTGCAGTGGGCAGCTATGACCCGAATGCTGCCGAGCCGGGTATTCGTCGTCGCTGTGATAGGCGTCGTGGATAAGCAGATCGGCCCCGCGGCAAAGCGCTGCTGCGCGCTCGCGGCTCGCCTCATCGCGGTAGTCGACGACGGGTAGGTAGGCTAGCGTGGCATGGCCATCGCTGATTCTATAGGCGGTGCACGGTCCGCCGTGGCTATGGCCCACTTCGGCGTGTTCGACCTGGAATTCTCCCAGCTGCAGAGGCTGCTTCTCATCCAAATCGCAGACGTCGACTTGAGCGCCAATGTGATCGTAGAAAAAGTTGGGAACCGGACAGAAGGTGGGCTGCATCTGCTCTAGTAGCAACGCGCGCATGCTGCGCGCACCGCCGCGGCCGAAGAGGCGAAATGCATTGCCCGGGATTAGCAGAGGCAGGCAAAAGGGCACGCCCTGTATATGCGACCAGTGGGTGTGGCTAAACAGGAGATGGGCCTGGCCCTGACCGCGGCCAAAGGCCCCGGCAAAGAGGGCGTTGCCCAATCCATTCAGGCCGATTCCGCCGTCCAAAATAAGCGTTGAGGAGCCGGAACTTTCCACCTGCACGCAGAGCGTATTGACCCCGTATCGCCTGGTTTGAGGGCGGGGTATAGAGATCCCACCGCGTGCGCCCCAAAGCTTTACTTTCACCGTGCAGCCCTCCTATAGCACCAGGTGGTCGCCTTCAGTTGCGGCCAGTAGAGCGTTGTCGGGTGCCCGTTTGCTACAGTCTGCGACAATGGCATCGAGCTGTTCGTCGCTGCGATTGGGCGCGTGGTGAAAAAAGGCCGTGCGTCGGACGTTGGCTTCTTCGCCTAGGCGCAGCGCGTCGTCGGTGCGGCTGTGTCCCCAGTCGTCTTTGTACTCATCGGGGAGAAAAAACGAGTCAAACACCATCAAATCGGCATCTTGTGCCAGTTGAACGGCGCCCTTTTGCAGCTCTATACGCCGATCTTCGAGCTCCTCATCGGAACCCTCATTCATGCCGGCACCGTGCAAACGCGGTCCGTACAGGTCGGTATCGCTGACGTAGGAGAACACCTTACCCGCACATTCAATGCGAAAACCGCCCGTGTAGCTCGGATGGTTTAATCGCTTGCACAGCACGTTGGTTGGGCCGATCTGCCACTGTTGTCCCTCCACCAGATCGGTGAATTCCAGCGCGGCATGGGCCTGTTCGAGTTGCACGGGAAAAAAGGGCTGTTGCTGCTGTTGGGCCAGAATTTGGCAGAGCGTGCGATCGGGATGTGCCATGGAATACAGATGAACGCGTGTGCCGCGCTCCTGCAGCGGAGCAAAGTGGGGGAAACCGTGTATGTGGTCCCAGTGCGTGTGGCTAATGAGCAGGTGGATCTCGCGCTGGCCTTGCTCTACCAAGTGCTTTCCAAGCGTACAAATGCCGGTGCCTGCATCAATTACGATACATGTGCCCTGTGCATTGATCTCAATGCAGGGTGTATTGCCGCCGTAGCGCACACAGTGTGGTGAGGAGACGGGATAGGAACCCCGCACGCCCCAAAAAGTGACTTCCATGAAACAGGCCCGGTCAGTAATTAAAGAGCAGAACAATATGAAATAATATGAATTATGTTGTTAGTACACAAGTATTTACTAATGTGTGAAAAGGATGCGCGGAACCGGTTTACATCTGGCGCATCGACCTAGTGGGAGCGATGTTTACAAGGATAATGGCGTTTGTTATTATATCCGCACGTCGCGATGTCAAAGGAGATCTATGGACGCCAAGAATCGCAAATCGAGCATCGGGGAGTATGTTTCGTCTATCCTCGTTGCCGTGGGGTTGGCACTGCTTATTCGCACGGCGGTGGTGCAGGCCTTCTACATTCCCTCTGGCTCTATGGAAGACACGCTCCTGGTCGGCGATTATCTACTTGCCAATAAATTTGTCTACGGAGCGCCTTTGGACGTGCCGGCAACCAATATAACCCTCTTTCGCCTGCCGGCGATACGCGACCCACAACCCGGTGATATTGTTATTTTTCGCTCTCCGGTCGATTCCGACCGCGATCTCATCAAGCGCTGCGTTGCCGTAGGAGGGCAGACGGTCGAAATCGTCAACAAGACGCTTTATGTCGACGGCCAGCCCTTCGCCGATCCGCCGCTAACCAAATACACCGATCGCGCAGTCTATTCGGCCGCTTTCAATCCGCGCGATAACTTCGGTCCTTTTGCCGTGCCCGAGGGGCACTTTTTCATGATGGGGGACAACCGCGATAACAGCGCCGATAGCCGCTACTGGCGTTCCGTGCCCAAGGATTTGATTAAGGGCAAGGCGATGAGTATATACTGGTCGTGGGCGCCCGACACGGGGGGGCCGTACTACAGCGGTCCCGCGTCGCTGCCCAGGGTATTGGCCAGCTGGATTGGGCGCCTGCCGAGCCGCGTGCGCTACGAGCGCTTGGGCGACGTCATTCGCTAGGACGGAGAGCATGAATAGGCGAAATAGCAGAGACCGAGACGACGACTACGATTACGACGACTACGACGAGCGCGAAGTCGGTCAGGCCGAAGACGGCGACGAGCCGCTGCGCTTGGTGGACCAGCTCTTGACAATGGCTGCCGACCGCGATCCGGCGCGTCCGCTGCTCTACCAGCTGCGGCGCCAGTTGATGGAGCGCGAGATTTCCTTTCAGGAGGCCCGGCGCTCTCTTGTCGAGATGGAAGCGGCGCTGGAAAAGGTCACGGCACCGGCCAACCGGATCGGCATTTTTCTCAATTCGCCCAAAGAAGGTATCGCCAACGTATTCGTCAGCGGCTCCGAGTACTATGCCAATATCGATCCGCGCGTCGACGCAGAGCGCCTGCGCGCCGGCTGCCGGGTGCTGATCAATGAAGCCTATGCGGTGGTGGGCGATTTGGGCTACAGCCCGAGCGGCCCGGTCGCCAAAATAGGCGATGTGCTCGAAGGGGGGCGGTTGCGCCTGTCGCAGGCACACGGAACGCAGGAGATCGTGCTGGAGCGCGGCGCCGAACTGCAGGATATCGATTTGAAGGTGGGCGACGAGGTGCGCGTCGATCCAGCTTTTAAAGTGGCCTTGGAACGACTGCAGTCGTCCGAGAGCAAGGAGTACTTTATCGAAGACGTGCCGCCGACGCCCTGGGACAGCATTGGCGGTCAGCAGGAGGCCATCCAGGCCATCCGCGATACTATTGAGCTGCCGGCCCTGCACCCCGAACTGTTCGAGCGCTTTCAGTACAGCACGCCCAAGGGGTTTTTGCTCTACGGTCCGCCCGGATGCGGCAAGACGCTGATCGGCAAAGCCACGGCCTACAACCTGGTCGAGCACATGCGTCGCGAAGAGGGCTTGGAGCTCGAAGAGTACTTCATGCACATCAAGGGGCCCGAGATCCTCAATATGTGGCTCGGCGAGACCGAGCGCATGGTGCGCGAAGTTTTTGCCCAGGCGCGGCAGAAGCGCAAGGAAGGCTACCTGCCCTTTGTCTTCATAGACGAGGCCGAATCCATTTTGGGCACGCGGCGTTCGATGCGCTCGCACAATATCTCCAATACCGTCGTGCCGATGTTCTGCACTGAGATGGACGGCATCGAGTCGCTGCACGACGTGGTCATTATTCTGGCTTCAAACCGCCACGACCTGATCGATCCGGCGATTTTGCGCCCCGGCCGCATCGACCGCAAAATAAAGGTCAACCGCCCCAACTACGAAGCGGCCAAGGCTATTTTCTCAATCTACCTGACGTCCTCTCTGCCGATCGATGCGGCGGAAGTGGCCGAGCACGGCGGCGAAGAGGCGGCGCGCGAAGCGCTTGTCCAGCAGGGCGTCGACGAGCTTTTTGCGCGCAGCGAGGAGACGCGTTTTCTCGAGGTTTCACTGCGCTCTGGGCGACAGGAAGTGCTCTATCGCAGCGACCTTTCCAGCGGGGCGATTATTGCGTCAGTGGTTCAGCGCGCCAAGGAGCTGGCCATCAAACGCGCCATTTCACAGCAGGAGGCCGGCGCGGGCGTCCGCGCGCAGGATCTGCGTGACGCCGTGCGGCACGAGTATCGCGAAAACGAGGTGTTTCCGCCGTCCGATAGCGTAGAGGATTGGCTCAAACTGCTCGACTACGAGCCGGAAAATGTGGTCAAGGTGACGCCGGTGCGCCCGCAGGTGGAAAAGGCGCAGGAGACGCGCGCCGGCAAGGTGATCTAGCGCATGCTGCGACTGTGTGGGTTGGAAACGGAGTATGGAATCCAAGTCGACGATGTCGATCATATGGACGTCGTCGTCGAGTCGATGGAGCTAATCCGCTGCTACCTGCACGATGACTTCGTCGCGCGCTGGAACTACGCGCTGGAAAATCCTCGCCGCGATATGCGCGGTTTTGAAGTCGACGAGCTGCGCAACGACAAAGACGAGATGGAGCACCTGCAGCAGGATCGCGCCCGCAAGATTCCGCTCAAGGATCTCAAGAGCGATCTGCTAATTCACAACGGGGCTCGCCTCTACAACGATCACACGCACCCCGAGTTTTCCACCCCCGAGTGCTACGATTTATTTGGCCTGGTTGCCTTTGACCGCGCCGGTGAACGCATTCTGCTGGAGTGCGCCCAGCAGCGCACGGCGACGCGCGGCGGCGGCGTGGTGCGCCTTTACAAGAACAACACCGACTTTGACGGTCATAGCTACGGCACGCACGAAAACTTTCTCATTCGCCGCGATGTGCCTTTTGATCGGGTTATTGCCGCTCTGCTGCCCTTTATAGCCACGCGCCAGATTTACGCCGGCGCCGGCAAGGTGGGCGTTGAAGAAGATGCGCGCGCCGATGGCGGCATATACCAGCTGGCGCAGCGCTCCGATTTTTTTGAGGTCATTACCAGCGTCGACACCATGCAGCGTCGGCCGCTGGTCAACAGTCGCGACGAGCCGCACGCCGATCCGACGCACTGGCGCCGCCTGCACATGATCGTCGGCGACGCCAATATGTCGGAGTGGGCAACCGCGCTTAAGGTCGGCGCGCTGGGACTGGTGTTGGACCTGCTTGAAATGGACGCGGTGCCGGCGTGTGAGCTGGCCGATCCGGTGGGCGCGCTGAAGAGCGTTTCGCGCGACCAGACGCATCAGTGGCCCGTCGAACTGGCGGGCGGTGGGCACACGTCTGCGCTCGATATTCAGGCCACCTATTGGGAGGCGGCGCGCGAGCGGCTGCAGGGACGCGACGGCGAGACGGACTGGGTGCTGGACGAGTGGCAGCGGGCTATTGAGGCGCTTGGCCGCGAACCGGGCGAGCTGCGTGGGCTGTGCGATTGGGTGACAAAGAAGTGGCTGTTGGACGCCTTTGCCGAATCGGAAGGGTTGGACTGGAGTCGCCCCGACGATCGCGCCTGGCTGCAGAGCCAGGACTTGGAATATCACAACGTCGACCCAGCCGAGGGGCTCTATCTGATGTTGGAGGAGAGCGGGCAGGTGTCGCAGCTGCTCAACGATGAAGAGGTGCGCCGCGCTATGGTGGTGCCGCCGGCGGATACGCGCGCCTACTTTCGCGGCGTGGCGCTGGAGAAGTTTTCCGCGCAGGTGCGCTCACTCAACTGGGATAGCATTGAGTTTGAGACGGCAGCGGGCAATGCGCACATCATCGATTTGAAAGGGTGTGTTGATGCGGCGTCGGCCGCATATTTTAACGCGGCGCTCGACGGAGCGAGCAGCGTCGAAGAGCTGGTGGAAAAACTGGCGGCCTGGCAGCCTCAGGACGCGTCGAAAGGAGAAGCGTGATGAATGCTTTTGAACTGCGCGATCGCATACCGCGTCCCGTTAAGCCGATGGACGATGGTGGAGGCGAAGGAGATGAGGGGCCGCGCCGCCCAAAAGTCGAAAAACCCGGCGGGGGCGACGACATACTCAAGCGCATGAAGCGGGTCGATCCAAACCAGGCGCGGCGCTATCGCCAGCGCACGGGTGAATAGGCGCATCGATGGAAAGCTGTGACTTTCTCGATCTGCTGCGCGAAGGGGGGCACCTGCCTGAGGTTGCCTCCATCGGGCAGGGCGAGCGGCCTTTTGAGGATACGGAAGGGACGACTATCCTTGCCGTGCGCTATCGCGACGGCGTGCTTGTAGCGGGCGACCGTCGGGCGACCATGGGCAACCTGGTTGTCTATGATCGCGCTGATAAGGTGCTGAGTATCGATGACGACTCGGTAATGGCCATTTCGGGCTCGCCGGCCATCGCCTACGAAATAGCGCGCATGTTGGAGATGTCCATACAGTACTACAGGCGCAGTCAGCTGCAAACGCTCAGCCTCGACGGCAAGCTGCGGACGCTCTCGCGGCTGCTGCGACAGAACTTGCCGATGGCCATGCAGGGAGTCGGCGCGGTAATCCCGATCTATGCGGCCTTTGACGAGCGCGATGCGACGGGCAAAATATTTTTCTACGACCTGCTTGGCGCGACGTTTGAGAGCGTCGATTTTTGCACCACGGGATCGGGGTCGCACATTATTCGCGGTGCGCTCTACTACCTGAATCGGTGGGGCGATACGCCCTTGGCGGAGATGGACGAGAACGCCGCGCTGGAACTCGTTGTCAAAATGTTGGAGACGGCGGCCGAGTACGATACGGCCACCGGCGGTTATCGCCAGAGTGCGCGTATTTACCCAACGGTTATGCGGGTCAGCGCCAACGGCATTCACTGCGTGGAAGAGGGCGAATTGGAAGCGATCTTCCAGGGACGGATGGCTTAGATGTTAGAGGAACCTTATCGCTGGGTCGAGGCCATGCGCAACCGGCGCGACTACCTAGATGACCAACTGCGCGGCGCTTCGCCGGTAGTGGCTACGCGCTACGAGAACGGCGTTCTGCTGCTGACAACAACGCCGGGACCGCGCAAAGTATTTGAGGTATACAACGAAATTGCCTTTGCCGCCATCGGCCACCCCGCCGATATCGAGAAGCTGCGCAAGGCCGTTATCGATATCGCTCATTTAGAGGGTTTTAATCTCTCGGCGAGCGATGTCAACTTGCAGCGCTTGGTAAGCTTTGGAATCGGTCCGCTTGTTAAAGGGGCGTTTGATGAAATTTTTCGCTCGCCTTTCTTGGCGCGCGTGCTGCTGGCCGAACTGGATCCACCCAGCGGCGACGATGTGTTTTACACCATTGATGCAGACGGGTCGTTTGTGCGCGCTGGCCACGCAGCTGCTGTCGGCAGCGAGGAGAGCGTAGAGGCCATCGTCGATGCGCTGAGTGAACACCCGCCCGAAGCGGGATTGGATGCCGCCCTAGGAGCTGCGCTCAACGCGTGGGCACGAGGTCGTATGGCTATGGACCGCGAAGAGGGAGAAGACCAGCCCGGCGAAGGGGACGTCGACGCCTTCCTGCGCGAGGCGCTAGTCGACCTCAAAGTAGAAGCGGCCGTGCTCGATCGCAGTGTATCAACCAAGTCGAAGTTTCGCCTGTTGGGCGACGACGACTTGAGGACCGTGCTGAGCGCATATCGCGGGGCGTGACCATGAAGGATCGCATCTTTGGGCTAGAGACAGAGTACGGCTGCTTGCCGCCGGATACCGAGCCCTTCCTGAGTCCAGACTACATATCGGTCAAAACCAAAGACTGCCTGTTTTTTCGCGAGGGGTTGGGTCTCGTCGACATGCATTACCGCGGCCGCGACGAGCCGCCGGGCAACGGCGGCTTTCTCTTTAACGGCGGCAGGCTCTACATCGACATGGGACACGTCGAATACGCTACCCCCGAATGTTCCGGCCTCTTCGACCTAGTGGCCGCTGATCGCGCCGGCGAAGTTATGGTGCAGCGCGCGCTCGATCACCTCGATAGCAGCGGCCGCGCCTCCTTTATAAAGAACAACATAGACCACTATACGGGGGCGACCTTCGGCTGCCACGAGAACTATTTGGTGCGTCGTGAAGTGCCCTTTTCCCAGGTGTTGCTGCCGGCTATGCTGCCGTTTTTCGTCACGCGGCAAATCTTTGCCGGGGCCGGTCGCGTTGGCTGCCATACGGATATCTTTGAGTCGGGTGTCGAGCCAGACCAGAGCGTCACGTACCAAATTTCGCAGCGCGCCGACCATATCGTCACGGAAATCTACCAGTGGATACAGTTTAGCCGCGCCATTATCAATACGCGCGACGAGCCGCTGGCCGATTGGGGGCAGTTTCGCCGTTTGCATCTTCTGGTTGGCGATTCGAATATGTCGGAGTACGCTACGGCGCTCAAGGTGGGCACTACGGGTCTGGTGCTGCAGCTCCTAGAGGAGCGCATCGTGCCAGAAATGGGTTTGCTCAACGCCGTGGACGCCATACGCGATATTTCGCGCGACGTCAGCTGCACGTGGGAAATCCAGCTAGAAGACGGTCGCTATACGACGGCCATTGACGTGCAGCGCCACTATTTGGATTTGGCAGAGCGGTATCTGCGCGGGCGCGAAGAGGAGACCGACTGGGTCCTGGACGAGTGGCGCTTTGTGCTGGACGGCCTGCTGCACGATCCGGGCGCGCTGATTGATCGCGTCGACTGGATTGCCAAGAAGTCGCTGTTGGAGCAGTTTATGGAAGCCGAGGGCATCGACTGGCACGATCCGTGGTTGCAGAGCTTGGATTTGGAATACCACAATTTGAATCCCAGCAAGGGCCTGTATTTTGATCTGCTCCGGCGCGGCCGCATGAAGCGCGTGGTAGACGAGGAGCGCGTCAACAATGCCATCGCCAATCCGCCGGCCGACACGCGCGCTTGGGCGCGCTCGCACGTCATGCGCGCGCTGACCGAAATGAAGGCGCGCTACGTCGTCGACTGGGATTCGATTTACGTTGAGGACGATCGATATCTCAACATAGATGATCCATTTTGCCTGTACGAATCGGACGCGGATGAATTTATCGAAGAGCTCGGTGCAGATGGCGATGATGAAGAAGAATGAAAAGTAGCATTGTGCAAATAATTTATTATATTGACTCGTAGTTGACGTACCCACTCCTGCCCCAAGGAGAGTAGTTCATGTTCGCTTCAGCCAACGCTGCGGTTGGCGGCGTGTTTACGGTTCCGCTCAAGGCGCGTAACCAGATGCGCGTGCCGACGCAGGGCGCGCGCGTGCGCGATGGGTTGGGCATCGCCCCCCTGCGCGCTACAGGTGGATCGCCCGGGTCGCTGCAAAAGCCCATGGCCGCGCGCAGTAGTTTAGTGACGCCGCCCGCTTCTGGTGGAGGCATCCTTTCGCAGATGCAGGGCCAAGTGCGCAGCGTGAGTCCGCTCACCGCGGGCGTGCGCAGTGCGCATCGCGCCAAGCCGGGCATGTCAGCCGGCGTGCTGCAGGCGCGGCAAACCGGTCTGCTGGAGCGTATGCGCCGCGCCGATAGCGGCAGTCGCGTGCTGCAGGCGGGTGCCAATCCACTGCGCAACGGAGGCGGTTTTGGCTTCAAATCCGCTATCAGCAGCATCAATCTTCTCGGATAAGTCGCCGCTGTCCACATTGTACCTATCCCACTTTCTGCGCATTTCTTTCACCTTATGGGCGCTTGCCGGCACGGTTTCGGCGAGCGCTTTTGAGTGTGCACTACCCACCCCAGCCGGTAAGCGGCTGCAGGTGGGCAATAGCCTGAGTGCGCTGGTCATTTTTGCCCAATTTGCAGGACAGGGCGCTGGCTCATCGGCTCCCTCTTGGTCGGCAGACCTGTTTAACCCCTCCGTTCCCGGAAGTTTTACCCATTTCTACAACGATATGTCGGGCGGGCTGCTGCAGGTGCGTGGTCGCGTCCTGCCCAAGCGCTACAGCGCGCTGGATACTGCCGATGCCTATGTTGCGGCTGAAGGGGGCGGAGTGGGTCAGTATGGCCTCTTTAACTTGCAGGTGCTGCGCCAGGCTGATGCCGATAGCGACTTTGGAGAATTTGATAACGACGGTCCAGACGGCGTGCCCAATTCAGGTGATGATGATGGCTATGTCGACATCGTATTTATCAATCTGCACACGGTGCCGCGCGGTTTTTTTATTGGTTCGGCGACGGGACTAGCCTCGCTGGGATTGGATGCCGACTACATCAGCAATGACGCGGCGGCGGGCGGGGGCTTCGTGCGCGTGCGCAGCCGCTTTAACGGCTTTGGCGGCACGACGCAGCGCGGTCATACGTTCAGCGTTACGGCTTCTACAATGTGTCACGAATTTGGCCACGTGCTTGGATTGACCGACTTATTTGATCAGAGCTCGCTCTCGGCGGCGGGCGAGTTGGATCCGGAGCAAGATTCTGCTGGCATCGGCAAGTGGGGGCTCATGGGATTGGGCACGTTGGGATGGGGCGTTGAAGATGGTCCCAACGCGTTTAGCGGGCCGACGCTGGCCGAGTTGGGATGGGTCGAGGTCGACGTGTTGGATAAAGCCGCTGCGGGACTCTCTCTCGAAGAAGTCTTTACCGGGCGCCGGCTGCTGAAAATTCCCGTGAGTCGCTACGAGTACTTTCTACTCGAATATCGACGAGCGGCCGGCTCGTACTACAATCGAAATATTCCGCAGGACGGCCTGTTGCTGTGGCATGTCGACGAGCGGGCCGACAACGACGAGGAGCGCCATAAGCGCATCGATCTGGTATGTGCCGATGGGCTCTTTGCCGACAGAGGGGCGCCGTCGACCGCAGCGGATCCATACGCTGGCCGGGACAACCTCGATTTCTGGTCGCGCGATGCGGCCTATGCCAGTGAGTACAACGGCAACCAGGGCGACGCGGGCGACCCCTTTGACGGCGTGCGCTATCGGCGCATCGCTTGGGATACCAACCCCGCCCTGCGCGCCCATAGTGGGTCAACGCGCGGCGTCGAGTTGGCCTGGGCTCTGGAAAATATGCGGCCAGAGGGCAACCAGATGCGCTTTGACTTTGCCGGCACAGCGCGCGAAGGCCATATCGTGGGTCAGGTGCGCTGGGAGGGAGACGTTCAGCTGAACGGCGACGTAGTCGTGCAGCCCGGTGCGCGCCTAGTGCTAGCCGATGGCGTGCGCGTTGCGCTGGCGCGCGGCGATGCGCGCGGGGCTGGATTTGATCCGGACCGCAGCGAGCTGATCGTCTATGGCGAAGTGGTGCAGGAGGGAACGGCCGCTTTTCGCTCTTCAGCGGCGACGCCGGGTGCGCTCGATTGGTCGGGTATTTTTCTGATGGACGGCCAGGCATTGGACGAGGGGGCGCTGAGCGTAGAAAATGCGCGTTTTGGCGTCGTGCGCTTTCGCCTGCCTCCAGGACAGACGACCTGGAGCGGCGACGTTTCCGTGCGCGGCGACCTACTCGTGCCGGTCGACGCCAAGCTGGTAGTCGAACCGGGGACGCAGCTGTTTTTTTCCGAAAGCGATATCGCCGTTAACGGCGTGTCGCCCAGCTACGTCGAGCTGGTGGTGGAGGGTGCGTTGGAGGCTCGTGGGCAGATTGACGCGCCGCTGCGCTTTACGACGGCACCGAACCCGCAAGACGACCAACTATGGTATGGGGTGCGCCTGCTGCCATCGGCGCGCACGGACGTCGCGTTTGCCCAGTTTGACCATGTGGGCTTCGCCTTTAGCGGCGAGATTGGCCGAAATGGATCGCTGCGCGTGGCTGATGCGGTCCTGCGCGATGCGGCCGGCGGTGGCGCCAGCGTGACGCTGGTCGGTGAAGCCGGTTTTGAGCGCACGCTGTTTACGCGCATTACCGGACCGGCGCTGCGCGTTGATGGCAGCGGGCAGGTGACGCTGCGCCAGGCGCGCATTGTCGGCAACGGCCAGGAGGGCATCGTGCTCAATAACGCCTCGCTGCTGGCACTGGACGTAGAAATCACCAACAACGGTTTGTTGGATGGAGAAGACCCGCGCTCGGGTCTGCGCGCCGTCGGCGGTGGGGGACAGAAAATCGAGCTGTGGAACGCGACGGTTGAACGCAATAGCAAGCACGGAATTGAATTGGTGGACTGGCTTGGGGAAGTGGAACTATACGATTCCTTTGTCAACGCGAACTATCGCGATGGCCTGCGCGCCGGTCGGCTCAAAAAGTTGGTGTTTGAGCAGGTTGACGTGCAGCGCAATCTGGGTGGAGGTGTCGCCGTTGACAGCGCCTACGTAGAGCTGTGGACCAGTTATGTGCTGGGCAATGTCGGCGACGCACTCTACCTGGGACCCGGCAGCACGGGAGCCATTGAAATGGGACACTTCGGCGGCGGGCCGGGCACCGTGCTCGATCGGGTGGGAACGCTTTTTGTGCGCACCAGCACGTTTGAACGCGCTCCCGTTGGATTGCGCCTGATCGACGGCGATCCCGTGCTGGAAAAAAATCGTCTGATCGGCAATGCCGTGGCTCTCCGCATCGAGGGCACTCGCGTGCCGTCGGTCGTGCGCAGTAATGCGTTTCTCGATAACGCTACGGCGGTTGAAAATCTGACGAACCGGGCGCTGCAGGCGGCGGGGAACTACTGGGGCACTACGGATAGCACGGCCATTGCCGGACTCATGTGGGGCCGAGTTGATTTTTCCGGTTTCCTCGCAGAAGAGCCCGATCCGACGGCGGTCGAACAAGTGCAGGAAGTTCCTTTGCGCTTTGCGTTGGGACTGGGCTATCCCAATCCCTTCAATGCCGCTGTCGCCATTCCCTTTGAACTCGGTGAAGCGGTGCATGCCAAACTGTCTGTATACGACGCGCTAGGTCGCAGGGTGCGCACGCTCGTTGACGCGGCAATGGCCGGCGGAACACACAGCGCCCATTGGGACGGACGCGATGAGCGGGGGGGCGAGGCAGCTTCCGGCCCGTATTTTTATCGCCTGCAGGCCGGCGACTTTGCCGCTCAGGGCCGCGTATTGCTGCTGCGCTAGTGCGCGGAGCATGCGCGTTTAAACGAGGAGCTGGTCGGTGCATACGGGACGAATCGAACGGTGTCCGGACGCGTTACAGCCGCGCCACAGAGAGCAGTATAGTGCGTTGGGCTACGTCGCATTCAACGATGTGCTCAGTGAGCGAGAAGTCGACGATGCGCGTCGGGCTCTGGCGCGCGTAACGCAGTCCATGATGGAAGCGGTGCATCAGGGCACGGGGCAAATCAAGCAGGCACCCTGTGGGGCGACGCGCAACTACGCCGGTCCGCGCGTAATCAGAGATGGCAGCCCGTGCGTCCTGCACTTTGAAGCTGGCATTGATCCGCACACGCTCGACCCTGCACACGTCGAGGACTCGTTTCGCAAACTGCACAACTACCATGCGGAAGACGCCGTGTTCCAGCGCCTGGTCGAATGGCCGCGCATCCGCGGCTTCCTGTCTGAACTGATCGGTCAAGACATGGTGCTGAAAGACGTCATGGCTCTTTCCAAGCCGCCCTTTATCGGATCGGAAAAGCCGTGGCACCAGGACAATGCCTACTTTAACTGGCTGCCTCTCGACTGGGTTGGAACGGTGTGGATAGCGCTCGACGATGCGACGGTGGAGAATGGGTGTATGCACGTACTGCCGGGGCAACACGTGCGCGGTCCGCTGCGCCATCACCACACGATCGACTGCGAGATTATCCCCGACCGACTTGATCCATCGCAGGCCGTCCCCATCGAACTGCGCGCAGGTGGAGTGCTGTACTTTTCCGCTCTGTTGCCCCATCAAACGCCGCCCAATGCCAGCTCTACACGCCGCCGCGCTCTGCAATTTCAGTACCGTTCTATCAACGCGTATCAGGTGACGGCAGAGGAGTTTGGCAAGGTCTTTGCCGAAGCGGACGGCACGCCCGCTTCGTGCGCGTTGGCCCATGAGAATGGGTAGGGCGGCATTTGCCGCGCTGTTTTGGCTGTGCGTATGGGATGTGTCGACCGGGTATAGTGCACTGCAAGCACAGGCTCAGCGCTCCGTAGCGCGGCGCTGGAACGAAGCGCTGCTCGAGGCCATTCGCAACGATTACGCCCGCCCAACGGTGCACGCGCGCAACCTCTTCCACGTATCGGTCGCCATGTATGATGCTTGGGCGGCCTACGACGAAGTCGCCGTGCCCTATGTGCTCGGTCACCGCATCGGATCCTATGCGTGCGGCTTTTCCGGCGTTGAGCAGCCCATCGACGCCGAGGCCGCGCGCGTTGAGGCAATGAGCTATGCGGCGTATCGCCTGCTGGTGCATCGCTTTAGCGCCTCGCCGGAGGCGCGCGGTTCCCTCAATAGCTTTCGCACGCTGATGACGGAGCTGGGCTATACTCCCGCTTTCACATCGATTGACTATACCAGCGGGTCGCCCGCGGCGTTGGGCAACTACATTGCGCGCTGTGTGATAGACTTTGGCCTACAGGATGGCGCCAATGAGCTCAACGGCTATGCCAGCCTAGCCTACCGCCCGATCAATCCACCATTGCGTCCGGCCGAGCCGGGCAACCCGACGTTGATTGACGCCAACCGCTGGCAGTCGCTCTCGCTGCAGATCTTTATCGACCAGTCCGGTCACCAGTTGCCGGGTGGAACGCCGCCCTTTGTAACGCCCGAGTGGGGTAGCGTTGTGCCCTTTGCTCTAAATGAGGGAGACCGCTCCGTTCGAGTGCGCGCGGGGCATACCTATTCGGTGTATCGCGATCCCGGTCCGCCGCCCTATACGACCGAGGACGGCAGCGGGACGACGGATGACTACGCGTGGAATTTTGCCCTTGTCGCGCTGTGGTCTGCGCATCTCGATCCGGCCGATGGCGTGCTGTGGGATATCTCGCCCGGTGCGATCGGCGGTATAGATACGTGGCCGCAGACGCCGGCCGAGCTGCGCGCATTTTACGCGGAGGTCGAGGGAGGAGACGGCAGCAGGGGACATGCGCACAACCCGCACACGGGTCTGCCCTACGATGCGCAGCGCGTGCCGCGCGGCGACTATGCGCGCGTGCTGGCCGAGTTCTGGGCTGACGGTCCCAGCTCGGAGACCCCGCCGGGACATTGGTTCGTCCTGCTCAACTACGTCTGCGACCAGCCGGGCTTAGAGCGGCGCATGCGCGGTGACGGGCCGCTGCTCGATGCGTTGGAATGGGACGTCAAGGCGTATATGGCACTCGGTGGTGCGATGCACGACGCCGCCATTGCGGCTTGGAGTATTAAAGGCTGGTATGACTATATACGCCCTATTTCGGCTATTCGCGCCATGGCCGACCGCGGCCAGCGCAGCGACCCACAGCAGCCGCGCTATGCGGCAGGCGGACTGCCCCTGTATCCGGAAAGTATCGAATTGATCGAAGCGGGCGATGCGCTGGCAGGTGCCGACGGAGAACACGTCGGCAAGATCAAACTGCGCGCCTGGCGCGGTGCGCATGCGGTGGACAACGCGCGCGAAAACGCCACCGGCGTCGGTTGGATTCGCGCCGAAGACTGGTGGCCCTATCAGCGCCCATCCTTTGTGACGCCTCCCTTTGCGGGCTACGTATCTGGCCACTCGACCTATTCGCGCGCGGCGGCTGAGGTGTTGACGCTGCTGACTGGAGATGCGTATTTCCCCGACGGCATTGCTCGGTTTCGCGCGCGTCGCAACGAATTTCTCACCTTTGAGCGAGGGCCGAGCGTCGACGTTGAACTGCAGTGGGCCACCTATCGAGATGCTGCAGACCAGTGCAGTCTGTCGCGCATCTGGGGAGGTATTCACCCACCGGCCGACGATATGCCCGGTCGCCTGCTGGGTCGGGATATTGGCCAGCAGGCCTTTGCCCATGCCGAACGCTACTTTGCAGGTCAGGTAGACTACCGTCCGGCGCAGGCCTCAGTCGGAGAAGTCGCCGTGCGAACTTATCCCAACCCGCTGCTTCAGGGGCAGTCGCTGCGCGTGCTTTTCGATCGCGCGGTCGCCGATGATTTTTTTGAACTGTCCCTCTATGACGTGCTTGGACAGTTGGTCGATAGGCGCCAAGTGGAACGCCAGCAAGCAGCCGTACAACTCGACGCATCGCTGGCCGCCGGCGTATATCTGCTGCAGGTGCGGGGTGCGGGATGGCAGGCCGGCGCCAAGCTCGTTGTCATCGATTAGCCGGAGAGCCATAGCCGAGGCCCGTATGTATATGCTAAGGGCGGCCGCTGGCCGCTTAGCCGCCGGTGGATGGTATCTGCACGACAAATACATCGTCACAAAGGAGATATAGATGCTTATCTGGGTGCTGTTGATGGTTTCATGTGCTTTGCTCTTGGGGTGTGCGGCAGAGCGCCGTGGCGATGCCGGCGGGCCGCCGTTTGGCCCCGACGCGTTGCTGGTTGACGTGCGGACTCGCGAGGAATACGAGAGCGGTCATATCGAGGGCGCCAAGCTGATTCCCTACGAGGAGATCGGCGCGCGCATAGGCGAATTGACCGAGGATCGCGATCGCGAGATTGCGCTGTATTGTCGCAGCGGTCGGCGCTCGGGCATCGCTCAGCAAACGCTTGCGAACATGGGTTTCAAGAACGCGATTAACGTGGGCGGATACGAGGAACTGCGCGCGCACCTTGCCGGGCAGTGAGCGATCCGGCGTTCCATCGGACAGTACGAGCGCGCGCTGCACGTGGGAAGGCTACGACCAGACAAAGACCTCGTCGTCGTCAGCGGAGTAGCCGATAAATACGGCGAGCACGACGCGCGCTTGGTCGCCGACGATGGCCGGAACTTCGTGGATCAGGCGCGTGTTGAAAAAGTATAGGTCGCCCGGCTCTAAAGATACTTGGGCGTGCTCAATCGAGTGCTCGCGCGCGTAGTCGGCAAAGGTGTCGTCGGCGATATGAGGCTGCACTTCAGGCGTCCACAAACAGCGGTGCAGCAGTCCCTGCGCCCCTGGACCGCTGCTATCGGCATTTTGCAGGCAGAGCACGCCGGCAAATTGGTGCTCAAAGCGATAGACCGCATAGTCCGTGCGCCCTTCGCGCAGCACGACGTGGTCGATGTGCGGCTTGTAGCGCTGTCCTTCGTAGTGAATGCGAAAAATGGCTGGACCGTAGCGCCTTCCATCAGCCTCGTAGGCAGTTTTGACCTCTTTGCCCGGACACAGAGCCGCCAGCGCATCGTATATGCAGCGCACGGGGTCGTCGAATTCCCTAAAGAGAAAATCAAAAAGAAAGTGCGTCGACTGGGCGTGTTCCAGAAAGCGCTCACGGTCGCTGCCGCGGTTGCCCAGACTCGTGCCGATGTCAATGCGCGGGCGGGTGTCAGCGGCTGAGCGCGGTTCCGCTGCATCGCGCATGAGTCCCAAGTCGATAAAGCGGCGGACTAGGCCGCGGCAATGCAGTGGGTCGTAGGCCTGGCGCAGCACAAAAGCTGGGCTTTCTGCCTGTGCCAACGCGTGGATCGGATTGGCGTAGCGCTGTGTAACGGTATTGAGGTCGGGCTCTACTGCGCTCCAATCGCTGTGCTCTTGACTGTGCATAACTGGGAGAAATCCTTTCGCGTGTGTATCGGTCGCGTTTGATTGGGGCGTTCGGTGCCCTGTTTCGACAGGACAATCCGACAATACATACTCGCCAAATATAGACGGGTGTGCGCGCCTTGCAAGGAGGGAGAGCAGGCTGTGCTAACGCCGTTGCCAAACGGTATGCCCGTAGCGATCGCCAGGGCAAAGAAAACCCATTTGGCGGCCCGATAGGGAGTCCGCCAAATGGGAGAAGAGCTGCTAATCGAATGGCCCGTGCTCGCGGTGATGCTAGTCGAAAAAGTCTTTGTCCTCGTCCGATAGGTATTTTTTGGCTTCTTCGACGCGAAAATCAACGCCGATACCCGGGCGCTCGAGCACTTCGATATGGCTGTCTACGACGATCGGATCGGGCAGTCCATCAACGATGTCATACCACCACTCAGGGTTGCCAGTTGGGTATTCAAAGGCGATGTAATTGGTCGGCATGGTTGCCCCGACCTGAACCAGCGCGGCCAGTCCAAGCAGGCCATCAAGCGTGCCGTGCGGCGCCATGAGAATGCCGTGCAGGTCGGCGTATTCGGCGATCCACTTGAGTTCGGCTATGCCGCCGACGTCGCAGGGGTCGGGGCCGACGATATCGAGGCAGCGCTTCTCGATCAACTCGACAAAGTTTTGCCGCAGGTAGAGTTGCTCGCCGGTGTGAATGCGCGTCGAGGTACTCTGCGTTACTTCGCGGTAGTTGTCTGCCAGTACATAGGGCACGTAGTCACCGGTCAGCATGTCTTCGAGCCAAGCGACGTTCGTACCCTCAACGGCTTTGGCCAGGCGAATGGCATCGGGAACGACAAAGCCCGGACCGCAGTCGAGGGCCAGCTCAACGTCGTCGCCGCAGACCTCGAGCATGGCCTCCACGCAGGCCATAATGTGATTGAAGCCTTTGGGGGTAAGCAGGCCGCGGTTAGGGTGCTGCGGCGCATCGTTTACCTCGCCGTAAAAAAAGTCGGGAATTTGGGATGGCATGGGGCTGTGAAAGGCGATGCCCTGTTTGATAATGCTGAACTTTTCCGGGCGCTCTTTCATCTTGGCCATGGACTCGGCGTAGTGCTGCGGCTCGTGGCCGTCCATTTTAAAGCGAATATTGCCGTTATAACAGCGCACTCTGTCGCGCACCTTGCCGCCGAGCAGTTTATACACGGGTAAGCCTGCGGCTTTGCCGGCAAGGTCCCACAGTGCCATTTCGATGGCGCTGACGGCGCTGCCCCAGGGCTTGAAGCTGGCCAAACGGCGAATGCGCTGCATAACGCGCTCGACGTCCGTAGGATCCTGTCCGACGATACGGCTCTCGTAAAACAGGACGTGCGATTTGATGTAGTCGGCCTTGCTCGCTTCGATTTGGCTATAGCCAGAAATACCCTGATCGGTGGTAATGCGCAAAATGGGGTGGTTGCCTAGAATGGTGCATTTTAATCCGGTGATTTTCATTGCGCGCCTTTCTATCGAGTCCGTTAATGGCGGTGCTGGAAATGCTGAGAATGCAATTCTACGCCAGGGAGTAGGGCATCGTCAACTGGTGGGTGGGTGCGCGATGCCGGGGGCATCGCATGGCTCATACGCCTAGCTGCTTTTTAATCAGTTCCTGCACGAGTTGGGGGTTGGCTTTACCGCGCGTGGCCTTCATGACCTGTCCCATGAGAAAGGCGATGGTTTTGAGGTTGCCGCCGCGGATCTTTTCGGCCGCGTCCGGATTGTCCGCTATGACTTGGGCAACGGCGCCGTCCAGTTCGCCGCTGTCGGAAATCTGCACCAACCCCTTAGACTCGACGATCTCGGCCGGGGTGCCGCCCTGTTCCCAGATTTCGCCAAAGACCTCGCGGGCTGCATTCTGGTTTATGGTCCCCTTTTGCACTAACTCAATTAATTCGGCCAACGCCTGTGCGGGCACTTTAATATCGACGCTGTCGGCTTCGTTTAGGCGGCGGAACACTTCGCCGGTGACCCAATTGGCTACCTGTTTCGCATCGGTTGATCCCTGGCTCACCGCCTCTTCAAAATACGTGGCGATGTGCTGGTCCTCGATCAGCACGGCTATGTCTTGGTCACTCAAGCCGTATTCGCTGGCAAAGCGCGCGGCCTTGGCGTCGGGTAATTCAGGCAGTTCGGCGCGCGCCGCTTCAATCCACTCTTCGGGCAGGTGCACGTCGAGCAAGTCGGGTTCGGGGAAGTAGCGGTAGTCCTCTGAAGTTTCCTTTGAGCGCTGTTCGCGCGTGGCGCCGGCGTGTTCGTCCCAGCCCATGGTAACCTGGCGCACGTGGCCCCCGTCTTCAACGACCTGCTGTTGGCGCTTCACTTCATATTCGATGGCATTGCGCACCGCGCGGAAGGAGTTGAGGTTTTTTACTTCGACTTTAGTCCCGTACTCGGCAGATCCCCGTGGTCGAATGGAGATATTGGCCTCGCAGCGCATGGCGCCCTTTTCCATATCGCCCGTCGACGCGCCGAGATAGCGCACGACCTGGCGAATTTTGGTCAGGTAGGCGTAGGCTTCTTCGGCAGAGCGAATGGACGAATCGGTGACGATCTCCATCAGCGGCACGCCGGCGCGGTTGTAGTCAACCAGGCTGGAGCGGCCTTCGTGCTGCAGTTTGCCGGTGTCTTCTTCTAGGTGGACGCGCACCACGCCGATGCGCTTGGTGTTTCCGTCGACCTGCACCTCTACATAGCCATCGGTGCATAGCGGCAGCTCGTACTGCGATACCTGATAGCCCTTGGGTAGGTCTGGATAGACGTAGTTCTTGCGCGCAAAGACGTTGTGCGGCTGGATTGCGCAGTGCAGCGCCATGCCGGTCATCGCCGTCAGCTGCATGGCCCGTTCGTTGATGACGGGCAGTGCGCCGGGCTGGGCGGTGCATACGGGGCATACGTGGGCGTTGGCTTCGACGAGGAAGTGGTCGGCGGGACAGCGGCAGAACATTTTGGACTGCGTGTGCAACTCGACGTGTACTTCCATGCCGATAACGGTTTCATAAGACACGATGCAGGGTCTCCTTGGCGTGGCAGAACGGATGGTCGACTACAAAAAAATGCGCTTTAGCCGTGAATTTGGCCAGTCGGCGCCGCGCGTTCAGGCGAAGAGCACGTATTCTCTGAGGAAGGCATCGACGTCGCGATAAAATTGCTCGATGGTTTCGGGGCGTCGCCAGCCGTGTCCTTCGCCCTCGTAGAGGTGATAGACATGCGGAACGCCGCGCTGACGCAGGCTGGCCACGATCTCTTCGGCCTGTGCTGGCGGCACGACGCGGTCTGCGCTTCCCTGAAATATGGCTATGGGGTCGCGCATGGCATCGGCGCAAAAAATCGGCGAGCGCTCGCGGTAGGTCGGAGCGGCATCGGGCAGTGGGCCCAGCAGGGAATCGAGATAGCGCGCCTCGAATTTGTGCGTATCGGCGGCCAGGCTAAAGAGATTGGAAATTCCATACAGGCAGAGTCCGGCGCGGAAAAAGCCGGGGTGGACGGCGAGCGCGCGCAGCACGGTGTAGCCGCCGGCGCTGCCGCCGCACAGCACGAGGCGCTGCCCGTCGGCCAGGCCCTCGTCGCACAGATGCTGGGCGCCGCTCAGGGCATCTTCTACGTCGGACACGCCCCAATTGCCGCGCAGTGCTTCCATGTAGGGCCGGCCGTGCCCGGTGCTGCCGCGATAATCGAGGTCGAGAAAGGCCCAGCCGCGCGTGGCAAAGTACTGGGCGCGCGCTTCAAAGCCCATTTCGACGGCTGAGGTCGGTCCGCCGTGCACGTTTACGACAAGCGGCGGTTTGCCGCTGCCGACAAAGCGCTGGCTGGTTGGTGGGTAGTAAAGGCCGTATACGGGATCGCCGTCGGCGGTTTTCCATGAAATCGGCTCGGGTCTCGACAGCGCTTCGGGTGGTAGCGATTCGCTGCTGGAACGCGCGCGGACGTGTGCCTTATCTGCGCTGCAGACGACGATGCGCGCCGGAATAGCCGGTCCGGAGGCAATGCAGGCCAGGGTGCGTCCGCGCGGCGCGGGAGTCAGCTGTTCGACGTGGTCGTATGCGGCCAAGGCGTCGACCGGTGCGGTGGCGCCGCTCTCCACGTCCAGGCGATAGGCGCGCCGGCCGCCGCGCTCGCTGCGCACAAAAAAGAGCGCACCGTCTGCGGAAAAGCCCAATGCGCGCAGCCCTTGGATCCAAGCCGGTGTCGCCACGTCAAAGGGCTCTGTGCTGAGGCAGCGGTCTTGCCCCGTCGCCAGGTCGCGACACCACAGCTGGCTCCAGCCGCTGCGATCCGAGGCGTATACGAGGTGGCGGCCATCGGGAGAAAAGCAGGGCTGAGAAACCGATTCGGCACGGTCTCCGGCCACCGTGATCTGCTCCTTGACAAAAGGCTGGTCGTCCGCGCGAAAGCCGATTTGGGCGAGCACGAGGCGCGACCCGTCCCAGGGCATCTGCGGGTGGTCCCACTCGACCCACGCCAGCATGCGTCCCCTGGGATGCCAGCACGGCTGCATGTAGAAATCGGCGCCCTCGACCAGGATCTGTGGCCAGCGCATGCCTTCGGCATCAACTGCGGCGAGGCGGTCGACGTCGTCGGTGCTGTGCACATAGACAAGGTGGCGTCCATTGGGGGAAGGCGTCGGCGCCGCCGCGTGACCAAAGGGCGGCGTGATCGGCTGCGCCGCTCCTGCTACCAACGGCTGCTTGTAGATGCGCCCGCTGTTTTCGACGAAGTAGACGTGGCCGCTGGAGACGGCAAAGTCGCCGCCGCCGTAGCCCACCTGAGCCCGCACCGATAGGTCGCTGTTGAGATCGCGCGGTGCGCTGGTGCCGTGCTGACAGACGAGCGCGCCGTGCGATCCGCGTCCCTCCAACCAGACGAGCGTTTGTCCGTCTGAGTCCCAGGCTACGTCGCGCAGGCGTTTGGCTTGCGATAAGGCGACCGGATCCAGGTCGCTGGTCCAGAGGCCAAAGGGACGCTCTTGGCGATCAGACATTCTCCATCAATTCAATTTTTACGTTGTCGGGCCCGTTGATAAAAACGATGCGCATGCCGTTTTCCAACTGCACCGGGCCCATCCAGATGGAGACGCCGTGTTGCTCAATTTCGGCCAGCGTGGCGTCAAAGTCGTCGGTGACGAGGGCGAAGTGGTCGAGCCCCTGGTAGCGGCCCAGTTCCATATCGGTAAAATCGCGGTCGGTAACGGTAATTTGCACCGAACCTATATAGACCTGAACCCACGTGGCGCCGCCGCGTTCGAAGGGGGCATCGGCCGTCGCGTTAAAAAATTGCTTGTACCAGGCGACGGTTTCGTCGACGTTTTTCGTCTCGTGATGAATGTGGTTGAACGTGTAGTTGGGCATGGATGTCCTCGTTTATTGGAGTGGTTTTTTGCGAAAGCGAGCGTAGGCATCGCTCTCAAGGAGTTCGCTGAGGGCGATGCGCTGGCCGCCCAATTCGTCCGAGGCGTTGGCACCGAGCACGGCGGCATGGCTGTTGATACTCGATGCGAACGTGTTGCGCAGCGGTTCCTCGCTTTGCTCGCTAACGGCTTGGACAAAGGCGCGGCTGATTTCTAGCGTGTTGTTGTTGCGCGCGCCCAGCGCCAGCGGATGGCGCAGAGAGGCCTGATCGACGTGGCCTTCGGGCGGATAGGGGCCGTCATAGTAATAGGCGACGGGACCATCGCTCTCCAGCTTTAAGTGACCGCGATCCCACGTTATATCCTGGTAGGAATCGCCCCAGAAGGTCTTGCGCAGGCGGCACATCATCAAATTGGCCACCATGCCGCAGGCAAACCCATAGGTGACCGAATAGGCATAGGGGTTGTCGCCGCCGTCTTCTATATCGTCTTCGTCGCGATGGATATAGCGCGCCTCTACCCAGTCGATATCACCGGCCCAGTAGCGCATTAGGTCCGTCTGGTGAATGCCCGCTTCGACGATGGTGCCGCCCGACCAGGAGCGATTGGCAGCCCACACGCGGTTCTGCGGGCCGCCGACGGTCTCGGTGCGGGTGTGCTTGACCGAGTGCGATTCAAGCGTGCCATTGACTACGTTGGTCATCATCACTAGTCGTTTATCGGCGAGAAAGTCGCGCATGCCGGCATGCCAGTTATCGTGGCGTTGGTTAAAGCCGACGGTAGATAGTACGCCCGCTCGTTCTATGGCATGCTGCATTTCCAAGGCCTCGTCGAGAAAGAGGCTGACGGGCTTTTCGACAAAGAGATGCACGCCCTTTTCCGCTGCGCGCAGGACCTCGCCGTCGTGCAGCGAAGGGGGGATGGCAAAATAGATCGCATCGAGGTCGCCCGCGGCAAAGAAGTCGGCAAAGCGAGTATAGGTGCGCGTATTGCCCATGCTAAATCCGTCGACGTAGCGGGCGATTTTATCCTCGGCGAGATTTTCTGGGGACGGGTCGCACAGCGCCGCAATTTCGGCGTCTTCAATTTGCCAGAGTGAACTGAGGTGCTGAAGGCCGCGCTGGCCAAGGCCAACGATGCCAATTTTTACTGCGCTCATGACGTATCTCCTGTGGCGATGCGCCGCTGAAAGTTTGCAAAAAATGTGGTGCTGTCAAGAGGCGTTTGCCGTGTGTTAGATATATGTGTACAATTGTTGAGAGGACGAAAAAAACAGGTATGAGTCAGCGCATAGTAGACCCCGAATGGGAAAATATATTTCGCGATGTCGGCGACGAGCGTGCGTCTATTGTCGAGGTGCTCGGTCACGTTCCCATCTTTAGTCTACTCAGTCGGAGCGAGCGCCTGCTCATTGCGCGCGCCGTGCACGTGCGCCACTATGCCGAGGGCGAAGTGGTTGTGCGCCGTGGCGTTCCGCAGTCGGGATTCTACGTCATACACAGCGGATCTGTCGACATCGTGCACGGCGATGGCCACGTTGTCGGCACGCTCAACTCGCTGGAACTCATTGGCGAATTTGCCCTGCTCAACGACAGTCCGCGCTCGTCGTCTCTGGTGGCGGCAGAGCCGAGCGAACTGATTGGCTTTTTTAAGCCGGACCTAATGAACATACTCGTGACGCGACCGGCATTGGGCTGCAAGATTATTCTGCGCCTGGCCGAGGAGATGGCGCAGAGCCTACAGGCCGACTACGTGCGCCTGCGCGCCATGGGGTATCCCTTTGTCGCCGGTCGAGACGCCAGAGCGGAAATGGATCCAACGGCCCTGTGAATAAAAAGAAAAAGAGCGCATCCCAAAAGGGAGTGAACGGCAAGCCTAAAGGCGCGAAGTCTTCGCTGCTTACGCGCCTGTTTGGCGCAAAGAAAAAGGGGGACAAGGCGAAAAAGTCGGCGCCCAAAGCCAAGGCAAAGCCGCTGACCCCGCTGCAGCGCTCCATTGCCGAAATTCAGCAGATGACCAAGATCGGTCAGCGCGACCCAGAGCGGCTAGCGCAGTTGCTCGTCACGATGTTGGGAAAAGAGCGCGCCAGAGAAGAGGCCGACAAACAGCAGTTTGACCAACAGGTGTGGGATATCATTCACCGCGACGAGGAAAAAGGAGCGGGGGATGCCGCCCAAGGCGAATCCCCCTAAGCTCTGCTTTGCGACCCGGTCGTGAGTGTATCTTAGCTGACCGACTATGCCCTCCTTCAGGCGAGCGCGTCGCAGATGCCCTTCAGATAGTGCAAGCTGCCGGCTGCAATGGTGCGCGGGTCGGGAGCAAAATCAAATACTTCTACGGACACATAGCGCTGGTAGTTTAGCTCTTTGAGCGTTTTTATTACCGAGGTGAAGTCCGTCTCGCCGAAGCCGGGACCGCGCTTGTTGGCGTCGTTGACGTGCACGTGGTATAGGTGCTCGCCCGAGTCGCGAAGGAGTTGGGAAACGGCCACGTCTTCAGTGGAGCCCGAGCACACGTCGACCATGGTGCGGAAGTTGGGGTGGTCTATTTCGGCGACCATGCGCCGTGCCTCCTCGCAGGTCGATATGATATTGGTCTGCGCCTTGCTGAGCGATTCGATGCACAGGTAGACGCCGTGCGCTTCGGCCAAGTCGAGGCTGGCCTCAAAGGCGGCGCGCATGCGCTGCCAGCACGCATCCCGGTCCCAGCCCTCCTGCACGTTGCGCTGCATGGGTGAGCCGATAATCATCACCTGGCCTCCGAGATCGCCGCAGAACTGCACCAAGCTTCTGAAATAGGCGCTCGTGCGCTGGTAGATGGCTTCGTCTGGATGCGTTATATACAGCCCTTCCGGGCTGGCCAGTAGCCAGTGTAGGCCAACGATTTCCACGCCGCTGCGCTCGGCCGCTGCGCGTATCTGACTGCGGCGCTGGGCGGATATATCCTCGACGCTTTTCTCAATGGCAAATGGAGCGATTTCCACTCCGTCGTAGCCGAGATCGGCCGCATAGGAAAAGACGTCCTCGATTTCCCATCCTTCAAAGTACTCGTTGCACGTGGCAAATTTCATGCGATATCTCCGGTGAGTGCGTGCCGGCAGGCCTCGTACCGGCGCGCGCTTGCAGGGCGTGACGCTAGACCAGCGCATGAAAAGATACTAGATGAGCAGATCCTTTCAAGAGCTTGGTGTGGGAGCGTGTAGCGCGGGAGGCGCAATTGGTTCGATACCGTTACGCGCTACCGCCCAATCCATCTGTGTAGCCAGACGGCACGCGCGTTGCATGGTCGCTGTAAAAGGAGGCGATTATGTGGACGATACTCTTCGCGCTGTTTGCATCGGTTCCGTCCGCGTTAGGAGCGGCCGATGGTGAAGAGGAGCGCGCGGTGCTGCTGCGCATTCTTGACGACGAGCGCAGTGGAGACCGTCTGCGCGTGCGCTGGCGCCTGCGCGGTTGGGATGGCGTGCAGGCATATCAGCGCGTAGAGTGGCAAGACAGCACGCGCGCACTCTTTGCGCTACACGAGCGCGATGCCGGCGAAGCGTGGTGGGACTTTGTATCCCTACACTACGCGCAGCAAGGGCGTTGGGGCGAATGGGCGATAGGCGATATTCAGCCGAAAGTAGCAGGTGGGCTGCTGTGGGGGCGCGGTCGGCACAGCAGTCCAACGGCGCGTTGGTCGCTGCGCGAAAGCCGCCATTTGGGCTACCGTTCGGCGGTGGAAAACGGCGTCGTGCGCGGCGTGGCATGGCGTCAGCGCGCTGGAGCGTGGCAGTGGCTAACGCTAGCCGGACGGGCGCAATTTGATGCGCGCAGCGACGATACTGGGCGCATTGTATCGCTGCCGGAGAGCGGGCGGCACGTGTCGCCCGTCGAACGCCGGGGCCGCGATGCGCTCAGCGCCGGTGTGGGCGGACTGAGCCTGCGGCGCACGATAGGCGACAGCCACCTAGGTGCCGTGCTGCAGTTTGTGCACTTTTCGCGCCGTCTGGATCTGCGCCGGCGGGGACGCACGCCGTGGGATTTTGTCGGCAACAGGCAGATGCTCTGGTCTGCCGATGCCGCGTTGCGTTCAAGCATAGGTGAGTGGATGGGCGAGTTGGGGTGTGATGCCGATGGGCACTGCGCCGGCTTGGGACAGTGGCAGCTGCGCCGAGGCAGGCGATACGCTCGGCTACTCGTGCGCTATTATCCGGCCGAGTTCCGCTCCTTCTTTTCTGCCGTGCCAAGCGCGTCGACGGCGCAAAACGAAATCGGCGCAGCCCTAGTGGTGGGCGTTCGAGGGTTGAAGGCGTACGCCGACATCAATCGACGGCCCAAGCGTTCATACTTTTTGCCCGTGGCGTCTACTCACCTAGCTTGGGGAGGCGAGGGCCGCTGGCGCGTGGGTATCGGGCGCGTGCGCATTGTCCTGCGCGGCGTGCGCCGGCCAGCGTGGGCCGATGGGGCGTTGCGCGCAGAATACCGGCTGCGCGGCTACGTCGAAGCCGAATGCGGCCAGTGGACAGCGCAGAGTCAACTGGTGCACTGGCGAAGAAGGGGGACACCGGTCGAGTGGGGACGGGCGCTGTCTCTGCGCTGGCGCATGCAGCGACGCGCGTGGCGCGGGCATATCCACGCAAGCGCCTTCCTATCGGATTCCTTTGCCAGTCGTCTTTACGAGTATGAATACGACGTGCCTGGCACTGTGACTATCCGGACTCTCTACGGACGCGGAGAGCGGGTCTATGCCTTGGTTAGCAGGCGCTGGGGACGCGCAAACATAGCCGTGCGCTATCGACTGCAGCGCGATGTGCGCTGGCGCCATTACGCAGGGGGGCTAGTTGAATGGACCGCTAATTGACAAGGCGCATGGACATGGATAACTTCGCAATGACGCCCATTTTTACCCACTCCCAATCGCGCAATGGCAACAGACGAAGAACGCCAATCGGCTCTGGAAGATCGGCTGCGCCGCCTCAACGAAATTGGCATCGCGCTCTCTTCCGTACAGAACAATCTCGGTGCCCTGCTCGAGCGAATTCTGCAGGAATCACGCCGCTTTACGCGCGCAGAGGCCGGTACGCTCTACCTAGTTAAGGGGGACGTTCTGACGTTTGAAATTGCGCAGAACGACAGGCTGCGCATCGCGCTGGGCGGCCGTCATGGCAAAGTCGATATTCCCCCGGTTCCGATTAACAGGGAGAGCGTGTCGGGCTATGTAGCGACGACGGGCGAGGTGCTCAATATCGCCGACGTATACGCCGAGAGCGAAAGCCATTTTGAAGGGCCCAAGAGCTACGATCGCATGACGGGCTATCACACGCGATCACTCCTAGTCGTGCCCATGCGCGATCACGAAAGCGACATTATCGGCGTGCTGCAGCTGCTCAACGCGCTCGATGTGGAGGGCAACGCCGTTGCCTTTTCCGACCAGGACGAGGCGCTGGTTGAATCGATGGCGTCGCAGGCGGCCGTGGCGATTAACAACGTGCGGCTCATCCGAGAGACGGAAGCGCTCTTTGAGGCCTTTGTTGAGGTGATGGCAACGGCTATTGACGAGCGCTCTCCCTACACGGGCGGTCATATTCGCCGCGTCGCTGAACTGACAATGGTCGTCGCTCAAGCGGTTAACGAGTGTGCGGAAGGTCCGCTGGCCGAAGTGCAGTTTAGCGAAGACGAAATGGAAGAACTGCGCATCGCCGCCTGGATGCACGACATCGGAAAAATCACGACACCGGAATGGGTTGTCGATAAGCCGACCAAGCTGACGACCATATTCGACCGCGTGGAACTGCTGCGCGCGCGTTTTGCTCTCATGGTCCAGAGCGTAGAGCTGCAGGTGGCGCGCGGCCAGCTCGATGGGGAAGAAGGTGCGCGGCAGATAGCGGCTATCCAAGATGATGTGGCCTTTATAGAGCGCGCCAATATGCCGGGTGAGTTTATGGAAGAGGCCGATCTGCATCGGCTGGGTGAAATAGCCCAGCGGACCTACGAAATCAACGGTGAGGAACGGCCCTGTATCACCGAAGAGGAACTGGTCAACCTGCGCATACGCAAGGGCAGCCTCACGGATGCCGAGCGCCAGAAAATCAACGACCACGCCGCTATGAGCATGAAAATGCTTCGGCAAATTCCGTTTACGCGCAAGCTGCAGCGCGTGCCGGAAATTGCCGGCGCGCATCATGAAAAACTCGATGGCAGTGGCTATCCTCTGGGCCTCAAAGCCGACGAGATCGACCTGCAGTCACGCATCCTCGCCCTGGTCGATATATTCGAATCGCTCTGTGCCGACGACCGGCCCTATCGGTCCAAGCCGATGCCGCGCGAAGTCGTTTTGCGCATTCTCGAGTCCATGGTGAACGACAACCATATCGATCGCGACGTGCATGCGCTTTTTCTGCGCGAGGGGCTCGACGCGAAGCTCGACGAAATCAAGGCGCAAATGGCTAGGGAACGGCGTGAGTGAGGGGCGACTTCCCGTTCCTAAGATCCGCTTTCCTAACCGACTAGAAAGCGGACTTTTCTTTTTCCTCCATCGCACTGTCAGCGTCTATAGATAGACGAGTGTTGGACCTATTGTCCCCCTGCATATTTCGAGTATGTATATAGTATGATCAGAGTCTGGATACTGCTCGCTGCGTTCGGCGCAGCGGCGTGGGCAGAAGGTGCTATCGCGCACGCGAAGGCGACCGCAGCACTGCTGCAGGAGAGTGCCACTGCGCGCGGTCGCGTGCACGCACTGACGGTATTCGCCCACTTTGGCGACGAAGCCGATCTGGTCGGCTCCCAAGTGCCGGCCTTTGCCGACGATCTGTTTGACGAAAATGTGCCCGGCAGCGTATCCCATTTCTACCGTGAGATGTCGCGCGGGCAGTTTCTGATCAGCGGCGAGGTGCTGCCGCGCTGGTATGGGGGGCGCGGGTCTGCCAGTCGCTACATAGAGCCTGCGGGTAGCTATGCCGACTTGGCCCAGGAGGTGATCGAGGCGGTCGATGGCGAAGTCGACCTCGGACTCTATGACAACGACGGGCCGGATGGCGTGCCCAATTCGGGTGACGACGACGGCTATGTCGATTTCCTGTTTATCGTAATGCGCAGCACTCCGCCGGGTTTTATTGTCGCCGAAGCAACGGGCATTGCGCGTTTGGGGTTGGGTAGTGACTATCGCAGCAACGACGTATCGCTATCGGGTGGCAATATACGCATTCGCGCCGATAGTTCGAGTCGCGGCCCCGGTGGCGCACTACAGCAAGGCCGCAATTTCGAAGAGGCTGTAGGCAGTATGGCGCACGAATTCGGTCACTATTTTCGCCTGCCCGACCTCTACGATACGAGCAGCTTAGATGACGATGCGAGCCCGGAGGAAAACTCGGCAGGTATCGGTTATTGGGGTATCATGGGACACGGCAATCGCGGCTGGAACGAGCGCGGCGGTCCCAACCCATTTTCCGTCTGGTCGTTGGCTCAGCTCGGCTGGCTCGGCGTGGAAAATGCACAGCTCGAGGTAGTATACGAGGACATGGTTGACGCCGAATTGCGCGATGTGAACGCGGGCGGCACGGTCTACCTGCTGCCCGAGTCGACGGGTCAGGGCTATTACCTGGTCGAATACCGCAGCCGTCGCACCAGCTACTACGAGCGCAATCTGCCGGCCGAAGGGCTGCTCATTTGGTATATAAACCCGCTGGCAGCCGACAATCGGGACGAGGCCAATCGCCTGGTCGAACTGGTATGTGCCGACGGACAATACGCCGATGCTGGGTTTCCCCTGGGCGTGCGCCCTGCGCCGTTTGACGGGCGCGACAACCTCGATTTCTGGTCTGCAGACGAAGCCTATCGCAGTCGGTTTGGCGGCAATTTAGGCGATGCGACAGACGTGTGGGACGGGGTGCGCTATACGGACTTTTGGGCCGCTTCCAATCCGGCTGCGAGTGCCGGTATTTCCGTGACAAACATACGCGCACTCGGCGACCGTATGCTGGCCGATATACGCGTTACAGACGAGCGTCGCGCGGGAACGGTCGCGCAGAGTCAGGTTTGGCGCGGCCGCATTGATCTGGTGGGCGACATTCGCGTGCTACCCGGCGTGCGCCTTGAGCTAGCCGAGGGAACGCACATTGCCGTGGGGCGCGATACGCTGGGCACGGGCAACGACGCGTCGCGTATTGAAATAGCGGTGCTGGGGCAGTTGATCAGCAATGTGACGGGGCGCGATAGCGTGACTATTACCTCGGCGTTGCCAAATCCCGCTCCGGGCGATTGGGCTGGTATTAGCATGGGGCCTTTCGCCCGTGCGTTCATGCGGCGCACGCGCATTGAATACGCACAGACGGCCCTGCAGGCGACCGGCCTAGCGCTGCGCGCCGATGAGAGTGGACGCGGCATTCAGGTATTGGCTTTGGAAGAAGTCGACATAAGCGACGCGCGCGATGATGGCATACGCCTGAGCGACATCGGTGAGCCGCTGAGCTTCAACCAACTCGGGGTGCGGCGGGTTGGCGGCATCGGTCTGTCGGTTGAAGGCGCGGGGTTGGTTCGCATCAACGACGCCGTGTTTGAAGACAATGCAGGTGGTGGCCTGCTGCGCGAGGGCGGATTTGTTGAGCTACTAGAGAGTCGCTTTACCGATAACGGCTTGGCGGTAGAGGAGGGGGCAAATGTGCATTTGGGAAACGAGGTCTTCGGTCAGGTGCGCGACAATGCGTTCTCCGGTGGGGTTGGACTGTACTGCACGGAGTGCAAAGACGTCGTCATTGCCGACAACGCCTTTAGTGATTACCGCATTGGCCTGCGCATTGTTAACTCGCAGCCGCGCGTATATTCCAACCAGTTTAGCCGCGGCCAGCTAGCGATGCAGATCAGAGGCAGCGTCGTGCCGGTGCGCCTCGATCTCAACGTAGTCCAGGACAGCGAGCGCTTACTCGATAGCGAGAGCAGCCGCCAGGTTGTCGCCGCCAACAATTGGTGGGGGAGCGACGATGCAGCGTGGATTGAGCAGCGCATCAGCGGACTCGTGCAGTGGCGACCCTTCCTCAACTTCGACCCCCGTGCACCTCTCGACTTTGCGCTGCGCCAGAACTATCCCAACCCCTTCAATGCCAGCACGGTTATCGAGTATCAAATTGGCATTAACGATCCGATTATTGGCGGTCGCACGCGGGCCGTATTGGAAGTGCGGAATATCGCGGGCCTGCTCGTTCGCCGCCTCGTTGACGAATTGGCCTCGCCAGGTTTTTATTCCGTTCAGTGGGATGGCCACAACGATGCGGGTCAATCTGTGGCGAGCGGCGTATATTACTATACGCTGGACATTGGCCCGATTACTCAGTATCGCAAGCTGCTCTTTCTCAAGTAGTTGGCGCAGGGGGAATAAACTTCCTGCACCGCGGCGTTGGGTGCGGTGACGGCGCCGAGACGAGACCGCGAGGGATCGGGCTTCTCTCCCTTTTGCACGCTATATGTAGTGCACTGCGCAGGGGAGGTAAAAACGCGAAAAAAACACCTTATAACACTCACCAAATCTCCTTTAACTATTTTATTTTTCTAAAGATATGCATGTCGAAGTCGATTATTTAGTCATAGGCAGTGGCGTCGCTGGCCTTTTTTTTGCTATACAGGCATCGGAGCGTGGCCGCGTTGCCGTAGTGACCAAGCGCGGGCGCCTCGAGTCCAACACGCGCTATGCCCAGGGAGGGATTGCCGTCGTGGTGGACGAGTGCGACTCGGTGGCCAGTCACGCGCGCGATACGCTGTCCTCAGGGGCGGGCCTATGCCGCGCCGATATCGTCGAGGGCGTGATTGCCGAAGGTCCCGAAGTCGTAGGTCAGCTCATTGAGTTGGGTGCGCGCTTTACGCGCGATGCGTCCGGCGAGCTATCGCTGGCGCGCGAGGGGGGGCACGAATGGGCCCGCGTTGTGCGCGCTGACGATATGACCGGACGCGAAGTGGCGCGCGCATTGGTGGCGGCGGCCGAAGAGCGACCTGCCATACGCCTGCTCGACGAGCATATGGCCGCCGATCTGATACTGGACGACGATGGTCGCTGCTGTGGGGCACTCGTTTTCAATGGGGAAACGGGCGATTGGGGGTCGGTATATGCCGGCGCAACAATGCTGGCAACAGGCGGCTGTGGACAGGCTTTTTTGCACACGACCAACCCACCCATTGCCAACGGCGATGGTATCGCCATGGCATGGCGCGCTGGGGCGGACGTCGGCAATATGGAATTTGTGCAGTTTCACCCGACGATGTTTTTCGATCCGGGTGGACCAGCCTTCCTAATTACGGAAGCGCTGCGCGGACATGGTGCACTGCTGGTTAATGGTCGAGGAGAATCGTTTGTCGACCCGCTGCAGACGCGCGATGTCGTGACGCGGGAAATTGTTCGACAAATGGCCCTAAGCGGCGACGCGTGCGCCTATCTGGACGCTACGGGCAGCGATGTAGGAGAGACGAAAGAGCGCTTTCCCAATATCTATCGATACTGCCTTGAGCGCGGCGTCGATATAGGGCATCAGCGCCTGCCGGTAGTACCGGCCGCACACTACAGCTGCGGTGGGGTATGGACCGACGCGCATGGCCAGACGACGGTGCCGGGCCTATACGCGGCCGGCGAAGTGGCGATGAGCGGTTTTCACGGCGCCAATCGCCTAGCGAGCAATTCGCTGTTGGAAGGGCTGGTCTTTGCGCGCCGCGCCGTTCGCCACGTGGGTGTTCCCGCGGCGGTGAAAAGGCCGACGGCATCGCTCTGGCGCGGTCCGCTATACAAAGAGGAACTGCTGGCGGCACGGCGCGATGAGGTGAGGCGGCTGATGTGGGATGATGTCGGCATCGAGCGCAGCGATGCAAGCCTGGCACGCGCCTGCGGGCGCCTGGTGGGACTGCGCGAAGAGATAGAGGAGTTATACCGGTTTCACGGTGCGCATGCGCAACTGGTACAGATGCGCAATCTGGTTACCGTGGCCGATTTAATAGCGCGTTCGGCGCGCTGGCGACAGGAAAGTCGCGGCTGTCATTACAACACCGATCACGCCGAGCGCGACGACGTTCACTGGCGCTGCGAGACGCTGCTGAAGGCCAGCGGCGTAATAGCAAAAGGTTGCGAGTTATGAAAAAGTGGTTGCTAATACTGGCTACGATAGGTTGTGTCGCTCCCGTTTATGCGGGAGAGGCGCTGGTCACCCGCGTGCGCGGCTCGGTGCTGACCATTGATGCCGGCGCTGAAGGAGGGCTGATCAAGGGGTTAGCGGTCGACATCGTCCGTCCACCCGGAGAGGCCATTATTCACCCGATAACGGGGGAAAACCTCGGCGCACCGGAAATGGTGATCGGCAGAGGCGAAATTTCCAAGACGTCGAATCGGGCCGCCAACATACAGGTCGAACCGGGTCTGCTGCTGTCCGTGCGGCCCGGCGACTTTGTGCGCTTTACCACGCCACAGGAAGAAATGCTCATCGATCAGGAGCGCACTGTGGCTACGCAGGAGAAAAACCAGGAAGAGCACCAGGGCTTTCGCAACGAAATAGCGCGCCTGACGCGCAGTATAAAAAGCGTGCAGGGGCGCATCGGTGGCTTGGAACAGATGATGAAGCGCGTCGAGCGCGTCGAAGAGGGCTTCCGCGTCCAGCTGCGCGGTATTAATACCGACATGAACGTCATGAAGGAAGACATCGTCGATCTAAAAGAAGCGGTGTCGCTTATGGGCTCGGTGCCCGTTGCGGGTCTGGAAGGTGAAATGGCCGCTGAACCGGTCGACCTGAGCTCGGATGAGAGCGTCGAACAGATTCGCCAAATCGTGCGCACCGTCATAGAAGAGTCGCAGCCGGCGGTGCCGCCGGTCAGTCAGGAAGAGCTGGCCTTGCCCGACGAAACGACGCTCGATGGTTCGCTCGAAGAGGAAGAATTGGAGAGTGAGGAAGGGGAAGAAGAGGATCCATTCTACCTGCAAACCTGGTTTATCGGTTTGCTCGCTGCGATCGGCATTATTGGAGTGGCCGCATTTTTCTACATGCGCATGATGGCCAACGACGGCGAAGACGAAGAGGATGAGGAAGACGAAGAAATCGTCGATGACGACGATTTAGACGACGATGACGATGATCTAGACATGGATGACCTAGATATGGACGACGAAGAAGACGACATCATTGTCGAGGAAACTTCATAAGGTGTTAAGGCACCACTGCCCAAGGTAATTACCATGTTTGCAAAATCGATCATAGGCCTGCTGCTAGTTGCCCTTGCCGTTGAACCGCGTGCCGCCGAGGCACAGGGCACTCCGCCAGCTTCTGAAAACGGCTTTATCATCCGCGTTATGGATCGCCTGTTGTTTATCGATATGGGGCGTCAAGATGGCGTGCGCGAAGGCGATATCTTCGATATTGTCGACGCCGAAGTTGTAACGCATCCGCTGAGCGGCGATACGCTTTCGGTGACACCGCGCAGCGTGGGGGCCCTGCGCGTGCGTCAGGTATATCCCAAAATGGCGCTCGCCGAGCTCATGCACATCATGGCGGCGCGCGATCCTATGCTCATGCGCATCGCGCCGATACAGGATCCAGAGCGCCTGCTCGAAGTGGAGCGCTTCCTCAAGCAAAACCCCATGGATGGTGGGCCTTCGCGGCGTTCGGCGCTGCTGCCGGGACTCTACCAATTCCGCATGGGCAGTCGATGGAAGGGCTTGGGGCTGTTGGGTACGGAATTGGCGGCGCTCGGCGCGGGGATAGCCTACCGGATGAGCAGCGACGACTGGTTTAACCAGTATAGTGAGCTACCGCCGGGTTTGGCCCCCGATCGCTACGACTTTTACTTTGACGAAGCAAGCAGCCGGCGCTCGACGAGCAATCGCCTGTTTTGGCTGGCCGGAGCCGTCTATGCTTACAACTTGATCGACGTCATGTGGATGGGGAATAGCGGTATGTCGATGAAGGTGGACAAGGGCCTTTCTATGGGTATGAGCTACAGTCGCGATGGTGCACCGCTGGTGCAGTTAATGCGCAGGTTCTGAGGGACGCTATGGCCAAGCTGAGTATTGGATGGGTGCTGTGCTGTTGCCTGCTTGCGTGCGGCAACTTTGAGCGGGGAAATCCCTACGATCCGAGCGGCGGTGGCGTAACCGATCTTACGGCGCTGCTGGTCGGCACGTGGAGCCGCGACGATGCCGAGAAAAACCAGGTTTACACCTTTAAAGAGGACGGTCGCGTGGAACTGCGTGACTACAGCGCGCCCGCCGGCGGGGTCGTCGATCGCAACGGTTCCTTCCCGCAGACGCTGGTGCTGAGTTTTGCCGGCACGTACATCTTGGTGGGAGATCTGCTGCGCATCAACTTCACGTCGGTGCAGAGCAACGACCCAGCTGGACAGCTGCCAAGCCTGCGCGACAAAGTGGTCAACATCAAAATCGCTGGCAACGTGTTGACGATGGAAGAACTCGACGGCGACCGGGTGTATAAGAGGGGTTTGTAGAGGCCGCCGCGGACCCGATATACATCGCGTTACAACACCATTTGCACAGAGCGCTCCGTTGGCATAGCGGGGCGCTTTTTTTATATTTTACGCCGCTCTTGTACCCCCTATATTGCCATTAAAAAGGACGTGTTCCGTGGGCATTGTCGTTATCGACTTTGGTGGTCAGTACGCCCACCTAATCGCCAATCGCATTCGCCGTTTGCGCGTCTATGCCGAGATTCGCTCACCTCTGGTCGACGCCAGCGAGTTGGACGGAGCGGACGGCATCATACTATCCGGAGGGCCGGCCAGCGTCTACGACGAGCACGCCCCCGCCTTTAATACCGAAATACTGCATACAGGCAAGCCGCTGCTGGGCTTATGCTACGGTCATCAGCTTATCTGCCAGGGCTTTGGCGGTCGCGTCGAGCCGGGTGACGTCAGCGAGTTTGGTGCCGCCTACCTCAACGTGCATAAGCGGGAAGAGCTCTTTAGTGGATTGGCTGAGCGCGAGCTGGTGTGGATGAGCCATCGCGACAGCGTGGCCCAGCTGCCAGCGGGCTTTTCGGTATACGGCGCTACAGAAGACTGTCCGGTTGCGGCCATGGGTGATCCCGTCCGCCGAATATACGGCCTACAGTTTCATCCGGAGGTAACCCATTCAGAGCACGGCATGCAGATGCTGGATAACTTTCTGAATTTGTGTGGTGCGGCGCGGGACTGGACGATGGACCAGTATATCGAGCAGGTCAAAGAGCGCGTGCAGGCGCAGACGGCGGGTCGCAAGGTGTTCCTATTGGTCAGCGGCGGCGTCGATTCATCGGTGGCATTTCTGCTGCTCAACCAGGCCTTGGGCGAAGACCGGGTGCTGGGGCTGCACATAGACAACGGCTTCATGCGCAAAGGCGAGACCGCGCTGGTTGAGCGCCTGATGAAAGATTCGGGTTTTCACAACCTGCAGGTAGTCGACGCCGGCGCCGACTTTTTGCGCGCGCTTGAAGGCGTGGCCGAGCCGGAGGAAAAGCGCCGCCTAATTGGCGAGGAATTTTTGCTGGTGCGCGATCGCGCGTTGGCCAGCCTCGAACTCGATCCAGAGGAGTGGCTGCTCGGTCAGGGCACGCTCTACACGGACACCATTGAATCGGGTGGCACGGACAACGCGGCCGTTATCAAGACGCACCACAACCGCGTCGGCGTAATTGAAGAGCTGCTGGCCGAAGGCAAGGTCGTTGAGCCCCTAGACCAGCTATACAAAGACGAAGCGCGCGAACTTGGTGAAAAGCTGGGCCTGCCGCACCATTTGGTATGGCGCCACCCCTTTCCCGGTCCTGGTTTGGGTGTGCGTGCGCTGTGCAGCGACGGCGATGAGCGCGTGAGTGGGTTGCAAGCGGCGGAGTCCAATGCGCAGGAGATTGCGAAAAAATTCGGGTTAGCCTTAGAAATTCTACCGCTGCGCAGCGTGGGCGTGCAGGGCGATTCGCGCACCTATGCCCATCCCGCCGCAGTGTCGGGCGAGAGCGATTGGGCGACATTAGAAGAGCTGTCGACGGAGCTAACCAACAGTTTTGCAGCGATCAATCGCGTCATCTATCTGCTGGGTCCGCAGCAGAAGCCACCCCAGCAGGTGAAAAAGGGCTACCTGACGCGCGATCGGCTCGACCTGCTGCGCGAGGCCGATGCGATTGTTATGGACGCACTCGAGCGCCACGACCTGCTGCGCGAGGTAACGCAGATGCCAACCGTGTTGGTGCCGCTGTCATCGGACGGCGTGCAGGAAAGCATCGTGCTGCGCCCCATTTCAACGGACGATTTTATGACGGCCCGTTTTAGTCAGCTGCCGCAGGCCTTTATCGACGAGGTGCGCGATGCGCTGCTGGCCTTAGAAGGCATTGAAGCGGTGTTCTACGATATTACGCACAAGCCGCCGGGCACGGTCGAGTGGGAGTGAGTCGGCTCATTTTTTGCCAGCGCACCTATAGTGCCATCGCCTTCCAGTCCGCAGACCGGAAGGCGATTTTTTTGTTAGCTGGCTAAATGATATCGGCCGTGTTGGGATCGATACAAGATCCCTGCGGGCGGGTGCCCATGGGACGAGCTGGCAGCGCGTCATACGACGCGTAGGCGATGTCTAGGTAGGGCGTTTCCACGCGGCGGTGGCCCTCGTAGCGCGAGTTCATGACGGCGTCGATAATGCCGGTGG
>JAYPJE010000016.1:0-77649 GCA_038128265.1 Gemmatimonadota bacterium
GCCGCATTTTCCTTGACCTGCTTGATATTCTTCATCGCCGACACGGCGCCGGCAATGCGCTCGTCGGCCCACACGGCCTTGAGCGCGGCCTGGTGCGGATTAAAGCCCTTGGCTTTGAATTTGTCGACGCTGTCGGCAAACGAAACGGCCCCGCCCTGCGTCTTCATCGCAATCAGCCCTATATTCGCCTTGTGCATCTTATCGATGGCCTTGTTGAGCGCCGCGTTGTCGTAGTCGCGAAAGTTGTACTTGAACATGACCGCATCGACAAAGCCCACTTCGGCCGCCCGCTCCAGCGTTGCCACCATATTGCCATGATGCGAAGAAAAGCCGAAAAAGCGAATCTTGCCCGATTTCTTAAGGCTTTCCGCCGTCTTCATCATCTCGTCGTCAAGGCGATCGGGATTGCCCAGATTGTGCAAGAAGTAAAGGTCGACAGAGTCCATGCGCAGGCTCTCGAGGGAACCGTCGAGGTTGGATACAAACGACTCCGGGTCGTGGTCCGTGCTCTTGGTAACGATAAAGCACTCGTCGCGCCGGCCGCTCTTTTGCAGAATCGTGCCAACCATCTTTTCACTCTTGCCGCCGACGTAGCTCTGGGCCGTATCGATATAGCTGATTCCTTCGGCCAGCGCCGCGTTGAGCAAGGGCGGCGTAACGGGCAGGGCCGTCCCCATGGTCAGAATGGGTATCTCGACGCCCGTTTTACCCAAAACGCGCTTGGGCATCGGCTTGTCTTCCGCCGCTTCCGCTCTGCCGACGGCCGAGGCCAGCACAGCTCCTGCTCCTATCGCACCGCTCGCGGCAATAAATTCGCGCCGCGTCAACTTTTTATCCTTGTCGCGCATGCTCTTTCTCCCCATTAGGCGTTTTTACTCAAATCGATTTGTAGCAGTCCGCTGCTGTCCTTCTTACCACTGCTGCAGCCGCATCCGCCGCCGGTATGGCCACCACCACCACAGCAGCCCTCCTTGCCGCTGGCCATACCTAGCAACAGCGAGCGCTCCTTCGAACGCGTTTCGCCGACGGCCGTCACGCGAATGGCGCGATGGTCCTGCACCGGGCACTCGTGCTCACAGATACCGCAGCCGATGCACACTTCTGGGTCGACATAGGGGCGCGTCAGCACCACTTTTTCGCCCCAGCGGTTGGTAATTTCCACCTCGCGCGAGTAGATCGCCTTGGGCGAGGTCGGGCACACTTCTTCGCAGACGACGCAGGGCGTATCCATAGCCCACGGCAGGCAGCGACCGCGATCGTAAAAAGCCGTGCCCGTCTTGACCGGCCCCATATCGGTGAACTGACCGATGCCCAACTTTTGCTCGATAGAAATCTTCTGGATGGCCCCAGTCGGACAGACCTCGCCGCACAGCGTGCAGTTTAGCTCGCAGTAGCCCGTGCGCATGTTCATAATCGGCGTCCAGATGCCTTCTAAACCGCCCTCCAGCATAGCCGGCTGCAGGACGTTGCTCGGACATACGCGTATGCACTGGTCGCACTTAATACAGCGCTCGAGAAACTCGTTTTCGGCCACCGAACCGGGTGGGCGCACGACCTCTTTTTTAAAGAGCTCGTCAACGTCGCCGCTGCGCCGCGAAAAGGGAAAGCTCAGTGCGCCGATCAGGCCGGCCATCACCGCGCGACGGCCGTTGATCTGCGGCCCGGTCACTTCGCCCCGTATATCGGGCATAAAGTCAAAAGAAAGCGCATCGTGCGGACAGTCGTCGATGCAGTTGAAACACACAAAGCACTCCGACTTGCGCAGATTTGTATGCGGATCGGATGCCCCTTCGCAGCGCTGCAGGCACAGGTCGCAGTCGACGCACTTGACCGTATCGCGGTGGATGCGCCACAGCGAAAAGCGCGATAGCAGACCCAGCGTCGCGCCGAGCGGGCAGAGCACGCGGCAGAAAAAGCGCGGTATGACGAGGTTCATACCGACGAGAAAGAACAGCAGAAATCCGACGACCCAGCCCAGCTGATGCACGTGCGGGCGCACGTAAAACCACTCGGTCGGCATATCCAGCGCCGGCAGCACCGCCACGGTAAAGGAACGGAAGAGCAAGCAAATGGGGTCGAGCAGACCGATTTGCAGCGAGCCAAACAGCGCGGCGCCCCCCATGCCAATCAGGATATAGTACTTGAGCGCAAAGACCTTGCGATAGCGATTGCTCTCGATGTTTTCGGTAATCGTGCGGCGATTAAAGAGCCAGCCCGTGAACTGGTGCAGAATGCCGTACGGGCAAATCCAGTTGCAGAAAAAGCGCCCGAGAAAGAGCGTCGGTATCAGCAGGACCAGCGACCAGACGAGCCCCTGATACAGCGTGTGCGTAGTAATGGCCGTCGCAATGGCCACCAGGGGATCTACTTCGAGGAAAATCGATACCGGATAGCCTTTTAAGTAGCTGAACTGCGTCACAAAGCAGAAAAAGAGAAACAGCCCCATAAAGAAAATCTGAGTGATCAGGCGAACGATTGTTATGCGCATAATAGGCTCCTATCCGACCTGTATTTCACGCCAGTTGAGGCGCTTCCAATCCGTCGTGCCCAATCCGCGCTCAGCCGCCTTGTGCAAGTACTGCAAATTAGCCGCATCGCGACCCAGCAGCGAGTAGCCATACGTATCGACGGCGACCATATCCGTGCCGACAACCAGCGTATCGCCAACGGCCACGTCGCTCAGACTGCCGCCGGTCGGCCCGTTGCGCATCAGCACGCGCGTCGCATCGAGCAGTACCAGCGTCGGCTTGACCATGTGCGGAAAATCGGAGACGATGCCGTGGATGGCCTGGTGAAACTGGTTGCGGCGACCGCCCAGCATGCCGTACCAGTTTTTCATCGTCATGGAGCCGGAGCACAGGTTGTGATCCTTACACGGAGCAATGCCAATCACTTTGTCAGCAGCCGCGAAAGGCTCGTAAAACGTCGTCCACGTGCCAAGCACTTCGCCGTCGATTTTAACCTCTTCAAAAGACGAATTCTTGGGCAGCATGAGTTCGGCACCGATCTCGTCGGCAGCGGCCTTGATACCCGACTTAAAAAAGCATCCTTCGGGCTGGTTGATTGGATTGTCGGCCACGATAATTTTTCGGGCACCGGCGTCGCGACACAGGGCCGCAACGGCTTTGAGCACACCCGGACTCGTCGTCGCGCCGAGCAGCGGCGCACGGTCAAAGGCGACGTTGGGCTTGAGCAGCACCGAATCGCCCTTGCTAATAAAACGCTCAATGCCGCCCATCTCTCCTATGGCAGCGCGCACCATGGCCTCGGCGTCGGTGCCGTGGGCAATGGCCATAGACACGGCGCTGGCACCGCGGTCCACGGCAAAAGAAGGCAGCACCTTCGCAGCGGCAATCTGCGCATCGCGAAAGTACTGCCCACCGCCGCGCGGATCGTAGAGCAGCCCGGCGCCCAAACCCGAACCGGCAACGGCCAGTCCCGTCAGCCCCGCTCGGCGTAGAAAATCGCGTCGTTCCATGGTCTCGTGCCGTTCGTTAATGAGTAAGCGCACACAGCCGGTCGACAAACCACCTGCGCACGAACAAAAGCGTATTCATCGAGTCGTCAATTCACTTTTTCTACTGCGCAACCGCGCGCAGCAAATCGTCGGCACCGCGCTCTGCCACTGTGCGCCCTTCAGCCAGATTGACCCCGGCAAAAAGGGTCCCGCGCTGGAAAATCACATCGTAAAAACCGCCAAAGTCACCCGTAAAAACCTGCGTGCCGTCCACCGTGCGGGGCGCGGCGACTTCACCGTAGTCACGGAGATAGGCCAAATATTGTTCCATGGTCGCCGCGGCCGCCTCCGGCGTGTCGTGCAGCGCGACAAACGACGTCCATTCACCGTCCGCGCTGCGATACTTGGCCGTATAGGTCTCACTGAGAAAGTCGAGGCTGAGTGCATCGCGCTTGAAATACTGGACGAAAAGCCTGTCTTCGCGCGGAAGATTTTCCAATCCCCACACGCTACCTTCGCGACCGGGCAGTCGCTCGACCAGCGTGCGCGCGATATTTTCGCTAGCCGCGCGCATCTCTTCTCCTACATCGGAGGCTATGATCTGCCCGTAATAGGTGCCCTTCCAAAAAAAGTAGCTACTCTCAGCTCGATAGCCCTGATCGCCCAGTGCCTGCAGTTCGGCATCTTCCGGACGTTCAACAGCATAGATGCCGAAGGCGTTGTCCACCGCCGCCATGTCGTAGACGAATACGTCGATAAACTGGCCATCGCCGCCGGCCAGACCGACAAAATCCATGCCAGCGACATCGTAGGCCACATACTGTTCAGCGCGGCCGTTAATTTTCTCGTAGAGCGTCTCGGCAGTAAACGATTCGACGGCGCCCAGATCGCGCCAGCCGTCGGGCGCCAGACCGCGCAGCGGCGCGGATTCCACCGCCGCGGCCGAACCGACAACGCGCCCCTCACCGCTCTCCTCGACCAGCTTGATCTGTTGTCGGACGGGTGCCTGCTCTGACAGCAAGCTCTGATCGAGCGCAAAGAGATTGGGGTCGTAGTGCTGCCCCTTTATATAGGTGCCGACGCCGAGGGCGGCGACCAGCAGCAGCAGCAGGGCACCAATACTCGTCTCCATAGCGGAGATTTCCGTGCGCTCAAAAGCGCGTTTACCAACGCCACCAAACATGGTTCTTGCTTTCCTGTAAAAGTTGCTTCCCGCTCTGCTTCAGCGGATTAGCGTGCGCGGCCGCTCGACCAAATTGCGCAGATAGTCGCAGTAGGCATTGCCTTTGGCCATGCCGGCGATTGCCAGCAGCTGCTCCGCTCCGATGTAGTTTTTCATATAGGCGATTTCTTCGATACAGCCCACCTTTAAACCCTGCCGATGCTCTATGGTCTGCACGAAGTTGCTCGCCTCCAACAGGCTTTCGTGGGTGCCCGTATCCAGCCAGGCAAAACCGCGCCCCAGCACTTCGACACCCAGCTTGTCGCGCGACAGATAGACCTTGTTCAGATCGGTAATCTCCAGCTCTCCGCGCGCCGACGGCTTTAGACTGCGCGCGATATCGACGGCCTCTCCATCGTAAAAATACAGGCCGATCACCGCGTAATTGGATCGCGGATTCTGTGGCTTTTCCTCGATGCCAACCGCTCTCTTATCGGCGTCAAACTCGACGACGCCGTAGCGTTCTGGATCCTGGACGTAATAGGCGAAGACCATACCGCCCTCTTCTATTTGGCCGGCGCGCTGCAGCATATTCGATAGCCCATGGCCATATAGAAAATTGTCGCCGAGGATCAGCGCGCTCGGCTCGTTGCCAACAAAATCAGCGCCGATGGTATAGGACTGTGCGAGCCCTTCGGGGCGCGGCTGCACGGCGTATTGAATGTCCATGCCAAGCCGCGAACCATCGCCGAGCAGCTGGCGGTACAGATCGATGTGCTCGGGCGAAGAAATAATGAGCACTTCGCGAATATCGGCCAGCATAAGCACTGACAGGGGATAGTAAATCATCGGCTTGTCAAAAACGGGCAAAATTTGCTTTGACAGCGATACGGTCAGTGGATAGAGCCGCGTTCCCTGACCTCCCGCCAGTATAATACCTCTCATAGAGCTTCCTTAAGCGAGTCTCCAGTAAATACATTTGATGCGCACTGCAACGCCCATAGACATACCGCCAGCGCGCCGTACATTCTATGTAAATATGGAGTATAACTCAATTGGCAACCACCCCAAAAGGAGTGCAATGAAGATCGTTCTCGTCGGCTACCGGGCGGCCGGCAAATCTACGTTGGGAAAAATGATTTCTGAGAAATTGGCCATGCCATACCTAGATATCGACCGCGGTATAGAGGAGCGCATCGGCGAGCAAACGCTAACGGAGTTTTACGGACAAGTAGGCGAGGACGGATTCCGCCCCATTGAGACGGACGTCGTAGTCGAAATGTGCCGCTCTGAACGCGCTGTTATCGCCTTTGGAGCAGGCTCCTTGATGCGCGAACGCAATCAGCAAGCGGCCAAACACAACGCCCTCATCGTCTATTTACAGGTGCCGGTTGACGAACTGTGGCGGCGCATCTGCTCCGATCCCAATAGCGGCCACACCCGCCCCAACTTGGCCGGCGGCGGCGCGCAGGAAGTGGAACACATGCTTGCCCTGCGCGAACCCACCTACATCGCCTGCGCCCACCTAGTGCTCGATGGGACACAAGCACCCGAGGTGTTGCTGCAACGCGTAGTCGATTCGTACAAAGCGGCAGGCGGCGCGTAGGGCGCCGCTCGCCTAGCCCGCATAGGCAACCGAAGCGACGCCGCGGCTCTGTGGATCCATCTTGACTAGTGAGCCGGCCAGCGGCTGCTCTGCCAGCGCTTTTTCGTCCAGCTGCTGGCAAGCTGAGGTGACGTACAATTCTTCCATATTTTCGCCACCAAAAGCACAGGACGTGACGTTGGAAAAGGGCATGGCAAATTCGGCCATCAGCTTTCCACTGAACGGATCGTAGCGCTTGACGGACCAGCCGCCGTAGACGGCGATCCACAGCGTGCCTTCTGCGTCGATAGCCATGCCGTCAAAAATGCCGGCGCCCTCGTTTTCGCATGCGATGCGCTCGTTGTCGATGGCCCCCGTCTCTACGTCGTAGTCATAGGCCCGCACGTTGTTGAGCGGCGAGTCAATGTAGTACATGGTGCGCCCGTCGGCAGACCAGACAATTCCATTGGAAATAGACACCGGCGCCAGGCGCCTGTGCACGCTGTGGTCGACGTCCAGACAGTAGAGCGCCCCAGCATTTTGGGCGCCCCTGAATTCCATAGTCCCAGCCCACAGCCTGCCAACCGGATCGCACTTGCCATCGTTGAAGCGGTTGGTCGGCACGCCGCGCTCTGGATCGTCGCCAACCGGCGTCATTTTCTCGCTGTCTAGGTCGATGTGAGCAAAACCGTTGTGGAGGGCCACTATCAGCCCTCCACTCTGGCGCGGAACCACTGTGCCGACCGCCTGACAGGTATGCAACGTGCGATTGGCACCGCTAAATGGGTCGTATATATAGACTTCGCAGCCTAAAATATCCACCCAGTAGAGCACCTTTCTATCGCTATCCCACAGCGCCCCCTCGCCCACTACAGTGCGATTTTCTACGACCAGCTGAACGTCAACATGCTCTACGGCCATCGCGCAAATCTCCGCATTCGGATGCTATACAATCACGTTAGCGAACTAGTCTGTTGACTTCGGCTAGCAGAATCGCCGAACGGACCGGCTTCATCACCAGTGCATCCACGTCAATCGCCGCCCCTGAAGCGTTCGCTTGGCCCTTTCTATCGGGCATTTTTAAGCCCAGGATGGGCATGTGGATATTTTGACGCCCCATCGCGTCTCGCAGCGAAGACACCCGCTGTTCCCAATCGGGTATCTTCATATCCATATCGACCAGCGCAATATCAATACCGTCCGCATCGTCCTCTGCCGGGGCCTTATCGCGCCCGGCCAAGACAACGGTCCAGCCGGCTTTGTCCAGCATGCCGCTCACCAGAACCTGCTGGAACGGATCGTCAGCAAGAAGCAGCGCGCGTCGCCCCGAACGGGCTCCATTCTCGTCCGCTCCAGAGACAGTCGCGTCGGGGTCTTGGTCGAGCCGGACAGTAAAGCTAAACGTACTGCCCTCGCCGACCTGGCTTTGCACATCCATACTACCACCCATCATTTTCACCAACTCGGCACAAATGCTCAGGCCCAACCCCGTGCCACCAAACCGGCGGGTCGTCGAAGCGTCCTCCTGCTGGAAGGCGCCAAAGATGGATTGCAGTTTATCTTTGGCAATACCGATGCCCGTGTCGCGCACCGATACATCAACTACGACGCTGGTGCCTTCGAGATGGCTACCAATCGCGAGCTCAACCCAGCCGCTTTCTGTAAATTTTGCGGCGTTGCCAAGCAGGTTGACCACGACCTGACGCAGGCGGACCGGATCTCCAAGCACGCGCGTTTCGGAAACTTCCAGCGCATCATAGCGCAGCTCGACTTTGCCGCTTACAAAGCGACTTTCCATCAGCTTTACAATGGAGTCGCATTCCTCGCGCAGATCAAAGCCGATTCGCTCCAGATCGAGCTTACCCGCCTCAATTTTAGACAAGTCGAGAATGTCGTTGAGAATGCTCATCAGCTGTTTACCCGCCACTTGCACGATGCCTAGTGACTCGCGCTGATCGACGTTCAACGGCGAATCGAGCACCAGCTCCGTCATGCCGAGAATGGCATTCATCGGCGTGCGTATTTCGTGGCTCATATTAGCCAAGAATTCGCTTTTAGCCCGGTTGGCGCCATCAGCTACAGCACGCGCCTCTTCTGCCTGTTTTAACGCATCGCGCATTTGCTCTTCGGCATGGTCGCGTTTAGACAAATCCATCAGGCGCAAACTGGCCACGGAAATCTGGCTGCACAGGTCTACCATAACCTCTATCAACGACGTATTGCAGCCCAGGTCGGAACGCAAGCCAGCAGCTAGTGACCCCTGCACAAAGGGCACATCAATAACCAGTGAGGGTTTGTACTCCTTACCCAACCCTCCATAATGCCTGGACTCTACGCTGCGCTCCCACACTTCATTGCGCTTCCAGTGATGAATTAGTGTGGGTAACTCGTCCGCCGTAATACGTACTTCCCTAAATATCACCCGTTCATTGAGATAATTATACGAGCGCACGACTCCGTTTTGCTCATCAATTAGGTTTACACCCCAGGCTTGAATGTCGACATCTAATTCGTGGAATCCTTCTCCAATCGCACTAACCACCGACTCAAAGTCTTCTACGCGTTCCATTTGCAGAATGGCGTTCTGAATGCGCAATTTAACCGACTCTACGCGCATTTTAAGTTCGCGCAGCACGTTTTCTCGGTACCTAGGCAAATCAAACAGCTCCACCCACTGCTCCATCGCGGCTTGGTCCTCGATTGAGCAGTCGCCCGCTTCACTCGGATACATACTTACCGATCCCCCACCCTCTAGAGGAATTTCTATCAGGCAGCACGTATCTTCTATACCTGCCGCGTGCAGACGCTCCTTACCAACTACAACCGTACTACGAGATTGCCACACTTCGCCGATCCAAGGCCGGTCGGCTAGCGAATTGGCATGGTTCTCAACCAAGAAATTTTTCGCTATATGTGTCGCATCGACATAGTAGCCATCGCGCGTAGAGGGAAAGTGTACCTCCAGCTTGGCGATGCGCCAGCCGAGTCCCTGCATCGCACTAACGAGCTCTGTATCAATGATGCGCTGTTGTTCGGCGAGCGTGTTCGCTTCGATCATGAGTTTGCGAAGGCGACTCTGCTCTATTTGAGTTTGCAGTGCACGCTGCGACTGTTTCTGCGCATCGGCTAACTGCTGTTGAACTTCTAACAGCTCTACATAGCCCATCTCTCTCTCGACAACGTTGGCCAACTGGGTTAGGATGAGGTTGTCCTCTTCGCTAAACAGCCGTGGCTCGGTATCGATGATACATAGAGTTCCAACCAATTGCCCGTCGGGAGCTGCCAGCGGCCGCCCCGCATAGAAGCGGATATGCGGCTCTCCGGTCACCAGTGGGTTGTCGGAAAATCGGCTGTCCTCTAGCGCATTTTCGACGATAAATGTCGAGGGCCTGTGTATGGCGTGTCCGCAGAAAGAGACGTCGCGAGAGGTTGATTCGGCATCCAACCCATAGCATGCTTTAAACCACTGCCGATCTACATCGACTAGGCTAACGAGTGCGATCGGTACGCGGAAGATGGCCCCAGCCAATCGCACGATGCTGTCAAAACGCTCCTCCGGCTGCGAATCGAGCAGGTCCAGCTTTCTCAACGAATCTATTCGCAGCTCTTCGCCATCCGGCAACTCGGGTTTTAGCATATCATTACCATTTCATTGCATGTTAGCACATCTACAGCGCGGGGGCGATAACGCCCCAAACGATCAATGTACACATCAAACAAAACCGCGCCATGTTTGTTGTTATGATGGGCGTGAGACCGCCAACTGCTCGGCGCGCATACATCCTAATAATCGGCAACGGATCCGTCGCGCAGGCGGTTGTCCGGCCATTGAAATCGATTTTGTGGATCGCGGCCCGCGGCGATGGCCTTTTCCTCGTCTATTTCCACACCGATGCCCGGCCCCTCTGGCAGCGATACAAAGCCTTCGTCGTCCATCGTCCACGTCTTGTGGGCCACGCCGTCAACCATCTGATTGTCGTAGCCTTCGTGGATTAAAAAGAGCGGTATCGTCGCCGCCACGTGTAGACTAGCCGTCAACCCCAAGTACGACATGGTGCAGTGCGGGGCAATGGGGACGTGATGGGCTTCGCAGAGAGCGGCAATCTTGCGCATCTGGCTTATGCCGCCCGTGTGCCCAACGTCTGGCTGTAGAATATCGATGACCTGGGCTTCGAGCAACTCGCGCACTTCCCATATCGTGCGGTCGCGCTCTCCGGTAGCCAGCGGCACGGACACGCTCTGGCGCACTTTGGCCATCGCCTCAATATTTCCCGGCACCCAAGCCTCTTCCAAGAAGAGCAGATCATCGGATTTGAGATAGCCGGCAAACTGCTTTACAAGCGGCAACGGCAGCATGCTGTGTGCATCGAACATAACCGCGCCGTCGCGCCCGACCTTTTCGCGCGCAGCGCGCACCCGACTGACTAGGTCCTCTACCTCAGCCGGCGTGCCGGCGTGGTACTGCGCCCCGCCGGGGCTCACTTTGATGGCCTTCGGGCTGGGATATTTCCAAATCTTATCGCGCACCGGCCCGCCTAGCAGGCGATATATAGGCACGCCATAGAGCTTGCCCGCAATGTCCCACAGCGCCATATCAATGCCCGAAATCACGTGCACCATCAATCCGCCACCGCGCAGGTTGCGATGGGCGCGGAACAGGCGCTGCCAGTGGTGCTCGATGCGCGTGGGATTCTCTCCGACGATCATTTCTCCGAGCGACTCGGCTAGGGCACAGGCGACGGCCGTATCCATATTGTTGATCTCGCCCCAGCCCGTAATGCCCATATTGGTCTGTATCTTTACATAGCCTTTGCGGCCGGCGGGAATGGCGCGCAGCGACTGCACGCGGATTTGCGAACCCCTGTCGGCAACTGGATCCGTCATATCAGCGACCCTTGGCCTCTTTTTCTTCGTGAAGCGCGCGCATAATCGGGTGATGACTCATGCCCTGCGCGCGCAGTTCGGCGTAGCGCTTCTCGTCGACGCCCTCGCGGTTCAAATAGCCGCGTATATCGTAGCGCCCCTTCTGCGTAGGCTCGAGCAGCCCTTCCTGCAGCATCAGCTCGAGCGGATAGCCCTTTTCCTGCAGGGGCAGGCGCACCATCTGATTTCTGCGCGCCGATTCGAGTAGCGCCATAAGTATTTCGACCGTAGCACGCGCATTATGGCCTGCACCGCGGTGGCCTTCGCCACCCTCGATCCAAGCGATGAGCTCTTTGGTCTGGCGCGCGTTGGCCATGCCACCAATGGTGTCGATTTTTTCCGGCGCAACACCCAAGTCTTCCATGCGCCAACCGCCTGTTTCGGCGTTAAAAAGGCGCGTCCACGTCTCCGTCGTCTCCACCATGCCCTCGGTCCCGCGAAAGACAAAGCGCGCACAGGAGGCATCTTGCATATCCAAATCGCACTGCATAAAGATCTGCGAGCCATCGGCCATATGGATCAACCCCATACAGCCGTCCTCAATGGGCGTATCCCGCTCAAAGCGCTCGCTCTGGCGCTCGACGGCTCCCATCACCCACTCCGCCTCGGGGTCGCCCATGATAAAGCGCATCCCGTCAATGGCGTGCGTCCCACAGTTGAGCAGGCCGGCGGCCACCTTGGCATCGGCGCGCAGCAGTTGACCGATTGCGCCGCCCTGCACCAGTGCTCGTGCCCGTTCCCAGCCCGGCGTAAAGCGGCGCTGGTGGCTAATGACAAGCTTGGTGCCGCTGCGCTCGCAGGCCTCTACCATTTGGTCGGCCAAGCCCATGCCCACGGCCATCGGCTTTTCGCATATGACCCCTTTGACGCCGGCATTGGCCGCGGCGATCGTCGGCCCAGGATGCAGCAGATGCCAGGTACACACGCTGACGATATCCGGCTGCGCTGTGCTCAGCATCTCTTCCACAGAAGAAAAGGCGTGGGCAATACCATACTCGTTTTGAAACTGCGCGCGTGCGACTTCGAGCGGGTCGACTACGGCAACGACCTCAACGCCAGCCAGCTGATAGCCGCGCAGGTGACTGTGGGCGATATCACCGCAGCCGACAATAGCCGCTGTATACGTACGAGCCATCAACAACCTCCCCTATACCGTGTTGGAGAGAGCGGCGAGCACCTTGCCCGCTCCCTGTATGGTCCTATTCACCGCGGTCCTGCTTGCCGATGGCCCTTAGAATAACGGACTCGGCCCACTGCGGTCGCAGCGCGTAGACGGCGGCCAGCAGCTTGAGCTTCCAGGGCATTACCAGCTGGCGCGGCCGCTCCTGCATCGCGCGGGCTATGCGCGTGCTGGCCTCTTCTAGGGTAATCGACTCGCTGCTGTGACGGCGCGACGTCGCGCCCAGCGCACGGCCGTCTGCACCCAGCGCGCTCTGGCGCAGGTTGGTGCCGCGCAGCCAGTGCGGCAGGACGACCAGTACGTCGACGCCGGTGCCGCGCAGCTCGAGGCGCAGCACGTCGCAAAACCCCTGCACGGCGTGCTTGGAAGCCACGTAGCCACTGTGCAGCGGAACGGGCACCTTACCCTGCACCGACGACACGGCGACAAAGAGTCCCCGACTGGCTTTGAGATAGGGCAGCGCCGCGTGCGCGCAGTGCACCACGCCCATATAGTTGACGTCCATCAAGCGCCGAAAGACATCGGTATCTTCGACTTCATCAAAACGGACCCACATGCTGATACCGGCGTTGGCGACGACAAAATCAATGCCACCCCACGCCTGCACAGACGCCTCCATGGCAGCGCGAACATCGTCTATGCACGTCACATCACCGACCTGCACCAGCACGTCAACACCGTGCACTCGACACTGGCTGGCAACTTCTTGTAGGCGCTCTGCACTAGTGGCAAAGAGCACGAGCTTGGCTCCCTGAGCAGCCAATTCCTGGGCCAGCGCTGCGCCCAAGCCAGACGAAGCCCCGGTCAGCACAACCCGCTTGTCTTTCAGCATAGCGGATCGCCGAATGCGCCGTTGCCTATCGAAAAAATATTATTGGGATCCATGGCGCGCTTGGCCTGGCGCAGCACTTCCATGCCGTTGGCACTGTGCACCTGCGGCAGAAAAGCGCGGCGCACCTTGCCGACGCCGTGGTGATGTGAGAGCGAACCACCGTGATCGAGAACGACCTGACGCAGCACGCCCTCGACGTCGTGGTAGGTGTGCTCGGGGTCTTCCAAACCGGCGCTTGAAAAAGCCATGGTAAAGTAAATGCATACGCCGGTGTGGTAGGTCTGGGTGACGCGAAACGACAGGTAGGGCCTGCCTTTAACACCGCGCTGCTGGCACTCTTCCCACAGCCGCGCGCGAACGGCCGACGTCACGTCTAAAATGCGATCCCATGGAACGGAAGTCTCGAATGTTTCCCCGAGAATGCCGAATTGATTGAAGAAGTCGCGGATATAGGCAATGCCAAAAGTCAACATGTAGCCGCGCTGACCGTTACTGGCACCGCCCGAAACGGCACCAAATTTTTTGGCTGTAGAAAAGATGGTCTTTTCCTGGTGCGCGACCTCGCTGGCCGTTCCCTCCATGGCAATGGTGCAAGCAGCCAGCTCATGCACGTCAAAGCCCTTCACCTTAAACAGGAAAAAGCGCTGTATGCGCTGCTCGATCTTCTTCAGCCCCACCGCTTCGGGCTTGAGCGCCTGGCCAAAGCGAAATTCATTGTTATTAACCAGCCGGATACTGGCCGGCAGCACGCCCTCTCCCTGGCGCAGCTCTTTTAAAAACGCCACGCCCGTGGCGAAGTTGGGAAAGACGAGCGAACCAAATTTGCGCACTTTGGGCAAGGGGTAAATTTTGAGCACGGCCTTAGTTATGATGCCAAAATTGCCCTCGCTACCAAAGAGCAAACCGCGCGGCTGCACGCCCGTGGAATTGCGCGGCGTCGCCCGCAGCGTTTCCACCGCGCCCGTCGGCGTGATCAGCGTCGCCTCGAGCACGATATCCTCTATATTGCCGTACTTGTTTTTCTTCATGCCGCTGGCGTTGGTCGAAATCCACCCACCCAGCGTCGACAGCTCAACGCTATCGGGATCGTGTCCCGATGTGTAGCCCTGCGATGCCAGTTCGCGCTCCAAGTCGCGCCCGCAGATACCCGACTCCACGCAGGCCATCAAATTGTCTCGATCAAGCGATAGGATGCGGTTCATCCGGCTCATGTCGACCGAGGCTATTGGACGCTCCTCTTTGCTGCGCAGCGACAGCGCACCGCTTACGTTGGTACCACCTCCGTAGGGCACCAGACAAACGCCGTGAATATTGGCCGCTTCGACAATGCTCTGCACCTGCTCTTCGCTCTGCGGATAGAGCACGAGGTCGACAAAGCGCTCCAGCGGCGCGCCGTACAGCACCCGATACACCTCGTTAACGCTGAGCTGGCCATGGCTGTGGCGCAGGCGCTCGGCGTCGGAGTCGACGATCTGGTCCTGTGCTAACACGGTGCTCAACTGTTCGATAAAAGCCGCATTGTGCCGCGCTGCCGGCAGCGGATCGCGTGCGCGTTCAGGCAGCACGTCCTGCGGACGAAACGACGTGCCGAGCACGTCTTCGGCAAAGGGGATAAAGTAGGGCATGGTATAGCCGCAGATGGGATAGCGATTGCCCGTCACCCGCACGCTGCGCTCATCGACAAACTCAAAGTGCGTGTCGGTATAGCCCCATTTGTGGGCGTGGCGCTCGCCGGCTTCATACGAATAGCTCCCGTTGCCTCTCATGGGCTCACTCCGTCCTTCTATTGTTTATCAATAATCAGAATACCGGCAGTTGGGCCAGTTTGCTACCGGCTACGTTTTCGCCCCTACAGTGCCATACGCGGTGCGACGCATTGCGCTCGGCCAGCACCTTGGAAGTCAAGGCAAAGTAGCGCATGGTGTACCCACAGCGGCGCGTTGCGCTGCGATTGGCCGTCGCGCCGTGAACGATGCGCGCGTCGTGTAGCGAGCATTCGTTGGGCTGCAGTTCAAAGTACACCGCCTGCGATTCGTCGAGCTGGTCGGCGACGATCTGGCGTGGAAACGTATTGTTCTCACGGTCTACTTCTTCGTAGTCGGAAAATCCGTTGACCTGCGTGCCGGGCAGAACCCGCATGCAGCCGTTGTCGCGCGTCGAGGGATCAATAGCCAGCCACACGGTAACGATCTGATCCATCCTATCCATGCGTCCGTTCCAATAGGCAGAATCTTCGTGCCACGGCGTGGCGCGACCCACCATCGCTTCTTTGCAAATAAAGTGACTGCTCCACAGCCCGATGTGCGGACCGATAAATGGCTCGACCAGGTCGAGCACTTCATCGGCGAGTAGAAACTCAAAAAGGGCCGGACAGGTAAAATGCGGCACGTCAAGCTGGTCGGCGCGCCGATCCTCCCCTTTGGAAGCCAGTAATTCCTCGAAAAGCGCTGTCAGACGGGCAAATTTTTCATCGCTAAATAGCGGCTCGTGGTGCAGCCAATAGCCATTTTCTTCGTAAAATTGAGCGGCGTTATCCGCAAGCACATTCGACCTCCAGCACAGGGTATCAACGGCGTTAACAAAGTACGATGCACACCGCCCACTTGCAAGCTGTATACCGCTTCCCCATTGGATGGGCATCGACAATATGCTACCTTAGATCCTCGGCACAAACCCGTGCCTATCTGCCTCACCGAGGAGAAAACATGGCCAAGAAAATTGTGACGCCTGATATCAAGCGTCCTCCCAAGAAATTGATCAAAGCCCTCGAGGGCATTAGTGCGGCAACCGCAGCCGGCGAATTGCGCAAGCTGGGGATCCGCGACCCGAGCTTTGTCGGACCCGTGCCGCGCACACCGGGCAAGAAAGTCATCGGCCCAGCCATCACGCTACAGTTCATGCCGATTCGCGAAGACGTATATGCCGTAGGCGAATACACCGATCCCGAACTCCAGCTTCACCGTCATGCCCTCTATCACACGCAGCCGGGCGACATTGTCTGCGTCGATGCGCGAGGCGATATGCAGAGCGGCGTGTTTGGCGAAATGATGTTGACCTATTTTGCCGGCGCCGGCGGTGCTGGCATTGTAATAGACGGCTGTATCCGCGACTTTCCCCACGTAGTTGAAGATCTCGATATTGGACTGTGGATCAAGGGTACAACACCCAACTTTCACACCCAGACCAACATCTTTCCCTTCGCCGTCAACGTGCCCATTGCCTGCGGTGGCCGCCTGGTCATGCCCGGTGATATTATCATTGCCGACGACGACGGCGCCGTGCTAGTGCCCGCCAAACTGGCGCCGCAGCTCATCACGGCCGCGCAAGCGCACGCTGAGTGGGAGGTCTTCAGCAAAATGCGCCTGTCTCAGGGAGGCCATCTGCGCAAGTACTACCCTCTCAGCGCCGAGGCACGCGTCGAGTACGAAGCGTGGAAAAAGGAGCAAGAAGAGCCTGCGGAGCATTCCGCTCCCAAGAAGAGAGCCAAGAGCAAGACAAAGAAATAGCTTTAGCGCAAGCGCCTGGTAGTTAGCGCGTGCCGCGTCGCCGTTTTGCAGCGCGGCACGCGCCCCCACCCCATAACTGGACAATGCCCCAAGGACCATCCCCCGCGACCCAACATCGTTTTTGTCCTCACCGATGACCAGGGCTATGGCGACCTGGGTTGCCACGGCAACGAGGCGATACACACTCCGAACATCGACCGCTTTCACAGCCGCGCCGTGCGCTTTAGCAACTACCACGTCGGCAGCACCTGCGCCCCAACGAGAGCAGGTATTCTAACCGGACACTACTGCAACAGCGCCGGCGTCTGGCATACGATTGGCGGTCGCTCGCTGCTGCGCGCCGACGAATGGACGCTAGCTGATGCTCTGCGCGAGGCGGGCTACCGCACCGGCCACTTTGGCAAGTGGCACTTGGGCGACAGCGCTCCCTATCGCCCACACGAGCGCGGCTTTGAGGAAACCGTCTACCACGCCGGCGGCGGCATTGGCAATACGGGCGACGCCTGGGGCAACGATTACTTTGACGACACCTATTTTAAAAACGGCGAACCCGCACCCTTTAGCGGCTACTGTACAGACGTGTTTTTCGACGAAGGTATGCGCTTTATTGAGGAACACCGAGACGAGCCTTTTTTCTGCTATATCGCCACCAATGCGCCGCACGGCCCGCTCAACGTCGAGCCGCGCTACATCGACCCCTATCGCACAACGACACCGCACGAAGACCGCGCGCGCTTTTACGGCATGATCTCCAATATCGACGAGAATTTCGGTCGCCTCATCGACCAGTTAGAAGCACTGAATATCGCCGACCAAACGATCCTGATATTCATGACGGACAACGGCACGGCGACCGGGGTCGAGCTAGACGCCGAGCAGTTTCCGCTTGAGGGCCCCGGATCGTTTAACGCCGGTATGCGCGGAAAGAAGGGATCGCCCTACGAGGGTGGCCATCGCGTGCCCTTTTTGCTGCGCTACGCCGACGGCGGCTTTGCGCACGGACACGACATCGATGCCCTGACGTCCTACGTCGACTTCATGCCGACCCTGCTCGACCTGTGCGGCATCGACGTGCCATCCGAACGATCGTTCCACGGACACAGCCTGATGCCCCTGCTGCGCGGTGACAGCGACGTGCCCTGGACTGAGCGCACGACCTTCTGCGATACGCAGCGCGTCGCCCGCCCCGTCAAATGGCGACGCAGCGCCGTAATGCAGGGCCCCTGGCGCCTGATAGACGGGCGGGCGCTATACAACCTCGAAGCCGACCCGGGCCAGCGCAGCGATATTGCCGCGCGCCATCCCGATCGCGTCATCGCCCTGCGCGCAGCCTACGAAGACTGGTGGGCGCTCATTTCAGCTCAATTTGACCGCGACGAACCCATCGCTCTAGGCGCAGACGGCGACGCCGTGAAGATTACGACGCACGACTTGCGCAACGAGAGCTGCAACGTCGCTTGGAATCAGGGACAGGTGCGCGCTGGACAGGTGTGCAGCGGCTATTGGGCGGTATATATCAAGCGATCTGGGTGCTACCACATTGAGCTGCGCCGCTGGCCAGAGGAAACAGGCTATGCCCTGCAGGCGGGCATTGACGGCGACGATAGCCACTGGCGCCGCGACAGCATCAAAGCCAGCGATGCCCATTTATACGAAGGTGGAGAAGCCATCGCCGTCCAGTGGGCACAGGTCGAGATCGCCGGCACGACGCTGCAAAGCGAAGTCTCAGCCGATGATGAAAGTGCGCAGTTCTCGCTCCAGCTAACAGCGGGTCCTGCGCAGCTCTTTGCCGCTTTCTACGATGGCAAAGAGCGCTGTATGGCTCCTTACTACGCCTACGTGCGCTATACTGACGATGCGCTCCGCGAAGACCTTTAGCGCAACGCTTCGATATCGCGCTACCCGGTCGCGATGCGGAGCGCGCGCATAGACGGGCGGGTACGGCGCTATTCGGCTGCTTCGATACGGCCCAAGTACGCTTCGACTTCGGCGATATCGAGCACGTCGCCCAGATCGATATCGATATCGAGCATATTGACCTCGTGCAGCAGTTCGCAGCGCTCGCCCACGGCCTGGCGCGGCACCACAACGCGAAAGGTATGGGCCGCATCGCGGCACGTCGCATAGACGCAGTGACTCGTGCTGACCCCGGTTACAATCAGCGTATCCACATCGAGCGCCGTCAGCATATCGAGTAAGTTGGTTCCCTTAAAAGCCGAGGCATACTTCTTGCGCACGATGCGCTCGTCGTCGCGCCGTTCGACGCGCGGATCGAGTCCAAACAGCGGCATGTCTTCCGGGTGTATATTGTCGGCGCACTTGCCGTCGTGCGGCGTCGGTGGGTCGGCTGGATCGTAGTCATAGGTTGTAAAGATGATCGGAATACCCGCCGCGCGCGCCGACCGCAGTACCTGACAGGTTCCTTCTACAACGGAGTCGACATTACTGCCCATCGGTGGCCTACCCGGTCGCGTCCACCACAGAGCCAAGTCGATGACGATTAGCGCCGGGCGCGTGCCAAACCCCGCGCGCGTGCCCCAACCCAATTCCAAATAGCGCTCCTTGAGCTCGGTGATATGTGCTTTCAACGGCCCTCGCAGCGCGTCAGGTAGACGCAGCGCCGGCGAGCCAAAAGGCGGCGGTCCCTCTGTTTGATGTGATGTCATAGTTGCCCCCTCTAATGGATAGTGATACTCGCTGCGGTCAATCCGCCGCGCGTGTGGTTAGGTGGTCAATATAGAGTACGACCACAGCCAGCACAGCACGCTTCTACACTATTTCACCGCCGCGAAACCGCGCCGTGCCATAGTGCGTCCTTTTCTAGCACGGGTAGACTAGCCCACCTACCAAGAAAAATGAGTGGCGCTGGAATAAACACCGAACTGAACCTGTCTAACGTGTGAATAGGGTCCTTTGCACAGTTGATGCGACAGCGCAGCGAGGCGTTTTCCGAGGGGGATGCATCTGACCGAAAACTAGACCGACCCAGTCTTACTAAACTCTCATTAGGAGATTTGTCTGAATGCATATAAAACATATGGCGGCGTTGGCCCTGCTAGTAATTGCGGCACAGGCGCTTCCCGCGGAAGCACACGGACGAAAAGGGCAACGCGATGTTTCAATCGCCCAGCTGGAACTGAGCGAAGAGCAGCAAGTCCAGTTAGAAGCGATACGCGCAGACTTTGACGCGCGTGCCCAGGCGCTGCGCGAAGCGCACCGGGCCGATGAGCTAGCGGTATTGAGCGAAGAGCAGTTGGCGACGCTAACGGCCTACGGGAGCAATGACGGTGAGCGCAAAGGCCGCCGCATCGACCTGGGTCTCAGCGAAGAACAGATTGACGCAATAAAAGCACTTGATGCCACCTATAGAGAAGCGCGCAACGCACTCAAGCAGGAGCGCAAAGAGGCCGTAGCCGCCCTGCTGACCAACGAACAGCTAACCGCTCTCGAAGCACTGCGCAACGCGCAACCACCGCGCGGGCAGCGCATCTCTCTAGCCGCCCAGCTAGGGCTGAGCGAGGAGCAGCAAACGGAAATCGCAGCGCTGCGCACAGACTATGCCGAGAGCGCACGAGTCCTGCTCGAAGCACACCGAACCGAAGAACAGGCCGTTCTAACGGCAGATCAGCTAGCGGCACTAACGGCCTATCAAGACCAGAGGCATCGCCGCGGCAATAGATACCTCGAATTAGGCCTAAGCGACGACCAAATCAGCGCTCTTAACGACCTCAATGCGACCTATCGCGAAGCACGTGCATCCCTGCAAACAGCTCACCGGGAAGCCGTGGCCGCCCTGTTGACCGACGAGCAGCGGGCGCTGCTCGAAGCACTGCACAGTGCACCGCCGTTCCGCGGCATGCACCGCGGACGCCATGGCGAAGGCCACGTCGACGCAGAGGGTGACGACGATGCAGACGAATCCATCGACGGGCTCGCCGATGGCGGCACCCTGAGTGAGCAGACGGGCGAATCCTCCCTGCTGTGGTCTGATACTATTGAGCTGACAACCGCGGTAGAAGACGTCAGTTGGGGACGCATTAAGAGCGATTTGTCCGAGTAAAAGCGTCTGGCAACACGCGTCAGAGAAGGACCCAAAGCAAAAGGGTGCTGCGGTATCGCTACCGCAGCACCCTTGCGCGTTCTACGCTTCGCTAATATCCTGCCGCTTAAAACCCACGCGGCCCACCACCACCGCCACCACCGCCGCCACCACCCCACTGGCCGCCCCCGCCGCCACCGCGCTGACCGCCGCCACCCCACTGGCCGCGACGGGCCTGTGCCTCTTCCATCTGCTGGTTAAACTTGGTCAGCTGCTCTTCGTTGAGCACCTGTCCCAGCGTTGCCATCACCTCCTCGCGCATGTTTTCCATATTCTCGCGCATGGTCTCGCGCATCGCCTGCCAATCTCCGCCGCTGGCCATATCGGCCATCATATTTTGCTGCTTGACATAGGTGGCCTTGAGCCCTGCCCGCAGCTTGACCAACTGCTCGTCCGTAACGGCATATTCGTCGTCAAAAGCAAGCATGCCCAGCACTTGCTCGGGAGACAATCCCCCACCCATCATGCCACGACCACCGCCGCCGCCCATACCGCGCCCACCGCCACCACCGCCGGGCTGCGCGATGGCCGGCAGGGCGACCAACAGACAGCCCAGCGCCGCACCCAATATCCACTTTCTTTTCAGCATTTCCCCGTTCTCCTTTTGTTTAAGAGGGCTTTTGATGCCCCATTAGACAGCAGTGGGCGCCGTTGCATTCCCCCGCAATCGAATCTGATGGCCACCCTCTGCCCGCATGGCTCCCATTGGCCGGAATTCGACATTCAATCTGCGAGCTGCTCCCCGAGAAATTCAAAGGCGCGGCGCGTGGCCGCTACGTGCCCTTCAGCGTGTTCGATAAACTCAAAGCGCGCCGCTACTCCTAGCTGCTGGTAATGGGCGGCCGCGCGCTGGCCCTCCCGCCGTGCCGCCTCCTGATCAACGGCCCCATCTCGCATGCCCGCTTCGACGGCAAAGGCGCGCGGCGCTACAAGCGAAGCGATGTCGGCGTCCGAGAAAGCGGTAGCCTGCGCCGGCAGGATCTGCCCTTCGGCAAACCAGTCGATATAGTTCGTGCGGCTGTAGGGGCCAATGAGCTTAGGCAGGCGTTCATTGAAATAGGCGCTGCACACGCTGGCGCGCACCCTCCGATCGAGTGCCGGCAAATACAGGGCCGTTTGGCCACCGCGCGACAGGCCATAGCATCCTATGCGCCCAGCGTCGACGGCCTCGTCCTGGACGAGCAGATCGACGCCGCGCGATGAGGCCATGACGTCTAGACCCAACAGCGTGCCGCCCGCCAGCACGCAGAGGCGGTGCAGGCGATTCTTGCCGTAGTGCACGTCGCGATCGGCAAAGTCGGGCAGCGGCACGTCGACCGCATCGCTATCCGTTCCATAGCCGCTGGGATGGTGCGGCGCAACGACGCAGTAGCCGCGCCGCACTGCCCGCAGCCCCATAGAGCGGTAGGCATAGTCTTCGGCGTTGGCACTGGCTACTAAGCCACAGGCCATTTCCGGCGTGCCCATATAGCCGTGCTGCACCAACAGAGCGGGATGAGGCCCCGGCGATTTGGGCCGCATGCGCACCGCATAGGTTTGCAGGCCGGGCAACACCTCGTAGAAAAAGCGCGTGGCAATGGCCCCCTCGTCTTCCCATAACAGCATCTCTTCTTGGGCGATAGCCGGTGTGCGCACCGATGGCTCAGACCAAAAGCCCAGCATGCGCGCAAAGCGCTGGCGCATAGGCTCCACGCTCTCTACGTAGGCTTGACTACTGGTGTAGTCGCGCAGCCACTGCGTTGACCGCACACCGTCTAGGTGAACCAAGTGATCGCGCAGATAGCGCTCATAGGATTGATATGTCCGACGGCGATGATCGTCTACGGCCCGCGGATCAACGGGCTCTACATCCGCAGCACCGGCCGGCTGCTCAATTTCGTGCACGACGTCAGCCGTCCAGCAGCCGCACGATGCCGTGCGTTCCATCGACCTCTACTTCCATACCCTCCTCCAATACGCGCATCGCCTGCGCGGCATTGACTACCGCAGGCAACCCCAATTCGCGCGCCACGAGCGAAGAGTGACTGGCACCGCCGCCGATTTCTACAATCAGGGCCCCGGCGACGAGCATTAGCGGCGTCAGCTGCGGGCTGGCAGCGTGCGTTACCAGAACATCCCCTTCGCCCAACACCAGATCGGTCTGACCGGTCCGCACAAAGCGCACGCGGCCGCGCCGGATGCCCGGACTGACGCCTTGGGCTACAATCCGTCGACCCTCTGCATCGTCAAAGTATCCCTTTTCCGCGTCGCGCTCTTCGGCTTTACCCAGCACATCGGGCGCATCCAACTGACGCCATTCTTCCCAAGTGCGGCGCCGTCCCTCAGCCACTGCCTGCAGCGATACAACCTGCTGGCCCTCTTCCAGGGCCTGCAGCGCACCAACAAACTCGTCGCGTTCGAGAAAGAAGACCGCTTCGGTCGCCTCTACGATGCCGCCATCGACCAGGCGCGTGGCCAGTTCCAGCACGGCGCGCCGCATCAGCGGCCAGCCGTACTGTAGATAGAAGTTGGCGTCTTCGCGCGCCGACGCATTGGTCTGATAATAGTCGATAAGCGCTGCCATCATCTCGCGCTCAGCCCCTTCAACCTGGCCCAGCACGCGCTCGACGGTCGCATCGCGCAGCACCGCGGCGCGCGCGCGCTGCTGCTCAGGGGCGACTAACTGGCGACGCGCAAACGCAGCTACCATGCGGCACAGACCTGCCACATCTTCGCCGGAGGTCGGCCAGAAAAAGTCGATGCTCGTCAGCTGATGGCCGTATTGGTCTGCATAGGAACGCACGCGCTCGGCCAGCCAATCGGGCAGCTGTTCGAGCGACGGTTCCGTTTCCAGTAGTTCAACTAACCCATCGGCAGCGCGCACCTGCTGGGCCAGTTCGTAGAGCGCTTGCTGCCCGTCAAACACGCGGCTCGGGTAGCCGCTAAAGAGCACGCTAAAGTGTTCGCGCCCTTCTTCGGGTATCTTTTCCTCATAGTGGGGCTTAAACCCCATTTCTTCAAAGCCGTAGCCGATCGGCGCGATGATATACCATATTTCACCAGCCTCTTCGGCCAGCGTTTCGACCCATTCAACCAGTTCGCGCGCACGGCCCTGCGCGACATCGCGTCGACGATGCTGGTCGAAGTGTTCGACGTAGCCCGGCAGCAATGTGCGATGCCAGTGGCGCAGGTGCTCTTTGCCCTCCTGCATATGACGCAAGCGCTCCTGGCGCTTCTCTTCTTCGCTCTTTTCCGCTTCGCCCTCTTTCTTGCCGCGATGGGGAAAATTTTGTCGCGTATAGAAATAGCCATTGACCAGGCAAAACCACGGATGCGGCATCGAAAAAGTAGGGCGGTGCTTCCATCCCAATCGACCGGTACCAAACTGCTCGCGCGCCGCCACTAGCTTCGGCAGAATCCACGAGCCAAACAGCGGCGTCACCGCTTCGGGCAACCACTCACCCAGGCGCCAGTTGCGCCGCCAGCGCGCGTTGGGAATGGGCGTTTTCCATTCGACGCCTTCGCTTTCGCGCCGCTGCACTAGGGGGCGCGCCTGCAGCAGGTAGAGCTGGTCGTCGACCAGCGCCCACTCCACGTCCTGCGGATCACCCCCTAGCCCTTCTTCTACGCTAAGGGCAAGCCTAGCGACGCGGCCGGCCTCTTCGTCGCTCAGTGCACGTCCAGACCCGTCGACAGATACCGCTTCGGTACCGCCATCTTCTCCGGCTACAATCTGCTCGCTCTGGCCGCCCGCCTCGTAGCTGAGCACAGCGCCCGAGGTGCGCGCAATCACCACCTCATCAGCTGCTACCTGACCGGATACCGTGCCCTCGCCCAAGCCCAGCGCCGCCGATACGTAAACCTGCTCGTAGTCGCCGCTGAGCGGGTGTACGGTAAACGCAACGCCCGCCGTCCGAGCCGGTACCATAACCTGTATGACGACGCCCATGCGCAGCGGCTGAGCCGACATGTCGAGGGCGCGCAAATAGCCTATGGCCCGATCGCTGTACAGCGAAGCCCACACGCCCTTCAACGCATCGATGCAGGCTTCCAACGAGCGCAGATTGAGAAAGGAGTCGTGCTGTCCGGCAAAGGACAGATCGGCGCGGTCCTCCAGCGTCGAAGAGGAGCGCAGCGCCACCGGTTCATTGCCCAGTGCGGCCAGCGCTTGGCGCAGCGCTTCACACACATCATCTGGCATCTGGCCGGCAGCGATCAGGTCGCGCAGGCGGGCCGGCCGCGTGCCCAACTCGGCCGGCGGGCACGCGTCGATTTCGCCCAGTAGCTCGGCGGCGGCATCCGCGCTGCCGTTGGCCGCCAAGAAGTGCGGGAGGACATCGCCCGTTATGGCGAAACCAGGCGGCACGGCAAAGCCCGCCGCGCTGAGCTGCGAGAGGCGCGCTGCCTTGGGGCCACAGCGCCAGGCCGCATCGCCGTGCGCCTGACCAAACGGCCGTATGTAGTCCACGAGCGCTCTCCCTAACTCGTCAAGATGGCACCGAGCGCCTGCCTATCTTCGCCGCTCAGTTCCCACTCGACGCCGGCGGCATTGGCCACGACCTGTTCGGGCTGCGTCGCTCCGGCGATAACTGACGACACGGCCGGCTGGGCGCACAGACCGGCAATGGCCAGCTCCAGCAGCGAGTGCCCGCGTTCCTGCGCAAAGGTTTCTAGCGCTTCGAGTATGGAAAAATTGGCGTCGGTGAGCAGCTGCTCGCCGCGCTCCGATCCGGTCAAACGCGCTCCTTCGGGCGGCTCCTGGCCGCGGCGGTACTTGCCGGTCAACAGGCCCGATTCCAGCGGGAAAAAGGGTATTATGCCCACGCCGTACTCCTCGCAGTAGGGCACGACCTCACCCTCGATATCGCGCTTGAGCAGGTTGTAGTAATTTTGCACCGAAACAAAGGGCTCCAGCCCGTCGCGCCGTGCCGCCCACTCGGCTTCGCACAGGTGCCAGGCGGCAAAATTTGAGCAGCCTATATAGCGCACTTTGCCCTGACGCACCAAATCATCTAAGGCGCGCAGCGTCTCTTCTATCGGCACGCTGCGATCGACGCGATGAATCTGGTAGAGGTCGATATAGTCCGTCTGCAGGCGCTGCAAGCTCGCCTCGACGCAGGTCATAATATGCTGGCGCGACCCCCCCATCCCCATCGGACCGTCGTGCATCTTCATGCCAAATTTCGTGGCGATCAACACGCTGTGGCGACGCCCTCTGAGCGCTTGACCGATGTGCGTCTCAGACTCGCCTGCTGAATAGATATTGGCCGTGTCAATAAAGTTTACGCCCACCTCCAGCGCCGCATCGAGCACGCGTGCGCTCTGAGTTGCATCGCAGCGCCTACCGAAGTTATTCGTTCCCAATCCCAACAGCGATACTTCGAGGCCGGAGCGACCCAGGCGTCGGTATTTCATAGCACACCCCTTTGTATGAGAGAAGTAGATCCGCGCAGAGCGCAAACGTTTCTGGGACCGTCTTTGACTTTAGGTTAGTTGGGCACTCCCCGCGCCGGCTTCGCCATCTCTGTACTGCAGCTGATGCAGGCGGTAGTAGATGCCGCGCTGTGCCAGCAATTCTTCGTGGCGTCCCTCTTCGCGGATCTCGCCGTGGTGCATCACCAAAATATTATCCGCGTTGCGGATGGTCGACAGGCGATGGGCAATAACGATCGACGTGCGGCTCTGCATTAGGTTTTCCACCGCTTCCTGAATCCACATTTCCGTTTCCGTATCGACGCTGGCCGTCGCCTCGTCGAGCACCAGTATATCCGGGCTGCTGGCCAGGGCGCGTGCAAAGGAAATGAGCTGGCGCTGACCGGCCGAAAACGACGCGCCGCGTTCGCCGACCTGATGCCCATATCCATCGGGCAGCTTGTGTATAAAGCGATCGGCATTGACGCTGTGCGCGGCCTGCTCGACCTGCGCGCGCGTTATGCTGTCACTGCCAAGCGCGATATTGCGCTCGACGTCGCCACTGAACAAAAAGACGTCCTGCTGCACAATACCCACTCGGCGGCGCAGGGCCTGCACGTCCCACTGGCGAATATCGACCCCGTCGACGCGAATAGCCCCACGCTGAATATCGTAAAAGCGGCAAACGAGGTTGATAATGGTGCTCTTGCCCGCGCCAGTGGCGCCGACGATAGCCACGCTCTGACCGGGTTCGACGCGGAACGAAACGTCGCGCAGCACCCAATCCTCGTCGTTATAGGCGAAAAACACGCCGTCAAATTCTATGGCCCCCTGCAAATTCGCCTGCGCGTATCCATCGCCAACCGGCTCGGGTGCGCTGTCGACCAGCTCGAATATGCGCTCGGAAGAAGCCATGGCAATTTGCAGCGTATTATAGCGCTCGGCAATATCGCGAATCGGCATAAAGAAGCGCGGCACATACTGCAGCATAGCCACCAGCACACCCCACTGGATTTCCGCGCCAATCACCTGGCCTCCGCCATACCAAAGAATGAGCGCCAACAGCGAAGACCCGGCCAATTCCATAAAGGGGAAATAGATCGAATGGTAGAGCGTGCTCTGCACGCGCGCTTCGAGATAGCTGTCGTTGCCGCGATCAAAGCGCTCGGCGGCTCGGCGCTCAAAGCCAAATAGCTGCACGACCTCAATACCGGATAAACTCTCCTGCAGCGACGCGCTAAAGCTATCAAAGCGCGTGCGCGCGATGCGATAAGCCTGAAAGGTTTTTTTCTGCAGCCAGAACGTGACCGCGGCGGCCAGCGGCAGGACCGCACAGGTCAGCGCGCCCAACTCGACGTCCATGTAAAATATGTAGGCGAGAATGGTCAGGATGGTGAGTATATCGCTCAGCATCGACACCACGCCATCGGTAAATAGCTCGTTAAGCGCATCGACATCGCTGGTGTTGCGCGCCATTAAACGCCCAATGGGGGTGCGGTCAAAAAAGCGCAGCGGCAGCTTCTGCATGCACGAAAAGATCTGCGCGCGCACGTCGCGCATGGCCCACTGGCCCACCATACTGGTGGTCCAACTCTGCGCATAACCGACGATAAACTGCACCACGAGCAGGCCGAGAAAGATGCCAATAATCCAGCCCAACCCCTCGCGATCACCGGTCAGCACATAGTCGTCAATCGCGACCTTGGTGAGGAAAGGCCCCCCCTGGCGCGCGGCCGACGATACGAGGATGAGCGCAAAAGTAAAGACTACCCAACCCGCATAGGGTCGCAGATACCCTAACAGACGCACCAGTAGCTTGGGATCGACGCCTTTGGTCTCAAGCGCTTCTTCCACCCTAGAGCGCCTCCAACTCGCTGCTCAAGTTCTGGCGTCGGCACATATCGGCGTAGATCCCGTCATGCGCTACCAGCTGTTCATGCGTACCCAATTCCACCACGCGCCCCTCGTCGAGGACGGCAATTTGATCGGCGTCTTTCACGGTCGATATGCGATGGGCAATGATGATGGTCGTGCGGTCGGCCATAATGCCGCGCAGCCCTTTGAGAATCTCCTCTTCGGTGTGGGTATCGACAGCGGCCAGCGCATCGTCGAGTATGAGGATTTTCGGTTTGCGTATGACGGCGCGCGCTAGGGCCGTGCGCTGTTTTTGGCCACCCGAAAGCGTGACGCCGCGCTCGCCCACAACGGTTTCTAGCCCCCGCGGAAACGACGACAGATCCGTTGCCAGCTGTGCGACCTCTACGGCTTCCTCTACGGTTCCCTCGATCGAATGCTCGGAGCCGAGCAGCACGTTTTCGCGCAGCGTCTCGGAAAAGAGAAAGGTCTCTTGGGGCACATAGCCGATGGCTTCGCGCAAATCGCCAAGGGGAATTTGCCCAATGGGCACGCCGTCGACCAGCAGCTGACCGTCGGTGCCTTCGATGAGCCTCGGGATAAAGCGCGCCAGCGTCGTCTTGCCCGAGCCAACGCGTCCGACAATAGCCAGCGTGCTGCCGGCCGGCACGCGCACGCTGACGTTCTCCAGCGCCGAACGGCCATCGTACGAAAATGAGGCCGAGCAGAATTCCACCTCGCCGCGCAGCGCCATGCGCTCGGCCCCGCCCAGCGACTGCGGCTGCTCATCGAGCACGCTCTGAATGCGTCCCATCGAAGCAACGGCGCGCTGGTATTCGTCGACGATGCGTCCCAGCAGCATCATCGGCCGACCCATGCGAATTAAATAGGCGTTAAAGGCGACAAAAGCACCCAAGCTCATCGCCCCGTCGATTACGCGCAGCCCACCCAACCATAGGATAACCAGCATCGAAGCGCCGTTGAGCAGAAATGTAAAGGGGAAAAACAGCGCGCGAATTTTAACGAGTCGGCGGTTGTGTTCGACGTATTCCTCGTTGAGCTTGGCAAAGTCTTCGACCTCGGACCCTTCCAGCGCATAGGCCTTGACCACGCGCATACCGGAGAGGTTTTCCTGAATGTGCGCTACCATTTCGGCAAACTGTTCCTGGACTTTGCGGTAGCCGCTGCGCACTTTCTCGCCCACCCAGCGCGTAGTCAGCACCATAACCGGCATGGGCAGCAGCGACAGCACAGCTAGCTGCCAGTCGATAAAGCACATCAGAACCAGCGTGAGCACAAAGGTCAGCGCTCCCGTCAGCGACATGCGAAAGGCATGGTGCAAAAAGCGCTGAATCGCCTCAACATCGTTGGTGGCACGCGCCATCAGATCGCCGACGCGTCGCTGGTGAAAGTAGGATAAGGGCAGGCGCAGCAGGTGGTTGACATAGGCGCTGCGGATATCGCGCTCGACCTTGCGCGAGACGATTGTCAGATAGTAGCGCATGCCGATCGACAGCAGCCAGTTGAGCAGGGACAAACCAGCGATGAGGCCGGCGTAGAAGACCAGATCGCCTCTGATACTGCCCGTTTGATAGGTCGGTGCAGCCGCGTCGCTCAGCGCCATTTCGATCGCCTCAATGCCCCACTGCATCAGCTTGGGAATCATCAGCGATATGGCCAGCGTCACAAAGAGCAGAAACAGGCCGAGTCCGACTTGGCCCCGATAGGGTTGGAGAAAATGGGCAAAGGGTTGAAAGAGATTAAAACGCAAGTGGCCTCTTCAGGTTGGTCTGTATCAGGTTGATTCTATGTGCTCACCGCGCCACAGATGCCGCATTTCCTCGCAGTCCTTGAGCAGCTCGCGCAGCGTGCCCACCGCTTCTATTCGGCCCTCTTTTAGCACGATAATTTGGTCGGCTCGCTCCAGCGCCGGCCGCCGGTGCGATACCACCAGCGATGCCCCGCGGCGAGCGGCAAATACCCTATCCCACAGCACATTTTCCGTTTCTATATCGAGCGCCGACGAAAGGTCATCAAATACGTACAGCCCAGCGTGTCGCACAAACATCCGCGCCGCCGCCGTGCGCTGCATTTGCCCTCCCGAGAGCTTGACGCCGCGCGGCCCGACCAACGTATCAAGCCCTCCTTCCAGCGTCGGCAGATCGTCCTCCATAACGCCCAAGCGAATGGCTTCGACAACCGCGTCCGGCTGGTAGGGCACGCCCATCAATATATTATCAAGCAGTTTTTCGCTAAACAGACGTGGAACCTGTGGCGTATAGGCGCAGCGCGGTGGCACAAAAAAGGATCGGGCATCTTCTACGGCCTGACCATTCCAAACGATGCGGCCGTCTTGCTTGGGCAATACGCCGAGCAGAGTGCGCAACAGCGTAGTCTTACCGGAACCAATGCGTCCGGTCACGACGTTAAACGAATCGGGGCCGAGGTCGAAGTCGATGTCGTGCACGCCGTTGGTCGAGTTGTCAAAAACGTGCTTGAGGCCGCGCACTTCTAGCCTTTCCAAGCGACCGCTATCAACGGCTGCGACCCCAGCAACATCCGGCGCTTCTTCCGTCAAATAAACCGGCCCGTGCTGAACCAATTCATCGGAGCGGCCTAATTCAGCCGTGCGCTCCATGCGGGCGAGCGAGACTTCGGCGCGCCGGTGCTGGGCCATAACCGAGCCAATGAGCGAGCCGCTGCGCGCCACTTCCCCCACGTAGGTAGTAAAGAGCGCAAAGTCGCCGACGGTGAAATGCCCCGTGCGCATTTGCTCTGCCACCATAATTAGAATGGCGCCGGTGGCAATATGGCTGATGTTAAAGTTGATCGAAAACAGCATCTGCGTGAATAGGTTATCGACCAGCGTCGACTTGCGCCGCGCATCGTTGAGGCGACGGAAGCGATTGACTACCGGCTCTTCGGTGGTAGCAACCTGAATCGCCAGCACCGAGCTAAACATTTCGTTGGCGAAATTGGTCGCCGCTTCGGTCGCTGCACGCTGGGCCGCTCGGTAGCGCTGGATGTGCTTGCGAGCAATATCTACGATAGTGACGATGAGAATACTCGGCACGACAGTGACCGCCGTAACGGCTACGTCTATCTTGGCCATATAGCTAACGGCCAAGATGGCAAAGATCATATTGCCCCATAGGTTGACGTATTGCTCCAGATAGCGCACCACCGCCTCCACATCGTCGCGAAAACGGTTGGTCGCCTCGCCGGACGAGACGCTGACCCGGCGCGGATTCTGCACTTCTAACACGGCTTTCAGCAAGTTTTTGCGCAGCAGCGATTCGACGTGAAAACGCCAGCGGACGCCGACGAGTGCCGCAATAAAGAGCGTGGCGCGATCGCCAAATTCTAGCAAGATAAAAAATACCACCAGCGTCCAGGCGTTGAAGCCGACGGCCGCCTCTCCGCTCAGCGCGTTAAAAAACGCCTGCATGATCAGTCCGACCGCGAAGGGCTGCAGATCGTCGAGGCCGCGAAAAAATACGGTGGCCAGAAACAGCCCCGGCCGATAGCGCAACAGCTTGAGCGCCGTCTGTCCCGTCGTCATACCATCTGTCTCGGAGAAGGCCGTGCTGTCTGCAGATTGCGCGCTCATACCAAGACCTTCTCCAACCCTGCAGATAGCAGCTGGGAAAAGCGCGATTGGGGGTCGCGTGCCAGCGCCGCGCGATCGCCGTGTTCGGCGATTTGCCCGCCCTGAAGCACCATGATCTCATCGACTTTTTCCACCGTCCCCAGGTGGTGTGCGATGATAATGCCCGTGCGCCCCTGCAGCAGCTTTTGCACGGCGCGATCAATGCGCGCCTCCGTGGCCGGATCGAGGCGCGATGAGGGCTCGTCGAGAATGACGATGCCCGGATCCTTGAGGAAGACGCGGGCGAAGGCCAGTAGTTGCGCTTCCCCTGCCGACAGTGCACCGGAACTGACGTTGGAGTCTAGGCCTTCGGGCAGCGCGCGATACCACGGCCCCAACCCAAGTTCTTCAATGGCCTCCAGCAAGCGCTCATCGGCTATTCCTTCGGTAAAGAGCGACAGGTTTTCGCGCAGGCTAGCGTTGAAAATCTGCACGTCCTGCGTGACCATGCCCACCTTGCCGCGCAGGGCCTCTAAGCGCACTTGGTCTAGCGGCTGTCCACCGACGCGGATCTGCCCTGTATCTACATCGTAAAAGCGGAACAGCAGACGCGTCAGCGTTGTCTTGCCACTGCCAGTGCGTCCAAGCAGACCCAGCACGCGCCCCGGCTGCAGGGCAAAGGAGACATCGCGCAGCACCGGCTCGCCGTCAAAATAGCCAAAGGTAACCCCGTCGAATTCGACCCCAAGCGCTTGGCCTGTAGGCAGGTCGCCTGTGCTATCCGCGATGCGCGTGCGCGTGCGAAAGAGTGCCTCAATACGTTTAAAGCCCGCTGTGGCTTTCTGCAGGTCGTTGATTTGTCGACTGATTTGAAAGAGCGGCCAGCGCAGCATTGACGTATAGTGAAAAATGAGATAGACCGCACCGATGGTGAATATGCCCTCACCATACAGCCAGATGCCCATACCCATCGAAAGCGCATGGCCAAAGGTAAATAGAATGGTCGTGATAGAGCGCAGCACCGCGCCCATAGTCTCGGAGCGCACGGCGCGCCCGTAGGCATCTCGGTTGACACTAAAAAAGCGGTTGGCAATATAGGCGACCGCCCCGTTGGGGCGAATATCTTCGATGCCGGCCAATCGCTCCTCTAAAAAGCCGTAGAGACGGGAATAGCCTTCGCGCTCGGCCGCGTAGTGCGGCACCGCCATACTGCGCGTGAGGTTGTAGACAAAAAAGGCAATGATGGTAAACACGCTCATCGCCACGCCAATGCGCCAGTCCTCGCGAAAGAGCAGTGCCAATACACCGAAGAGAAAGAAGATGCTGCCGATGACCTGCACGACAAATTCGGAAAAAAAATTGGATAGCGCCGTGGCATCGCCGTCGACGCGCTCGACCATCTCACCCGGCGTGCGCTCGTGATGAAAGGACATATCTAAGCGCAAACAGTGCTCGGCCAAATCGCCGCGCATGGTATTGGTTGCCCGCCACCCAACGTCCTGTCCCAAGTACGAACCGGCCAAATAGACCAGCTGTCGACAAATACCGATAGCCAAAAAGAGCAGCGCGGCATTGGTCAATTCGCCCACCGCGCCGCCCTCGCGCGCCGTATCGATAAAGTAGCGGACGATCTGCGGGTTGAGCAGGTTCATGCCAATACCAGAAAAAATACAGACCGACAGCAGCACCACGCGCATCTTGTAGGGTTTTAGATACTGGCCCAGCAGCACCGCATACGCGCGTAGAGGGACGCGCTCGACGGCGGTGCCATCTTCGGCACGCGTGCTTTTTATCTGTTCTTCCAGAGGGATCTGATCCGTAGAGAGGGTTGACCGGCAACTTGCACTGACCGGTCAGTTCAGTTTATGGGCAAAAAATATATCAACGGGCCTGTTCACTGCGCAAGCCCACAGCGAGCATACCGCTTAAAATACCTTAGAAACCATCACAATGTGACCACGCCCTTAATATAGCCGCCGATCTGTCCTCCCACTAAGCGCTGCATAAAATCGGGATACTCTTCCAGCGGCAGCACGTGCGTAACCAGCGACTCCAGATTAATCACGCCCTTATCCAACAGGCGAATGGCCGGTGGAAAGGGATCGCGCAGCCGAGCGGAAGGGGCTGAGTTGACGATCGTCAGACCTTTGGTATGCCAGACACTGGGATTAAAATAGGCCCGCTCGCCTTTGATCCAGCCAAATAGATTGATCCGACCGCCACGCCGGGCGATATCGGCCGCCAAATCCAAACCCTGCTGCGAACCGCTCGTATCGACAACGACGTCTATATCGCGTGCTTTTAATGCCGCTTGCACCTCGTCAAAATTGGTCTCCGTCACGTCGTATATTTCGTCGGCTCCCATCTGTTTGGCCAGCTGCAGCCGATCCGCGTCGACGTCAAGAGCGACAATCTGCTCACAGCCCATGCCCGACAGCCCCTGCAGCATCATCAGGCCCATAAAACCGCAGCCGATCATAGCGAGCCGTTCGCCCACGCGCAGCTGGCACTGGTCGATTCCCGTCACCACGCAGGAAACAGGTTCGACAATCCAATAGGGATCTTCGAGGTCGGAAGGCGGAATGGCGTAGAGCTGAGAGGCACTGACGTTGCGCAGACGGGCAAATCCTCCACCCACGACGCGCTGACCCCGTTCTACGCCTTCGACGCCTGGCCCCAGCTTGCTCACATAGCCAACCCCTTCGTGACCGGGGGGCGCGGCAAACGGCGCGGCGCTTCCTGCCCTACAGGTTTGAATATCCCACGCGCAAATACCACAGGCTGCCACCTCGATCTGCACCTGTCCCGGACCGGGATCGCCCACTTCTACGTCGATCAGCTCGACGCCGCCCTCTGCTCTATACTGCACGCTGCGCACTTTCATATCGGCTCCTCCTGATCCAGCAGGCCCCTCAATGCCGAGGTAGACTAGGCACGGCGTTTCCTCCGTGCGGAACGAAAAATGGCTACGGGCGCCGGGTGCTACGGGTGCTGCGACGCGGCCGGCGCGCCGACTTGCCGTCGCTGCGGCGCGGCGAACCCAACAGTTTCTCCAGCAAATCGGGCCGTCTCAAGCGCTGCAATACCTGGCGAATCCAGGCCGCATTTTCACCCTTGTACCAGAAAAAGAAACGGTGCTGATCGCGCTTCTCGCGCTCGCTGCGCGCCGTCGGCACTTTTTTCAACGTATAGGGATCGTAGCCGGAATAGTACATCACGGTTGCCACCGTCATCGGCGTCGGCGTGAAGTCCTGTACCTGCTCGAGTTGGAAACCGGCATCCTTGGTCTTACAGGCCAGGTCGGCCATATCCTCTAGCTGCGACCCGGGATGGCTAGAAATAAAATAGGGAATCAGCTGCTGGCGCAGGCCCGCCTTTTTATTAAAGCGTTCAAATTTCTCTTTGAAGGCATCAAAGAAGGCGAACGACGGCTTGCGCATAAGCTTGAGCACGGCGTCCGACGTGTGCTCGGGCGCAATCTTTAGCCGTCCCGAAACGCGGTTTACTACGAGTTCCTCAATATACTCGTCGCAGCGATTGGCACGCTGCTCTTCATCCGAACCGCGCACTAGCATATCGTAGCGAATACCGCTAGATACAAAGGCCTTTTTTACCTGCGGGTGAGCCGAAGCGCTGCGATAAATATCGAGCAACGGCTGGTGGTCCATATCCAGGTTGTGGCAGATCGTCGGGTGTATGCACGAAGGGCTTACACAGCGATCGCAGATCGCCTGCACCTTGCCCTTCATCTTGTACATATTGCCCGATGGGCCGCCCAAATCGCTGATGTAGCCCTTGAAACCGGGCATCTGAGTAATCTGGTCGACTTCCTTCATAATGGACTGCTTGGAGCGGCTGGCGATCATCTTACCCTGATGGGCGGAGATCGTGCAGAAGCTGCATCCGCCAAAGCATCCACGGTGCATATTGACGGAAAACTTGATCATCTCAAAGGCGGGAATGGCACCGCGCTTCTCGTATTTAGGATGCGGCAACCGCGTATAGGGCAAATCAAACGACGCGTCGATTTCCGTCTCGCGCATCGTTTGATACGGCGGGTTGACCACCAGCAGCTGATTCCCCACTCGCTGCAGCAGACGGCGGCCAAACTGCTTGTTCGACTCCTGCTCTATATACTTAAAGTTACGGGCAAAAGCCTTCTTATCGCGCACGCACTGCTCGTGCGAGGCCAGCTCAAAGCTATCCCAGTTCTTGTTTTTGGGCAGCGCCTCGTCGACCGGCTGCAAAAATGCCGTTTGCGGAATCGTACGCAGCGATTCAAAGGGAACGCCGCGGTTGAGCAAGCGCAGCATTTCGCGCAGCGGCTGTTCGCCCATGCCGTAGACGAGCAGATCGGCGCCGCTATCGGCTAGAATAGAGGGTTTGAGCGCATCTGACCAGTAATCGTAGTGCGTCACCCGGCGCAGCGAGCCTTCAATGCCGCCGATGACGACGGGGGTATCTGGATAGAGCTTCTTGAGAGTTTGTGCGTAAACCGTCGCGGCATAGTCGGGGCGAAAGCCAGCCTGACCGCCCGGCGTATACGCATCGGTCGAACGCTTTCTCTTGGCCGCCGTATAGTGATTGACCATCGGATCCATGCAGCCAGAAGAAATGCCAAAAAACAGCCGTGGCACCCCCAATTTTTTAAAGTCGCGCAGGTCGTCGCGCCAGTTGGGCTGCGGCACGATGGCGACGCGAAATCCCTCCGACTCGACGATGCGCGCAATGACCGCATGGCCAAAGGCCGGATGGTCGACATAGGCATCGCCGGCAATAATGATGACATCCAGCTCATCCCATCCGCGCGCTTCGACTTCTTTTTTGGTCGTGGGCAAAAACTCGTTCATAGAAGCACCTCCACACTCCGTGCTCTATAAAAGTATGCATTGCATGCCATAAGTAAACCGCGCCTCCCTCTTGCCATCGATCCCACCATTGCTTGCATTGTACGTGCGATCGCTGCGCTCGGCCACTCTTCGCAGTGAAAGCCCGGCAGGGTGAGCCCTTGCCTGCAGTAGGTATATCGAGGTTTTACGGCTGAGATGCACCGGACATTGAGTCAATTATTACTAGAGATAGGAGAATGGACGTGGAAAAGATTGCGCTAGGGCGCGCGGGGTTTGCCGTTTCGCGGATGGGCATCGGCGGTGGCGGTCCCAGCCAGTTGGGACGACGAACGGGCAAGAGCATCGACGAGTCAGCGGACATACTGCGCCAAGCCTTTGACGCGGGAGTCAACTTTGTCGACACCTCTGAAGACTACGGCACCGAACCCATCATTGCCCGCGCGCTGTCCTCGCGTGCGCGCGACTCGATCGTAATCTCTACCAAAAAGTCGACGCGCCATCAGCAGGTAACGCCACAGGCGGTGCGCGAGAGTATAGAGCAGAGCCTGCGCCAGCTCGATACCGATTACATAGACCTCTACAATCTGCACGGCGTCGTGCCGCAGGACTACGACTACCTAGCCCAGGATATACACCCGGAGCTGGTAAAGGCGCGCGAGGCTGGTAAGATTCGCAGCATGGGCATTACCGAGATGTTCAACGAAGACATGGGACACGAAACGATGGTGCGCGCAGCACGCGACGGCCTATGGGACGTGCTGATGGTCGGATTTAACCTGCTCAACCAGACGGCGCGCGCGCGCGTCTTCGCCGAGGCACGCAAAAACGACATCGGCATACAGGTCATGTTCGCCGTGCGCAAGGCGCTGCGCTCTCCCGACGACCTGCGCCCTTTTGTAGTCGACCTAATCGAACGCGGCCAACTCGATCCGAGCGAGATCCATGCCGATCGCCCGCTGGACTTTCTGCTCGAATCCGGACTGGCCGAATCACTAACGGACGCGTCCTACCGCTTTTGCCGCGACGAGCCCGGTGTGCACGTCGTGCTATCGGGGACGGGCAACCCCGACCATCTAGCGCAAAACATGCGCTCTTTTGAGCGGCCACCTCTACCCGCCGACACGACCGAACGCCTGCGCCACATTTTTCGCCACGTCGACTCGACGACGGGTCAGTAGCAAACACGGCAAAATGCCGCGAAGCAACGGCCCTGCAGAGCCGCCGTGTTTATTTGCCCTCCGCTACCGACTGCACCGCCTGCAGCATGGCTTTGATGTAGCCAAATTGATAGGCAAAAGCCTGCTCGTGATGGCCAGGCGCATCGTGTGCCGGCGCGTGATCGGGCACCACCATATGCGGATAGCCTACCTCCCACAGCGTTTTCATAAGCTCGTACATATCCATCACGCCTTCGTCCGGATAGACTTCTTGAAACTTACAGCGCCCACCAAAAATATTGCGAAAATGGATCAGGTGTATTTTTTTGCGCTCTCCGAAGTAGCGCAAAATATCCGGCACGTCCGTCGCCGGATTTTCGACACTTTCGGCCATACAGCCCAAACATAGGTTGAGTCCGTGATAGGGGCTGGGACAAATATCGATAAAGTGCTTGAATCCCTCGGCCCCGCCCAATACGCGATCGACGCCTTTAAAGCCGGGCGGCAGCCAGGGGTCGCACGGATGGCAGGCCAGACGCACCTGAGCTTTTTCAGCTACGGGCACTACCCGCTCTAGAAAAAACGCGATGCGCTCCCAGTTTTGCTCAGCGCTGACGGGCTCGTCGTAGCGCGGGGTTGCTGCGTCGGCTTCGTCCAAGTCAAAAGTCGAGTAGCGCACGCCGCCGCGCCCGAGCGGCACGCTCTCCGTGCGCTGGTTCTCCATTTCGCAGAGAAAGTACTTGAGTGCGGGAATACCGGCCTCTCCCGCCGCGCGCACCATCTTACAGGCAATCTCAATCTCTTCTTCGCCCTTGCTAAAATCACCGCGCATAAACGCCGGTATGTAGGAACCATCTTCATTGATACTCTGCAAGGGCAGAGCGACCATCTCCAACTCGATGTCGTACTCGGCGCACTTGGCCTTTTGCGCGGCCAACCACTCTACATCCCAACCGATTTCACGGTCCACCGGCATGCGGTTGATCGCCATATTAGACACGCCGTGGCGGTTGAGAAAATTGAGATCTTCGTCCGAATTAGTGAAGCGCTGCGTGCCGATGTGCATCTTAGGCTGTCCCGGCTGCCACAGGCTGTGCGGATCGTTCATGCCGATCGGTTTTCCATTGCTCATATCCAGCTCCCATAGGCTACGTATGCGATGCGACAGATTGCGGTAAACCTAGGGTACGATTGGAGCGCGGTCCACTCGATTTTGCCTCGGCGCCAGAGCCAAAACGACGGGGAGCGCGACGGGGGCGAAAGGCCCCTAACCGGCGCGGCGGTACGATGCGGCGAGTAGGATATCGCGCCCGCGCCGCGTGCTGATACGCGGCTTGAGCTGCATGAGCAGAGCGTAGAGCCCAAAGAGCAGACGGTTGACGAAGATAAAGTGCTTGGAGGCGCGGATATCGCGCCACTGCATAGAGGCGCGAATGTATTCGTTGAGCTGACGGCGAAACTCGGGATCGCCAAAGTCAAAACAATCGCTCGTATACGGAGTGAGGACAAAGCGGCCAAACTCCCGCAAAAAAGCGTAGAGTTCGTCCTGCGGCTCAGACGAGCGCTCGTCGAGAATACCCACTTCGCGATAGCAGGAGCGAATGGCGTCGGCGTCGTCTTCGACGTGGGCGGCCAGCATATAGACGCACGTGTCGAGGAAGTCGCGCGGGAATTCCTTAATGCAGCCAAAGTCGATAATGCCGAGACGATCGTCTTCGCGAAAAAGAAAGTTTCCCGGATGAATATCGGCGTGAAAAGAGTAAATACCGCGCTCCACTTGGTCGTGGATAAAGTCCCACAGCAGCTGACCAAAGTGATCTATGCGCTGCTGGTCGGGCTGGCCAGCGAGAAACTCACCGAGGTGCACGCCCCCTACATAGGTCATTGTCAGCACGCGTTCGCTGCTCAACTCCGGCAGCCACTGCGGCATGACAACCCGCTCGTCGCCGTCATACAGGCCGCCAAACGATTCGATCTGCCGCCCCTCGTTAAGGTAGTCGGTTTCTTCGAGCAGTTTGTCTCGTATTTCCGTGAAGTAAACGTCTATATCCTCGCCCTTGAACAGCGGACGAAACAGCGTGCGCGCCATAGCAAGGTCGGAACTGATTGTATCGCGCACGTTGGGATACTGGAGCTTAACGGCCAGTTCCCGCCCGTCCTGCCCCTGCGCCCTATGCACTTGACCGATGGATGCGGCGGCAACCGCCTCGTCGTCAAAGCGCGCAAAAAGCGCCTCGGGAGCAGCTTTCAACTCGCGGCGAATTTGCGTGCGCACTAGCGCGCGGCTCATTGGTGGAACGCGGTACTGGGCGTCGGCCATCACTTCGATAAATTCGTCGGGCAGCACGCCGGTATCCATGCTCAGCGACTGCGCCAGCTTTAGTGCCGTGCCGCGCAGGCGCGTGAAATCTTTGAATACTTGAGTAGCATTTTCGCGATTGAGCTGGCTCCGCGACGGCTCGCTTCCCGCCGATCGGCGCGCGTAATAACGAGCGTAGTTCTTGCCCACCTTGAGACCGGTCGCGGCCAGTATCTTCCCGCGCTGCAGTTTACCAGAGGGAAATTCGCTCATCGCACCCACTGCAGCGCCTTGCCCAAGAGTGCGTTGCCGAAGGGCAGCTTGATCACGTTGTTGGCCATCAGGTATTTGAGTAAGTCTCCGCCGGCGTATATCAGCTCGCGCGAACGCAGCGCCTGTCCAATAAAGGCCACGATCTTATCAACCAATGCCGTAGTGCGCTCGCCATCGATGCTGTCGTCTGCCACCCAAAAACGCACCAGGTGTATGTACTCCTTCGCAAAAAAAGCAGCCAGCTGTGTTGGCGCACAGGTATCGGACAGCATCTCGGCAAATAGCGCCTCAACTTCGCGCTGAAACTGCGTGGCGCCCGTAGATCGAAAAATCTCGCTGACAAAGTGCTCTTCGACAAACTCGCGCTGCTCCTGCAGCATGTCGAACATGGCATAGGCGAAGTTGGCCAACTTTTCCTCGGCAGGCCAGTCTGCGTAATCGGGGACCTCGTCGATCATAGCCCGGTAGCGCAGCACGCAGAGCGGATAGTAGTACTTCAGTATCCCGCTGCGCGAGTGGAAGAGGCGAATGATGTCGACCTTTTTAACGCGAGTCTTGCGCGCCAGGTTAGCCGTGGTAAAGTTGGCGCGATCATCTACGTACAACTCTATAGCCGCTTCGACGATTTTTTGCTTTTGGGCTAGGTCCCTATCCGTGCCCGACATGCCTCAACGCTCACTTTCTTTACAGTAAAAGCAGATGGTTTTGACTGTGACTTCTCCCTGGGAAGAAGATTTCCAAGAGTGGTCAAAATGCAAGAAGCAACGGAAAAAAAAGACGCTCTGCACGGGGACCACACGGCGCAGCATGCGAAACGGCTATGTAAAGGGAGATTGTACGGCAGCAAAAAACGGCAGAGAGAATTAAGGCGCCCGCCCGAACGGACAAAAAAAGACGCACCGTAGGCCCGTAGAAGCACACCAGTGCGCGTGCTGCGCCCATACTACCCGGCCACTGCCTAATTCAAATCGTAGTGTTTCTTGCAGTAGCCACGCGCAAAATGCCTACCCTGGCACTCGTCGACTGTGCAGGACGTGCGCCCGTAGACCCTCTCGCGCTCCGGCGTAAGTCGCCCATGACGACGCAGCTGCTGATAGTGGCGCGGACAGTAGCCCTTGGCAACGGGCGTGGCCTTGCAGCCGTTTGCCCTACACGCACAGGATGCGTCGCTGCGGCTGGTTTCGTACTCCGACTCCGGCGTAAGCCGACCGTGGCGACGCAGCTGCTGGTAATGGCGCGGACAGTAGCCGGCGGTGCGCGCCGTCTGCGAACACGACGGCGCCTGACACCGCTCTTTGAGCGGGCCATACCGCCCGTTTTCCTGCCGATGATCGCGCATTAAGTCCGACATATACACGTCCAATTACCCACTTACTGCCGACCGGTCTACCCCTTGACGGCGCCCAGCTGAATGCCGCTTATAAACCATCGCTGGCAAAGCACGAATACGATGATCATAGGTATCAACATTAAGACGGAGCCCGCGCAGATAAGGCCGTAGTCGTTGTTATACAAATCCGATAGCTTGGCCAAACCAACGGGCAAGACCATCATCGAGTCGGAATCCGTCATGATTAGCGGCCATACAAAAGAGCGCCAGTTGCCCAGGAAGGTAAAAATGGCCAGCGCACCTAGGGCCGGTTTGGCCAGCGGCAGCACGACGTGCCAGAAAACGCCCCACGTCGAGCAGCCGTCAATATAGGCCGCCTCTTCGATTTCACGCGAAACGCCGAGCAGAAACTGGCGCAGCATAAACGTGCCGTAGGCGCTAAAGCACCCCGGTGCAATCAGGGCAAAGTAGCTGTCCAAACCGACCGGATGACCAATGTACTGGCTTCCAAAATAGAGAAAGCCACTAAAAAAGTTTGTGTCGCCAAAGGCGTTCAGCCACAGCGGAATTTTCTTCATCAATACAAATTGGGGAATCATCAGCACGTCGGAGGGAATCATCATTGTCGCTAGATACCCCAGAAAAATCACGTCGCGGCCGCGAAACTGCAGGCGCGCAAATGCGTACGCCGCCAGCGCGCTAGTGGAGACCTGCACGGCCGTAACCGTGCTGGCGATAAACAGCGAGTTGGCATAGTAGCGCGCAAAGGCAAATGCCTCTACGACGCCCGTGTAATTGTCCGAGGTCCAGCGCGGCGGAATCCAGCCCAGGGTCACGTCGACGTTATACTTAAACGATGTGAGTAGAGTCCACACCAGCGGCACGGTCATAAGACACATTAGGACGACGAGCGCGCCGTAAATAGCGCCCATCTGCCAGCGTGCCTGCGCAGATATAGCCGACATCAAGACGTCTCCAATCGACTGCCGCCGTAGCGCCAGTTGATTAGCGTAGCAACAAAGATGAGGGCGAAGAGCACCATGGAGATAGTCGCCGCATAGCCAACTTCTAGCTGCTGATACGCTTGCGTGTAGATGTAGTAGCTAATCGTCGTCGTCGAGCCACCCGGTCCCCCACCCGTCATGATATAAGCCGCTTCGAATCCCCCCTGCAAACCGCCGATCACGCTGGTGACAAAGATAAAAAACGTAGTCGGTGCCAGCTGTGGAATCGTTATGTAGCGCAGCTTCATCCAGCCGTTGGCTCCGTCGATATCGGCTGCCTCATACAGCTCAGGAGGAATGTTCTGCAAGCCGGCCAGATAGAGAATCATGCTAAACCCACCGGCACTCGCCCACACGAAAACGATAATCAGCGCCGGCTTAGCCCAGCGCTCGTCGATTAACCATCCGGGCAACAGCGCCGCAGCATCGGCACCCGTGATGCCAAAAATGTGGTATAACTTCCAAAGAAATCCATTTATGATACCGACGTTGGGCTCATAGGTAAGCAGCATCGTCCACACCATGTAAATGGCAATGCCGCTACACAGATGCGGTATGAAAAACAGGGTGCGGAACACGACGCGACCGCGTATCTCGCGGTTTAGCAGCACGGCCAGCAGCAGCGCACAGATCATGGAGAGCGGAATGTTGAGCATGAGAAACAGCGTGTTGGCCAAGTACTGCCAGAAATACGGATCGCGCGCCTGCCACGCGCCATCGACGCTATCAAACCACAGCAGGTCAGCAAAATTGCCCAGCCCGACAAACGATGGCGTGCCGGTGGCCAGCTGGTAGCGATAGAGGCTCATACCGGCAGCCACGAGAACGGGGCCCAGCGTGAAGATGACAAAGCCCAGTAGATTGGGCAGTAAAAAAAGAACCGCCGCACGCCCCTGCCGCTTCATAGGTCGTCCCCCTGCGCATAAATCCGATCCAGGTAGTCGTTGGTTGTCTGGTGCGCGCGGGCCAGCGCCTCTTCGACCGACTCGCGTCCCGCCAGGGCCGCGTCTAAATCGTCGAGCATAAAGCGGTACAAATCCTCCCACCAGAGTTCCTGCGGAAAGAGATGGACGTCGTACTCCATCGATTCGACAAAGGTTTCTTCAGACCACGGCGTATCGTCGCGCACAAAAGCACGGCGGGCCACCGATCGCTGCGGCGGCATATCGCTGCCGAGCTGGGCCATTGCCGCCGTAGCCTGCGAGCCCACCATGTGCTTGACCAGATCCCAAGCCAACTCGGGCTGCTTGCTGTTTTTCCAGATGGTAAAACCAACGCTTGCGTAGCGCGTTTTGCGCCCGTCGGGCCCTTTGGGAAACAGGGCCGTATCCCACTCAAAGCGATCGAGGTACTGGTACTGCGGTATGCGCCACGGGCCGGAAATATCGATGGCAATGCGCCCGGCTTCAAAGGTGAACGTGCTCATCGTCGCGTCCGTACGCATGCCAGGGCGCGGCGGACTGACCTGGTGCTTGAAGTATAGATCGACGTAAAACTGGACCGCATCGCGCACGCTGGGATCGTCGAGGTTGGATACGTAGCGACCGTCTTCCATCCGCAAAAACTTTCCCCCGCCGCTCCAAACGTAGTTCGCGATGTCGTAGGGAGAGCAACCGTACACGTCGTATAAGCCGTCTTGATCGACGTCGATGGTGAGCTTTTTGGCTTTTTCAAGCAGCTCATCCCACGTCCAGTCGGGCGATGGGTACTCGACGCCGTACTGGTCGAACAAATCTTTATTGTAAAAGCACGTGACCGTGCTGCCCTTAACCGGTAGACCATAGAGCGTGCCGTGGTAGCTATAGGCTTCCAAGCCAACCGGATAATAATCACCGACGTCGATACCGTCGCGTTTGACGAGTTCATCGAGCGGCAGCAGCTGCCCCGTGCTAGAGACCTGCGCCATTTGTCTCCAGTGCAGCACGCAAACATCGGGCGCATGCCCTGCATCCATACCGGTGAGTAATTTTTGCACTACGCTGCGCCCGGGCACAACCTCCAAGCGAAAAAGCTTATCGGGGTTTTCGCGCCGGTACTGCTCTGCCATGCGCCGAAAGAGCTGTGCTTCCTGTGGCGAGCCGTATACCCACACAGTGAGCATATCTTCCGCAGGATGCCAGTTGATGTAGCGCGCACCAACAAATGCGACGAGCACTGCGGCACACGCAGCGAATAGCCTTATATACAGCATGGCTGAGCCTTGGCAGGAATAAAAAAATCCCCATCCATCAGAAAGTCGAACGGATGGGCTCGAGCGAAATTTCGCGCCGTGCAAGGAGAACACAGCTGCGAAGAACACCACGCGTTTGCTGCGACAGCTCGTGAGAGTCTGTCGCAGCAATCGCCGTGATTGATACCACAACTACTACATTGCTACTAGCTTAGAACTGAGCTTTGATCATACCCCAGCTAGCGGCTTCAACAGCGGTAGAACCGCCTTCCGGCCATGCAATAGCCGGATCCAACGGAGCAATCAACAGGTCCATATCGGCATGGCAGCAACCCTCAACCTGGGTGCCCCACTGACCGATGCGGTTGTCGCCTTCACCTTCACCACCATCAACCTCGTTGACGATGAAACCGACGTGAATCGTCTCGCCTTCGGTCAGGTTGTGGATATTGACCTCAGCCTCCGTAGCTTCCGAGTTCTTCGGCATGCTGCTGATCGGCTGAATTGAGACTTCGTAGGTGTAGGTGCTCTCGCCATACTCTTCACCTTCGAAGCTGTAGTCCACGGTGAACCACTGCGAACCGCTGGTCAACCAGGGTAGGGTCTTGTTGGGACGCAGCCACTCGAAGGTGCCTTCGACCGGCGGAAAAGCGAACTTGTACGAAAAGCTCGTGGCCGTCTCGCCAGCGTTGTGCTGGTCGCGGGACTCGTGCAGTGCGTTGACGTCGATTTCCCAGCTATCATCCCAGAAAAACTTACCCGGGTCCTGACGGCGAATCACGTGGATATCGTCGTAGACGCGGCTCGTCATGTAGAGATTGTTGCTTGCTTCGTTCCAACCGGCCAGGTGGCGAATGTTCAACGAGCTAGCGTCGAGCTCTTCGATACCAGCCGCTTCGGCAAAGCCGTCCAGCGAGTTGAGACGGTCGTTCTGAATGCCGTACACATCGACGGGAATCATGGCCCAGTCGGCATCGCTACCGTCGATCATAGGCTGATTGCCATCGGGAAACTGCACGGCAACCATCAGACCGTTGTCGTGGGCCTGTGCGGAAAACGCACCGACCAAAACAGCCGTCATCGCAATGATTGACTTCCTCATTGTGTTTCTCCTCAATAAACAAGGTGGTTAAAAAAGACTTCACGTTTTGCCGTTAACAGCACGGCGAACTACTCCTTTACCTCCTTTCACTTTCAACAAATGCAGCGATAGACACTGCACAGATGGACTGTTGGGCTATTCTAACCCAGCATACACGGTAATAAATGCCTGTGTTCCCGTACTGGATTCTGCTGCAGCAAAGTCCTTACGCTCCATGGACAGGCCGACGAGCGCCTTGATAACGTATCCCTGATAGGCTGACGTATTGTTAAACTGCACGGCGCCCAAAAGGGAATTAAAGTCATTTACATCGTTATCCAAGTCGTTGAAGATCACGTACTCGACACCTGCCTGCAGTGATGTCACTTTGAGCAGCGGCAGTTCCACCAACGTCGAGAAGATCTCCGTCAGCGATTTATTGCCGCGCTGAGTAAACAGGTCTCGACTCTGGTTTATGTATTCACTCTTCCAGCGCGGTTCGACACGAATACGGCCCAGATCGCGCTTGTAGCTCACTTTGTTGATAAGTCCGAAGAAGAAGTCCGACTTGTCCACGTTGTACTGCTCGCGCAGCTGGCGGTTCATTAACTGCCGATAGAGCATGTAGTTCACCTTGTTGGTCAGTTTAAACGCACCAACGCTCAGGTTATGCCCCAAATACGACTGGTTGACAAACGAATCGCGCGCGATGAGCGGGTCTTCTATGCGCGTTAGGCTACCGCCGCGCAGCGTATTATCGGGAGCCCACTGCAGCAGCGGATTGGCAATATCGTCTGCGACCTTCTTGTTCATTTGAAAGAAACGCACATTGCCGTAGCGCGGAGAGCTTCCATCATACGTGAGTAACACGTAATCACCGTGGTTTTTTTGGTCCGAAGAAATGAGCTCTTCGCGCAGTAAACCGACCATCAGGCGCATTCCCGGCAGCAGATTGACGCCGCCGTACACGTTGTATCCACGGTGGTCTTTGCGATACGGGTAGTCAGGCAATTCGTCGTTTTCGTACTGGTCGACCCAAAAGTTGTTGTTCATATCCATGCCGAACAGGAACTCTGGTCGATCTACGGAAAAGCGCAAAAAAGGCTCTTCGTAATCGGGCAGAGAGTTCATCTTTACCCGGTTATCATTCTGGTTCAGATCAGGAAGAAAATCGTTATTGGCATCCCAGCCGGGAAAGACTTGACGATCGGGCGCATTCCAATCGGCTCTAAACCAATCGGGAATGCGGTCCTGGTCGTCGTTATCCTCGACCAATTCAACTATGCTGCCCGGATGTGAATAGTCGATGTCTCCCTGAGTGTCCGTAACAAACGACTGCGTATTGTAGAAGGGATCCATCGAGTAGGCCTCGCCGTATGCGAAAAAGCGCTCCGACCTTTTGGACGCATTGATCATCCAAGCCGGCGACTTGCTCTTACCGCGTATACCCGATGTGGCCCTATGCGACTCCTCGATTTGGTTGGGATATTTGCGAAAGCTCCAGCTTAAATCGTACTCGGCATACAGATCGAGCCCCCACAGATCAGATATGTTCAACGTCCAACCCAAGACGCTGGTAGAGGTGGGAAGACCGTAATCAAAACTGACGGTGCGCAGGTTGGTGATGTCCTGAATATTGCCTTCTGCTTGGGCCACCATCAGCAGCACGGGGTTTCCGCTGCGATCCGTCTGGCGGTCCGACGTCATCCAAATCTGATAGTCGTTGGCGACCACCAATTGGAACTCGACGCCCACCACTTCGGAAGCATCCCCCTTGGCCCGATTGACAAAGGCCGGCGCGTTGAAGTCGTAGAGGATGCGAATTTCTTCGTTTCCATCGGCGGAAATATACCCTCTATCGACCACACCTCCCTCGACGACGGGCAAGAATCGCAGGTCACTGCCCCGATCAACGGAACCGTCGCGATAGGTTATGACAATATCCGAACCCGAAGGAAAATACGCCGCACCGCCGGTTCCATCTTCGGGTGAATCATCCCGCAGGACGACCTGTATGGTAGATATCGTCTGGTTCTGCCGCGTAGTTAACCCTCCGCGCAGCTGGTTCTCCACCAAATCATCCGAGCGCGTATTGGAATTGTGCGAGTTAACGGCGTGTGCGCCAATCTTGACAAAATCGCCGACCTGCGTGGCGATGCGCGTCCCGAACAGCGTCGTATTATTGGTCTGCGAGACCTCTACGCCCTGGGTGCCGCGCGGCCCCGTAAAGCGCGCATAGACTATCGAGGCTTCGTGCTTGTCGTTTGCCAGGTCAAACTGAATGCCGTCCAAGCGCGGCTTGGAAAATGACATCGGCGTAAACGTCGTGCGCAGGTTCGAACTGATAGTCAGCCCGTAGTGGTACTGGCCCCGGTGATCGCCTGCGACCACGAGTTCGGCAAACCAAGAGCGAAAGCGATTGGCCTTGAATAGGACGTTGCCAAAGTCTTGTCCACTGGTCTCACCGCTGTTAAATATTAGCCATCCCTGCGATAGGCGGTTGCCGTACAAATCGTAGAAGTAGTCACCCGTCAGGCTGATATCGACCGGCCGAAGATACGGTTCGCGCGCGTAGTTGGTATACTCCCACTGGCGCCAGCGATACTCTGGGTAAAGCTCTTGAGGGACGTACCAACGCCGCACAGCGGGATCAACCGTCCCGACGTTTACATCGACCCCCTGTGGAGCATAGCTGATATCGTCTCTAAACTGCTGTCCCAATAGCGTTCCGTAGTTGATCTGAGCCTCTGCGGAATGGCAAAGCAGCATGAGAAAGAAGAAACTATGGCGGCACAATTTATGCATAAAATTCCCTGCCCAATTAAGACCTCGGCTAATAGGCGACCGAAACGATACCGGTAGCCATCTTGCTGCCGCCGTCCACGTCGAGTTCAACCTGATACATGTATATGCCCGGGCTAACCAGCACGCCAACCTCGTCGCGGCCATCCCAGGCAATTCCAAACGATCCGCTGCGCGTCAATTCGTTGCCTATGCGGCGCACTAAACGCCCCGTTAGGTCGAATACGTTTACCGCAACCTCCGCATTGCCCTCGACGTTGCGCACGTCGTATTCGATAAGCACCTGGTCGTTGATTCCATCGCCGTTGGGTGTCAATACGTTTGACGATAGCTGCACATCGCTAATCAACTGGCCGCTCATCGGCGTGCGCACAGCTAGTACATCTCCGCCAAAGCGAAAGGTCGCATTGCCCGGTTTAATCTGCTGTTTCAACTCCGGCTCTGCGCTGTCGTATACCCAACCCGTAAACTCCGTGCCAAACCGCAGCACCTTGGCATCGAATACCACCTCTATGCGCTTTTCGTTATCCTGCGGAGCCACCAGTCGGTCAAAGCTCAATACAATTCGATCGTCCTCGATCTCAGGCGGAAAGCGATCGATCATCTCGACGCCGTCGACCAATACCGACTGAACCGACTGAACGCGCGTCTGCGTGAAGATCTCTAGTTTGTCAAAGCCCTTGTCGCCCGTATCGAGCAGCGGCCGCACGACGTAGGTGAACGTGTGCACGTCAAAGCTCTCCGTCACCAACGGCCAGATCTCGCCCAGGACTTCCTGCGCGGCCGGCTGTTCATCAAAGAGAAATGCCATCTCGTCTATGCGCGGTGCAATCTGGCCGCTGCTGCGAAAAACAACCTGAAACTGCAGATAGCGCGTGGGACTCGGAGACTGCACGACGACGCCATCTACCCACTCTTCACTCGGGTACTGTTCGTCTTGCAGACCGGCGTTAAAATCGTACGGCGGCGACCAGGTCGACCATGCTTCGCGGTTGTATTCGCGCCGAATCTGGCCATACAAACCCGAGTTGTATGCGCCGCGATACTCGCTTTGTGTCACTTGCTCGAACTCCCCAGTGCTACCCACGCGCCAGAATATGTACGGCTGAGGCGTGTTGCCGGTCCGCGTGCGCAGCATGATCTCGCTGCCCTCGGGAAACGCACCCTTCCAGCGCACCTTACTCCATGCAACGGGTTTGCCAAAGTCCAGCACAGGGCTGGTATAGCTCGTGTTGGTGACATAGCCATCGCCGTAAATTTCAAATTCGGCAATCTCCCAATCGCGTTCGGCATTGATCGGGCGTATTGCAATCCAATGCAAATCGCGCGTTGGAAAACGCAAATCCACTACGGCGTCCAAGTTTTCCGTGTTGCGCTGCAAAATATCCAGAGCCGGGTCGTTGGCCGCTGTTAGCGTGCGATCAATGTCATAGTACCAGCGCTTGCCGGGCTGGTTCATCCCCGGAGCCGCAACAAAGGGCGCCGTGCCATCCGCCACGCCAATCTCGTACCACTGCAGATAGTTTTCTTCAAAACCCGGGCGGGGATAAAATCGGATGCGGTTAATAGGCAGCTCTGCTCCCAGGTTAACTATCAGGTTTTTCACATAACCGATGTTGAGACCCTGTAAACGCGGCGAAAACTCAACGCGCCGCAGCAGCGCAGTTGAGGGATCGCCATCAATCAGTACCTGCAATGCCTTCGTTGCCTCACGCGCGTATGAAGCACTCACGCTGGAGTTGAGGTGGCCTTTGCGATCGGCCAGGCTGCGCGATAGGTTTTCGTTTGGATCGATCCACACCGGACCGATACTGTTATTGGCGTAGTCAATCATCGTGTCGATACCCGCAACTTCCGGCGCATAGTTGACCGAGCCCGTCGCCGTAACTACACCGCTCCGATCCACGATCAGATAGACCGCATTTTCGCCCGTTATCAGCCCCTGCCACGTGTTGCCATCAACGCCGCCCAGACGAAACTCGGATCGAGCCCACAGGCCATCGGCCAAAAACAAGAGCAATCCCATAAAGACTAATCGTCGCATCATAATCGCATCTCCGAGCTCAGATTACACATCAATACGCCACGCCAAATGGCTGAATAGTAGCACTAGAACGCGCATCGCCCTCCACTTCAACTTGTAGCAAATAGAGACCCGGCGGCACCAACTCCCCGCCGTCATTGCGACCATCCCAGTTCAACTCGGGCTGGCTGTCGGCGTTGTAAATTCCGTTGTCGGCCAGTCCAACATACAGTCTGCGCACGCTCTGTCCCGCCAGGTTGAATATTTCCACGGAGACCCGTGCCTCACCGACGACGGCGAGAATTTCATAGCTCATTTGCAAGCGGTCGTTTACTGCGTCGCCGTTGGGCGTCACCACGGTTGTTGAGACATTTAACGCACCGACCAGGCTGCCCGAGTTAACGCTCGGGCTCAGCACCGTAATGTCAGATTTAAACGGCACGTCTTCGTCGTCGAGCAAAGCCGCATCGCCGGCAACGACGCCCTGAAAAGCCTCCTCAGCCAACAGCAGCACCCGACCTTCAAAGGTCGTGCTAAAGGACAGCACGCGGCTGACAAAGTGCACTTTAACCACCGAATTGTTGTCCAATACGCGCGGAAAGCGCACCACAAACCCATCGTCTGTTATGGAGACAATCTCCACATCGTCCTCTGCAGTGGGACGATCCTGAGTAACAAACGTGTGATCAATCACGGCACTGCCTGTACCATCCAGAATTTCTATTCGATCAATGCTCTTCACGCGCGTGCCCGTGGTCAATTCGAGCGTGTCAAAGCCCTGTATCTGTCCGCTGGTCATGTCGGTGCGCAGCGCATACACAAAGGGAATGTCCGTAGCCGCCGGCACTTCGCGCGGAAAGATTTCGCCAACGATCTCATCGGCCAGCGGCGGCGAGGTAAAGTCAAAGGAAAGCTGATCCAGCGCGTAGCTGGCCTCTAGGTCTTCGCTGAGAAAATCGACGCGAAACTGAATATACTGACGAGGTCCAGGTGATATGATGGGCACGCCGTTTTCACTGGTGCCGTCTTCTAGTGAGTAGGGTGAAGTCCACGGGCTCCAGTTTTCAAGATCGTCGCGCACCGAACCGCGTTCCCATTCATCAGACTGACCACCTTTTTCGGGCAGGCGAAGATATTCACGACGCTCCAACGGCTGCGTGGGGTCGCTCACCGAGAGCGGTATCTCTTGTGCATCCTGCAAACCGACGCGCTTGCGCGTGTAGGCGAACGGCGTGGAATCGCTGCCGCTGCGCGAGCGAATCTGCATATCAACCCGATCTGCATTGCCAACCAAATTCTGCAGCCAGCGCAAGCGCCCCCAGTTGGCAGGAGACCCCATGTCGATTACGGGCGATATGTAGCGCGCCGTAGGAAAGAACCCCTCTCCAAATACCTGAATTTTCTCTATTTCAAACGGAATCGAAGACGTCGCACGCAGACGCAAAAAACGCAGCAGGCGAGGGGGGTCGATGTTGATTTCCGTTATCGGGCTGTCGTTGTTGGTGCGCGTTTCGTATAGCTCCCAGATCGGATTACCCGCTTCTGTCAGCACCACGCCATCGTTGATACTCACTTCAAAGTTTTTGAGGAAGTCGCCTTGAAACGGCGTGGCTGGAGACGGGAATACGGTATTCCGAGGAAAGAATCGCAGCTGATTCACCCCAAAGCGCCCACCCAGATCCAACACCATGAGCGTGCCGAGAACAAAGTTCCCCTTGCGCTCAAATGCCCTTCCATTCGGCGACGACGTAATGAGTTGGTCGAGCGTCTGTCGCAGCTGTGCATCAGATATATCGAGCACCGTTGGCGTCGTGAGCCGACCGCCCCGTTCGCTTATTTGCGTCGCAATGTTTTCGCCGACACCGACGCGGCCCGGCAATATACTACCGGGGAAATCGGCGCTGGAAAAATCGATCAGCTTCGAGGGCGTATTCCCTATTTCCGTAACGGTGGGATCGAGCGGCGAGCGATATTCGGGATCAATTGCAGAGAATACAACTCCGCTTACCACGTCGCCCTCCCAACTGATCTGACCGTCTCTGCCGAGCGTTAATACCTCGGCTGCGTCTGCGCTAGGCAGACTCCCCAGACAGGCCAGCAGAGCGCCAGACGCGCACCAACTCAGCAACTTGCTTCTCATGCTCCTCATTCCCCGAATTGTCTCAGTACGGCGTTCAAATCGTCTTCCATCGCTTGCTGCACTTCAGCGCGCCGCTTGCGCGTTTCGAATAGTCTGCGAGCGGCTTCTGCTTCTTCCAATCGCCCCACGCGATAGTATAGCTTGCCGAGAAAGAAATGCGCTCGGTAGCCATCGGGCTCTATATCCCGCAGGCGCTCAAATACGGACAGCGCCTCTACAAAGCGCTCGTCAACGGCCAACAGCTTGCCCAACTCCCACAGGGCCGAAGGCTGGTCGGAATCCATGGCCAACACGGCATTCAACGCCTCCTCGGCGGCTTGCCTTTCGCCTCGCTCGACCAACAAGACCGCCGAACGCCAACCGGCCTCTACGCTCCAGGCCGAGTGCGCGCTCAACAAACTATACGCTTCCAACGCTTCGTCTAGGCGCCCTACCGATTCACACAATCGGGCCAATCCATAGCGCACGCGCGCGCTGTCCGGATGGCTAACCAACGCCTCGCGATAGGCTTCTAACGCCCCTTCTACATCTCCCATGAGCAGGCGAGCATCGCCGAGAACACCCAGCCAGCGATCGCCTTTGGGGTCGCCGTCGCTCAGTGCCTGATATTCTTTCGCTGCCTCGCGCGGCATATCGGCGAGCATATACGCACGGGCCTGCTCGGCGCGAATGTTCAGACCAATCGCATCGGTGAATTTTGCCCGCGCTTGCTCATAGACCCGACCGGCGCGCCGATAGTCACCCATTTCCCCATAGAGTCGAGCTAGGCCCACATATGCTCCAACTGGGGCCGAATCAAATCCAATGGCTGACTCGTACTCCCTTGCCGCATTGGCACTCATCGCCAATTGCTCGTAAGCACGTGCGCGCACCTGACGCTCATGCACTGTTCCCCGTTCCTGCCAGACGTGCCCCCCGCGGTTGCACACGACGACAAGCGCCGCAAGCACGACCCAACCCAGCACCGCGCGCCGACCGGGCAGCACGCCTACCCACAGTTGCACGATCCCCTGCGCCGCTGCCAGCAGCAGTATTGGCACAGCCACTGTGCGCAGCGCGGGATGCCCACCGTATGGGACGGTGAGGGCTATGACCGCTAGGCAAGCCACCAGAACGAACTTTTTTTCTGCGACCGCTCTGCTCCGCCAAAGGGCGAACAAACCCAACAACATTAGAGGCCCTATTGCACCCCAGGGAAAAAACAGCCACCGGTGCCACAGCAGCGCGGCAACGATGGTTCCCTCTGTCGCCAGATAGGGATCGGCCAAATCGGCCCATTCTCCGCCCCAGAAAAATCGCGCCAAAGCCGAAGGCCAATCGGCCGCCCCTGCAGGCTGTAGCGCTGACCATCCTCCGGTCCACAGCAGCATCGAAAGCAGGCCCAGCAGCCAACCAACCACCATAAACGCCGCATGGCGCGATGCCCTTTTGCCAGCACACCAAATGCCGACCACGACCAGCAGGCGAACCGGCCCCGATAGCGCGCCCGCCATGCCAAGCAGGAGTCCGGTCCAGACTGAATGGACGCGCCAGACGACCAGCGACGTCAGACCGACAAGCGATAAGAATGCGGCCCAAGATCCAGCACCGACCTGTCCTTCCATGTATATAGACGGACCGTAACAAGCGGCCATTGCGCCCGCTAAAAAGCCCACCCCGTGGTCCAACAAGGTCGCTGCCAACTTCCAAACCAGCAGGCAGTTGACCACGCCGATACCCAGTTGAAGACCGATCAGCACCCCCTGCGATACACCCCACTGGCTCCACATGCCATCGGCTTGCGCCGCCGCGCTCAAGGGATCCTGGCCGACCTGCCATAGATAGACGACTCGCCACAGCAGGGCCACTAGCCCAATGGCCACTACAGCCAAGAGCGAACCTCCACTCGCGCGCTCCCAATTCACTTGGCCGATATCTCATGGCGCGTTTGCATACCCTACTAGTTCAGACCAGCGAAAATGGTGATGAAAGACTGACTCGTTAGCCGCGCTTTCTGACCGGAGAAGTCCTTGCGCTCCAGCGACCAACCCACCAAAGCGCGCAGTCGATAGCCGAGGTAGTCGGACTCATTGCTAAACTGCACTGCACCGACGAGTGAATTGAAATCCATCGAATCGTCTTCCAGATCGTTGAAGTACATGTACTCAATACCAGCCTGTAGCATGGTGACCTTCAGCACGGGCACCCGAAAGAGAGCCGAGGCCAACTCCGTCAGCGAAGTCTCATCATTCTCGGAAAACAGACCGCGGCTCTGTTTGCGAAATTCGCTTTTAAAACGCGGCTCTATGACGACGCGTCCGATATTGCGGCGATAGCCAATCTTGTTGATGACGCCGAAAAAGAAGTCCGACTTGTCGAGCCCGTGCATCTGGCGATCAGCCCGACTCATCAGCTGGTTGAAGAGCACGTAGTTGAGCTTGTTCATCATGGAAACCGAACCGCGCTGCAGCGCGTGCCCGAGAAACGACTGACTCACAAACGTATCCCTTGCGAGCAGCGGATCTTCCACCTGCGTCAACTCGCCGCCCAGCAGCGTGTTGTCCGGAGCCCACTGCAATAGGTTGTTGGGAATGTCGTCCTCGACCTTTTTGACCATCTGAAATACGCGCAGCCGACCAAGGCGCGGTGAATCGCCGTCGTAGGTCATCATTCCATACAGACTGTGGTTTTTCTGATTTGATGAGATCAATCCCTCGCGCAGCACGCCCAGCGACACGCTCATTTCAGGCGTGATATCGGCCTTGCCATAGACGTTATAACCACGGTGGTCTTTGCGGTAGGGATAGTCCGGCAGTTCGTCGTTCTCGTACTGATCTATCCAGAAGTTGTTGTTCATATCGACGCCGAATAGAAACTCGGGGCGATCCGACGCATAGCGCAGAAACGGCTCCTCGTAGTCAGGCGTTACGTTTGAGCGAACGAGGTTGTCGTTTTGGTTGATATCGGGGATGAAGTCGTTGTTCTGGTCCCATCCGGGAAATACGCGCGAATCGCCCGGCAGCCAGTCGAAGCGCACGGTGTCGGGATTGCGATCCTGATCGTCGTTATCCTCAACCAGTTCGACCATGCCGCGACGCTCGCTGTCATACTCTATGCCGCCAGCCCCCTGCGTGATAAAGGTCCGCGTATTGTAGTGCGGATCCATGCTGTATGCTTCGCCAAACAGAGAAAAAACCGATGACTTCTTCGACGCATTGATCATCCAAGCAGGTGCGCTGCGCTGCGAGCCTACGCCAGAATACGCCTTGTGGCTCTCCTCGTTTGGATTGGGGTACTTGCGATAGTTCCAGTTCAGATCGTATTCGCCGTAAATATCGATTCCTTTGAAGTTGCGCACTTCAATCGTTCCGCCAAAAATATGCGTCGCCGTCGGAAGGCCGTACTCAAAGCGAACGGTTTCCAAATTCGTGATGTCCTGGACGTTGCCCTCAGCCTGCGCCACGAGCAGCAGCACCGGCTGACCGTCCGTATTGGTCTGCTGATCGGACGTCATCCAGATCTGGTAGTCGTTGCCGACCGAAAGGCGAAACTCAACTTTCTCAATTTCTTCTTTGGCCTGGCTGGACTGGTCGACAAAAGACGGGCTGTTGAAATCGTAGAGCAGGCGGATTTCTTCGGAGCCGTTAGCGGCAATAAAGCCCTGCTCAACAAATCCCCCTTCGACGATAGGCTCAAAGCGGATATCTTTCCCCGAGTCTACCGTGCCGTCGCGATACGTGATAACCACGTCGGAACCGGCGGGGAAGTAGGCCGCTCCGCCTACGCCGTCTTCCGGCGAGTCGTCGCGCAGAACGACCTGGATAAAGCCGACCGTCTTGTTTTGTCCGACGGTGAGCGCTCCGGCGAATGGATTGCCGGCGAGTTTGTCCGACAGCGTATTAGACTGGTGTGCGTTGACCGTATGGAGCGCCACTTCGACGAAGTCACCAAGCCCAACGCCAAAGCGCCCGCCAAGCAGCGTCGTATTGTTCGTGCGCGGAACTTCCAATTCGGCGGTAGACGATCCACCCGGACTGCTGATGCGCGAGTAGATCAGCGTCGCCTCGTAGCGATCCGTGCCCAAGTCGAACTGAACGCCGTCAAAGCGCGGCTTGGAAAAGACCATCGGACTCAGCACCGAACGCAGTTGGCTACTCACGGTCAGCGCGTAGTGGTACTGGCCCTGTTGGTCGGTAGCCACCACGACGTCGGAAAACCACTGGCTGAAGCGATCCGATTTAAACAGCGTATTACCAAACTGCAGAGGGCGGATCTGCGCGTTGTTAAAAATCAACCATCCGCGCGTCACGTAATTGCCGTAAAGGTCGTAAAAGTAATCGCCCTCCAACGTGGTTTCCACGTAGCGCTGATAGGGGTTGCGCGCGTAGTTGGTATACTCCCACTGCCGCCACTGATACTCCTTGTACAACTCCTGCGGCACATACCAACGGCGCATCGCCGGATCCAGCGCTCCCAGCATAACTCCGGGACCCTGCGGCGCGTAGCTCGTTTCGGTCTGCGATTGGAGGCCCAACCGCGTTCCGTAGTCTACCTGTGCGCTTCCCGTCTCCGTGATCGCCAGCAAAGCTACGGCTAGCGACGAGGCGAAAAGTACTTTAGAAATCGCTTTCAAGCGTGCCTCCCTTAAATATGCAACCATTCGTCCCGGTCTGAACTCGGCGTGTCGCGCCCTATTAGTACGCCACACCAACCAACTGCACCAACTGCTGCCCCGAAACATCTTCGGCATCGGTTTCTACGTCCACTTGGGCAATGTATAGCCCTGGCACGACCAAGACCCCATCATCGGCCCGGCCGTCCCAATGAAACTGCTGTGACCCACCCGACACGACGCGCTCTATGGTGCGCACGCGCCGCCCGTCCAAGCTGTAGATATGCACACTTACTGGGCGAGCGGCATGCACCTTGAACAGAGAGAAAGAGATGATCGTCTGGTCGTTAATCGCATCGCCGTTGGGCGTAAACGGGTTGGGCGCCACCTGCATTTTTTCGACCACATTGCCCGCGCCTTGGGCCAAGATCTCCAGACCAACGCCCGGTACGACTTCCGTTACGTCTTCCGCGCTCGCCTCCTGCCACACCCCGCCGCTCGCGCCGTTGCGCACGGCGACCTTGATATTGGATCCCTGTAGAAAAATGCGCGAAGCAATGCGCAGACGTATCAAATCGCCCAAACTAACTACGGCTCCTCGACGGCTGGTCGGCAGACGATTGTAGTCGGTCTCCGTCAACAGCTCACCGTCGTCATCGTAGGGCGACTCTTCGCCCAGGGCCGCAACGATGCGGAAGTAGCGGACGGGGCCGCGCTCCTCGACGGGCAGATCTTCGTACTCGTCGCGATCCACTTCGGTCAGCCCGCTTTCCCGCTGGCGAAAATAGCGGATATCGCCCTGTTGATCGATCGGTAGTATCGAATGCGAGGTCGCTGTTAGCAGCAAACCGTCCACCGTCGTCGGCACCGAATCGCCGACTTCCAACCTGCGATTGAATACGCTAGCCGCCCCCGCCGCACTCTCGAGCGGCTGTGGGAAGCGCACCCAGACCGAATCGCTCTGGTCGCCTGCAACCTGCACAATACTTCCCGCCGCGCTAGCCAACCCGTCGCCGTCTGGCAGGTCGTAGATGACAGCAGGCGACTCGTTCTGAAAATCCTCTTCCGTGCCGACAGCCACATCGATCAGGTTCATATCCCATTGGGGCTCAGAGCGCAGCAGCATCTCGTCGAATCCGGGCTGAACGAGCGCGATGGGCTGTGTGAGAAAGCCCGGGCGTAAAAACACTTCGAACGTGTCGAGAATACCGGCCTGCGTTTGCGCCGGCCACAGTTCGGCGCGCAGTTCCTGCGCAACCGGATTGTGCAGCTGCACCGATATGCGCTCAAGTGCCGGCGCGACAATTCGGCTATTGCTAATCAAGCGGGCCTGAATTTGCATGTAGCGACGCAAACTGGGCGACGTAACCCGGTCTCCCCGGTTGATGTATTTCTGGCTCCACGGACTCCAGTCAGGCCCCAGAGACAGGGTTGTATCGGTCACGCCCTTTAGAAAACCGGGTAGCTTACTATATTGCTCCTCCGTCTGCTCCTCACCGCTATTTTTAAAGTAGCGCACAATCTGAAAGAGCTGGTTACCCGTCCGCGTGCGGATTTCGACCTGCGTGCCAGGCGGCGTGCTGGCCTCCCAGTCAATAGCACCGAGGTTGAAATTGCCCGGCAATTCGATCAAGTCCGACTCGGCCACCACTTCGGCCGCCGGTCCCTCTGAAAAGATCTGCACTTCCGCAATCCAGGGCCAAAATTCGTCAATGCCAGCCCCAATATTATCCAAGTTAGTGTTGATAAAGGTGGTCAATTCGAGATAGCGGAGTTTGACCGGTGGATCCACCACGTCGTTTAGCGTAGTGAAGGAGCCGTTGTCGATATTCTTTTCGCGCTCGGGCGGACTCAAGGCCTGCCACAGCAGTTCGCCTCTGGCATCGCGCGCACCGGAAGAGCCGCGCATCAGGTACCCTCGTATGCCATCGGTGAAATAGCGAATTTCCTTAAGCCAGATCGACCCACCTAGGTCGACTATGAGGATATTGTCGTCGGGCTTTTCCGGATCGCGCGACGCGTGCTGATATCGGGTGGCACCATCTCCATCAAAAGCGGCTATAGGCGCCGCATTGGAAAAGGTGTGGCTGATCGATCCTCCCAATCGCGCCAATCCCATACTCAGATTGTCGCCCATAGCCCAAGCGCCGACTTCAGCGAGGCGGGGCAGCTCGCGCCGATAGTACAGGCGCCGTCCCTGGCGTTCCGGTTCCAACGCCAAGTAGGTCGCTTCGTCTACCGGTTCTTCTCGGCCAGTTAGATCTTGGACGAAGTACTCTATGTCGCCGCGCTCGTTCACAGGCAGCGCCTGCCAGGCTTCCTCGCTTATCAGCTCGGCTCGTCCAAAGCGCGAATCGGTGATGACGATGCGGATCGTCTCAATCTTGCGCCCCGTCCACTCAAAGTTGCTCACATTGGATACGAAGTTCGACTGATGACGGCCTGTCGCTACGCTGGCCGCCGAGAAGCGCTTTGACTCAACCGGCACATCGACCGGCAGCCCGTCGCTGACGGAACCGCTCTGAAAGATATAGGTGCGCTGGTCGGTGTTGGGCGCCTCGAAAGGCACGAAGCGCGAAAAGCGCAGGTTTCCTTCTTCAAAACGACTGGGCGTCTGGCGCTCGCTCAGCAGTAGAATAAACTTGTGGAAGGGATCGCCCTGCTCCTCGTCGACAAACTGCAGGCGCAGCTGTTCCAACGGCACGACGCGCGCCAGGTCGACCTCGATCCACCACTGACTAATTGGGTCGTTCGGATCCGGCTCCCAGTAGGTATTAGGGTCACCGTCAAAAATATTGGCGGCCATCTGCGGGTTCGATCCTACGCGACTCACGCCGGGGCGCACGGCATAATCAAAGATGGCCTTTCCTTGCGTATCGAGTAGAATTTCACCCTTGTCGTTGATGCGCACCGTGCTGTCAATCGTCGCGATGCGCGCATCCTTGCTAAAGATTTCCAGCGGGCGTCGAAAACTCGTATCGGCTAAGACGTTGTACACCGTTCGGAACGATTTGGGAGCGATGCGTCCCAGCGAATCGACGTATGCTAAGTTGGCCGGGATGGTCCAATTGGACCAGTTGGCACGCCCCTCGACCACAACCTGCTCTGCATCGATTCGATAGCCCAGCTGCGCATTACTCGGCGCGACATGCAGCGCCAGCCACAGCGCCGCCAACGCCAGCCGTACTACACGCCCGTGCATTTTCTCTTTCTTCATCGATTACGACTCCTCGTCAGCAACCAGACGATCGGGAAACTGCACCACCCGATCTGCATATTTCTCTCGCAAGCGGCTGATAAAACGCCCCACCAACTCGCTCTCATTCTGCTGGCGCAGCAGCGCCTCTACGCGCGGACGCGCTCCGTCAAACGGTTCGATCTGTTCCTCGCGGCGACCAAGCACCTGAAAGACGGCAAAGTGACCGTCTTTGGTCTCAATGGGGCCAACCCACTCGCCGTCCGCCGCGGCAAAGGCCGCGTCAAATAGCACGGGATAACGCGAGCGAAAAACCGGCGTTAACGCCATTTCGCCCGTGCGCGGCTTGCCGTGCGTTTCGGCATCGCGGCGAATCAACAGGCGTCCGATGGGGGTCCCATCTTTTAACTGCTGGAGAAAACCTTCGGCGTCTTCGAGCGTGCTGGCGGACAGTTCGCGAATCCGCACCTCGCGCGGAATGACGAAGCGGCTCTTATTGGCTTCGTAAAAGGCGTGCACTTCACCTTCGTCAAACGCCTGGCTGGCCACCGTTTCTCTGGCCATTAGCGCCGTCAAAATCAGCTTGTTTTTTTCCTGCTGATGCCAGCCGACAAATTCGTCCTCTCGATTCCATCCGCGCTCCTGCGCAACCCGCTCAAATAGCAGCGGACGAAGCAGCAGATCCTCAAATAGGCGCTGGGCAAAAACCGAGTCGGGCGGCGGCCCCGATGCGCCTTGTGCCTTCAGGTAGTCTATGCCCTCGCCCACCGTCATCTGCCCTTCGCTCAGACTGAACAACACCTGCCCATCGGTAGCCACATCGAGCTTATCGGCTCGACGCTTGCGCAATGCGTCGATGAGTGCTCCCATCGCCTCTGCGCGCACCTCCACTCCATAGCGGTGCTTCAGCTGCTCGAATTCCTCGCGATTGCCCGCCTGCCACTTGCGATCGCGCACCAAGCGGTATACTTCCTGCTGATAGGTAGCTAACTCCGGCGTGCGCTCATCCAAAAAGCGGTAGATCTGCCAGCCGCGCGAAAGCCGCACGGGCGGCGCCACTTCATCCAAGCCGACCGTAAAGAACACGCGGCGAGGTATGAGAAAACGCCGCTCGGCTTCGGAGCCATTAAACCATCCGACGACGCCATCGCCTTCGGCGATTGCATCGTTGGGGGCAAATTCATCGACCAATTCGGCGAAAGACCGACCGGCGGCCAACTCGGACAGCACGCGGTCGCGATCCGCCTCGCTGCGCACGAGTATGCGACTCAGCAAGCGTTCGCTGTTCAATCGGCTGTCGACAAACTCGCGCTGCAAGTCCTCTTCCGTGACTTCAATGCTCGGCGCAATTTCGCGAACCTGGTAGAGTTCGGACAGGCGGCGACGCGTGATAAAGGCGAGTTCCTGCTGAATTTCGACGTCTTCGTACAACCCGCGCTCGGTTGCTTCCAGCAGGAGCAACTCGCGGTCGACCATCGCCTGCAAGTAGCCTGCCTGCGAAGCGGCGTCGCGCCGCACGTTTTCCTTTATGGGCGATAGGTTGCTAACAAATTGCTCATATTCAACGCGCGTGATCTCAACTTGGCCGACGCGCGCCAGCACGGCGTCGTTATCACCGCACCCGCTCGATATCGTTAGCACACACGCAAAGGCCACTGCGAACCAAGTAAAGCGATGTACCGTGTGGACCCATTTTTTGCGAGCACTCATAACGCCGACTTGCGATCTCTCCAGTTTAAACCATGCACTAGCTAAACCAGGCCAACGAAAATCGGCCCATACAACAAGCAATACCGATTGGTCGACCGGGTTGTAAAATTTACAAACTTGTTATCGCCAATACATCTTATATTGGTCGAGTTTTTTGGACATACCATGCTACAATATAGACATAATATCACTTTTGGGACATTAAAGCAAGAAAAGCGACCTCTCACTACACCATCCCAACATTGTGATACCTCTGATTCACACTTGAGCGTCTATGCCCAACCCCGCACAGACCAGCCATTCCAAGACTAATACATGTTGATCCGATTGCCCGTCATGCCAGTGAATCCATCGATGATCAACCACAACCCGCCGACGACAAACTGGCCAAGAATCAGTCCCATAAACAGCCAGCGCGTATGGCGGTACCCCACTGGTCCGGCATACTTTAGCACGACGCTCTTCATACACCAAGCCAAAAAGATGCTGAACCAGATGCTGTCCATAATCCACGTGCCGCTCACGACATAGCCTATGGGGTGCAGCGGCCACCAGACAAAGTGATGACGCAGCAGCATCAGCAGTGCCATAATCGCGGCCCCCAACCCATTCCAGCCCCACCCGGCCCAATTCGGCTCAACAGGCGTGTTGATGAACTGGGCCGCCAGCTTGAACGGCTCCTGCGCAAACCAGGAAAAATACTGCTGGTGCATATTCAGCGCTCCATACTGGTAACCCAACCGCAGCGTGATATAGATCGAGCCGAGCAGAGCGATCAGCAGCGCAGCCGCAAGCATAGCCAACACGCGCCGGCGGTTGCCTTTTACTTCGTGCAGCAAGCGGATGCCGTTGGCGACCGGTGCCATGGCAAAGACCAGCAGGTCACCGGCCCACGTCAGGGTATAGCCGATGGCAACCAAACCGCTCGGTCCCAGCAGCGAGGAACCAAAGCCCGAAACGACAAAGCCGCCGGCCGTCAGCCCTTCTACTGCCGACGACAGACCCGCTTCGACGATCACGCGGGTTAGAGCAAAGAAGATGGCAAAGGCGGCAAACAAAAAAATGGGCACGGCCCAGGCAGGCATGCCCGCCCTCCACAGCCACACGCCCATGATGGCGAGCCCCACGCCCAGGCCGATAACGGCCGCGCGGTAGCTGAGCAATTCGCCATCGTCCCTTTTTTGATCGGACGACCACGCCTGATCCCACACGGCGCGCAGGTGCGTTCGCGCCGTCCATAGCCCCATCAGCAGCAGCACGACCATCGCCCCCAGCGTCTGGTGGCTCAGCATGCCGGTCGTAGCACCCATATGCCCGAAGCGACCCAACTGCTCCGCGCTGTAAATTCCCAGCACTCCACAGATGGCCTGCTGCGCTTTGGCCAGCACGAAAAACACCCATAGGCTAAACGACACGCCGGTGTTTATCAGATAGGCCAATCCGAGCATCAAGTAGTTGAGTCGCACTCGTATAGCCGGCATATCGGGCACGACGTCAAACCTCAAGTTCAGCGTCGTGCTTGGAATAAAGGGGTAGTAATTGCTCAGCGAGTCGATCGTATTAAAGATGAGGGGAATGGCAAAGCCCACCCACAGCAGCGGTCTCTTGAGAAAGGGCTTTACGAGTTGATCATCCTTTCCATCGATCATGGCCAGCGGCACCTGCACGAGCGGATAGAGCAAGCGTTCGTTGTCCATCCACTGGCGCCGCATAATCACCATAGCGCAGATAATTGTGCAGTACAAACCCGCCATAAACAGCAGCCACCATCCCAGCGGCTGTAGCCACACATCCCAAGGCACGCGTGCTCCCTGCGACAGCCCTTCATAGAACGCTTTAATCGCCACTTCGTCGCGCGGAGCAATCCAGTCGGGCAGGTAGGGCACGACAGTCTCGAGCCAGCCGTTTTCGGGGGTGGCGTAATACATTACGGCGGAAATGACGGCCAGCGCCACGCCGGTAAAGCCGCGCGTGGGAACGGCGGTAGCCAACATCATCATAACTGTGACGAGGAGCAGCTCAGGGCGGTTGAGAGCCCAACTGCGGCGCACACTGCCCAGCAGCGGCTGCACGACAACGACAAAGACGAAGAGAAGAAAAAAAGCGGCGGGCGTAGAGGAACTCAGGCCGAGGCGGGTGCCCTGGATAATAAACTCGCCATAGGGAAGGCCAAGCGAAATGACCAAGCACAGCACCATACCCACCAACATGCCCCACGGTCGAATGCGCGGCGTAGGGTGCTGTAGAAGGCCAACGGATGTATCAGAGGAGCGTTCCCGGCTCAATGGCAAGTCCGAAGGTGGAGGGGTAGAGCATCTTCCTAAATGTAGACCTTCCCCTGTGCGCAAACAGGTTTAACAATTTACTAAATTGACATATCTACCCAAAATTCAGACATTTTTCACTATACAGACATTAACTATCTCGATTCAGACATTTTTATGCCAACGCTAGCGGAGCAATTGACAAAACAGTTGGGCTACTCTCCCCTGCTCGACTCCGTTTTACTCCATTTTGACAAGCAAATTCTACTAGCGACACCACACGTCTTCGCACTGCCTCTAAATGACGTATTCTTCACATGTTATTACATCCACAGCGTGCGTCATCCATCGGACCATAAGTACTCTGACAACCAGCACGCCGATGCCATTGAAGTACACCACTGTATAGAGGGAAAATACGAAATCGAAACGGACGGGCAGCCGCCGCTCACCCTGTTGCCCGGCGACGGCGCACTCATCGTGCCCGGACTCGTGCATCGGTCGCACTGTATCGAGCGGGGGGTTCGACTGACGGCGAGGGCGGGAATCAACGGTCCGGACTCGGCGGCCTTCACGCGCGCGCTGAGCGCGCAGGCCAACGGCCAGTTATTGAAGTTTGACGGCCGTCCACAGGAAGGGACCATCACCGAGATGTTTCGCACACTGCTCGACGAGGCGCCCAATCCGTGGAGATACGAGATCGCCGGCAGCCTGATTCGCGTGTGGCTGGGCACCGTGCTGTCCGCTGAGCTCGACTTGAGCGAATACGCTCCCGAGTCGACTTCAGCAGGCGTCGAAGCAGGCAAGCGAGGCAACGCCCTGTGCGAGCGCGCCAGCGCCTTCATATACGCCAACTTCCAGCGACCGCTCAGCATAGAGGAGATCGCCGACCACACCGGTATCACCCCGCGTCACCTCAATCGCCTGTTCAAGAAATACATCGGCATCAGCGCAGGCCATCTGCTGCGCGATGTGCGCCTAACAGATGCGTTTCGCATCCTGAGCGAAACGCCCAAGCCCAGCGTAAAAGAAGTGGCCTATCGAACGGGCTTTTCCAGCCCCAGCTATTTCACGCAGTGCTTTAAACACCAGTATGGCATCCTACCAACCGAAGTTCACCTGCGCCTGGCCAAGCCACTTGAAGACGCGCAAAAGCTCATCGACGCATCGCCCGACAGCAGCGACCCTAGTTCACTTTAGCAGCTGCATCTTTTCTATGGCCACGCGGTCGCGCCAAACAAGCTCGGCAAAGTAGATTCCCGCTCCTACGGATACACCGCGCTCGTCGCGCCCGTTCCAAATGACTTCGTGATCACCGCCCTGCAACGCATTCTGCACGAGCGCGCGCACCCGCTGTCCCTGCGCATTGTAGATCGTCAGCGCAGCGCGATCGGCTGCCGGCAAACGATAGCGAATAACAGTCTCGGCATTAAACGGGTTGGGATAGTTGCCGACCAGTCCAAAATCTGCGGGCACACCCTCGCTATCTCGCACCGCCGTATCGGTGCGACGCGGCGGCAGCGCTATCTCCCACAGACGTCCGTTCGACGCGTACTCCAACACGTAAATTTTGTTGCCGCGCATAACCGCATCAACCGGACTGGTAAAGCCCTGCACCAGGCGCGTAACCCGCATGCTGTAGCGCTGCCCGTCGGCCTCTTTGCGCAGGTCGAGGTGTAACAGATCTTCGCCGGGATCGCCGAAGGGGGCGTATTTGCGCAGGTCTGCGTCGTTCTGACTCAGGCAAAAGCCGTCACCTCGAAACTGTTCGTCTAGCGCCATTTCGCCGTCAAAAACCAGCCCCAGCGGCGAACTGTGCGGCGTGAAAGAACGGATGGAAATGCCTTCATCGCTGGCATCTTTGATCAGCCCATCGACGGGATCTCTAAACTTATCGGCGTCCGGCCCCACGTTGACGATCGGATCGGTAAAGACCACGCCATCCGGCGGCGGCGGAAAGTCGGGATCGTTGTAAAAAGTCCGCTCCATATTGATTCCCTCGACCAAGAGCGGGTCGGAATCGGGCGGATTGAAATCGGCAAAGCGCTGTGGGTTGTCGTAGGGTCCTATGCGCCAGGGAAAGCCGTAGTGATGGCCCTGGCGAATCCAGTTTAACTCCTCGGGGTTGTCGCGCGTATCGGAGTTCTCGGCGGCAAATAAGTCGCCGTTGGGAGCAAAAGCCAAGTCAAAGCTATTGCGCACACCGTCGGCGTATAGGAAAGGCCGTAGACCTTCTTCGTCGTCGGGCAGAATCAGGTTTTCCGCGTCAATCGGCACGCGAAAGATGGCCGAGGTGATCGGATATTCGCGACCGCTGTTTTGCTCTTCGCCGTGATCGGTGCGCGAACCGCTGTTGACGAAGAGGAAGCGGCCGTCGGGCGATACTTCAATGGCGTTGAACTTGTGGTCGCGCCCCGTGCTCTCCGGATAGGGCGCGCTCTCGGCCACCGTCGTCCACACGCGCTGATCACCTACCGGCACCCCCTTCCTAACGATGCCGATATTGTTGCCATCGCGCGTCGGGTTGCCGACCAGATAAAACGTGCCGTCGGGGCCAACGGCAAAGCCCGTAGCTACGCGAATGCCGTGGTCGGGCCAGGCGTAGAGCCGCTCGCTCGTGCCCGCCAGCACGTCGACTGAGTATATGAGCCCGTTCACACCTAGGTAAAATATCTCGCCCGTTACGGGATGTTTGGCGATGCGAATAAAGTTCTCCCCCACTGCCATCACCTGCCGCACTTCGATGCCAGGCTGCACTACCTGTGGAACGGACTGCGCCTGCGCACTGTGCGCCCACGACATGCCCCACAAACCGAGCAGAGCCCACCGCAGAAATCCCTTCATCGTTCGCTCCTCATTTTATTAAAATCATCTTGCGCGTGCGGACGTATTCCGCCGCCTGTAATTGATAAAAATAAACGCCGGTGGCGCGCTCGATCGCATGCCAGGCGACTTCGTGCACGCCGGCCGGCAAAAGCTGGTCCTCCATAACAGCGGCTAGGCGACGCCCCAGCACATCAAATACTTCCAGCGTTACGCGCTGAGCTGCAGGCAAGACAAAGCGAATCTGCGTGCGCGCGTTAAACGGGTTGGGATAATTGTCCAACGCGATGTGTAGCGGCTTCCCACCGCGCTCTTCGACGGCCGTCGGCGCTCGATCAACCAGTAGAGCCGGCACATCCGCAGCCGCTTCGAGCGCGTGCAGGTAGGCATAGGGCACGTCCAGCGCGCACGGAGGCGAATCGACATACTGACTGTCGCCAAAGTAATTACCCAACAGCTGCACGCCGCCCAGCACGGGCGTAAAATCCATCACCACCGCCTTGCGCACGCCCTCGAAGTAGTTGTTTTCCACTCGCACGCAGGCGCCCATGCGCGCGTTGATCGCCGTATCGCTGTTCAGGTAGTAATTGTTGAAAAGGTGCGCCTTGCCAAAGCGAATACTCGGCAGGCGCGAATTGCAGTTGCTAAAGACGTTGTGGTGATAGGTCACGCGAATGACCGAGTCGGCTACCGCCTGATCACCCGAACTAATCAAGCTAGTCTTGAAGTGATCGTGGAAATGCGTTCGCGAAATCGTTATAAACGATGATTCGTTTTTAATATCGAGCAGTCCGTCATAAAAATCTTTGCCGTGCTCACGGTCGGAGTACAGCTCGCAGCCATCGATCCAAATATTCTGCGAGCGATTGTTGATTTCAATGGCGTCCTGCGGCGTGACATGCGATATCTGCACGTTGCGCACGATGACGTTGCGCGCCGCATTGATCTGCAGTCCGATGCCTTCCAAGTGGGCCTGTGGGCCTAAACCGAGCAGCGTTTTATGCGAAGCAATATCGATTTCCGTCGCGGCCGAAAACCGCCCAGAAAAGGTCACCACCTGCGGCCGATCATCCCGCAGGTACGCGCGGAGTTCTTCGATGCTGTGGGCCTCAACCGTATCACCCAGCGCCCCTCCCGTAACTAAGTACGGCGTGCCGAGGTCATCCTGCACAGACGCATAGCCAACTAGGCGCGGGTCGGCACGCGTGCCCTCTGGCAGGAAAATAGCCTCCGCCACCGTGCTCTTTGCCATGGCAAAGGTGTGCACGGCCTCGGCACCTGGCGCATCGCCCGACCAACTCTGAAAGAAATAGCCAGGCTGCGGCTGGGCGCGCACCGTTACCAGCGTGCCCTCGTCGTAGTAGTCTAAAACGGGCTCGTAGGACACCGTGCCACCGCGCCCGTCATTGGCCCCCACGGAAAGCACATAGGTTGGCACGCAGGCAACCGGTTCAACGCCAGTGCCAACTATTTTCAAATAGTCGATATTGACCAAGCCTGACGGTTCGAGCGCTTCAAGCCGGATGGAGTTGTAGCCGCTGGCCAACTCCACCCAGAGCGTGTCGTGTTCGCGCCAGTTCGTCCACTTGCCCGTGTGGGGAAAGAGCACGCTGTCGCGCGCGGTGGTGCCGTTGATCACTAGGCGTGCGGCGCGTTGGCTAATGTTTCCTCCGTTTCCATAGCGCCAGACCAGCGCGCTCGGTCCCGACTGAACCGCCTGCACGCTCCAACTGACGCTGTATCCCAAACCAATGTCGGTATCGGCATACCCACTACCCGTATAGCCTTCTACGCTGGTCATAATCGAGCCATCGACCGCGCAAAAGCCGGCCGTATTCTCCTCGATAACGATTTCTTCTGCCCTCGCTGGACCTGCGACCACCCCCCCGAAATACACGCACGCCAAGCGCATCAACAGCCGCAATGCCCAACGGCTGTTACCTTGCAAACTCTCAATCCACCTAATAGTATTTTTCACATGGTTTCCGAACTAAAGCGTCCGCTTTTCCCTTGGCGTAGCGCGCGTGCCAATCCAGGGGATCGCATTTCAAACATTCTGGGCATACCTGATCATCGTCAAGGAAAATTAGCGTGTATTCCGTAGTCGCGTATCTATCCTGCTTTTTTCTGCTCATCCTGTGTCGCGGTGCGCATGCCACTCAGCATGCAGATGCCCCCCTCGCATGGAGCGACGCCCTGCGCCAACCCCGCGCGTGGTATGCAAGCGGCGAAGCTGCGCGCATCGCCGACAACGTGCTGCTCTACCAATACCCCAACGGCGGCTGGCCGAAAAACATCGATTTAACCCGCATCATCGACCCAGTCGAGCGGACGCGCATCCGCCGGGCAATGGATGCCGAAGATCCGCGGCGCTTTCCAACGACGATTGATAACGGCGCCACGCACCAGCCAGCGCGCTACCTCGCCCGCGTCTATGCGCACACGCACTCCGAACGGCTAAAGCGCAGTTTTTTTCGCGCATTGGATTACCTGCTGGAGGCACAGTACGAAACCGGCGGCTGGCCGCAGTTTTATCCGCTGCGCTCCGGCTACTATGATCACATCACCTTTAACGACGGCGCAATGATTGGCGTCATGCGCCTGCTGCGCGACGTGGCGCGAGGGCAAGCACCCTATGATTTTGTCGATTCGACGCGACGCGCAGACGCACAGCGCGCCGTCGATCGAGGCGTAGAGGTCATCCTGGCGGCACAGGTCCGCGTCGACAGTGCACTCACGGTCTGGTGCGCTCAACACGACCGCCACGACCTGCGCCCGCGCCAGGCACGCGCCTACGAATACCCATCGCTGAGCGGAGGGGAAAGCGTCGAGATAACGCGCTATTTGATGGAAATAGAGAGGCCTACACCACGCGTGCGGGATGCAATTGAGGGCGCCGTTGCGTGGTTTGCACAGTCTAAAATCAAGGGCATCGCCGTTGTCGAACAGCCAGATTCATCGCTATCGGCCGGATTTGACGTCTTTGTCGTTGAAGACCCATCGGCACCGCCTCTGTGGGCGCGCTTTTACGATCTCGACACGCAGCGGCCCATCTTTGCCGACCGCGATGGCACCCTGCACGCCGAGTTCGCCGCTATGGAATACGAGCGCCGCGTTGGCTATCGCTGGTTGGGCACCTGGCCCCAGCGCCTGTTGGACCATGACTATCCGCAGTGGCGCGCGCGGTGGGACCCGTAAAGCGCGTCAGTACACCCGAATGCGATGTCCAACAACGCCCGTTAGGCCGTCGATGAGCAGCCATATACCACCGCAGACGATTTGGCCTAGCGCCAGCCCCATAAAAAAATACTTGCTCTTCTCATAGCTTTTGATCCCACCCAGACGCAAGATCGCCAATTTGAGCATCCAAGCTACAAACACCGAAAACCAAATGGTATCCATCACCCACCCCATGCTGGTGACGAACCCCAGCGGGTGAAAGGGCCAGCTGTAAAATCGCTGGCGCGCATACATCAACGCCGTCATCAGCGCAGCGCCAAAACCCATCCACAGCCACCCATCCGCGCTAGCCGCCGTCTGATCGGCCAGCTGGCGCATGGCAAACTTGGCCGGTTCGACGGCGAAGTTGCCAAAATACTGCGCGTGCAGGTTCACCGCCCCGTAGCGATAGGCCAAATACAGCGTAAACCACACGGAGACGATCAGGCTGATTGCCATTGCCATACCGATAGCACCTAATAGGCGACGCGGCTTCTGCATGCCCTCCGTGCTCAGCCGCAAAATATTCGCCAGCGGCGCAGCCATAAAGACCAGCATATCCCCGATCCACACTAGCGTATAGCTGGTGGCGACCAGGCCGGGCGCCCCCAGAGCCGGCATGCCGATGCACGAAACCGTCAGGGCGGCAGGCACCATGCCGGGCGTAACCGTGGGCAGCCCCGCCTCGGCGACCACGCGGGCCAGACCGATAAAAATCACCATGCTGCTGACCAGCACAAAGGGCACGACCCAAGCGGGCATGCCGGAGAGCCACAGCCATGCGCCCATCAGACTCAGCCCGCCCACAGCTCCGAGCACCGCCGTGCGATAAGACATAACCTCATCTACATCACTTGCCGTGCCCCGACCCCAAGCGCGCAGCAGGACGTCGCGAATGTGACTGCGTCCGGCCCACAGCCCATACCCGACCAGCACTAGGAGGGCTCCCATCATCTGGTGTCCCATACCCGGCTCGCTCCACTGCCCTAATGTGCGCTCCGGGCTGCTCATACCCATTAGCGTTAAGGCGCGTTCCTGCAGCACGTGCACCAAGTAGAAAAACCAAACGCTCAGCGATATCTTCGCATTGATGAGGTAGGTGAAGCCGAGAATGAGAAAGTTTATCCACAGCCGCAGTGAGACGGTCTCGTCGAAAATAGGCCAGCGCCAGCGCAGCATAACCGTCGGAAAAGCCGGGTCGTAGTGGTGCAGTGCATTGAGCGAATTAAAGAAGAAGGGGATGGCGAGCCCTACCCACATGAAGGGATTGCGAAAAAAGGGTTTGAGCAGCTGCGCGGCGCGATTGGACTCCATCATCGCCAGGGGAATCTGTGCCAGGGGGTAGGCCAGGCGTTCGTTTTCACTCCACTGACGCCGCAAAATGGTCAACAGCGAGATAAGCGTCAGATACAGAGCCGCGTAAAAAACCAGCCAGTGCGTCAGTGGCCCAGCCCACACATCCCAAGGGATCTGCGCATTTACACCACTGCCCTCGTAAAATGCAGCGATGGCCTGTTCATCTTTGACGAGCAAATGCTCAGGTTCAAACGGCCGCAGCGCTTCATCCCAGCCGTTTTCGGGCGTAGCGTAATAGGCCGACCCCGTGATCATCGGCAGCAGCAAACCCGTGACGCCGCGCGTGGGAATGGCCGTGGCCACAGCCATCATCGAGAAGATGGTTAGCAGCTCTCCCCACGTGAAAGCCCACCCTCTCTTGACCTTGCCCAACAGCACGTGCAGCGTAATCAACAGCATAAAGAAGAGAAAGAACGCAGCCGGAACCGATGAACTCAGACCGAGCCGCGTGCCCTGAATCACCATGCCGCCGTAGGGCACGCCGACGGCAATGATCGCACATAGAACGGCACCGACACCGATACCGCGCCAGGTGATCGTGCCGTCGCCGCGCACGTTCTCTCTGGCGCTGTCGCGCTCGTTGAGATACTGCCTGAAATAGGCTGGAATGGCCTTCCGCACGTGCTGCGCTCCCCGCACCAACGCTGTTGCGGTTGGTACATTGCAGAGGGGCTTCTTCAGCGATGGGATATCGCTGTCAGAATATCTAACGCTCTAAGAACTGCTGCAACGCAGATAGATGCAAGCGATCGGGTTTGGACGGCCGTTACTCGCCTGTGCCAGACCGCCTCATTCGACGCAGCGGCCCAGGGCGTGAAGTGCCTGTAACGCGCGCTCGGACAGATCGCCACCGTCCGCTCGACGCCCGTTTTCCACCACGTGATCGGCATTCGTCGTACCGACAATCGCCGAATGAATGGCCGAATGCGAAAGCGTAAAGCGCAGCGCCCACTCCAACGGATCCTCTTCGATGCCCTCATCGCGCAACAGCGCGCGCACCGATTCCCAGTGGGGGCCTCTGTAAAAATGGGGCGTGTCGGGCAACAAAAGTCGTGCGTTGGCGATCGGCCGCTTGGCCACTACGCCCATACCCGCGCGCGCTGCAGCCGGCAGCACCGCATCGAGAGCGGCTTGGTTAACGATGTTAAACGTGACCTGCAGCGCGTCAAATACGCCCAGCGCAACGGCACACAGCGCATCGTCGCCGTCGCCACTATAGCCTATGTAGCGAACTTTACCGCCCTCTTTAGCCCTTAGAAGGGCTTCGACGGCATGACCGGCACGCAGCACATCGGCCGAACAGGTGTGCAAATAGACTAGGTCCAAGCATTCGAGTCCCATGCGCTGCAGCGAGCGATCTATGCTGTGCTCAATCACTTCAGGCGTGTAGGCAACACCTTCCTCCCCATCGCATAAGCATCCACATTTAGTGGCAATGACGAACGCTTCTTTAGTACGGCCGAGAAGTCGGCCGATAAGCGCCTCGCTGTGCGCATAACAATCGGCTGTGTCGATAAAGTTGATCCCTTCTTCACGCAGTGTGTTGAACAGCGAACGAACCTGTTCGACGGCGCCGCCCTCACCTATACGCGCCGCGCCAAAACCGTGGCGACTGACAACCAAGTCGGTCTCACCCAGCTGAACACAACCTGTCATATGCACCCCTTCTTTCCATCTAGCCGTGCGCAATTACGGCGGCATTACCATAAATACAACTTGCACTCGGCGGTAAAGCAATAGGTCGTTTCACGCATACATTTCTCCACTTTTCAATAAAAATGCCATAGAATAGTCCATTGCGACCCATCGCTCAGCCCTATGTTTAAACCATCTGATTTTCCACGTACTAAGTGCGAGGGATATATGCGAGTCCATCTCGTCGAATGGCATGCACAGGGATCCAATGGGCCAACCTCCTTTGCCCGCCACGTAGATTATTTGCGCCAACTCTCTGCGAATAAAGGTGAATACCCCACCTTGGTGTACAGCATTCACAGCATTGTGCACCTGTGGGGATCCTGCCTGTGGGCGACGGATAACCTCACACAGCTAGTTAACGAACTCAGCCACTGGCACAGCCACATCGCATACCAAATCTCACCGTGTTTTCAACCAGAAAATCAGCTACAGCAAATGCAACGGGCCATCCCGTTAGCCGCAGGACCGACCTGCCTATACCTCACGTGTAACTGGATCACACCCTGAAAGGAGTGTTGTCATGCTGTATAGAGCCGATTGGAGCATGCCCAACAATACGCATCGAAACGATATCTTTTCTCGCTTTATCGAAAGCGGTGAAAACCCCACCTACCAATTGCCGGATGGCCTCACTATGCTCGGTCGCTGGCACGATGTAAGTGGCCTGCGCGGAACGAGTATCTGGGAGACGGATGACGTCGAACTGCTGATACAGTGGATGCAGCACTGGAACGACAAACTGCAGATCGACATTACCCCGTGCGTAGACGACGAGGCCGCCGCACGCATCGTTAGCAACGCGCTGCAGTTATCCTAGCTGCGCGAAGAAAGAAAAATTAATATGGCGATCATGGAACGTTGGATTCACCAGATCCGAGACCACGCCGCGTGGGATGAGATCATGACCCACGAAAAACAGTGGATCGAAATCGAACAGGGTCTGGGAGGCTTCCCACATAAGCGCTATTACCAACCCCTAGCGGGCAGCGAAGATTCACTCAAATTCATTTGGGAGAGAGAGTGGGACAATATGTCGACCATGGAGCAACATTATGGAAGGTTAACAGAAGCCGAGAAGTCCGCCGAACTCGGCGAAAAAACCGCCCAATTAGTCGTACACATTCGCCGAGAGCTGTTCTTTGTTCGAACGCTAGCGGAATAGAATGCCTCTTAAAACAGGAGATATACCATGAATAGACTAAACGCGCTATACGTTCTTCTCGTGATTTTTGTTACGAATGCAGCGAGCCAAGAAGACAATGGATATGAACCAAGTGCCGCATTTAAGCGTATGGAAACGTTGGTCGGCACGTGGAAAGGCACCTTGATTCGCTCCAACGGCGATACCTTAGACCTCAAACTGAACTATAAAGTCATATCAAACCGTAGCACGATCGTGGAAACCGTCTTTGAAGACGATACGGAAATGGTAACACTGTATCACGACGAGGGCGAAAAATTGGTAATGACGCACTATTGCGCACTTATGAACCAACCCATGCTCAACGAATCGCGGCTCACAGCAAATTCGATCCACTTTGAACAAAGCCCTTCGTGCACTCTGAGCCAGGACAAAGACGCATACGTAAATACCTACTCGCTGACTGTCGATCCAGACAATCCATCCGTGTTAAAAACGCGCTATACGGTGGTCTTTCCAGACCAACCCATGTGGATAAACGACGGTCTCGTGGAAAAGGTCAACGAATTATAGCATGTGATATTCCAATTAAGAAAACGCCTTCTGATCGGCCAATTTACCTGATCAGAAGGCGTTTTGCGTTCGATGTCTCAGCCGCCTATCGGCGAAGTTAGTTCCTAGGCTTCTCTGCCATTGGCAACCAACTCCAACGTGACAATCTCCTTAGCACCAGCCTCTATCTCGACGATATTTCCTCCGTCTCCGGTGGGCGCCAGATCGCGCAGGCGATTTTCTGCGAGGTCGCACTCAAACGCGCGATCCACATTCATCCCCACCTGCAGGCGCGCGCGCAGTGTCTCAGTCGTCGGATTGTAGAAGCGCACAATCAGCCCGTCGCGACCGTCCGCCCTTTTGCAGGCAGATAGGACGAGCGGTGCCGGCTGCAGCGCCAGCAGCGGCGCATGGGCCGCGATTACACCGTCGTGCAAGGTCGTCTGCGCAAGGTGTGGAGGTGCATTAAACGCGTAGGCTTGGGCAGCGGCAGCCGCCCGCTCTGATCCATACGGCACCAAGGCATATTCGCATATAAAGGCGCCTTTACACTGGGCTTCCGGTGTCGGAAATACGCCCCAATCGCCGAGTCGATCGACGGCGCGCAGCACCGTCAGCGCAATGGTATTGCGGCCGTCCTGCAGCACTTCGTATTCCGGCAAACCGCGGTTGGCCACCAGCAATCCACCGTCGGCATCGTCGACCGCAACAAATGCCTGCTGGGGATGACAGTTCGATGGATTTTCCCACACTTCACTCGGAACAATCGCCCGCTCGACCTGATCAAACTGGCCGTCGGCAACGGCCGTAGCGCTATCTATATCGGTTGGAAAGAGCACGCGCAAACGGTGGTTTTCCGATGTATTGTCGAGCGACAGGCGCACCTCTAAGCGGCGACTGTGCCGCCCCAAGCGCAACTCGTAGGAAACCGGCAGAGCCCGTCCGCGCACCTGCAGCACCGTTTCTATGCAGCAAATCTGATAGACGCCGTTGTCCTCTATGGGACCAACCTTCGTTTTGTCGGATTCCGCATGGACCACCTCATCATCGTCCGGTATGCGGTAATTGTATTCGTCTCCGCAATCCCAGCTATCTTCGAGTCTATGTAGGTCGCAAAAGCGCCGTCCGCTGGCTTTATCAACCAGATCAAAGCGGCCATCGGCGTGCAGTTCAACGCGCAGAAAATCGTTTTCGAGCGCGTCGGCGCGTCGAGACTCGGCCACCGCTTCGGCTGCAAAAACGCCGTAGGCGCCCAGACCGCCAGCCGGCAGCGGCGCCTCAAAAACGAGGCGCACGCGACGCCGATCATAGGGTTCGCGAAAACCGACGTCGGGCAGGTGGTAGTCCCATACTACGCCGCAGTCTTCAGCTACGTGAGTAGGTAGGGCATGGCCTTCTGCATCGCGCACGACGAAGCCGACCGTCGCATCGTCCTCGGGCAGATCGATGCTGGCTTCAAGCACTTCAACGCGGTCGTGCGGCAGCGGATTATAGGCGACAACGGCCGTGAGCGCATCGGCAAAAACCGCCGTATTTACCTGGCCTGCTATATACTCCATGTGCTCGCGACACAGCTGCTGCGCCAGAATCGCACACTTTTCAAAGCGCGTGTCCATTTCCCGATGCACTTCGTCGCAGGAGCAGCCACAAATGCTGTCGTGCGGATGGTTTTGCATCAGGGTTTTCCAGGCGTACCACACCATATCTTCGTCGTAGCCGCCTCCGTAGCAGGCCGCCAGTGCGCCCAGCGGCTCGACGCCCCTTTCCAACAGGGTCTGACACACCCAGTTGGCGCGCTTTTGATACAGGCGGCTGCTCAATACATTGGTCAGCGTGCCCCAACCATCGGTGTATTCACTGCGCATCTCGCCCTCTTTAACTTGCAAGTCTTTTACCTCTGCGCGGAGGGACTCCAAATAGGCATCAAAGCTAGAGTGAATCAGTTCGGCGTCTTCGACCTCGGCATTGGCCAAACGCAGCGCCGTGCTAATATCGGGCTGCGAAGGGGTGTGATCGCAGCCGTTCATAAACAGCAGCTGCGACGTCGTGGCAAAGCGCAAACAGGCGTCGCGCGTCTTGTCGACGTACGCTTTGACCTCGCCCTCTGCCGCGGGTATGGTCATCGCATTGGCATACCAATTGGCCATAAAGACACCCAAAACTTCGGAGCCGTCGGGCGCGCGCCAGGTAAACTCCGACTTATAGCCAATGGCCGCCGGATCGTCGCTGTCGACATCGGGGTTGTAGCTATTAACGCCACGCCCAAATACGGCATTGTCGATCCCAAAACCGCGTAGGATCTGCGGCATCTGTCCAATATTGCCGAAGCTATCGGGCAAATAACCCAGCAGGCACGGCGTGCCGAACAGACGAGCGCGCTTCAGTCCCAGCG
>JAYPJE010000017.1:0-40808 GCA_038128265.1 Gemmatimonadota bacterium
GAGCTGCGGCGTGAAATCCCTCAAACACCAGACTTGACCGCTGAATCTCCGCACTATCTACGGTATCTTTGGTTTGCCACTGGGCCGATTCTATGGTCCCCCTCACGGAAAACCCCAATTCAATCAGTGCTCGGTTTCATTTCAAGCGATTTGGACGCGTGCTCGGCTCATCGCTACGACGAGACCAAGCGCTTTGGTCACAGTTTTATCGGCTTCCCTCTATTGAGGATAGAATACCCCTTTCCCCTCTTGCAACAGCCCCATCAAACGCATATTGCTACTCCCGCTATTTGTTCGCCAACCCGGGGATCTGCATAAAGCGCCCGTTGTCCTGACAGGCAATCTGGCCGCCATCGACAATCAGGTCTTGCCCGGTCACAAAACTGGCATCATCCGAAAGCAGAAAGGCGCAGACCGCAGCGATTTCCTCGGGCCCACCGTAGCGGTTCATCGGAATCTGTTTCCGATAGGCAGCACTGAAGATCGGCTCCTCAACCTCCGCAGTAGCCGCAGTCGACACCACTCCCGGAGACACTGCATTAACGCGGATCCCATCAGCGGCGAACTCCCCAGCCGCCGTGCGCACCAGCCCTAGGAGAGCCGCCTTTGATGCATCGTATGCGGCGTTATTAACGCTGGACCGGTGCGCATTGCGACTGGCGGTGCAGACAATCGCTCCGCCCCCCACCCGGGCCATCTCTGGGGCTAGCGCCCGCATAAAAGCGAAGGGGGACGAAACATTGACCGCGAAGTTCACATTCCAAATCGCATCGCTCATCTCTGTGATCGGCGCCCCGGGCCAAACACCGGCGTTGAGTGCCAGACGGGTGGGGACGCCGTGAGCGCGAATTAGCTCGGCCAGAAATTTTGGAGTCGCTGCAAGGTCTGCTAAATCAAAGCCGTAGGGTACAACCTCTTTGTGCTGTGCAGACAGCGAATCCATCTCCGCCGCGGAACGATCGAGCGCCAGGACCTTCAATCCATCGCGCACGAGCCGGGCCACGATCGCTGCACCAATGCCACCGGCGGCTCCCGTAACCAGGGCCAGCGGCCGGTCTTCGCTGCGCATTTAGGGCTCCGCGCGCAGCGAATCGGCAGGGTGCAATCGGCTCAGCCCCAATGCGTTCATCGCCGCTCTATTTTTTGACGACATCTTCAAACTCCTGAAAAAGCTCGATGCTAATTCCGTCGGGATCTAACCCGTACATCGCGCGGGCAACCGCCACCCCATCGCGCTCGACATCTACGGGCGGATTGATCGCGCCGTAGCCGGCATCCCGCAGCAGCGCATAGACGGCGTCTACATCGTCAACCTCAAAAGCCAAGTGCGAAGAGCCGATAAAGGGATTGTCTAGTGCGCGCTTCTTTCCCGCGGGGTGTTGGTACTCGACGAGTTCGAGAATGAACTCGCCAACAGGGTGGCGCAAGATTGCAACCTTCAACACCACGCTGTCGTGACCGAGAATCCGGTCGTAGGATGGCAAGTCCCTGCGCTCAGATACGCGCACGAGTTCGAGCCCGAGCAGATCGCGGTAGAACGCAGCGGAGCGCTCGGCATCGGAGACGGTGAATCCGTGGTGGTGGCATTTGACAATGGGCATCGCTCTACTCTGAGATAGGGGTTGGAACGCCTTTATACTTGCACCGCACGGCCGGTCTCCTGCGCCTGGCGCGCGGCCGCACAAATAGCCACCGCTTCGAGCATATCAGCGGTAATCGGCGGCGATGTGCGCGTTTGTACCATCTCTTTGACAATACGCAGGATCTGCGCCGCACCAAAGGGAAAGTCCCAGTCGCTCATCGGCGGCGAGTGGATCGCGCCGCGTGGCCCATAAGCGCTGGCGTGAAAGGCGCAGTGCCAGACCGCACCGACATCGCAATTCAGCGTCACTCCGCGCCGCGGCCGATCGCTGCGATCGCCGTAGCTCAAATGGACGGTCTGCAAGTCCGTATCGCCCATTGCCCGCACGCTCTCTACGCCATTGCCGAAGATAGCCAGAGCAAGACTGGCCGCGTGGATATGTCCTGCCATCGCGGTGCCACCGCCCTGAATTGTGCCGAACTGCACCTCCCCCACCTCGTCCAACCGCCGGGCAAAGCGCGCCGCTTCGGGCAGCACGCGCAGAATCGAAATCGAAGTCATGGGCGCGTGATGCTCGGCGGCTAAACCAACCAATTGCTGAGCATCGTCGACCGTCAGCGCCAGCGGCTTGTCGATAAATGTCGCCACGCCCTTGGCCAGACCGGGGCGCGCCAGTGCCAAATGATCTGATCCATCGCCGTTGCAGTCGGCAATAAAAACCAGATCGACCCCGTCGCTGACCTCGGCAACATCATCGCAAACCACCGGCCGGTCGTCGAAGACCTGCGCCAGACACTCGGCGGCCGCGCGGTCTTCGTCCCAGACTTTGGCCAATTGGAAGCCCTCGACGACATCGACCGAAATCTGCCGCGGGTCGCTGTAGTTGGTATAAAAATAGAAGTGGGCGCCGCCATGCTGCCACGAGTACGAGCCCGCTTGGTCAATCGGCAGCGGATGCTGCAAGCGCAGTGGATCGTGCCGGGCACATAGGGCAGAGAAATACGCCCCGTGCGTATCGCAGCGGATCAGGCCGACGCGAATAGGTTTGTTCATCGCTCCTCAATAGACGCTAATAAATTACAACCGGTCGCGTATTCTAAATATATTTTTAAAGAGCAGGTCTACGCACATAAGACGGCTTCTGTTAGGCACTCACTAGCCATCAACTCAGACGGCCTATGCTCCTCTGTCCTAGGCGGGTCACTACGCTTGGTAGGCAAAGACTTTCGCGTCGAACAACTGCAATCGCACGGCTATGGTTTCGCCTGCAGCAGCCAAATCGCTGCGGCCCTGCCAGGTGACCACCCGATCAATCGCATCGCCCGTGAGAGTATCGCTCTCGGCAAAACTAAATCCGGGCACGGCATCTACATCGGGATGCACGCGCGAGGGAATTTGGCGGATGATTTCGGCCTTTATCCAACCGCCGGGACGACAGCGATAGTTGAGGCGTAGCACATCGTTGGCGCGAACGACCGTGGGTATGGTAAAACGCCCCTCGCCCTTAGCTTCTATACCGCACAGCCTGTGGGGACGCCACGTGGCCCAGTGGAGCGAGCAGGTATGCTCATCGTCGTGGACGTTGTGCAGCGAACGATAGCCCGCAAAGATGGAACCCCAATCCCCGTTGGGTAATTCGACAATTCCTCCACCCCACGAATAGACCATCGCCTCGTCTGGCGCACCCGGTTCGCCCACGGGGATGATGGGCTGCCGCTGCGGGCGCTGCCAGAGCAGCCCATCGCGACTAAAGGCGATTTGGCTGTCTATGTGATCCGAGATATGGTGATAGACCTCCACGAGCATCGCATATAGGTCGTCGTGCCCGGGATACGGTAGTACATCCGCCCCGTAAAACGAGATATCGGGAGCGTCTTGTCCGTCGGGAAAGAGCACGAGTTTGGGAGCGTTCCAATGGTTGAAATCCCCCGTGCGCGTAAGCCCAATGGCCCGGTGAAAAATCTCCCCTTCGGGATCACCCGTGCCAATCAGATCAAACTGTTCCTGACGAACTCCCTGGACGCGGCAAAAGGCGTAGTAGGACTGCGAACGCTGGTCGTAGCCGACGGAGAGGCCGCCATCCATCGGAAAATCAGCTAGCGGCTCTGCCTCGCGCGTCCAGTGAATCCCATCCGGCGAGTGCCAAGCGATGACGCGCCCCTTGAGTACTAGCTGAGGGCCTGTGTAGGCGGGTCCGAGATACTCCTGATCGGCCCACCAGCGCTCGACGTCCGCGTCGGTAATGCTCTCCCCTTCGTTGGCGACCTGTCCGGTATCGGCATTGACGATAGCGCCTTCGCACCCACCGCGCGAAAGCGCTGATCGGGAGGCGCCGTCGGATCTGCAAAAACCGCTTTCAGCAGGTCTCCTCCGACATCGGTGACTAGGTTGTTATCCGTCGATCCGCCGTATTCGATCAGCCCAAGCGACGGCCGCACCCAAGAGAGCGCATCTTCGCTATGGGCATAGGCCACGCGTCCAGACTGATAATAGAGCAAGTGGTAGTTCGTTTCGTCCTTCCACACGTGCACCGCATTGCCCAAACCCTCGACATTTCCCTCGAATTCAAACGGACCGCGTTTATCGGCTTTCTCAATGGCGATGGCAATTCCCACCGGTGCGTCATACAGTTCGAATGCACCGCACCGATCGACGGCTCTATGGCCGGTAAATACGTCCGTCCAATCGACGAACGGACGCCATGCGCCACCGTTGGCACGCGGGCGCACCCAATCGCCGGGATAGTAGCCGCGCAAGTCATTCCAATTAATCATTAAAGCTATCTTCCTATCTTTGCTCAGTGGGCGTGCATTCCCCGCACATGGAGCGCAGCGCGATCGGGGGCGTCACAAGCTATTGTGCGAGCTCGCTTTTGCACGGACGGTAGAAACGAGTGGCGATGGCCCATCACACGAACTTCTCTCCTTACCGCTCAGTTGGCGTTCAACCCGGCCAGAATGCCCTGTAGGTAGCTAAGCCCATGCGCGCGGGACGCCAAACCATAGCCAAAGTTGAGGTCGTGGCCAAACATGCCGGGGGCGTGATCGGCGCGAAAGGGCGCCGTGCATCCCCTCTCGTGCAGCAGCTTTAGCAGAGCAGGGATGGGAACCGCCCCCCTTTCATCGGCGTGATAGGTCTCTATAAATGCCGTTTCGCCGTCGTATACTCCATCTGAAAGGAAGCGGATATTGCGAAAGTGGCAAAATACAAAGTGCGGCCAAAGCCTTTCGGCGATCGCCAGCACATTATTGCTTCGGTGGGTAGCCAGACTGCCCGGGCAAAAGGTGATGCCGTTGGAGGGGCTGGGCACGGTTTCGACGACCCTGCGGAGTGCAGCCTCGTCTTTGACGATCCGCGGACGCCCCCGCACGTTAAAAGATGGATCGTCGGGGTGCAGACCCATCCATACGTTTTCTTCTTCGGCAACCGGAATTATGGCGCGGAGAAAGTATGTGAGTGCATCCCACAGACCCTCTTCGCCCCGCTCGATGTAGCGGTCGACCAGACGCTGATACTCTCCGTCGGTGTAGTGTTCGGGATAGCCTAGGCGCGGCCGGTCGCCCAGCTGCTCCATTTCCGGCTCCGGCTGCCGTGGATCGTAGCCTATGCATACGCGATCGACCTCGTCGCGCACGGCCAGCAAATTGCGCCACCAGTTCTCCGGCCCCATGAAGTCGTAGCAGACCCTATAGGGGCCTTCGACTCCGCGCGCGCGCATGGCCGCTCCGTAGTGGCGCAGCGTCTGGCAGAATGCTTCGACGTGTTGATCCCGCGCGGGCAGCTCCAGCTTGATGGCGTTGCTGACGACAAAGCTCTCGACAACTGCCAGCCCCAGTCCCGCACCGGCCAACTCCGCCAAGACGTGATCCATCCAGGCCCGCTCTACAACCTGTCCGGGCACGCCACCTAAGTCTACGACCATTCTCCGCACCCCGGGCACCTGGCGATAGTAGGCCAGCGGGTTCTTATCGCCCCGGGCGAATCGGTGAATTGAAGGCTCCACGACTATTCCTTTCTGGCCGCGATCGCAACCACCGCCTTCGCATTGGACCTGCGCATCCTGCCGCTCAAAATGCACTCACCATACAGCACGGATAATCCCCTTGGCTTTCGCTCTCTGCCGATAGCGACTGCGGCTATGCCTCGATAGCCCGCACCGCATCGGACCAGTCGCGCCAGATATCGCCCCCTGCATTATCGACCGCCCTATCGTCGGGCAGCGCCTCGGGCGTTTTCATATAGCCGTAGATCGTCGCCTGCCGAATGACATCAGCCGACTGGTTTTGGCCGGCCATATGCAAGATCTTGGTGTGCCACAGCACCACCGTACCGGCCGGCCCGTGCGTATCGACGGGGTCAATCTCCTCCTTGGCGCGCAGAATCGCCGGATCGGTATAGCCGCCGGCGCGGCGATTGTCCAGATGCTTGTCGGTGTGTTTTTCGCCGTCTTTAAATGCCGCCCACTGCCCCTCCCAAATCGGCACGTGGCTGCCGGGCCATACGGTAAATCCTCCGCTGGCAGGCGGCAGGTCGTCGATATAGGCCGCAAACTGCAGGCCGTAGCGGCCATAACACGCCCCGTCGGAATGGGCACCGCGGTAGTCGGGACCCGGATCCGGACTGCCGGGCAGCGTGCAGTAGAGGCCGCGCGATCCCTGTCCGGTCATCCACACCGGTCCCGTTTTGGGCAGGCGCAGTGCCGGATCGGTGGTAAAGGTACTCTCCTGCGGGTAGTGCGCAGCGACTGGTCCCAGATGACTGGCAAAGCTGCCAACGGCATCGTCGGATAAGAAGCACGGTCCGCGCGTAAAACCCTCGCTATCGTGGCCGGCCGGCCATACCAGCGAACCCGCCCCGAGGAGCTGTTCGGCAATCGCCCACAGCGCGCGGGGTGCCACGTCGAGCATCAGCGGCTCGGTGCCGTTGCGAATGTACAATCGATGGCCCTTGCCCGAACAGTAGGGATCCCCACCTATAGCCGGCCGCTGGGCGCTCAGGCGAGCGTGCTCTGTATCGGTGATGGGCGTCCAAGTGGACGGATCATCGCGCTTGAAACGGGGCACGTGCTCGTCGAGCACCTGCCACATCTGCTCGCGAATCCGCGCACATCCAGCGGGATCGAGCGCGGCGGGCAGTACGAGGTAGCCGTCGCGCTTAAATTGGGCAATCTGGCGATCGGAAAGAAGGGCAACCTGCCGCACAGTCGGCGCATTCATCGCATTTGCTCTCTTTCGAATGGAGTCCGCACCCCATAATAGGAAGCACACCCCCCGCGGGCAACCCGTCATCAGTGCACACGCAGCCGACCCACTTAGAACCCAGTGCCACAAGTTGCCCGTCAACAACAATGGAGCCATTATTGTCCAACCGGCTTTTGCTCATCCTGTCATCGCAAGGAGAATAAACGGCATGTTTCCAGAAGCGCTTAAACAGCAGCTGCGCAATGTTCACGCCTATGCAATCACTCCATTTCGCAAGGACGACCTGACCCAGCTAGACAGCGAGGGTTTTACGCGCAATCTGAATTTTCTTATCGAACGCGGCGTGCGGGTGCTGAGTATCGGCGGCGGCACGGGAGAGATCAACGCGCTCAGCGCAGAGGAACTGGCAGCTCTGTGCCGGGTGAGCTTAGAGGTAGCCGACGGCCGCGCGCTCGTCATTCCCACGCTGCCCGGCAATAGCAAAGTCGCGCTAGAGTTACTGCCCCAGTACGAGGCGATGGGCGCACAGGTTGCACTCGGTATGGCGCCCTATATCCGCAACCAAACCCCCGACGACCTGGAGGGTGTTTTCAACCACTACCGCCTCTTGGCCGAACGCACGGCGCTGCCGCTGATGCCCTACAACACGCAGGGATGGCCGCCGCACTTCTTCGCCCGCCTAGCCGAAATTGATCGCATCATCGGCATTAAAGACCCCTGCCTCGTGCCCCACAACCTCTTTGCCGCCATTCAACAACTGGGCGATCGCTTTGTGTGGATTGGCAACAAGCGCCACAACCCCGGCGTGCTGCACCTGCGCTTTCAGATGGGCATTGAGGGCTTTACGGCCGGCATCATCAACTTTGCCCCCGAATACGAATTGGAGCTGTTCCGCCTGGCCCAACGCGGCGCCTGGGATGCCATGGTCGAAATCCAGGCGCGCCTGGCCCCGATAGAAGATCTGCGCACCCAATACGGAGACGCGGCCCTGCTCAAAACCGGCCTCGACCTGGTCGGACTAGCCGGCGGCCCGGTGCGTCCGCCCCGCGTCGATGCCCCGCGACACGCGCGAGAAGCGCTGGCCCAGCAGCTAACGACACTCGGCGTTCAGCTGGCAGACCGCTGAGCGTGCACCGAGCGCCGCTCTTACGCTGCGCCATACATCCGTGCCCTAGGAGCGATCGCGCCATCGGTCTAATTGCTCCTCGTCTAGCTGCACGCCCAGCCCCGGTCCTTCGGGAACGACGGCGTGTAGCGGCCCCAGCGACAGCGGCTCTGTAATCATATCCGCCTCGTGATAGAGCGGCCCGAGGAAATCGCCGGGATACGTCTCGCTGTCAATGATCGGGACGGCCGCACCCAAATGCAGCATGGCCGCCGTGGCGATGCCCAATTCCAAATTGCTGCCCATGCTGCAGGCGATCCCGGCGGCTTCTGCTACGCTGGCGATGGCCATCGACGGCAGTATGCCGCCCGTCTTGCCGGGATAGATGCTCAAGATGTCCACCGCTCTCCGGTTCGTCAGGTCCCACGCGTCGACCAGCGTGAATACGCTTTCATCGGCCATGATGGGGATCGTCGTTACGCCGCGCAGCTGCGCCAGCGCGCCCGGATCTTCGGTACCCACGGGCTGTTCGGCAAAGGATACGTCGAGCGCTTCCATAGACCGTAGCATCGTGCGCGCGGTGGCGGCATTCCATCCGCAGTTAGCGTCGATGCCAAGGGTCACATCTGGTCCGGCCAGCGCCCGCACCGCCCGCACCCGCTCCAGGTCCTGCGTTGGGTCGAGTCCAACTTTAACCTTTAAGTGGCGCACCCCCCAATCCAGAAATTGCTCCGCCAACGCCACGGCCTTGGGCACCTCAAACGCACCCACAACCATTTTCATGGGCAGCACCGCACGCACCTTGCCACCCAACAGTCGGTAAAGCGGCATACCAGCCGCCTTGCCGGCTAAATCCCACAGCGCCATCTCGATGGCTGCCTTTGTAACCGGATTGTGCTTGAGCGCGCGATTTACCCTCAGCAGGCACGCCCGCACGTCGCGCGGATCGGCTCCCCGCAGCGCCGGGTCCAAAATATCCCGCACGGCTGCAACGCACCCAGGACTAGTTTCGCCGCTCCAGCGCGGCGCCAGCGTCGCTTCGCCAAGACCGACGTATCCCTCGTCGGTGTGCATGCGAATAAGCACATAGGGGGAATCGATATGCTCGCCATGGGCCGTCTTTGTCGTCAATCCCTGCTTGAGCGGCACCAAAATGGGCACGGGTTCAACGCGCGTAATTTTCATCTTGTCTCCCTCCGATTGGGCAGTCAACCCACTGAGGCACACGGGATGAGCAGCGACGAGGGCCGTTTTCAATATGCGCAACAACCCGCATGCGCGTTGCAAACACCAGTATGTGATAGTGCATCCCGATAGCCATTTTCATACATGACACCAGCCTCGCGCTCTATACCGAACGGCGAGTGCTATCTCAGTTAACTTTTTTTGTAACCATTGTAAATTTTTGTTGACTCCCCCCCCCAATCATATTACCTTGGTGCAGAACAGCCAAAAAGACAACTAAACCAATAATAAACAACGGTTTTAGCTCTTATGTAAGTAGCTTTTTTTGTGATTTTTTGCCAATTTTCGCCATTTTCAACGTGTAATTACAGCATGTCACAAGAGCGCCCCACACAATCTAACTTTCCCCTCAACCATACTCTTTTTGGCGTTCTCTTTGGCTGCTGTTTCCCTATAGTCTCGACCCTTATCGCCGCCTATCGGGAGTACGGAGCAATCGGTTTGGACGATCTCATCGCCGTCCAACAGAGCGATTTGCTCCTGTGGGTCATTGATTCTGCGCCGTTTTTTCTTGGCTTAGCCTTTTATATCGCCGGAAAGTACCAGCTTAATTCCCTAGAAAATTTGCGAAAGCAGCAAGTCGCAGAGGCTAGCAACCAGGCCAAAAGTGCATTTCTCGCCAATATGAGTCACGAGATCCGCACCCCCATTACGACCATCATAGGCAGCGTCGAACTCCTGCAAGAAATCGATGCAACTGCCGAGCAGAAAGAATATCACAACACGATAAAAACCACCGCAAATCTACTGCTCAATATCATCAATAACGTCCTCGACCTATCAAAGATTGAAGCCGATAAGATCGAATTGGATAGCGCCCCCTTCTCGCTCGAAGACGTTTTGAGCAACTCCTTGAAGCTAGTCTCCCAACGCGCCCGCGTCAAAGACCTAAACATACTGTGTGAAGTAGATCCTCACGTTCCCGACCGCCTCATAGGTGATCGCGTTCGCCTGCATCAAATACTGGTAAACCTACTGTCGAATGCGGTTAAGTTTACGCCCAAGGGAAAAATCGAGATTCGAGTAGAGCACCAAGCATCCGACGCCATGAGGACGCAGTTGCGCATTAGCGTACAGGATACCGGTATCGGCATGGATGAGGCACAGCAAAGCCGCATCTTTGAGGCATTTGGTCAGGCCGATACCTCCATCACGCGGCGCTTTGCCGGCACCGGACTGGGCCTCACTATATGCAAGCAACTCGTAGAAGCGATGGGTGGTAGTATTTCCGTCAAAAGCAATCCAATGATGGGCAGCACGTTTACCGTCACGCCGTGGTTTTCCCTCTCGGCCGAAAGCGAAAAAGAGGGCGCACTGTCTCCCCCATCCCTGCGCGATGTGCCCGTCCTCGTAGTAGACTCCTCCCAGCGCAACCGCCAGATCGTCTGCACGATCTTGCAGCATGCACATATGACACCTCAACTGGCGGCCAACGGCGATCAGGGTCTGCAGGCCGTCGTCAAGGCGCAGCAGGAAAAGAGCCCCTTTCGCTTGGTATTGTTCGACTCGGCGTTAGAGCAAGAGGAAATCGCCAGCTTATTACAGCCATTGGAAAGCGGAGACGGCCCCCAACCCATTGCCATCCGCATGCAGCCAGACGGCATGCCTGCGTCTCTGCTCAATGGCGAGCAGCAGGCCGAAGGGACGATATATAAACCCATTTTGCGTCGCGCACTCATACAGAAACTAGAAGAAGCCCTCAGCGAGCGCACTAACGCAGCCACCCACCCCACAAAAGCACCGTTGCCTAAGACCAATCTGGCAGGCAAGCGCCTCCTAGTGGTTGAAGATAACGACGTCAATCGCTCCATCTTTATAAAAATGCTGATGACAACCGGGTGCCTTTGCGAAGGCGCCGTTGACGGTCATCATGCAGTCGAATTGGTGCAGCAAAAAGAGTTTGACCTCATTTTCATGGATTTGCACATGCCGCGCATGGGCGGTATAGAGGCGACGCAGAACATACGTGCCTCTGAGCCCGAGGGCCGACATACCCCCATTATCGCCCTTACGGCCGATGCGATTTCCGGCGTAGAAGCCGAATGCCTCGCTGCTGGCATGGATTCCTTTCTCACTAAACCCATACGCTTCAAAGATCTGTCAGCCCTCTTGGAAGACCACTTTCACTCCCATTCAACCCACGAGTAGTACGCCCCCTCAGCTCCTCGGTTGCCTTCTTTTTTTCCTTACATTACCTTCTTCCCAACTGCCTAAGACGTTGTTTTGCAACGTTTTTTTACAATAAATTACGCTTCGTTTTTTTGACGCCATTCATAGGCCGGATGGATGCCTTTTGCCATCCCGCTCATAGCTTGGCAATGCCGAAAGGTTGGCCATGCCCGTATACAAAAAGATCACGGAAAACATTCCCACGACGGCTCCTGAACGCGTCGCCCTCGACGAGCGCTTCATTACGCTATTTCTTCCCGAAGATGCACAGGAACGACTCGAGGCGCAGGAGCTGCGTCAGCTTGTCCACCACGCCATGAACAGCCTGAGCGAAGAAGAGTTTCGCGTTATTGAGTCGCGCTACCAGCACAAGAAATCGCCCGGCCAAGCCGCATCGCGCATGGGCATTTCGCGCCAAGCGCTCGTCGAGCTTGAAACCAGTGCCCTGGGCAAATTGCGCAACGCGCTTACGTCTTGGCACAGCGGCGCTCAATGAGCCTGGCACCGGCGCGCTGGGCTGTTCTGGGCGGCCTGTCTGGCCTGCTCTACGCCCTCAGCATTCCGCGCGCCAATCTCTTCTATTTAGCCTGGATTGCCCTCGTCCCGCTCTTTTTGGCCCACCTCGCCCGGCCGACGCGCTCCCAGCTGATAGCGGCCGGATGGATGGCCGGCCTCGTAGCAGCTACCGCACGCACCTATTGGATAAGCGAAACGCTGCAGCTCTACGGCAACGTGCCCCTGGTAGTAGCTATACCCACTAACGCGCTGCTCATCGTCTACATGGCGAGTTACAGCGCCCTGTTTATGGCGGTCTGTGCGCGCCACGATTTTGCATCGCCGCTCTTTGCCCCGTACGCCGCGTCCGTTTGGACCTTATTAGAGTGGATGCAAAACTGGATGCTCAGCGGCTTTCCCTGGCAGCTGTTGGGCTACTCGCAGTGCGCCAACCTGCCCATTTTGCAGCTGGCCTCCATCGGCGGGGTATACGCCCTGAGCTTTTTGCTCGTGCTCTTTAACGCGGCCCTAGCGCAAACCCTACACACCCGCAACCTGCGCCGCTATATCCTCTTGCCTAGTGCCCTAGTCCTGCTGACCATCGCCTGGGGGAGCCATCGCCTCAGCGCACTGGATAGCACGCCTACAGAGAGCCTGCGCGTAGGCGTCGTGCAGGGCAATATTCCGCAGGATCGAAAGTGGAAGGTGGACCGTCTGCAGTGGACTACCGAACACTACGCCGAGCTGACGCTTTCGCTCGCCGAACGCCAGCCCGAGCTGATTATTTTTCCGGAGACATCCCTGCCCTTCTATTTCAACGACCCGCTCTATAGCGCCTATCAGCAGCGCATACGCGCCCTGCCGCGCACAACCGGCGTTCCCCTGCTAGTCGGCAGCCTTGAAGGGCAATGGGGTGACCGCACGGCTCCAACCTACAACCGCGCCTTCATGCTCGACACGCAGGGAGAAACATCCGGCACTGCCGATAAGGTGCATCTGGTGCCCTTTGGCGAATTCCTGCCTTTCCCAACGTTCTTCCAATATCTCCAAGGCCTCACAGCGGAGAGCGGCCAGTTTACACACGGCCAGTCGCACCGCACCATTGCCGTACCGGGTGCGCAGGCCGCACTGGGCGTTTTCATCTGCTACGAATCCATTTTTCCCGAGATCACGCGCGAGTTGACCCAATTGGGCGCGCATTTTCTGGTCAATGCGACCAACGATGCCTGGTTTGGCCGTTCGGCTGCACCCTACCAGCACTTTGCCATGTCCATAGCCCGCGCCGTAGAAACCGGACGCAGCGTGGTGCGCGCAGCCAATACAGGTATATCGGGCGTTATTGAACCGAGCGGACGCGTGCGCTTTATGACCGGACTCTTTGAAACGACGACCTTTGTCGAGGACGTTCCTCTGCACACAGAGCAAACCCCCTATGTCCGCTACGGCAACGTGCTGCTCGCCCTCTGTGCCCTGCTCTTTGTCTATGGAGAAATGGAGCGCCGACGCCATGCCAACGCCGTCGACTGAACCCTACCTACTCGAGGGCAGCGCCACCGGCGTCCTGCTCATCCACGGCTTTACCGCGTCGCCAACAGAACTACGCCCCTGCGCAGACGACCTGCATCGCCACGGCTATACCGCACTGGGCGTGCGGCTGGCCGGGCACGGCACCGATCTAGACGCCCTGCGCCACACCGGGTGGCGCGACTGGCTCGATTCGGCACGCGCGGGGTTGGAGCGCCTACACGAGCGATGCGACACGGTCTTTGCCGTCGGCCTATCCATGGGGGGCGTTATCGCTGCGCGCCTGGCCGCCGACCATCCCGAACAAGTAGATGGCGTGGGGCTACTGGCGCCGGCCTTCCGCGTGCAAACGCGCTTTCTATGGCTGGCCCCCCTGTTGAAAAATCTGCTGCCCGACATCGATAAGGGCGCAGAAAGCAAGCAGTATTTTAGGGAACGCGACTTATTTACCTACGAAGCCATGCCCGTCGGGGCACTGGCGCAGCTCGAGGGGCTCATTCGCTCGACGCACCCCCTCCTGCCGCGCGTCGAACAGCCCACCTGCCTTTTTATGGGCCGGCGCGAGCGCACGGTGCGACCCGGTTCGGCAGCGGCCCTGTGGCGCGCCATCGGCTCAAAGCACAAGAAGATTGGCTATCTGCCCTCGTCTGGACATATCCTCAGCGTCGAACCCGACGCACCCTATATGATGCGCTGCCTGCGCGCATTCCTCGCCGACCACGGCCCTAGCGCATCAGGCAGCGATATGAAACACGCGTAGCGCTGCTGAGACCAAGCGCTTAATCGCCGACTGGTGCATCGTGAATAATCGGACAGCGCTGTGGATCATCGATAAAACGAGTCAATCCCTCGCGACGCCCCTCGCGGGGATGGGAGCGGTCGGAGCGCAGGTGAATAGCCAAACTGCACCGCGGCTGCCCAGATCTGTTGGCTCCACTGGCGTGGAACGTCAGGGCGTCGTGCATACTGGCTCCGCCGGCCGCCATCAGTGCCTCCTGCTCTTCCCACCGAGCCCCCTCGGGCAGGGCGATGGCACGCTGCTGCGCGCTCAGGTCCTGCCCGAAGAAATCGCCCCCAGGCAGCTGGCCCCAGCGGTGGGAACCGCGCACAAAGCGCATCGGCCCGCTCTCGGAGCCGACATCGCTGAGGGCAACCCATGCCGTGAAAAGCTCGCTATCGTCATCCCAGGCGCCCCAGTAGTGGCGGTCCTGGTGCCAGCCAACGTTGACCTTGGGCGCGTTCGCTGCGCTTGATGGTTTGTAAAGCAGTTGCACCCACCAAACCTGCACCCACTGTGACCCCGTCACTTTGGCAGCCCACTGGCCCAGTGCCGCATGGCTGACCAGCGCATGTATGGCCCTATTGGCCAACTGCGGCATCTCAATCTTGCAGAGGATGGACTCGTCATCGCCTGGATTCCAGGGCGACGGCTGCGGAGCCTCACCGGTATCGTAGATGCCACTGCGCACGGCATCCATGCCCGCCCGCGCCCGCTCAACGACCTCGCGCGGCAGCACCGGTTCGGCGTGGATACAGTAGCCGTCGCGCGCATAGTGGTCGGCAGCGCTCACGGGCCGACCTCCGCCACATCGACCCAGCGGCGCTCGGCCGATGCCTGTAAAATCGCATCGGCTACGGCCTGGGCGCGCATGCCGTGGTAAAACGAGGGCTGACAATCGCGGCCTTCGCGTATAGCCGAAACAAATTCCCACGCCTGGTCGTAGCGAAAAGTGGCTACGGGGTCGCCCTCTTGCGGATCGCGCGGCGAGTGGTGGCGCTTGAGAAAGGCCTCGGGCACCGGGCGCACCGCATACGGTTCGCCGCGCTTTCCAAAGAGGATTTCATGCGGAGCGTGCAGGCGGTAGACCACCGAACCTTCGGTCCCATTGAGCTCAGCCTGATCGTGGTCGCCACCGGGGCCAAAGCCCTTTGCTAGCTTGCCCATTTCAAAAACGCCCGTCGTCCCGCCGGCAAAGTCGACGATCCATGCGACCCAATCCTCGACATCCTGCGGTCGGCACGGCGCGCCCTCGGCCGTCTGGTCGCGCGCCACGAGCTGCTTGGACGACGCACACAGCGATACGATGGGTCCGAGCAAATCTTCGGCGAAGTCTATGCGGTGTATGCCCATATCGCCCAACTCACCGGAGCCGGCCTGGTCCTTGTACTGGCGCCAGCCAATCGCGCGCTCGCCCCAGTCCTGCAAACGCTGAAAGCGCGCATGGCGGATCGTCCCCAATTCGCCGCTGTGCACCAAATGGCGAATGTAGTTTAGCGCCGGCACAAAGCGATAGGTAAACGCCGTCATATGCCTGAGCCCTGAGCCCTTGGCAGCTTCGTATATAACGCGCGTCTCCGCGTAGTCCATACCCAACGGCTTTTCACACATGACGTGACACCCCGCCTCTAGCGCCTGCAAGATAAGCTCGCGGTGATAGACATTGGGCGTTGCAATAGCTACCGCATCGGGCTGAACCTCCGCTAGGAACTCGCCGATTTCAGCAAAGGACGCCTCGATGCCCCATTCCTCCGCGCGCGCTTGGCGCAGCCCGTCACTGGGTTCGCATATACCGGCGATTTCGACGCCGGGAATGCGGCTAAACCCCGGATAGTGCACGGCTCCGCACACGCCGCCCACTCCGACCAACCCCACGCGCAAGACATCATCGCTCATTGCACTCCTCCATTCTTCGCTAGTGACTTCTCCATCTCCATAACGCGCTCGACTAGTTCCTGTAAACGCGGTCTGTCGGCGCTGGCCACGTCTTCGGCAAAGGGCACTACGGGCCCGCCGGCCAAACCAGCGCATTCCATCGCCGCGTGCAGCGCCGAACCGCTATAGCGCGCAGACCGTTCGCCGCGCAGGTCCTCAAATGGCACCATTACCTCGCGCAGCGCCTCGGCTCCGCCGCGGTCGCCACGGGCAAAGCGCTGTAGAATGGCCAAGCTGGTGCGCGGCGCGAAATTGGCCATACCCGAGCTAAATCCCACGGCCCCCGCCGCCAAATAGTCGATGGCTGGGTCTTCTGCCATGCCGCAAACCATGGCCGCCTGCGCTCCGCAGCCGTCGTTGATACGACTAAATGCTTCGATATCGTCTACGGCGTACTTGAGCCCAACCACTTCATCCATGCCGCACAGGCGCACCACCTGCTCGACCGGCATGATGTCCAAACGTCGCTGGTAGAGCACGATGGGCAACCCTGCACCGAGCGCAATGCGCCGCATGCCCTCCTCGACGCCTGCAGCCGAAGCAGGACCAACGACCGGCATGACCATCGCTCCGGCCACCCCCAGCGAACGGGCGATATGTGCCATCTCGAGGGCGCGGCCGTAGCCCGGTCCGATACCAGGCACGACCAAGGCCCGTCCGTCAGCCGCGTCGACAAAGGCGCCCACAACGGCCTCGTACTCGGCCAGACTGGCGTCATAGACCAGCCCTGTTCCGCACATCGGCATGAGAAAATCGGCGCCGGCTTCGACCAGGTAGCGCACATTACGGGCCGTTCCCTCTAAGTCGACCGAGCCATCCTCCGCGCGCGGCGTAATGGCGACGACGAGCACGTTGGCGCAGTGTTCTCTATTCAATTCAACCATGTGTTTCAATGCCCTTTCTAACCGGGATTTTTTCGCCTATTTCCAAATGGTATTGCCATCGGTTTTGGCGTGCTTATTGTAGCGTTCGACGTAGTCTTCACGCACGGGTGAAAAAATATCCAGCACTTTGGCCGGCCCCTTTTCGACCACGCCCCAGTGGACTACGTTGGGCGGAATTATAAAGGCATCGCCCGGACCGGCAACCTTTTCTTCGTCGCCAATGCGAAAGCGCAGCGCCCCCTCCAGCACGAGGCCTGCCTGTTCATGTGGATGGCTGTGCTCGGCCACTTCGGCCCCCTCTTCCATTTCCAAGAACGAGAGCATAAGGTGCTCTCCCGTCGACAGCGCACTGACAATGCCTGGAAACAGCTCTAGGCGAGGCAAGTCGCCCGGATGAACAAACGGCATATCTCCTCCTCTAGCGAACGTATGTCTTAAGCCAACGATCCCCGCAATAGCGCGGCCACAAGGTGGCAAAACGCCCAACCATAAGGCCGTTGTAGGCCAGCCAAGCCCCCTGTGCTTCCCAGCCCAGATAGTAGACAAAGAGCAGCGCCAGCGGCGCAAAGAACGCAAAAGAAGCCGCGGCCATTGCAGCAAATAAATAGCCCATATCGCCGGCGCCGATAAAGATGCCATCGAGCACAAAGACCACGGCGTTTAGGGGTTGTATAACGGCGACGATCCAGCGCAGCTGTGCCACGGCGGTCACAACCTCGGCATGCTCTGTAAACGCCCCGGCCAGCGGCTCCAGCGCGACGAGAAAGAGCAGGCCAAACAGCGTGCCGACCCCCGTGCCCCAGACAATAATACGCCCGGCCATTTGCCGCGCTTCTGCATAGCGCCGTTCGCCCAACAGGTTGCCTACCAGCGTTTCTGCCGCGTGGGCAAAGCCGTCGACGGCAAAGCTGCTCAGACCCCACAGCTGCCACACCACCGCATTGGCTGCCAGGGGCACTTCCCCCAGCCGCGAAGCGATAGCCAGCATGGAAAACTGGGCAAATTGCAGGCAGAGCGTGCGGCCAAAAAGATGGGCGTTGGTGCGAAAAATAAGCGCAAACTTCGCGCGATCCAACAGGCCGCGCAGCGGCTGGCGCCAGCAGTCAGCATAGCGCGTTGCAAAGAGAAATACACCGACTCCCAGCGCGGCCAGATTGCCCAAAACAGAAGCCCATGCCGCTCCAACCACGCCCATTTCGGGTAGGCCCCAGTGGCCGTAAATCAGCGCGTAATCGGCCGCGACGTTGACGATATTGGCCGTGAAGGTGACATACATCGGCGCCAGCGCATTGGCCGTGCCGAGAAAGAAGCCGTTCAGCGTAAGCACGGCCAGCACCAGCGGCGCTTCGTAGAGGCGCACGGAGAAGTAGCGCATGCCCCAATGCTGCACGTCGTCACTGCCCCCGGCCAATTCAAAGCCCAGCGGCGCCACCGTTTCGCCTAGCAGCACCATGACACTGGATAGCGCCAGTGCAATGAGCAGCGAGCGGTACAAGATATGGGCGCAGGAGCGAACGTCGGCGGCGCCGTAAAAGTGGGACACCATCGAAGTCGTTCCCATGCGCAGAAAACCCGTACTCCAGTAGAGGATGCTAAAGAGCACGCTGGCCGTGGATACGGCACCCAAAAAAGCGACCTCGGGCAAGTGACCGATCATCGCCGTATCGGCAATGCCAATGAGCGGTGCCGACAGCGCGGCCATCACGCTGGGAACGGCCAGGCGCACAATGCGCCCATCGAGCCGATTCAATCGCGGCTACCCTCGGGCTGCCAGCGGTAGCGCCTCAGATCAATTCGCTCGTCGCACAGAGCAATGCCCTCGGCGGCCAGCATGTCATACTGCATGCGATGGAATCCTCCGTCGGCGCGCGGCGAAACCCTGCCCTGTGCGTTTATAACGCGATGCCACGGAACGTCGAGCTCTTCGGGCAGGCCGGCTAGCGCATACCCCACCTGCCGCGCACGACCCGGATAGCCGGCTAACTCAGCCACTTGTCCATAGGTGACGACGTGCCCGGGCGGCACCTGTGCCACAATCTCATAGAATGCACGCCGCATGGGGTTTTTAACAGTTGGCTGTGACGCTTTCATCCCTTCCCTCGAGAAAATCCAGCGCTTTGGCATAGCTACGCCGCTCCAAATAGTGGCGCAGCATTGGGTGCGTTTGGTCGCTCATCTCCTGCGTCAGTCGATCGATTGCACGCACTCGGTCGGCGATGTCATCGGACCCGCTCGCAATGGCGGCAAGGAAGCCCTTTAGTTCTGCGTGCAGCGCCTGCTGCCACTCGTCGTATGTCGCCATCTGTAGCTTCTCCCCTCTAACTCATAATGAGGTACGACAACCAGTCATCCTCGCCGTTCTTTATTTGGTGCTCGTGTCCGGCTGGAATGTGAACCATATCTCCTTCGACGAGAGCCTGCTCGCCGTCCCCATCGACCAGGATTCCGCTGTTTTCCAATACGTAGAATACCTGCTCGTATGCTTGGCAGCGCACCGCCGTTTCCGATCCGGGCTGTACGGCTTCGCGCTCGATGCCTCGCATGGTGCGCAAATAGCCAATCGCATCCTCGCCAACGCGGCCCAGCTGTCGCCAGCGCACGGCGCCGCAGCCGTCGCCCTGCGGCGCCACGTCGCACCAATTGCGAATGGCAAACTCTCCGCCGGGCCCCTCTACCTTTTGACTGATCACGTGGTGGACGAGCCAATCCTCGTTCATATCGTTGAACATCTGATGGTAAATTCCGGCCGGCAGGTAAATCGCATCCCCCTCGCGCACGGCATAGCGTTCCTCGCCAAACAGCACTTCGCCGCATCCAGATAGTATGTAGTAGACCTGCTCGGTTGCATCGTGTTTGTGATGATCGGACGTCTTGCGCCCCTGCAGCGCATGCCGGGCAAAGCCGCCCAGCGACAGCAGGCGATTGCGCGGGTCCGGATCGTCGTTGCGCTCCTTGTCGCGCAAGCCCCCCCAGTGCACGGCGCTCAGGTGCGCGATCTTTGGCTGCACGTCGCGCCAGTTTATGCTGTATGCCATAGTGCGTCCTCTCTTTTACATGGCGACGATGCGCCGCATGCGCTCGCCTAAATCGACCAACTCTGCGTGCGTGCCGCCCACTTCGTGAATCAGCGAATCGCCATAGCCGATGGCGCGCAGTTCGCGCATAATGGCCGGCCAGTCGGTGTCGCCATCCAGCAGATTGACAAAGCGGTGTTCGCGGCGCACGTAGTCCTTGAAGTGCACTTTTTTGATGCGCGGCCCCAGCTCTCGAATCCACTGCTCGGGGTATCCGTAGGCCATCATATTCGCCGTGTCGAGATAGATACCCACCCGATCGCTGCTCACCTCGTCAACCAAGAGCCGCGCTTCACGAGGGCTGAGTAGAAATTTATTCCACACGTTCTCGACCCCAATAGAGACGCCCACCTCTTCGGCAAAAGGGGCAACGGTGCGCAGCGCTTCACACAGCCCATTCCATGCCAGTTCGTAGCTGTCTTCGACGCTGAGCTGGCCGGGATGTAGCAGCACACCATCAACACCCAGCACACCAGCGATCTCAACCGAACGACGCAGACGCGCCGCACCAAGAGCGCGCTCATCGGCATCGGAACTGAGCAAATTACCGCGCGCTTTGGGCTGGGCGATCACGCTGGCGATCTCTACTTCGGCCGCACGGCACGCCGCAGCAACGTCATCCAACTCGGCAATGCTCATATCTATGCGCAGGTCCTTGTCTTCTGCAAAGACGAGTTCCACGGCTTCATAGCCGGCCTCTGCACACAGAGACAGCGTATCGCCCAGTGAAGTATTCCCCAATATGATCTGCGTAATGCCAATTTTCATCGCACAAGCTCCCGGGCTGCAGAAACTACACCAGTCCAAGTCCCGCGTCCAGCATGGGCAGCGGCCAGCGACCCGTGTCGTATAGGAAGAGCATCAGCGGCAGCGCCGCGTTGATCAACACACCCAGCAGCGCACGCCATACAATTACGCGAAAGTAGCGCACGCCGCGCACCAACGAGCGGCCGCTATAGAATAGACCCACCCCAGCAACGGCCAGCAGCAGGGGCGACGGCCAAGCGAAAAACGCCCCGCATGCCAAGCAGCCCAATAACAGACCGTAATTGGCTCCATAACCGCGCCCCCGTATGCGCTTGGGTTCTTCTACATCTCGCTCTCCGTCAGCAGAGAATGGCGCGGCTACTCGACCCATTGCCGCACGCCGCGCCATGAGGCGTGCCATCCAGAAAAACGTCCATAATAGTACCGTAAAGGCGACGACTAATATGGCCATGCCCACCGGTGAACTCACGCTATGCACCCGCGTTTTACGCCCTGTGCAGGGCGCGCTGCTGATTTGATAATCTTCTGGACTCGGGCTATCTTCATGGCGTTCTACCCACCCCTTCTGCGAGGAGATTAATAATGGCAAAAAGGAAATCGAGCGCCAAGAAAAAAGACTTTAAGATCGGCGTGGTCGGCGTCGGTCGCATGGGGGCCAATATGGCGAGGAATCTGGTTGACAAGCGCTTTACCATCAGCGCCGTCTATGACGCCAACCCCCGCTCGGCGCGCGCCTTGGCCAAAGAGCTGGGCTGCCAGGCAGCCAAAACGCTGGCCGAAGTGACGGCCGCTTCCGACGTCGTGCTCACCGTCGTAACCGACGATGTAGCCATGCGCTCCATCTTTTCGACCCGCGGCGATTCCCTCCTCAGCGATGCCAAGGGCACGGTGTTTATCAACTGCGCGACGATTTCGCCGGCCACCCACGTCGAAGTGGAAAAGCGCGCCGAAGCCGTCGGCGCCTCGTCGCTAGAAGGCTGCATGGCATCCAGCATTACCCAAGCGCGCAAGGGCACGCTCTACCTGATGTGCGGCGGCAAGCGCAGCGTATTTAACAAGGTGCGCCCCATACTCGACGCTCTTAGCGTCAACCTGCGCTACATAGGCACGGCGGGCCAAGCGGCGCAGGTGAAAGCGCTGGTCAATATGGTGATGAATATCAACACGGCGGGGCTAGCCGAAGGACTCGGGCTCGGGAAAGCGCTGGGCTTAGATTTAAAGGTGCTGATGAACGTCTTTTCGCAGACTGGCGCCAACTCGCGCGTTTTGGAGACGGACGGTGAGGATATGGTCGCACGCGATCACGAGTGCTATTTTTCTGCCGCTCACGCGGCCAAGGACTCAGGCATTGCACTGCAATTGGCCAAACAAGAAGGCCTCAGCTTACCGCTGGCCACTGCCTCCAAGGGACAGTTTGATCGCATGAAACGAATCGGTCTCGGTGAATTGGATAAATCGGGCGTAGCCGAACTGACGTTTCCCGGTCGCAAGGGATCCGGCAAAAAGTAGGGGCAGCAATCCATTGCAGGGCCGGCCGTCGCCAAGCGCGTTGGCCGGCCCGCGCTATGTACGGCGCTGCCGCAGCGCGCGCAGACGCTCTCGGATCTTTGGGTTGCGACTGACCGGGTGCTCCGCTTCGTCTTGCAGGACCAAACCACGCATCGCCCAGCGCGACCACAGCGCTACGAAGACAAAGAGCAGGGCCGTAGCGTAAAATGCGCTGCGAAATCCCAGCGACGCGCCAATATATCCGCCTACGGATGGACCCAGCGCCCATCCTAGGGCCGACGCACTCGTCATAATGCCGAAGGCCTTGCCGCGATCTACCTCGTCAACGACAAACGTGACAATGGTATTGGCGACTGGCCGCACTGCACCGGTCGTCAATCCGCCCATCACCTGTAGCACCGCAAATGCCATCACGCTAGTGACGCTGCCCTGCATCACAAGGAAGAGCGCCGTGGCTATTAGCCCACCGAAGAGCATGCGCTGCACGCCTATTTGCTGTGTCCGCTTTCCCATAACCGCCGACGACAGCGCACCCGTCAAACTCATTAGCGAAAAGATCATGCCGGCCTCTGAAATAATCTCCGTATGTCCGGCCAACTGCTGCAAAAACAGCGGCACCACGGGCATAATAACGCCGTAGGCAAATTGGATCAGAATAAGGCAGACCAGCGTGATCATAAATGGCTTGATATGCAGCAGGCGCGACGCGTCGGTCAAGAAGTGACGCACGCCGCTCTCGCCCTGCCCCTCGCCTTCGGCCCCGTCATCGCGAGCGGTAAAATCTTCGCGCACCAGCAGCTGAACGGCAATGCCTGCCGCTACGACCATCGCCCCTGAAACCAGAAAGCTCGCATGATAGCCATACGCTTCAATAAACGGTCCCCCGGCGAGCGGACCCAGCGCAGCGCCCAGCAGAAATGCCCCCTGCATCATACCCATGGCATAGCCCAAATGCTGTTTGGGCGTCGTCGTCGAAACCATCGTGATACAGGCCGTCACCGTGCCGGCCAGTGCTCCCTGCAGCAGGCGCGCAATTAGAAGCTCCATCACGCTGTCGGCGTAGGCCATGAAAAATACGGTTAACCCGCCGCCGACCATTGAGCGCACCACCATGCTCTTGCGGCCAAAGCGATCGGCCAGCGCCCCCCAGACAGGTGAAGAAAGGGCCATTGCAAAGCCGGCTACCGATCCCATATAGCCCGACCATAGCAGCGCTTCCTCGAGATTTTCTACGTCAAATTCCTGCACGTAATAGGCAAGAAAAGGCTGCACCGCGTGAAAGCCGATAATGGCAAAGAGCTCGGCGCACCACAGCGTGTAAAAATTTCTTTTCCAGGAAGTCTGCATGTGTATAGAAGAACGGCTCTGCGCCCGCTTGCGCCAAGAGCACCCACTCTCAAAGAAAAGGGCCGACATCGCTTCTATGCGACGCCGGCCCAATACCTTTGCTCGTAGTTTTGCTTATTTGTCAGCGAGCCACTCTAGGGCGGCCTGCCGACGCGCGTCGGGCGAGTCGGCAGCAGCCGGCAGTTTAAACAACTCCCAGGCAATGGGATGCTCGAGCACGTCGCCGACCTCGAGATAGACCCAAGGGCTAAGCAACTCGAGTTCCGTATAGTCGGGGCAGGTATAGACCTCGGCGCTCAACCCGCCGTCCGGATAGCGTTGGGTCGCGTCGCGACGAAAAAACTCGGCCATCACCACATCGCCGACGATTCCAGCTAACCAGCGGTCGGAGTCGGCACCGGTCTTCTGGTTTTCCGTCTCGTCGGGAACAAAGATGCCAATATCGCCCTTGATCGTGAAATTGCGCACGGCGGCGCTCTGCGCAAAGCCAAAAGGGAAATAACGCATATCAAAATGGCTGTGCGGATTGAGCGGATAGAGCGTCTCCTCCGGCGGATTGATCTGCGTAACGTTCCAAATGGTGTAGCGCAGCGGCTCCAATTCTTGGCGCTGGGCAAGGGCGACCTTTTCAATGGCCTGATGAATCTCGACGCGCGTGCCCGCAGCTGCCAAGCGGATGGTGCGCATGCTGCGGGCGCCGTTGTACTGACTGGTTGGGCTGATGATGGTCACGCCATCGTCCAGCACTTCCACATCGTGTGCACCGCCGTCAAAGGCATGATCGGGTGGCCAGGCATGTCCGTTGATATCACCAAACTCGCTCTGCTGATTGGGCCACACCTTGTCGCCGCCAAAATTAGTCCAGGTATATTGACCCTCTTCGTCCCGAGACGGCTCGCCCCCGGGCAGCGTGCTGCCGTGAAACTGCGGATCCGACCAGAGTATGTTTTCTCCGCCCACAAAACCATAGTGCATAATGCGGCCGATCTGCGGCACGACGACGAGTTCTACTTCTCCATTGCTCAGCTTAACGGCGTCGGACCAACCCTTATAGTCGACCCTCTCCACGCGCACCTCGGCAAAGACTGCAGAGGCTAACACAAAATAAAGCGCCGCAGTTGCTGCATAGAATCGCATACTCATCCTCCTAGCGCAGGGCGGAGACGCCGCCGCCCTTAAGCGCACGCGCCACCTCTTTTTCGACATCGCCCTGTTTTACCATGGACGTGTCGCCAATGGTCTCCTGCACCAAAATGCCGTGCGCAGCACCCCACTGCACGGCCTCGGCCGGCTCTTTGCCGTTGAGTAGCGCGGCGATAATACCCGAAGCAAAGGAATCGCCGCCCCCGGTGCGATCGGCAATTTCTATATTCTCGCGCACGGCGGCCTGGTGGATGACGTCGGCCTCCACGTCGTAGAGCACTGCGCCCCAGTTAATGCGATCAGCGCTCAGAGCGCCGCGCAGCTGGGTGCCAATATACTTGAGGTTGGGATAATCCTGCGAGACCTGGCGCAGCATCTTGGTATAGATCTCCAACCAAACATCAAACGAGGCATCTTTGGGCACTTTTTCCGTCTCGTAGCCCAGGGCATCGTCAAAATCATCCTGGTTGCCGACGAGAAACTCGACGTGCGGCACGATGGACTTGTTGATTTCGCGCGCGCGGTCTTTGCTCGGTTCAACCTTGGAGCGGTAGTTCAAGTCAAACGACCGGCCGGCACCGTATTCGCCCGCTTTCTTCATCGCTTCCAACGCCAAATCGGCCGTTTTGGGTGAGAGCAGCGTATAGATGCCACCGGTGCTAAACCAGCGGGTTCCCAGCTGACCAAAGAGGGTATCCCAATCGACGTCACCAGGCCCCACTTCGCGCACGGGCGTATGGGCGCGATAGTACTCGGTGACCGAAGGCAGCAAGCCCTTACCGGCCCAGGTGAAATTAATGCCGTTGTGCAGCGTCCCCTTGCCGTCTGTGCTAAACGCCCCTTTGCCGCTGTTGTTAAACCATACCACGTGCGACGTGTCGAGGCCTGCCTCGCGCAGCTGGTTTTCAATATTGCGACCGATGCCGTCGTCTACCAGCGCCGTCACTACCGCTGCTCGCAGACCAAAACAATAGCTCAGCCCTTCGGCGACGTTGGTCTCGCCGCCGCCGTGCCAAATGCGCGCGTTGCGCGCGCGCGCAGTGGGCACCTGCCCCGGATCAATGCGCATCATAACCTCGCCTAGGGCGATGGCGTCGTATCGCGTCTCTTCCACCGTTTTCAACGTTAATGCCATTTCTGTCCTTTCTATAAATCCACAGTCATCTATTAGAGGGTCGGTAGTTCGGCCAGTTCCTGCATGTTTTCCTGCAGCATCTCATCGGTAAATTCGTGCTGCTGCAGCTGGCCGGCAAAGTAGGCCTGATAGGCGGCCATATCGAAGTGGCCGTGGCCGCATAGGTTGAAGGCGATACTCTTTGACTCGCCGCTCTCCTTACAGCGCAGCGCCTCATCAATAGCGCCTTTGACCACGTGATTAGCTTCCGGCGCGGGCACGATGCCCTCGGTGCGCGCAAACTGCACGCCGGCATCAAAGCATTCAATCTGGTGGTAAGCACGGGCTTCGATGTCGCCGCTGCGCAGCGCGTGGCTGACCAGCGGAGCCGCGCCGTGGTAGCGCAACCCGCCGGCGTGTATCTTGGCCGGCACAAAGTTATGTCCCAGCGTGTGCATCGGCATCAGCGGCGTCATGCCGATGGCGTCGCCGAAGTCGTAGCGGTATTCGCCCTTGGTCAGCGTCGGGCACGACGCCGGCTCGCAGGCGACGACGCGCATGCCGCTCTGGTCGCCGGCAATTTTATGACGCAGGAAGGGAAAGGCGAAGCCGGCGAAGTTCGAGCCGCCACCAAAGCAGCCCACGACGACGTCGGGCAGCGATTCACCGGCGCGCTCGAGCTGTTTTTCGGCCTCCAAACCAATCACCGTTTGGTGCAGCAGCACGTGGTTGAGAACGGAACCGAGCGCGTAGTGCGTGTCCTCGCGCATCACCGCATCTTCGACGGCCTCCGAAATGGCAATGCCCAACGAACCCGGCGAATCGGGATCGGCCGCCAAAATCTTGCGACCGGCCTCGGTGCGGTCGCTTGGACTCGGCACGACGTTGCCGCCGTAGGTTTCGATCACCGCTTTGCGGTAGGGCTTTTGCTCAAAGCTTATGCGCACCATATAGACCTGGCACTCGATATCAAAAAGCTGGCAGGCGTACGAAAGGGCCGTGCCCCACTGACCGGCACCGGTTTCCGTGGTAATGCGCTTGATACCCTCTTCGCGATTGTAAAAGGCCTGCGCCACAGCCGTATTCGGTTTGTGGCTTCCCGACGGGCTGACGCCCTCCCACTTGTAATAGATGCGCGCAGGGGTGTCCAGCGCCTTCTCCAATCGGCGGGCACGGTATAGCGGCGAGGGGCGCCACTGGGCTAGGACCTGGCGCACCTCGTCGGGGATCTCTATCCAGCGCTCCTGCGAAACTTCCTGCTGGATCAGCGCCATTGGAAAGAGCGGAGCCAGCGCATCCGGCCCCACCGGTTCGCCGGTGCCAGGGTGGAGCGGCGGCGGCATCGGCGTTTTAAAGTCTGCGGCTATATTGTACCACTGCTGGGGGATATCGCTGTCTTCGAGCTGTATCTTGATGGTATCCATCATGCACTCTCCTATAGCGTGATGTTGACTCGTCTTCCTTTGGCAATTGACTTTTCCAGCGCTTCGAGCGCAGCGACGGGCCCGAGCATCGTCTCGGCGGTCTCCGTCGTCTTACCCGTTTTAAACATGCGGCAGAACGTGCGCGTGCCCGTCAGGTAGGTATTCTCATCGTAGGTGATGTGGGCGTCCAGACGCCCCTTTTCACCCACTGCACTCAGGTGAAAACCAGCCGATCCCCCGCCGACTAAATTCATCGAGGCGACGGCGCCATTCTTGTAGGTGATTACGCCCGCGTGGTTTTTTCCCGCGCCGCGCACGACCTCTGCTTTGGCCATATCGTACCCCAGTATATTGAGCACCATATCGACCTGGTGAATTCCATAGAAGAAAATGCCGCCGTACTCGGATTTAATATCGCATGGACCGGTGGATACCAGCGAGTAAATCGCGCCCAATTCGCGCACCTTGCGCTTGAAATCGACAAAGGACTGCTGCTTGGGTAGCACCGAATAGGAGCACACCGGCACGCCCAACGCTTCAGCGCGCGCCAGAAAGCGCTTGCCCTCGGCCTTTCTATAGCAGAAGGGCTTGTCGACGAAGAGGGGTATCTTCGCTTCTAACAGCGGTTTGACGGCCGGCAGATGGTACTTGCCGTGGCGGTGGTCAACACAGGCCCCTTCCACCTGGCCGATCATGTCTTCGGGCCGCTTGACAATATGCGGGATCTGCGCGACCTCCGCCGCTTTGCGCGCCAGCGCCCCCGTCTCGCCCCACACGTGCGTTACCCGCACGCCGGGAATGCGCTTTTCGACGTTGATGAGTTTGCCGATCGCCGCGGTATGACTGTTCTCGGCGCCGATAATTCCAATGTTCAATGGCATGCTATTTCTCTCCGAAGTTCCACAATTTTAACGCCGTTTTCCCCAGCACCCATTCCAGATCTTCCGGACTAAAAAACTTCATTTCGTCGCGCACAACCGAAAGCGTCTGCCCGTACTCGGCCTTGCTCAGCGACACCGGCCAGTCCGTTCCCCACGAAATGCGCTGGGCGCCAAAGGTCTGGTAGACATCCTGCACCAGATCGTGCGTATCGCTCCAAGGGTAGGGCTCCTGAGAAATGGACCACGTATGGCTGATTTTGACGTAGACGCGCGGGTAGCGCGCCATATCCAACAGCATACTGCGCCCCTCGGCATCGTCGGTATGCACGTCGGCCATATGGTCGATAACGGTGTCTAAGTCGGGATATTTATCCAGAAGGCGCGCCAAGTCGGCTAGGCGCTTGGGACCGGTCAGAATGAGCATGGGAATGCCCAGGTCCTGCGCGCGCGCAAAGATCGGGTCCATCGCCGAGCTGCTAAACCAATCATCGCTGGCATCGCGCGAGGGACTCAAGCGCACTCCGTGCAGACCGTGCTCCTCCGTCCACATGCTGACGTGGTCGGCTGCGGCCGGGTCCTCGGGATTGACGCGCCCTACCCCCATGAACTTGTCGGGATAGCGCTTGACAACATCGGCCACGTAGCTGTTGTCCCAGCGATAGTGAATGACCTGCACCAGCACGGTCTTTTCTACGCCGTGTGCGTTCATGAGCTCGAGCAAGTCTTCAGCCGTGCGATCCTCACTCGGAGGCTTGCTATTCTCAGCCGGCCAAGGAAATGCAGGGTCGTTTTTCCAGACGTGGACGTGGGGGTCAATTATGCGCAAGGGAAACCTCTTTCTTCGCTGGTCGCGTACTCCATGTAGGGTTTGCGGTAAAAAAGGTGGAAAAGACGGTAAGCGGTGTCAATAAGCGCCGCGGCACCTCCTCAGCGCATGTCTCGTATAAAGCGCGCCGCATAAGAGCGCACGTCCTTGCCGTTGAGCACGTGGAAGCGCCGAAGGCGATCCACCGTCGCCGCGGAAAAACGCTTGAGCGGCATATAGACGATGTGGCGTCCCATTTGGCGTGCCAGGCGGCGCCAGCGTAGCTGGGGAGGCGATGAGGCAACGAGAACGACTCTTTTTTCCCGCGAGTTCATCAGCGCGCCGGCCAGCAGGCGTTCTTCCAATGAAAGGGCAAAGTTCAACCGCTCGTCGCGCCAGATATCGACAATCGGGCGCGGAGGGAATAGGAACGAGCACCCGCCGTAGAGGGCCTGCCCGATACCCGGACCGACCATATTGTCGATAAAGGGCGTGGCAAAAAATGCCAGCGTCGATTCTTCGCCGTGCTCGGCGTACCAGGTGCTCTGCCAGGTATAGCGCTGCGGATCGGCCGGTGTATCAAAGAGAAAGACCACTACCTCGACGGTCCCGCGCACGGCCGGCCATTCGCGCACGTAGAGATCGCCGGTGTGCCAGTTGCGCAGCGTCTCGCGCAGGTCGAGTCCGTCTTTGAGCGAAGAGCTGAACTTTTCGACCCGGGCTTGATCTTCGCCCAGCAGGATGCGCGCCTGTTCGCGCACGTGCTGCTGAAAGCGCTCAATACGCAGGTCTTCGGGCGGATAAGAACACTGGCCATAGGGGTCCCACTGCTGGCTCCACTGGCGTTTTTGCGGAGGCGGCGGGTTGGGCTTGAGGGGCAGACTCCGCCAAATGCGCGGCACGCCCTGTAGTCGATTTTTGGCCCTATGCGGAACCCCCTCCTCGTCTACGATGCGCCCGATCCCCATGCTCAGCGCATCTCCTTCCACTCCCATGCGCTGAGGCGGATAGTCGCAGGCCACCTCGAGCAGGGACAGCGCAAAGTCGTCTCCGCCGATCTGTTTGGCAGCCAGCATCAGGTTGTACAGGTCGGGCGTCAGGCGGCTGTCGAGCAGGGTCAGATTGCGCACATACTTGAGCAACAGGCCCATTTGCTGTGGTCCGAGCCAGTGGTTGTCACTCAGCTCCTGCGCCGCCGCCCATGCATCGCGCGCCTCAATAAGCAGAAGTTTTATCCCATCGACTGCCAGCGTGGCATCGGCGACCATTTCGGCACGCCGATGCTCGTACATGTGGGTCAGGTACGGAAGTTCTCCCAGCATGAAATAGAGACTGTCAGCCGCTACGCGCCGGCGCTCGGGCAAACTTCCCCCGCGCTGGTGCTGGACGTAGTCGGCACGCTGTTGGTACGCCTGGCGTATCCACGGCCAGTCCGTCGCCGAACAGACAAAGACAATGCGCTCGTACTCCATTTCAAGGCAGTGCAGTTCGTAGGCCATACGGCGGATGCGCTTCTGCTGTTGCCCCCCATCGGAGGGCGGAGGCAGCGCCGGCAGGAGTGCGGCGAGAAAGCGCTCAAAGACGACATCTTTCAGCGCATAGGGGTCGGGCAAGACCAGACCCTGCTCTTCGTACGCCTCGACTTCCAAATCGACGAACGCGCGATCGGCACCCAGGTCAAAGGCCGTACGCAGCGCGGCGATGATGCCCTGGCATGGGTCAATGGGCACAAAGCTGTAGTCGCCTTCCAGCGTCACCTCGCGCTGTAGGGCAACCGAAATAATCGGCAACTGCTCCACGCCGCGCTCTACGGCATCGGCAAAGGAGGGCGGCAGCGCCACGGCGACGCAGTCGGGCCTAAGGGAGAGCAACCGCCGGCGCACCTCAATGGCAAAATCGCCGCTGCCGTAGAGTATGGGCAGTACCGCCAGGCGCTCGCTCAGGTCTAAAACGGGGTTCATGCCGAAGGCGTATCGTCGTCTCGGCCCGGGTGCAGGGGGTCGTCCTCGTCAAAAAAGAAGTCCTGCAGATCCATGGCCGGCAGCGCCTCCCCCAGCGAGCGGTTGCGAGCGGCTGCCAGGCGGTCGAGGTCGATCGCATCGGGCCCCAGCACGCGCTCCAGCGCCTCGGCCCAGACCAGATCAACAGAGAGCGGATGGTCCTTTTGCTGGGCTAAGCGCTTGAGCGCATAGCGCACGATGTGAATGCCGTCGCGCGGCGAGAAATCCAGATCGAGCCGATGCGCGCGCTGGAGAAATTCGACGGTGATCTCTAGCAGCTGCTCTTCGGCAAACGGCAGGTGGTAGCGGAGAATTTCCATCTCGTCCTGGCGGCTGGGGAAGCCGACATCCAGCGTCGGCTGCAGACGCGACAGAATGTAGTCGGGCACTTCGTAGGTCGACTCGTCGTCGTTCATCGTCACGCAGCAGCGGAAATCGGCGTGCGCCTCAATAGATATACCGGCGATAATCGACTCGACGTAGCGGCGGTTGTCCAGCAGCGGAGCCAGCGATGCCCAGCTCTTTTCGTTCATGCGGTTGCCCTCGTCGAGGACGCAAATCCCCCCCACGAGCATGGCCGTCACCAGCGGCGAGGCGTGGTAGGCAATCCGGCCCGACTCGGCCAGCACCGGCGTAACGAGCAAATCTTCTGGGCGCGTATCGCTGGTGCACTGGAAGATATAGAGGGGCTGCTGGCGCTGGCGGGCTGCGGCCATGGCCAGCGTGGTCTTGCCAATGCCGGGCGGACCGACCAAGCGCGGCGAGAGCGGCAGATCCTTTTCGTCGAGCACCATCCAGCAGGCCATTAACTCGCGGATTGTCTCTCCCTGACCGATCCACTGTTGCTCGCCGCCGATAGGCGATCCGAGGATGAGCTCAACGCCTCCTACGTCTACTGTTTCACTACGGGCCATTTGTCGACTGTACTCCCTTGCCACGCACGCGCGCTCTTTGTAGTTTCCCGAATCCCCACGGAGAGAGGACCCATGTCACACACGGCCCATTTCGACCTGATCACCTATGGCGGCATTTGCGCCGGCCAACAGTGGATTTGCGATGGCGACCAACCCATCGCCCGGCTACAGGACGCCGTCGTCGAGCAGCCGGAGCAAAACTTACGCTATTTCAACACGATCCTCAAGCCGGTTGAGCTGCGCGAAATCCGCCTCGCACCCAATCAGCGACCGCTAGTAGCCGGCGTGCAGCTCTACTGGAAAATGGGCGCCGTCGCCACGACCCAGCTGCACTCCATCCAGGTGCATGGACGCGGCTCTGAGCGCCTGCAGATCGAAGTGGTCACGCGCGAACCCAACGGCATTGCCACGTCGCGCCGAGTTGTCTCGATTTCCTATGATGCCGACGCGCAATCCTACATATACAGTATGGAAGCCCATCTGGACATTCACAGTCCCGAGTTTTTCGATGCACCCAACGCGGGCGATTCGTGGCGCTTTGAGTACTGCGATCCGTGGTACTGCGATCTGCCGGCTCCCATTGTTCCTTTCCCGGGCATGTGGCAAACGCGGCATACGCGCCTGCTGGCCGAAGCGGCCGACGGCGTGTGGCAAATGCCCCTCAACCACATGGCAACGAGCATTCCCAGCCCGCAGTCCTTTGCTACCGACGGCCGCTTAGTCTTAGTGGACGACCCCGGCCACAACCCGGCCTTTGCCTTTTTGGGTGACACGGCTCAGCGCACCTCGATCGGCGTCTGCAACTGGGGCTACGACGTCCACTTTGTAGCACGCTACGGGCGCGACGAACTCTACGAGCCTATCTGCGAGCACTTTCGCCTGCAGCTGTGTCCCGACGAGACCGTGGACGCGCTCAAGACCGCTGCCGCACCGGCCCCGCGCGTCGAGTACGAAGGCCACGCCGAGCTGCCCGTATACGAGCGCAACACCAGCTTTGCGCGCGGGCTCAACCTCAGCGAACCCAGCCCGCTGCCCACCGACCCTTGGCCATGGCTTCCCGCCGGCGAAGGATGCTCCTGGTGCAAGAGCTACGGCCGCAGCGACGACTTTTCGCTGCAAATTACGCGACAAACAGACGGGGCCAGTGAGTGGACGATGAACCGCGAGGGCGATGGCGCATGGACCGAGCGCTGGACGGCCGCTACGGGCTTCCGCGTAAGCGCCTTTATTGCCACCCGCGACCTGAGCGGCCGCGGCGCCTGTTTGGCCGTGCGCTGGGCCATTTACAACGAACCCGAGCGACACCCCTATATCTGCTCGGAGAAGATTGCCGGCACCAGCGAGTGGACGCGCGTGAGCGTCGAGATTCACGGCCCGCCCCCACCCGACTCCTCTTCCATCTGCATCGCCCTGCGCCAGGATGGCCGCGGCACGACGCACTTTGACGACGTTGAAGTTGAACTGCTACAAGGAGCATAACGCGTGAGCGACTACGATCTAATCATCTCCAACGGCACGCTCATAGACGGAGCGCGCACCCCGCGCTCGCAGGGCGATATCGGCATCCGCGGCGATCGCATCGCCGCCCTCGGCGATCTGAGCGGAGCGGATGCGGCGCAGCGCATTGACGCGGCGGGAAAGTCCGTGGCCCCGGGCTTTGTCGACGTGCACAACCACTCGGACGGCTGGCTGCGCAAAATTGCCAACTTCACGCCCAAGACCCTGCAGGGCTTCACCAGCGAAGTCATTATGGCCGACGGCATTTCCTACGCGCCCGTTGACGCGCGCACCTGGCCGCACTGGATCTACTATATGCGCGCGCTCAACGGGCTTCAGCTGGCCGATTACGACGGCTGGGAAAGCCTGGAAGACTACATGCGCGGGCTCGACGGAACCACCTGCCAGAATACCATCACCCACCTGCCCTACGCCCACTTGCGCACCATGGCCATGGGCTGGGGGCGCGCCGTGCCCGACGACGTGCAGATGGGCGAAATCCTCGCCGGCGTCGAGCGCGGTATGGCCGAGGGCGCCGTGGGCCTCTCGACCGGGCTCGATTATATATCCGAATGCTTTTCTACCACAGACGAGCTAGTCGAAGCCTGCGCGGCCATGGCGCCGCAGCAGGGCCTTTACGTGACGCACGTGCGCTACAAAAAAGGCACGCTGGAAGCCGTCAAAGAAGCCGTTGAAATTGGCCGACGCGCCGGCGTGCCGGTGCACATTTCGCACTTCAAGGGCACGACTCCCCAACAAATTGACGAATTGCTGCACTACGTCGACGAGGTGGCCGTCCACGAAGTCGACTTCTCCTTTGACGTCTATCCCTACTTGCCCGGCTCGACTATGCTCAACTACATGCTGCCCTACGAAGTGTGGGAAGACGGTCCGCTCGGGGTCATTTCCAAACTGGCCGACCCCGCCGTGCGCGGGCGCTTTGCCCGGGTAATCGAGCGCTACGAGGTCGATCTCGACCGCATCTATATTGCCTGGCTACCAGGACGCGACAACGCCCGCTTTATTGGGCAATCGCTCGGTTCGTATGTGGGTGAAATGGGCAAAGAGCCGGTGGACGCGCTGTGCGATCTGCTCATCGATGAAAACCTCGCCGTCCTACTCGTATTTCACCACGGCGACGATTCGCTGGTGCACCCATTCTTAGCGCACGACAAATACATGATGGGCACCGACGGCATTTACTTTCCCGACGGCGCCGTGCACCCGCGTCTCTACGGTTCGGCCGGGCGCCTGCTCGGCCCCTGCGTGCGCGACCACGAGCTGTTTTCACTGGAAGACGCCGTCTACAAGCTCAGCGGCTACCCCGCCCAGCGCTTTGGTTTGAAGGAACGCGGTCTGCTCAAGGAGGGCTATTTTGCCGATCTGGTCGTCTTTGACGAGGCGACGGTGCAAGACAGAGCCACCTACACCGACCCGCACCAGTTCTGCGAGGGGTTCGAGCACGTCGTCGTCAACGGCGTGCCGATTATTTTAGCGGGTAAAGAAGTCGAACTAACGGGAACACTGCCAGGCCGCAGCCTGCGCTTTAAGGAGTGAGGAGCGCGCTTAATAGCTTTCGGTCGGACCACCGTTCCAGCACTCCATGCGTTCGCCCTTCGGGCTCAGCAGCACGGCCGAGCGCTCGGCCAGCTCTACGTAGACGCGCCGGCTGACATACATCCAGCACCACGAACAGGTCTGCTTGGGGCCGAGCAGGTAGACCGAATCATCGGTCAGGCGCACGAGCAGGTTTCCGTCGGCGAAGCGGCGCATCAGCGTGGCTTCAACAAACTGCCCCTCGTTCAGCAAAATCCGCGCGGCCGGGCTTGGCTCATCAAAGGTTTTTTGCTGCAGGACGGCACAGCCCGACAGCAAGGTCCACAGCGCGATACCGAACGTCCTTTTCAAAGAACGCCCTCGGCACGCAGCGACTGCAGCTCGTCCTCACCCAGGTCCAACCACCCGCGCAGCACCTCATCGGTATGCTGCCCCAGCAGCGGCGCGGGCTGGCGCAGCTCAACCGGCGTCTGGGAAAATTTGAGCGGCGAATTGGGCATTTTCTGCGCGCCGGCCGCAGGGTGCTGCAGTTCGACAATCATCTGCCGAGCAGCAACCTGCTCGTCGGCGCAGACGTCGGCTACGTCGTGAATGGGACCACAGGGAATGCCGGCGGCTCCGAGAGCCTCGCACCAGTCGGCGACGCTCCTTTCGGCAAAAGAGGCCTGCAGCAGCGGCTCTAGTTCGGCGTGGTGTTGGCTACGCGCGGCATTGTCGGCGAAGCGCGCATCGTCGATGAGCTCTTCCCGACCCAGTGCGCCGCACAGCTTGCGCCACAAGCCATCATTGCCGGCGGCAATGACGACGTGGCCATCGGATGCCTCAAAAAACTGGAAGGGCGTAATCGTCGGATGGCGCGAGCCCAGCGGCTGCGGCACGTCGCCGTTTACGTAGTAGCGAGCAATGGCATTTTCGAGCAGGGCCACCTGACAGTCGAGCATCGATATATCGACCTGCTGTCCCTTACCCGTTTCCTTAGCCCGCCCCCAAGCGGCTAGAATCCCCACTACGCCAAAGAGCGCGGCGCTCAAATCGGCCACCGACGAACCCACCCGCACCGGCGCTCCACCGGGCTGTCCCGTTATGCTGGCGATGCCACCCATAGCCTGGATAATCACGTCGTAGGCCGGGCGCTGTGCGTAGGGACCGGTCTGGCCAAAGCCCGAAATCGAAGCATATACCAGCCGGGGGTTTTCGCGCTGCACGCGCTCATAGTCGAGCCCAAAACGCGCCATGCTGCCCGGGCGAAAGTTTTCTATGAGCACGTCGCATTCGCGCAGCAGGCGCCGGACCAACTGCCCGCCCGCTTCGGTGCGCAGGTCGATTGTCACGCTCTTTTTGCCGCGATTTACGCTGGCGAAGTAGGCGCTTTCGCCGTTTTGAAAGGGACCAAATCCACGCGACTCATCGCCCGTACCGGGCAATTCTATCTTGAGGACTTCAGCGCCTAGGTCGGCCAGTACCATCGACGCGTAGGGACCGGCCAGCACCCGCGTCAGGTCCAGCACCTTCATGCCCTGCAGCAGGTCTTTCACCCTTAGCTCTCCGGAAGGGACACCAGACCAGCGCCCTCGCCCGGCACCGCTACGCAGCGCTCCAGCGGGCTATCGATCCCCAACTCCTCGGCGAGAAAGCGCTCAAAATGGACGCGCTGAGGACCGTAGATATAGTCGCGGTGAATCAATCCACCCATATTGCCTCCCCACCCGGCGCCCAGGCGCTGCAGCGAGCCGGCGAGCAACCCGCCCGTCTCGATGAGGTATTCGTTGACGCGACGCACGGCCAGATCGTATTCAGGCGTCATGCGCCCGTAGCCGCCCGGTAGAAAACACAGCCGTCCGCGCTCGTCGCCCTCGTCGACACTGCGGCTCAGCCTGTCCAACTCGTCCACTTCCACTTCGCGGTCAAAATCCCCCAGGTGCGAAATCCGCGCCAGCTCCAACGCCGTGGCCATATCGCCCCGTTCCAGGTAGTCTAGCACGTAGCGCACGCGGTCCTGCTCGGCCAGACCAAAGGCAAAGCGGCGACGCAGGTAGATCGGCGAATCGTCGGTTAGGGCCTGAAACTTGCCCTCGATTTCGCGCGCGTACATTTCCGCAAAAGCGTCGCCTTTCCCCTGGCTATCCGCCTGATCGGCCATGGTGCGCAGCGAGGTCACGGCCGGCAGCGCACGCAGCAGCTGGTAGATTGCCTGGGGGCCAATATGCAACGTTTCTTCGGATATATCGCGAATCATTTCAATGCGCGCGCGCCAGTCTGGGGGCATACTGGCAAAGGGACCCGCTCCCGCCAGTTCGGGCAGCAGCAGGTCGCGCACGACAAATGTGCCCAGCGGATAGGCGACGACGGTTTCCTCTTTGACCGCATCGTCGTATACGCGCGGCACCCCGGTGTCCAGAACCAGCGCAACGTATTCCTCTGGCAGCGTAGCCGAGCCGGTCGCCACGGCGGGAAAGACGCCAACCCCAACCAGCTGGCCGCTGCGCCCCATTACCATACCCCCGTGATCGGCCGTGCCCCCGCGCGTGCCGCGAATCCACTCGGAGGTGCCGACACCGTCAACCAAATCGGACTCGGGCAGATCGACGCGCGGCTGCAGGTCGTTGGCACCGAGCGCAGCGCAGGCCGTCGATATAACTATGGCCGATGACGAGGACATACCGCCACTGGGGGAGACATTGCTCCAGACGACGGCATCCATGCCGCAAAAGGCCTGGCGGGCGCGAAAATAGCTCTCTAGGTAGACCAGCTGCCCTCCTACTAACACGGACCAGTGGTTGTCCTGTGCGCTGCCCTTCTCTTCTAAGCGCTGCTGACATATGCGCCCGGCGTAGCGCATAAAGTCCGCGCGCGTGCCGACGTTTTCGCTCGGCACGATGTCGCTCAGCGCGAGCGTAAAGGGCTCAAAGCGATCGGCCCGTTCGCCCGGATATTCGATGTGACTGCGCAGGCGCACGACGCCGTCGTCGTTGGCCCGGGCGACTGTCAGCGTATCGGAACCGCGCACCGCCAGCCGCACAGACGGCATGCCGCCGTAGTCAATGTGCATGCCCATTAGATTCATCTGACCGGGGCATCGCGCAATTACAACCTCGCCTTCCGTCCCGTAGGATTCGGCAAAGAGGGCCAGTGCCTGCGCGTAGTGACGCTTCCACTCACCGATCGCCTCTCCGCCGTAGACCTGTCCGAGGAACGCGTCGAGCTGCCCCTCGTCCAGTGCCTGCTGCCATCGGCTCAGACGAGCTTTCATATCGTACCTCCGCGCTGCGAACCGACCCTATTCATCTGAATCCTCACCCGCTTCGATCAGATCGGCGATATTATAGACGACTTCGTCAATGGTAATGGTGCCGGTGGCGTTTAGGTCGCTTCCCTGCACGCCAATGACGATATCCAGCACCATAATGCCCTCCTGCGCACCCGACAGGTTAATGGTCCCTTTGACGGGAATATTGGGGTAGAGCTCTTTACCTACGTCGAGCGCACCATCCAAAAAAAGCATCCCGTCGGGCGAGTACTTTTCCATCGTCCAGGTATTGCCTTCGATAAGCAACCGACCCTCAATGCCGGCAATGGCCGTCGTATCGGCGACCAGCGACGCAAAGAACGCGCTTTGAAAGCTCTGGACCAGCACATCGGTAACGGCCACAGCCTCTTCGGATATGGCACCCGCTCTATCCTCCTCAGGCTCCATCGGCGCATCGCTTCCGCCGCCGCCGCAGGCCGCGAAAAAAAAGAGTCCGCACGACAGAACAACGACCCACTGCTCAAGCGCCTTTTTCATTTCTGCCTCGTCTTCTCATTTGCCCGGCGTCAAACGACTCCGCAGCGTCTGTAATTTCTCGGGGTAGTTGGTGAGTATGCCGTCGACTCCACAGCCGATGAGGCGCTCCATCTCCGCCTCTTCGTCGGCATAGAACGGATTGACCTCCATCCCCTTGGCATGGGCCGCGGCGACCAATTCGGGCGTGGTCACGGCATGGCCTGGCTGCAGGATGGAGCAGCCCAGCGCGTGCGAGCGCAGCACGTAGTTTTCTATTGGCGGCACGCTCAAATTGCACATCGTCAGCCCCTGGTTGACGCGCCGCGCCAGCGCCAGCGTCTGCCCGTCCGATGCCAGAAAGGCGCGCTCCAGCAGACCGCGATCGGCCAAGCGACGAACCACCCGCGTGGCCAGTTCGGCCCGGTCGTGCTCATAGGCTTTAGCATGCACGTTGAGCCGCACATCGCCGACCAAGATATCCAGCGCTTCGTCCAGCCGTAAAAAGCGCTGCCCGACAAAGCGCGCATCAAACCACGTCCCGGCATCGAGCTGGGCGATCTCTTCCCACCGCATGTGGCGCACCCGGCCGCTGCCGTCCGAGGTGCGATCGACGCTGTCGTCGTGAATGACGACCAACTCTCCGTCTGCGCTCAGGTGTACATCCAATTCGACGGCCTCCACTTCCAGGCGCAGGGCTTCGACAAACGCCGACTCCGTGTTTTCTGGATGGGTGCCCGATGCGCCGCGGTGGGCCACTACGGCAACGCTCACGGCAACACCTCTTCGTAGGCCTGTGCGTAGCGCTGCAGTGCCGCCTCATCCAGTGCACAGCCCAGACCCGGAGCCTGCGGAGTGGCCACGTAGCCATCGGCAAATTCGATCGGCGCGACGATTAGATCGTCTTCGCGCGTCCACGAACCGACAAAGTCGGATGCCATCGTGCAGTTGGGCGCTGCCGCCGCCGCGTGAATATACGCCGTGTCGACAATGCCCAAATCGTTGCCCGAGCCGTGCCAACACACCATGCCTGCCGCAGCCGCAATAGCCGCATTTTGCTGAAAGCCAAATAGGCCACCGCCGAGGTTAAAACAGTCGGCCAAATCCTCTTTGAGCGCGGTGAGCACCGCCGATCCGGCTCCGAGGTGTTGCGCTAGCGGTAGGTTGATTTCCTCGTGGATGCGCCTATACCCTTCGATATCGGATTTGGGTATGGGATCCTCAAAGACCTCGACGTTGCCCAGCGCCTCCAATTCGGCGGCCAGAGCAATCGTTTGCTCGGCCGTGCGAAAGCGCTCGTTGGGATCGACCGTCACCTTGAACTCCGGCCCGGCCACGTCGAGTATGGCGCGCAGGCGCTCAACCATCGGCTCCTCAATCTTACACTTAATCTTAACCCCCCTGAACCCGCCCTCCAGCGCCCGTTCAACGGAGCGCTTGGAATCCTCCGGCGTTTGCTGCCCCATCCAGTAGTCGGCGCGCACCCTGTCGCGCACGGCGCCCCCCAGCAGCGCGTGCACCGGCACCCCACGCGCCTTGCCGACCAGATCGCACACGGCCATTTCAAAGGCGTCGTAGGCCGGCCCCGACCCTGCGGTTTCGCCCGCTGCCCCGCGCGAAAAAATATCCTGCAGCGGCACCTTGTCGGCATCTTTGCCCACCAGCAGAGCCGCCCCTTGGCGCACTTGCTCTATCGGCGCACCGCGTCCCGTTTCCCCCAGGCCGATCCACTCGCCGTCCGTGCGCAGGCGCAGGATGTGCTTGGGCACCTGATCCCAGCCCGTTTCCGGCACCCATTCGCGGCTGTGCACGCGACCGGGAATAGTGGGAACGACGACGGTCCAGATATCAACGGCTGTAATTTTCATCGCAATGCTCCCTCAGGGGATAAAGGACGCGTTGGTTTCCAACGCGAGCACAAATTCTGCGAGCAACTTGGCGGCGTTGTCCAGATCCTTCAGCGACACCACTTCGACCGGCGTGTGCATATAGCGCTGCGGCAAACTGACGAGGCCGGCTGCTACTCCGGCGCGGCTCAGCTGAATCGCATTGGCATCCGTTCCCGTGCCGCCCGGCTCAGCCATAATCTGGTGGGGA
>JAYPJE010000017.1:40818-70621 GCA_038128265.1 Gemmatimonadota bacterium
GGCCCGCCCGCCTCAGACTTATTGGGGGGGTTATTTTTTTTTTCATACCCCCCCCCACCCCGCCCACAAAACACGACTGGGTTGATATTAGCCCCCCGGTTGATCACCGGACCACCGCCCAGCAGACACTCGCCGACCTGACGCTTGTCGACGCCGGGATGGTCCATCGCCCAGGTCACATCGACGGCGATACCCACCAGCGGATCGACCCCAAAGGCGCTCGTCTTGGCGCCGCGCAGTCCGACCTCCTCCTGCACCGTGGCCACCGAAAAGAGCGCTGCCTGGCATTTTTTCTTTCCCTTGGCAACGCGGCGCATAGCCTCCGCCACAACCCAAGCACCTGCCTTATTATCGGTCGCACGCGAAACAATCAGGTCGCCACGCAGCACCTCAAAGTTGGGGTCGTAGGTAACGGGATCGCCGATTTCAACGATGTCCTTGGCCTCGTCGCCGCTCTGCGCGCCAATATCGATCCACAGCTCCTGCTTGGACGGCACCTTATTGCGCTCTTCGCCGCGCATGAGGTGGATGGGCTTCTTTCCCAACACGCCCAACACCGGCCCCTTGCGCGTGTGGATGCGGACCTTGCGCCCCGGCACCATACCCAAATCGAATCCGCCAATGGTATCGAAGTAGAGGTAGCCCTTCTCGTCGATGTATATGATCTGGAAACCCAACTCGTCCATATGACCAGCCAGCATGACGCGCGGCCCGCCTTGCGCGTTGTAGGACGCGATGGCGTTGCCGTGCACATCAACTTCAACCGCATCGGCATAGGTCCGCACTTCGTCGACCCACACGCTGCGCACCGGCCCCTCATAGCCGGAGGGTCCTGGCGCAGAGAGCAAGTCCTGCAAAAATTGCTTTGATGCTTCGCGCATCGCCAATCCTTTCTATTCGCCTTTTTCTGCCGGGGCAAACCAGGTGCCCACAGCGCACACACCCGCATTGACAAAAAGCCCCAGCACGCCGGCGTGAAAACCCCACGGCAGGCGGTTGCCGCTCCACGTCAGCACCAGCGCCACGGCCAGGCCAGCAAGCATACCCAACAGCGCGACGCGGCCCGAAAGCCGCTTCCAGTACAGACCAAAAAAGAAACACGGCACGACCTGTATCAGCACCTCGAACTTGAGCTCGAGCAGACGAACGAGCGTCTTTTCCGTGCCGATCGCCACGGCGACCAACAGCGCCACGGCTATCCACGAGAATGCCTTGCCAACCCAGGTCAAATGCTCTTCGCTGCTATCCGGCTTGATGTGTGGCAGATAGATATCGCGCGTGAACATCGAAGAAATGGACAGCAGCGCCGAGTCGGCCGTCGACATCAGCGCCGCCAGCGCAGCGGCAAATACGACGACGACCAGCCAGTAGCCCAGGGTCGATTCGGCCATGACCAGCGCCAGCACGCGCGCCAGCACCTGGTCCGTCTCGACGCTTTCCAATCCGGGCAGCACGACGATGGCCGTTAGCCCACACACCATGGCAATCAGCGTCGTCGTCAGCGGCATAAAGGCCATCAGCATGAGCGAGCGCTTGAGCACTTTCAGCGAGCGACTGGCATAGAGGCGCTGTATGGCCTGCGGGTAGATCGCCGCGCCGCAGCCCAGCAGAAATACGTAGCTGATCCACGTATTGGTACCCTTCCAATCGGGCACCTGCACCTTGCTCGGATCAATCTGACGCAGCCGCTCGACAACGGTTTCCAATCCACCGCCCAATTGGGTCGGCACAATGACGACCAGCAGCGCAAAACCAATCAGCAGCACAATGCCCTGCATAACATCGGTCCAAGCCACCGAGCGCATCCCGCCTAAGGTCTCGTAAATGACCATGATAATGGCCAGGGCGATAATCCCATAGGCCGAGGGCACCGCTCCATGCGTAATCCCCTCGACGGCCGCCCCCATGGCCTTGAGCTGAGCCAGCGTGTAGTTGCACAGGGCATAGATCATCATCACCGCGCTCAACAGCGTTAGCGCCTTGGATTTGAAGCGATGGGAAATGTAGTCGCCCGGCGTGATAAACCCCTCGGCGCGCGCCAGCAGCACGAGGCGCGGGGCAAACAGCATGTAGCCGACGATAATCGAAAACATAAAGAGGATCGATACCGTCCACTCAAAGCCAATCCGATAGGTCTTGCCCGTATAGCCAAAGAGCGTGTTGCCGCTGTACTGCGTCGCGTAGAGGGTCAGAAAGAGCACGAGCAGACCCAGCGAGCGGCCGGCCAAATAGAAGTCGGCCATGCTGTTGGCCTGACGCTTAGTGCGGGCGTAGTAGCCAACGCCGATCATCGAGACCAGATAGAGGCCGACGGCTGCCAGCGCACCCGGACCAAAGACAATATCGCCGCTTCCCATCAGGAGTCCTCCCCATCGGCACGCCAAAACCGATGGATCACATACGCCGTCCATAGCGCGAGTGCGAAGATGCTCAACAGCGTCGTAGCGACCCAGAGCGGGAAGCCCAGCACAATGGGCCCGATATAATCATCTGGCCAATACCAAGGGATGGCGATCGCGTAGAGCACCAGATAGACAAACCAAACCCAGCGCACGCTGCGCGGTTCGCTGACGATGCGAAGAAAAGCGCGGTGTTCCATGCTGTCCTTACCTATAATCAAATAATCTAAGTTGCAGTTATAATTGAAGATGGAGTCAATATGAGCAATTTGCTGAAGCCGCACAACAAGGCGATCTTCTCCCTGCACAACGGGTTAGGCAAAGCGCTCGACCCGGCATAGAGCTAGGTCGAAACGAGACGCTTCTCCGCACACTAATTGGCCGGCGATTTGGCCGGTAACCGGCCCTAGCGACAGCCCGCACATGCCGTGCCCCGTCGCCACAACCAAATTGGCCCACTGCGCAGAGCGCCCCAGAAAGGGCAGTCCATCGGGACTGCAGGGCCGCAGGCCGCGCCATATCTCGCGCACGCGCAGTCGATCGGGGGTCCAGTCGGGAACGTAGGTCGCCACCGCGCGGCGCATGGCATCGACCCGGCGCTGGTTGATCGACAGGTCGAGGCCGGCCAGCTCCAACGTGCCGGCGAAGCGCACCTCGTTGCGCAGAGGGGTTACCGCAACCTTTGCCTCGGTCAGCATAAAGGGAATATCTGGACAGCGCTCGGGGCGCTCGGCCATAATGCTATAGCCTTTGGCCGGCTGCACGGGCAGGCGCATGGCCAGCCCGCTCAGCAGCTGCGGCGACCACGCCCCGCCGGCCAGCACGACCTGCTCGGCAGACCAATCACCGCGCGTAGTGCGCACACGGGACACGCGCCCGCCGGCCCCTTCGATGGCCAGCACTTCGCATTCCTCCACCACCCGCGCCCCCAGCTCGGCGCACTGAGCGGCCAGCTGGCGCACAAAATGCTGCGGCTGAACGTGGGCATCCTGCGGATAGTACGCCGCTCCTACGCTGGAAAATTGGACGGCGTTTCCCACCTTCTCGGCCAGCTCGGCCGCCGTCAGCATATCGACCTCCAGACCCAACCCGCGCATGAGCTCGGCTTCGCGCGCTACAGACTCTAACCCCCGCTCTTCCCGGCATACTAGCAGACGACCGCGCGCACCAAATTCAAAATCGACCTCCTCGGACAGCGCGCCAAAGAGACGCAGGCTCTCCAAGTGCAAATCGCGCATAAGGGGCATGGCACGCTCAACGCGTGCGTGCGTGCAGGCGCGGCGAAAGTGCCATAGCCACGACAGCAGTTGGCGATCGGAACGCCATTTGATGTAGAATGGACTTTCGGGATTGAACAGCCATTTCAAGCCCTTGGCCATAACGCCCGGCTCGGCAATGGGCACGCTATGACTGGGCACGATGAGACCAGCATTGCCATAGGAACTGCCCGAGCAGATCTGCCCGCGATCGAGAATGGTAACCTGTCGGCCCCGGCGCAGCACTTCACGCGCGGTGCACACACCCGCCACGCCCCCGCCCAGCACCAACACATCGACGCGTTCCACCGAGCTTCTCCTCAGTCAATCTGCAGCGAGCGGGCGTGCACGCGCTGACCGTCGAGCTCGTAGATGCAAAAGCGGTGCGGTGCTTCGCAAAAAGCCGGCGCAGCGGCATAGTGCACCGGCCCTTGAGCCAGCACAGGCACGCCCGGATGATAGTGCCCAGACAGCAGCAAGTGCACTTTGCCGCTAGCCTCGAGAGACGATTTTAGCCAGGGCGACGTGCCGTAGGTATGCGGATAGCCCTCGTTCTTTTGCGGGTGGACCAAATAGTGCTGCAGGTGGATCTGCGGACGGACGTCTCCGTCTTGCAGAGCGGTGTGAAAGCGCTCTAGCTCGGCGCCGATGCGCACCGGCACGTGGTCGGCACCCTCTTCATCATAGAAGCAGTAAACGCGATAGTCGCCGATATCGATGCCCGCTTCTACAGCGCCAAACACGCGGCGAAAAAGCAGCGGATGATCGTGATTTCCGTACAGCACAAAGGCTGGGCAGGACAGCGGCTGCAGCAGTTCGCGCACCAGCTGCAGGTCGGCTTCACCCCGCTGCAGGTTGTCTGGACTGTGCATCTGTTCAAAGGGATGGTCGACTAGATCACCCGTCACCGCCACCCAGTCGACCCCTTCTTCGCGCAGCACTTCGACCGCGCGAGCGATCTTTTCCGGCATGGCGCGGCTGCGGCGGGCAGCAACGGCCGACGTGCCCGACAAGCTATGACGCAGGTGAAAGTCTGAGATATGGCCAATGCGCACGGATTGTGCTCCCCTGTGTGCTTAGAGATGCAAACGCAGCTAAACCGCACTTTCTGCGCGCACATCCCATATGACGACGCGCTCGGCCGCCACCTGCGGCCAGATCCGCTGGCCGGGACCGTAGCGCCGAGTCTTGTCGGCGATAATATGCACGCTCGTTCCCAGCCAGTCTACCAGCAAAATCCACGTCGGGCCAGCGTCTTCGACGACGCGCACGCGCGCCTCCCCTTGGCCGCCGTCCGGATCGATGTACTCGGGGCGGACCCCCAGCGTGCGCTCTACGCCATCGCCAACCGTCGTCGGCGCTAGCGCCCCCTCGCCGCCGACAACCCATTTCCCCCCCTGGCTGCGCGCCTGAAATAGATTGATGGCGGGCTGGCCGAGCTGGCGCGCCACCTGCGGCGAATTGGGCTGGCGATATATAGCCTCCGGCGTGCCGATCTGCAGCACGCGCCCTTCCGACAGCACGACGATTCGATCGGCCATGGACAGCGCCTCGGCCTGGTCGTGCGTCACGTAGACCATGGGAATACCCAGCTCGCGGCGCAGCAGCGTCAATTCGACCCGCAGCGCTTCGCGCAGCTTGGCATCGAGATTGGTCAGCGGCTCGTCGAGTAGAAACAGCCGCGGACGCCGCACGATGCAGCGGCCAATGGCCACCCGCTGCATCTCCCCGCCCGAAAGCTGCACGGATGGTCGATCCAAGAGCCGTTCAATATGCAACAGCTCGGCCACCCAGTTGACGCGCCGCCCAATTTCGTCCTCGGCCAATAGACGCCCCGGCGCGCGCAGCGGAAACTCGAGGTTGCGGCGCACGCTCCAGTCCGGATAGAGAGCCACATTCTGGAAGGCAAAGGCCACGTCGCGCTGGGCCGGCTCCCAAGCGCCTACATCCTCTCCCGCCATGTGCACGCTGCCGCCATCCGCGCGCTCGAGACCGGCCATAATCCGCAGCAGCGTCGTCTTGCCCGCACCCGTCGGCCCGAGCACGACCAACAGCTCGTCGTCGCCCAGATCCAAGTCGATTCCACACAGAGCGCGCACGCGACCAAAGGCCTTGTCGATCCCACGCAGCTGTAGAAAGGTTTTCATTCGATGCGCTCTCCGCTCTCCCCGTCAAATAGGCAGACCTGTGTGGGGTCGAACTGAAGCGCCACACTCTGACCTATCGGCGCGCGCTGGCTTTCATCTGTGCGCAGCACCCAGCGACCGCAGGGCGTTTGCACGTGCACGTAGCGGCAGGCACCCATATACTCATCAAGCACGATTTCTCCGCGCAGTCCCCCCTCATCGGCTAGGTGCACAAACTCCGGACGAATGCCCAGCGTAACGGTGCTCGTCGGGCACTCACCCGATAGCGGCCAAACAAAATCACCGGCGCGAAAAGCGCCGTCGCGCACGTGCCCCTCGGCAAAGTTCATCCCCGGACTGCCGATAAAGTGAGCGACAAAGAGGCTAGCCGGCCGCGCATAGACTTCGGCGGCCGTGTCGTGCTGGCGAATGGTACCCCCCTCCATGACCACAATGCGATCGGCCAGACTCATGGCCTCTTCCTGATCGTGCGTGACATACAGCGTGGTCGTGCCGTCGCGCAGCTGCTGTTCGCGAATCAGCTCGCGCATAACTAGGCGCAAATCGGCGTCCAGCGTGCCCAGCGGCTCATCCATCAGATACAGCTGCGGTCGACGCACCATGGCGCGCGCCAGCGCTACGCGCTGCTGATCGCCGCCCGACAGCTGCCGCGGATAGCGCCCGAGCAGGTCGACCACGCGCAGGCGCTCGGCAATCTCTTCTACGCTCCGGCGGATTTCGGCCGCAGCGACGCCCATATTTTCAAGCGGGAAAGCCAGATTTTCCCGCACGGTGAAATGGGGATAGAGCGCGTAAAATTGGAATACGAAGCCGACATCGCGGCGCTGGGGCGGCCACGGCGCCATATCCGCTCCCCCGAGCTCGATGCGCCCGGCGCTAGGCCCTTCTAGCCCGGCGACCATACGCAGCGTCGTCGTCTTGCCGCAGCCCGATGGCCCAAGTAGGACGGCGAATTCGCCCTCCTCGCAGGCCAGGTCAATACCTCTGACCGCCTGCGTCCCATCGGCATAGGTCTTGGCCAGCCCTTGCAACCGCAAAAAGCTCATGGTTCGTCCAGGGCCATATGCGAGGTAATAATATGGCCGATCGTGCACAGCGCCGTGGCGAAGAACCCGTATCGCAGCCCCTCATTCCACCACGGGTTGAGCATCAGCCCCACACCAACGACCATGCCCAGCTGGGCCACTCGATCCACTAGGCGCCTCACTGCTTGAGCGTCCCAAAGGTCACACCGCGCAGCAGGTGCTTGCGCACGAGCACGGTGAAGAGGACAATGGGCGCGACAAAGAGCAGCACCCCAGCGCACACCTGCGGCCAGGGAATGCCCTGCACATTGCCCTGCAAACCGGCGAAGTACACCGGCACCGTGACGGCCTGTTGGTTGTTCAGCGTCATGGCAAAACCGTACTCGTTCCACGCCGAAATCAGGCAGAACACGGCCGTGACCGCCATGCCCGGCGCCGCGCGCGGCAGAATAATCAGGCGAAAAGCCTGCCAGCGCGAATAGCCATCGACCAGCGCCGCTTCTTCGTAGGCGCGCGGTATTTCGTCGATAAACCCCTTCATGAGCCACACGGCAAGCGACAGGTTAAATACGGTGTAGAGCAGCACCAAGCCCAGGTGGGTATTTTGCAGATCGAATTGGCGATACATCATCAACACCGGCACAACTACGGCCAGCGGCGGCAGAAAGCGGGTAGATAGGATGAAAAACAGCCAGTCTTTTGATCCGGGAATGGCAAACCGACTAAATCCATAGGCCGCGCTGGTGCCGATGAGCACAGAAGCGAGCGTGCTCAGCAAGCCGATGACTACGCTATTGCTCAGATAATGGTAAAAGGTTTGATCCGCTCCTGTATAGACCTCACTCAAGCGGCGGTATGCCTCTAACGAAGCGGCAAATCGCGCCTCCTTCGGACCGTATTCACCTAAGGCAGGCAGCCATTTGGGGTGCACGCTAATCGTGTCGGCGCGTTCTTTTAACGAGGTTAGTCCCAGCCACAGCAGCGGCAGCGTGCCCACGGCCAAATACAGTCCGACAAACGCCACGCGCAGCCACTTCATGCCGCATCCTCCCGCTGCTGTAGGCGAGCCATATAGCGCAGAAACACGCTGGCCAGCGCGATGACCAGCACGAGAATAACGTAGGAGTAGGCCGTGCCCAGGCCAACTTTGCCATCGCGGAAAACTACTTGGTAGAGCAGCGCGCTGAGCGTCTGCGTAGCGCGATCGTTGGGCCCGGTGATGGCCATGATCAGGTCGAATTGCTTGAGTGCATCGGTGGCGCGCAGCAGGACGGCCAAGCCCAGCAGCGGCGCGCACATAGGCAGCGTAATGCGGCGAAAAACGCGCCAGGGCGATGCGCGGTCAATGGCGGCGGCTTCGTATATGTAGGAGGGAATGGCCTGCAGGGCCGCCAGCGAAATGAGCATCATAAAGGGCGTCCACATCCACACGTCGACCATTACAATAGACAGAAACTTGAGGTCGGGGTCGGTAATCCACTGCGGCTGCGGTAGCCCGAGCGCGGCCAACAGCTGGTTTAGAGCTCCGTAATTGCCGTTGAGAATCAGCTTCCAAAACAGCCCCATGACGGCTTGCGGCAGCATCATGGGCACCAGCAGCACCGTCAGCAGCACCGGCTTGAGACGGAAGCGGTCGCGCAGCGCGTAGGCCAGCGCAAAGCCCAACATCAGCTCGATGGCTACGGCGAGAAAGACAAAGAGCGCCGTCGTGCGCAGAGCCTGGGCGTACTTGGCAAATTTAAAGACAAATGTGTAGTTGAGAACGCCGATCCAATCCCACTCGCTACCGACTAGATCGGCGTTGCTAAAGCTCAGGGCAATGCTGTAGAGCAGCGGGAAAATATTCATGGCGATGAGCAGCACGAGGGCCGGTGCAACAAACCCGTACTGCAGCCAGTGTACCGTCTGGCTCCCCCCCGCTCTCGCCAAGGACGCCCCCTACTCCATCTCCAGCAGACCGGCCTCCATGAGGATCATCTCGTGCTCCTCGGCCAGCGCATTGAGCGCGTCCTGCGGTTGGCTAACGCCGTCCAGCGCCTCGCCCAAATGCAGCACGGCCGCGGCCAGCAACTCGTTGTAGACCGGCACGTTCCAGAAATCGCGCAGGTGGTCGAGCGATTCGGCAAACGTCGCGTTGTAGGGCGACGCGGCGCGAAACGCCTCGCTTTGCAGCAGCTCGGTATTGGCGGTAAAACAGCCGGGATAGGTGATCCACTTTTCCTGCACCTCGCGCTGCTGAAACCAAGCGATAAACTGCTTGGCCAGCGCCTGCTGCTCGGGCGTGGTCTTTTTAGAAATGCTAAAGCCCTGCCCACCCAGCGAGACATAGCGCCGGTCGCCGTTGCGCGGCACCTTAAAAAAACCAACCTGATCGCCCATGCTGGCGACGATGCCCGGATAGAAGGGGAAGTAGTCTAGCACCATGGCCGTCGAACCGTTGCTAAAGGCCTCTAGGTTAAAAAAGTAATCGGCATTTTCGCCGCCCTCGGTCGCAAACTGCAGCAGGTCCTTGAAAAACGTCAGTCCCTCAACGGCACCCGCCGAGTTGAGATGGCCCTGCACCTTAAAGGTCTCCGCATCGCCCCAATCCCCGCCCCAGGCCCAGAGAAAGGGCTGAAAGCCCATGACGATAGAGTCGTAGCCGCGACCCGTCAGCAGCGAGGTGCCGTAGCGCTTTTGCTCGGGGCGGTGAAAAAACTCGGCCACGTCGCGAAACTCCTGCCACGTATCGGGGGGTGCCAGATCGCGCCCGTAGCGCGCGCTGAAGGCGGCGCGCTCGCCCTCGTCCTCAAACCAGTCGCGGCGATAGACAAAGCCGATGGCGTCCGTCTCGCAGGGAGCCGCAAAGAACTTGCCGCTGCCGGGCGGATATTCGCACAGATAGCGCGCCGCGCGCGGATGGATCGTCGAAATATCCACGGCCGAGGGCAGCCAGTCCGTCAGCTCGAGATAGAGCCCCTTGGTGGCCCCGCGCCCGATCCACTGGCTGTCGCCGATAACGATATCGAAATCCGTCCGGTTATTGCCGAAGTTGAGAAAGACCTGGTCCTGATAAGAAGGCCAGGGAATCTGCTTAACCTCCACGGCGATTCCCGTCTCGCTCTCGAAATCGTTGCCCAGCTCCTGCAGAGCGGCGGCCGGCTCCCACTGAGCCCACCAGATCGTGATCTTGTCCTGCGCCTCAACGGCGCCGTACCATGCCAAACACAGCAGGAAAACGGTGCAACGCATTGCTCGTACCATGGGTATCCTCCCTTGAAAGCAGGCAATCAATCTACACAAGCGACGGGGCGGCGGGCAATGCCCCCTTCAAGACGCAGAGAGCGAAAGCGACAGGTCGTCGTTTTCGTAGAGCCACTGCTCCAGCCGCCGTTTCTTTTCGGCCCACTCGCCGTCGAGCATCGCAAACCACGCCGTATCGCGGTTGCGCCCCTTGACGACAATGTGTTGGCGAAAAAGCCCCTCGTATTGGAATCCCAGCCGCTGGGCAGCAGCGCGCGACCTATCGTTGAGCGCGTCGCACTTCCACTCGACCCGACGGTAGTGCAAAACGTCAAACGCCTCACATAGAAGCAGGAAAACGGCCTCCGTATTGGCGCGCGTGCGCTGCGCAGGCGGCGCGTACCATATGTGCCCGACTTCTACCCGGCGATGTTCTGAAACGATATTCAGAAAGCTGACTATGCCCAGCGCCGCGCCGCTCGACCGCGCGCGTACCGCAAAGAAAAGCGGGTCCATAGAACGGGCGCCCTCTTCCATCCAGCACCGCATGGCCTCCGCATCGGCAAAAGGACCATATGGCATATAGGTCCATACGCGATCGCGGTCCCCATCGCCGTGCGTGAGTGGAAAAAGGGTATCGGCATCTTCGCCCGGGCGCAGTTCGCTTAGCTCTACGTAGCGCCCAACCAGTCCCTTGCGCATGGGAACGCGCTGCGCGACCGGCGCGACCGGCGCCCCGACTCGCTCCTGTGCCGAATCGGGTGCGCCGCTCATCAGCTCTCCGGCCAGGCGAAGTCCGACTTGAACTCGGCCTTGCCCTGAATACCCAGCCCGCGCACGCGGAAAAGTCCCCCCCCGCGGTAGCTGGCTCTGTAGTCATCCCAATCGTAGCCAAGCGGATCGAGATCGCTGCCCGGCGGACAGTCAAAAGCGGCCGTCGTAAAATACAATTCGTCGAAATCGCTGCCGCCAAACATCACGCTAGAGGTCTGTTTGGCCGGCGTGGCGATGCGGCGCTCTTCCCTGCCATCTGGATCAAAGCGGATAATGCAGCCGCCAAACCAGTTTGCGCTCCAAACAAAGCCTTCGGCGTCGACGGTCATGCCATCGGGCACGCCGTCCTCGGCTCCCACCTTAACAAAGAGGCGGCGGTTGGAAAGGGCCGATGTCTCGGCATCGAAATCGTAGGCGTAAATTTCGCGCGCCATCGCGTCGGTGTGATACATGGTCTTCAGATCGGGTGAAAAGCCCATGCCGTTCGAACAGCCGATGCCCTCCCCGACAATTTGCAGCGACCCGTCGGTGCCGACGTGATACAAGCGGCCCTTCTCCTCGGGGAAGTAGGTCCCGCCGAAGGCCGAGCCATCGGGTGCGGCAATCACGTCGTTAAAGCGCAGCAGCTGGCCCTCAAATTCCTCCGGCTGCACGCGCGCCCACTCTTCGTCCGACTTCCACAGCACTACGCCGTCCCATATAAAGCAGGCATAGCCGCCGGCGGCATTCTGCATGAGACCACCGACGTTAAACCCGCTGTGAATCTGCCTGTTTTCGCCCGTCTCCGGATCATAGGCAAAGAGACGTCCCGTATGGATATCCGTCCAAACCATCGTACCCTAGTCGGCATTCCAAATTGGCACTTCGCCAACCAGAGCTTTTTCCTCAGCCACTTTCTCAATTTGCTAGAAGCTACCCTACTGTTTTGCGAGTAAGATACGAAAAGGCACAGACTAGCTCAACGCAGTTGACAGCACCCCAACCTGTGCACACAATAAGCGCCATGATCAGCGTGCGCGATGCGACCGAGGCCGATCTACCGGCCATTGTCGACATCTATAACCAGTCCATTCCAGCCGGCCGCTCCACCGCCGATACGCAGCCGATTTGCGTTGAAGAACGCCGCACGTGGTTTGCTCAATTCTCGCCCGAAAAGCGGCCTATATGGGTTGCTGAACGAGGGCAACAGATTATCGGCTGCATCTACATTACCTCGTTTTACGGCGGCCGTCCCGCCTACGATAAAACCGCCGAGGTCAGCCTGTATTTAGCCAACGACGTGCAGGGGCAGGGCATCGGCACCGACCTGATGCAGCGCATGATCGACGCCTGTCCGCGCCTTGGCGTAACGACGCTGATCGGCATGCATTTTGATCACAACGAAGCCACGTGCCGCCTTAACGACCGCTTTGGCTTCCAGCGGGTCGGCCACCTGCCCGAAATCGCCGAAGTGCACGGCCAAAAGCGCGGCTTGCTCATTTCTATCCTGCGCATTCCCCCTCCCCAATCGCTCCCGTAGCCTACGAGGCCCCATGTTTATTCAAGACCAGCTGCCCCATCAGCGCGTCACGGACGAGAACCTCGCCTTTTTCAAGGCGATTGGCGTCGACTACCTGACGATTTACCCTCCGCCGGCCCTGCAGACCTACGCCGATATGGCTGAGTATTTTAAGCGCGCGCGCCGCCAGGCCGAACGCCACGGCCTGCGCCTCTACAACGCCGCCGTCGTCGGCCCCGACGAGATCACCCTGGGCCTGGAGGATCGCGACGCCAAAATAGAGGAATACTGCAACTGGATCCGCGCTCTTGGCACCGCCGGCGTGCCGACGCTGGGCTACAACTTTAAGCCCGTCGGCAACTTCCGCACGCCCTCGGCAACGGGACGCGGTGGGGCTCAGTACAGCACTTTTGTATGGGACGAGTACGAGGCCGAGGGCAAAGACTTTCCCGACAAGCACATCGGCGCAGAAGCGCTCTTTGAAAACCTGCGCTATTTCCACCAGCGCATCGTGCCGGTCGCCGAAGAAGCGAATGTGACACTGGCATTGCACCCCGACGATCCGCCGATACCCCAGGTCATGGGCGGCGCGGCGCGCATCGTCTCTTCGCTGGCGCAGTACGAGCGCATTTTTTCGACGACGCCGAGCGCACACAACGCCATGCTATTCTGCCAGGGCTGCGTGCGCGAAATGGGCGAGGACGTGCCCGAGGCGATACGGCGGATGCGCGACAAGATATGCTACGTGCACTTCCGCAATATCCGCGGCACCCCGCGCTCCTTTCGCGAGGTGTTCATCGACGAGGGGGACGTCGATATGTTTGCCGCCATGCAAACCTATCGGGAAGTCGGCTTTAACGGGCCCTTTATGATGGATCACACCCCGCGCATCCCCGGCGACCGCGACCAGCGCGAGGGGCACGCTTACGCCGTGGGCTTTATCCGCGCCATGATACAGGCCGTATATCGATAAACGGCCGCCCAAAGGCTCAGCCCGCTCCACCTCAGAGGGGAGCGGGCTGAGTCCGCTGCAAAGCAGCTATATTTTTGCCGAACTACTGCGCGCTTGCCGCCGCCACAATGCCCGCTGCCATCTTGTTCACCCGCGCCCGCGAGTTGTTGGGATGCATGGGGATCAGCACCGAGCGCGCCAAAATGCGCAGCGATTTTTCGCACATATCTTCGCTATACTCGATGCGCGCCTTTTTGTTAGCCGGGATCTTAAACGGATCGAGCGCCGGGTGGTGAGCCCCCTGATAGCGCAGTATCGGCTCCCAGCGCGTGTAGACGTGGCGCCCCGTGTCCATCGGCAGAAAGTTGCCCACGCCCTGGGCCTTGAGCCGATTGCTAAAGCCGCGCGCCGCCCCTTCCGTGCGGAATGCAAAGCCTAAATGCGTCCCACATTCATGATCTATGCTATTGTTTTTTATTGATTTTAGCCCTGCCTTAATACCCGTTTGCAGCAGCGTCTTCTTGTGCTCGCGCATGGTCTTCAACATGCCCTTGATCCGGCGCAGCTGCGCATTGAGAACGGCCCCTTCGATTTCCGAGGCGCGAAAATTGTGGCCGGCAAACTGCAAGTCTTCGCGATCCTCATCCGGATTCCAGTAGAACGAACAGCAGTCCACCGCCACCGAGCCGCGCTGGTAGACGCGTTCGTCGTTGGTGACAAAAGCCCCACCTTCGCCACAGGTCATGTTTTTAAAGAAGTTAAAGCTAAAAGCACCGGCGTCTCCCCACGATCCGAGCGGTTTGCCCTCGTAGCCACCGCCCACCGCTTGGCAGGCATCTTCAAGGACCAAGATGTCGTTTTTCTTGGCGATCGACACGATCTTTTTCATATCGCAGGGCAGCCCGACCATATGCACTGGGATAACGGCGCGCGTGTGCTCCGTTATGCGCTTTTTAAAGTCGTTAGGGCACAGGGTCAACGAGGCATCGACATCGGCAATCACCGGAATCGCCCCAGCGGCTAGCACGGCCAGCGCCGTCGCCATGTATGTGTACGAAGGCACGATCACCTGATCGCCCGGCCCAACGCCCATGCCAACGAGCGCCGTGTAGAGCGCGGCCGTGCCCGAGCGCGACAAGCGGCAGTGGTCGACGCCGACGTAGCGCGCCCAGCCCTTTTCGAATCGGTCACACTCACCGCCCATACCGTAGCGAAAGATATTGCCACTCTCAAAGAGGTCGCCAATGCGCTTCAGTTCGGCTTCACCTATGCGGTACATACCTGCCTCCTAGGTTGCATTCGATGGGCACACAATGGCGCACCGAATTGATTAAAAAGATACTGTCCGCTCGTTCCATGTCTGCTATTGTGAGCGTTTTTTCTCCTATCTTGCCCTGCGCCAACAGCTCGGCGCGCAGGGTGCCCGGCAGCAGTCCGCAGGCAATGGGCGGCGTCCACCGCTCATCTCCTATATGGACCACCAGATTGCCAATGCAAAACTCCGTCACTTCGCCGCGTTCGTTAAAGAGCAGAACCTCTTCGCCTGCGGGCACATCGGCAGCAGCCCGTTCGTAGACCGTCCGATGCGTCGTCTTATGGTACAGAAAGGGATCGGCGCTGTCGACCGGTTCCCGGGCCAGATGGGCGCGCATGGGCGCTGCGTTGACGGCCCCCAACTCGATGCTCTCTAGGGCGACGGCGCCGCCCACTCCAAGCAGCAGTCGTACGCGCATTCTCTTGCCCCCAAACGTTTTACTCTGATCGAATAGGCGCGCTCTGACGTCGTCTATATCGCATTCGAAGCCCCAATAGGCTGCCGAATCGACCAATCGCTGCAGGTGGCGCTCGAGCAGGTAGTAGGACGCACCGTCCCACAGTAGGGTCTCCAGTAGGTCAAAATTCGGCCGGCGCGCCGACAGCACATGCGCCTTTATTAGGCACTCGTCGTATTCGCTCTGCGCCGAAGAGTCCCAGGTAATGCCGCCGCCGACGCCAAATTCCAACTCGCCGCGCGCCCGATCCAAATGCGCGGTGCGAATGGCCACGTTGAAACAGGCCTCCCCGCCGGGCGAGACAAAGCCAATACAGCCGGTGTAAATGCCGCGCGGACCCGCTTCGAGGGCGCGAATAAGTTCCATCGTGCGCACCTTGGGCGCCCCTGTCACCGACGCGCAGGGGAAGAGCGCCGCCAGGAGTTCGGCCAGCCCCACATCCGCTCGCAGACGCGATCGCACCGTCGACGTGAGCTGCCACAGCGTGGGATAGCGCTCGGCGCTAAATAGGGCTGGGGCCTCCACGCTACCCACTTCAGATATACGACCTAAATCGTTGCGCAACATATCTGTAATCATGACATTCTCAGCGCGCTCTTTAGGTGATGAACGCAGCTGATCAGCCATACTCAGATCCTCTTCTGCCCAGCGTCCACGGCGGCGCGTCCCCTTCATCGGTCGCGTTTCGAGCACTCCGTCGCGCAGGCGAAAAAAGAGTTCGGGCGAGGCCGAGATCACGGCGTGCTCGCCGTCGTCCAGACAGGCGGCAAAAGGCGCCTGCTGTGCGCGCCCCAGCGCGGCGTATAGCGCCTCGGCATCGCCCTCGAAACGGGCGCGCAGGCGAAAGGTGTAGTTCACCTGATAGCTGTCTCCCGCCGCCAAATGCGCCCTGATCGTCGCGATGGCCTCGTCGTAGTCGGAACGAGTGACCGAAGGCTGCCAGTCCAGTGTATCCCCGCAGTCTTCCGGCAGCCCTTCTCCGGCGGCGATGACGCGCTTTTCCCTGTAAAAGCAAAAACGCGCCAGCGGCAGCGCGCCGGCCTCGTGCGTTAACAGGCGCTCGTCCAAGGCCGATGCCGCCTCGTAGCTCACATAGCCGACGGCGTGCAGCCCCTCGCCCACAGCCGCTTCCACCGCATCGAGCAGAGGGCCTACCTCACCCGGGCGACGCGCTTCAACGGCCCCCCCGGGCACGGCAAATACATGGGATTGCTCACCTTCCCTGCGGGCGAAGGAATCGAACCTAGCCACCTTAAAAAAGTCCACTATCTAATTGCAGTCCTTATACTTATAAGAAAAACTTATACCTTTTATGCAAAAGCCAGCTGACGAAACGCACGCACCCGATGCAGCGTTATTAAATTGCCATCGTGTGCGCTTTTGGCCCGCTCGTCACCCGAGCGCGACAGCACCAAAAGGTCATCCCCGTCGACGACCATGCTGGCATAGTGCCGCGCCTGCTGCGGCGTCTCCCCTCTGGCCACGACCCCGGCAAAGCACCAGTCAAGGCAGTTGCGCGAAAAGTACAGCCCGAGAATATGGCGCTCGTTGTTGGGCAGGTTGTAGCGCTCGGGCGGCAGGTCGTCGGGCCTGCGCATGCTATCGGTAGCCACGCTCGACAGCAGCCAGTAGCGTTGACCGATCGCATCCCAGAGCATGTGAAAGCGCATATGGCCCCCAGGACAGGGCACGTAGAGCACCTCGTCTCCGGCCGGCGTGCGCTCCAACTCGGTGCGCATCTGCCCGTTTTCCCCCTCGACCACCTTGGCGATGCAGGCCAGATTGGTACCTCCGGTATGGGCGCGCATCCACAGGTGCAGCGTGCGACCCTGCGGATCGTGCCAAACGTGGCCCGGATCGGCGAATTCTACCACGTTGGTCTCCAACCAGCCGGGCGGATTCATAACGCGTTTCCCCGCGCTGTCAACCGCTCCATCAGCCCAGAGCGGAACCGGCACCAGGGCGGGTTTGTCGGCCAGTTCATAGAAGCTCAGTTCACTGGCATAGGACCAACTCTCCCTGTGGGTTAGATCATCGTTGACCCGGGCGCGCATCAGCACTGGAGCCAGTTCGCTCACCGGCCACCCCGCATGGCGAAAGCGCGTGCGGCGCTCCATCACTAGGTAGACCCAATCTCCTCTGTAGTGCACGTTGCAGGCCGATTGGTGCCAGTGCTGTCCCTCCGTCAGGAAAACCGGATCACCCCAGGTCACTCCCCCATCGTCGGAGCGCATCACGCACAGGTCGGCATCGTGTCCCAGCACGTAGACGGCCTCACCAGCGACAAAGGGACGGGCATGCATAAACGGGAAGAGCGACCGCGCAGCCCAGGTCTGGCCGCCGTCGTCTGAGGTCCACACCCGGCCCTGCCAGGCGTTTTTGCCCTCGCCGCGCACTCCCTTCGGCCCGGGTAAGTCGATTACGCCAGCTCCCCCCTGATCCATTGTCGCCACCAGCCTTCCATCCGACAAACGGACTAACCCGGGCGAATAGGCGTATATACGCAGCGGATCGGGCGACTCATACAGCGTTATGAACTCATTGGCTAACAATGGATTAACCCTAGAGAAGTATCCAGCGTAAGACCAGGTCGAGCGCCGATATCACCAGCGATGCAACCACTGTGTGGCGAAAGCTATCGATCTCAAAATCTTCAATCAACTTGTCGGTAACCCACAGGAAAATCGCGTTGATGACGATCAGAAAGAGGCCCAACGTAATGAGAATGAGGGGGAGAGAGAGAAAAAAGAGCAGCCAGTACAGGCAGAATTTGAGCACGCCATATAGGGCCGCCACGCGCACGGCCGTGCCCATCGAGCGAATGTGCACGAAGGGCAGTATCTGCGCGGCAATAAAAACGGACGCACTAAAGGCGACCCAGGCCATCAACCAACTCATCGCATTCTCCTTTCAGCCCAGCGGGGAGGAGCACACCGTCCCACCGCTCAGTCGCTCCCCCTGCATTTGGCCCGCTACGATATCCTAGGCGGGTGCTCCCAAGCCGACAGGGCATCTAGTTCGGCGCGCTGTTCGGCACTCAGTTCCACCGACAGAGCCCCGAGCACTTCTTCGACGTGTTCGGGGCGATCCGGACCAATAATCGGCGCCGTGATATACGGGTGGTCGAGCAGCCAGGCAACGGCGACCTGGGCCGCCGTCTTATCCTGCTCGGCACCCATGTCAATGAGCCTGGCTACCAGATGATCAGCCCGCTCATTCATAAACTCCGTAAACCGCTCGCCATTTTGCGCCCACGGCGAGTCGGCCGACGGCGTCTGGCCCTGGCGGAAGCGCCCCGTTAACAGGCCGATGGCCAGCGGGCTGTAGGTCATCATACCGAGCCCAAATCGTTCACATAGCGGTACAATTTCAGGCTCTATCTCATAGCGGTGCAGCAAGTTGTACTGATTTTGCAAAATGGCCCAGCGGTCCATCGCCCCGCGCTCAGCCGTCCACAGCGCTTCCACCACCTGCGCGGCGGTAAAGTTGCAGGCCCCCACATAGCGCACCTTGCCCTGGCGCACCAAATCGTCAAAGGCACGCAGCGTTTCATCAAGCGGCGTATCGGCATCAAAGTGGTGGAGTAGGTAGATGTCGACATAGTCGAGCTGTAGCCGCTTGAGCGAGCGCTCAATTTCGCGCATAATGTGAAAGCGCGACAGGCCGCGGTCGTTGACTCCTTCGCCGATCTGACTCCAGACTTTGGTCGTGATGACCAAATCGTCGCGGTTGCCCATCTCGCGGATGGCCTGCCCCAGCAGCTCCTCGCAGCGCCCGCCAAAATAGTAGTTGGCGCAGTCGATAAAATTAATCCCACCCTCGACTGCCTTATAAATCGTTTCCGAAGCCGTTTTTGCGTCGGTGTGGCCATTCCAATAACCGCGAAAGGCCGTGCCCAAGCAGAGGCGAGACACCTTGAGACCAGAGCGGCCTAATTGTACGTAATCCATTGTTTTTTCTCGCTATACTATATGCAATCGCTACCAATTCCATGAAACCGCATAAGACGGCGGATGTACGTGCCGCTGCAGCCCCAGCTGGAGGCGAATCTCCGTGCCCGCAGGAAGCTCGACGTCGAGATAGTTGGCCTCGACGACGGCCGTTTTTTCCGCCGTTGCCACATCGGGCGCCGCGTAGTCCCCAACCGCACCGGGATACTCGCTATCTAATTGATTATAAGTTACTTGAGTGAATTTATGCTCTCCGAGTGTGCCGGCCTGTACGCGCACCGTGCGCCCGCTGAGAGCGCTTAGATTAACGAGGTGCAGGACGATTCGATCGCCGTCCACCGCTTCGACTAGGGCGCCTACGTCGGGTGGCAGGCCCGGGCGCCGCGCCTCGGGATCGAAGTGGCGCAGCGGCGCCAGCAGCAGACCGCCGTTGTAGAGCAGCTGTGGCGCACCCAGCGTCAGCTGGATTAGCGCCTCGGTCGTCACCGGATTGAGCTGCTGCCACCAGTGAATGTGGTTGTCGCGCGGGTCGGTTTCGTCGCGCCGGACCTGCTCCATGCGCCGATAGACCTGCGCCAGCGCTGCCTGCAGAATCTGCTCCGGATAGGCTGGGTTCTCGCCCTGCAGGAAGGCGTACCACGGCTGCTCGTGGCCGGCATCCTCCTTGGAATGGAAGGAAAACACCTTGCGCCAGTCGTACGTCTCCTTTTGGCGGATAGTCTCGACCATCGCCCGGTCCGTCTCGTCGCCGCTGACGTTCCACAGCGCCAGTGGATACATGGGCGCCAGTGGCTGCCAGTCCGACCAGCCGCTGGCCCCGTAACAGTAGGGTACGACCCAGCTTTCCCCAGTATCGCCCAACGCCTTTAGCTGCCCCGTCCAGTGGTGTTCCAAGCTCATGGGCTGCTGGCTTAGATCGGCCATTTTGCCCTCCGACATCACCTTGCGGATCTGGTTGCGCGGCAGCTCGAGGTATTTCTCCTCTCCAGTCAGCAAAAAGCACTCGACGCCGGCCAAAATGGCAGCCATGGCGATATTGTAAAAGCCGTGTGGCCAGGTCCAGCCGTACATGCTGCCGTACCACTTTCCGCCGGTGTATTCGCCCACCTGCCCGGATAGGCCGACATTGTCGGGCAGGAATCCGTCAAAGGCGGCCGCGCGTTCGATCCAGGCATCGACGTATTCCAACAGCCAGTTCTTGTATTTGTCGTCGCCCGTCAGCAGATAGGCGTTGGCGATGAGCGAGCAGACGTGCAAATTCGTCGCCACGTCGCCCTTAGCCATGCGCTCTTTCATCGCCTGCCCCATGCGCCGAGCGTTGGCGGGATCTTTTAAATCCTCTATCGAATCGATGCCCTCAAGGTCTTCATAGGGCAGCCCGTAGACGGCCATGCCCGGGGAATAGCCATAGGACGGTTCATCGTTCTCGTCGTAGAGCCAGCGCGGTCCCCCCGAACCGTTGTGCGCACAGAGGAGGATCTTCTTGTCGGGGTCGTAGTTGATCGCCTCGGGATCCTCGTTCAAGAAAAAGCCGGCAAAGCGCCGCGCGCGCTCAACGTTTTTTTCGTGCTGCGGGTCGGCTAGACACAGCAGGTAGAAGTAGATATAGCTCTCGCTCTGGTGAAACTGATCGTAGCCGATCTCGTACTCCTTATGCACGTGGCCGATTTCCTCCATCAGCCGCGTCGTCGCATCCCACTGGCGCTGGCCCAACTCCAATAGGTGATCGCCCCCGCCCAGCAGGTAGAGCAGCGGCCAGTTGTAAAAGCTCTCATAAAAATCGTCGGCCCCGTCCCGCGTCTGGTGGATGCCCTCCTTCCAGATTAGGCGTCCGTCGGGATGGGTGTATTTGGCCAGAAAGGGGTGCACGGCCTCTTCCATAACGGCGATGAGCTGGCGCTCGAGCACGGCCCAAGCCGGCGCGCGCTCTAGCGGCACGGTCGCTGTAATGTTCATCCGCTCGCTCCTTTCACACTCCACACCGAACCCGTCGTATAGGTATTGCGCTCCGAGCAGAGAAATTCAATGACCTCGGCCACCTCCTCCGGATCGGAGTAGCGCCCGAGCGGATTGCCCGGATCGGCCAGATGTTCTTTGGAAAAGCGCGGCACCACCATATCCGTTAGCGCCCGCCCCGGCTCGACGCCATTTACAAAAATGCCTTCGCGCGCCCAGGCGTTGCCCAAGGCCTGGACAAAGGAGAAGACCGCCCCCTTGGACACGGAGTAGGGCACCTGATTGGGCGAGCCTCTGCGCGCGCCCGAGGTAATGGTCAGACAGCGCCCCCAGCCGCCCTTCAGCATATACGGTATGGCCGCCTGATGGGCGTGATACACGCCGAGCACGTTGATGTTCATCACCTTTTGGAACTGTTTGGCGGACTGCTCCAGAAACGGCGCCTCCAATCCGAGGATGCCCGCGCAGCACACGAGAATATCGAGGCGACCAAACGCTTCAGCGGTCTCGTCGATGGCCGCACGAACTTGTGCTTCGTCCGTGACGTCCGTCTTTACATACAGCGCGCGCTGCCCCACGGCCTCAATATCGGCTACGGTCTGCTGTGCTTCTTCGTCTAGTACATCCAACAGGGCGATATCGCGCCCCTCCTCGGCAATGCGCAGCGCCGTAGCGCGGCCCAGGCCGCGCGCCCCCCCAGTGATGCAGGCCACGCGACGCTCTACAGGCGCGGCAAAACGCAAATTGGCCATAGAACCCTCCCTTGTGAATGCCCTCAATATCGCCAATGGGCTGGACGTACTCAACCGGCTCGACGCGCCGTGTATACAGCGCAATATTCTCGACCTCGGGGCAGCATAACCGGACGTCACCGCGCACCGGCTGTGGGCGCTTGGCCACCGTTGGCCGGCGTGCTACATTATCAGGCCATACATCCATGGGAGCCCATCATGAAAATTGAAAAAATAGAATCTCTGCTCATTGGCAACGGCCTGGTCGTGCGCCTGACCACCGACACCGGGCTGACCGGCCTCGGCCAAACCGCCTGCTGGGGATACCCCACGGCCGTGCAGAGCATCATCGACGTCTACAAAGAATACCTCATCGGCCAAAACCCGCTGCGCATTGAACACCACTGGAACCACCTCTACCGCATGGCGCCGTTTAGGGGCACCGCCATCATGGGTGCAGTGGCGGCCATCGACATCGCGCTCTACGACATCAAGGGCAAGCACTTCGAAGTACCTGCTTGGGAACTACTAGGCGGCAGCGTGCGCGACAAAATCCGCCTGCACCTCCTGTCGGGCGGCGGCACGCCGGAAGCCAACTATAAAGCCGCCAAAGCCGCCGCTGATGAGGGGTTTACCGCCGTTAAATTCGACCCGCTGCCCGGCGGCTACCAGGATATGGCGCAAGCGCGCCTCATCGATACGGCCGTCGAGATTACCGCTGCCGCGCGCGAGGCCGGCGGCCCCGACCTCGACCTGATCATCGAATTGCACAGAAAGCTAACCCCGATGGTCGCCCTCGACCTAGCCGACGCGCTCAAGCCTTTTCACGTGCTGTTTCTCGAAGATCCGATTCAGATCGACAGCATCTCCTCACAGGCGCAGATTTCGGCCAAATCGCCCCTGCCCTTTGGCAACGGCGAGCGCTTTGTGTCGATATGGGAGTTTCGCGAATTGCTGGAGCAGGGCGGCCCGCAGTACGTCCGTCCAGACGTGGCCCTGGCCGGCGGCTTGACGCACTGCAAAAAGATTGCCGCCATCGCCGAGTCCTACCACTGCGCCGTGGTCACGCACAACTTCTTGGGCCCACTCATCACCGCCGCCTCGCTCCATTTGGACGCTACGATCCCCAACTTTGTCACCCAGGAATACACCAAGAACGACGAGGCGCCACACCACGCCGTTTTCAAGACCTGCTATCAGCGTGAGGGCGGCTATATCGCCATCCCCGACGCCCCAGGTTTGGGGGTGGAACTAGACGAAGCTCTCATCGAAGAGACGCCCTACACACCGATGAATACGGGCCATACGCCGCTGCGCCTGGACGGCTCGGTAGCCAACGCGGTGTAGGTGAAGCACATGAGCGCGCGTCCACACATCCTGCTTATTCTCACAGACCACTGGCGCGGAGACAGCCTCGGGCGCTTGGGGCACCCCGTCGCGGAGACACCCCACCTCGACTCGCTTTCGGCGCGCGGAACGACCTTCACGCGCGCCTATACGCCCTGTCCGTCGTGTATCGCCGCGCGCCGTTCGCTAATGACGGGGATGACGCCCTACAGCCAGGGCATGGTCGGCTACCAGGACGGCCAGCCGTGGGACTACACCCACACCCTCGCCGGCGAACTTACTCGTGCCGGCTATCAAACGGTCAATATCGGCAAGACGCACTTCCACCCGGCGCGCAAACACCTCGGCTTCGAACAGGTCACGCTGTCGGCCGACTACGAGGAGTGGCTAGCGCAGCAGCCCGGCATTGAGGTAGAAAAATTTGCGCACGGCGTGCCGGCCAACTCCTGGCTAGGCCGACCCAATCACCTGCCCGAGCACCAGCTCGAGGAGACCTTCTTTGTCGGCAGGGCGCTGGACTTCTTGCAGAAGCGCGACCCGACGCGGCCCTTTTTCCTAACGCTGTCCTTTAACGGCCCCCACCCGCCGTGGTGCCCGCCGCAGGTCTACTACGATCAATTTATTGACCGGGAGCTGTCCCCGCCCGACGTAGGAGACTGGGCCGAGCGCCACGCCCGCGAGGCGCGCTATCCGCTCGACGTTAACGCCTGGCGCGGCAAGCTACCCGAACACATCGTCCACCGCGCACGCGCCGCCTACTTTGCCTACCTGGCCTTTTTAGATGCGCAGATCGGCCGTCTTATCGAGCGCATGCAGCGCGGCGGCCTGCTCGATCATACGCTGGTCGTCTTTACCTCCGATCACGGCGAGATGCTCGGCGACCACCACCTCTGGCGCAAGACCTATGCCTACGAAGCCTCGGCGCGCGTGCCCTTTATCGCCGTCGCCCCAACCGCCATGCAGATTGAACGCAACGTCGAGTGCAGCCAATTAGTCGGCTGGGAAGATATTATGCCCACCTTTTTACAGGCGGCCGGAGCGCCCATACCCGATACCGTAGAAGGCCACAGCATCCTGAGCGTGCTCGAGGATGCGTCCCAGCCGCTGCGTGAGCACTACCACGGCGAACACGCCCCCTGCTACCATCCAGAAAATGCCAACCAATTTCTGACCGATGCACAGTGGAAGTACATATGGAATCCCAGTACGGGCGAGGAACAGCTTTTTGACTTGTTGGAAGATCCGCGCGAATGCCGCGACCTAGCAGGCGAACGGACGGATATACTGGAGCAATGGAGAGGTAAAATGGCCCGCCAGCTTGCGGGCCGCCAAGAGGGCCTTTCCGACGGCGAGCGCCTGCAGACGGCCCCGGTAGCGGCCTGGCGCTTCGGCAACGCCGACGAGCTACACCTGGGATAGATTAGCTCACGAGACGCTGCGCGCTATCAGACCACGTGCCGCAGCGAATTTCCACCGTTTTTTGCACGGGGGTCCGGTCCGTTATCAGCAGGCGAAAAGCGCGTGCATCGACTTCGCTGTTGCGCATCGCCCACATGCTGTGCGCATGGCTGCCGGGCCCGACGGAGATGGCGTCGTCGCCCATGCGATAGAGAGCATGCCCGCTCTTTAGAAAAGCGGTATTGCCCTCTTTGCCTTCCATGATGATACCGTCCGTTTGCAAAATGCCCCCGGGAGCAAAATTGCATTCGATTTGGAACGGCACGCCATCCAATCCACCGGAAGAGGCGATGTGCAAATCGAACCCCCCGTCCACTTCTTGCACGCGTAGAGCGACTTCGAGGGCAGGCAAGGCATAGACGTCACGGCGGGAGCGCACCGCCTGCCAGTTGTCTGCGTCGACGCGCTCGTCAATGGGCAGCCAGTAAATACCGCCCGTGTAGCCTTTCTCCGGATAGATCTTGTTGCGCCCCTTGTGCTGGAGCGCCGCACTGCTTGCATCGCCGGTAAAATCCTCGCCGACAAATTGGCCGGTGGCAAAGTAGGTCGAGCACAGCTTCAACGTCATCTCCGCTTTGCCGCATACAACGGCAAAGGGGGTGGTCAGACCGGCGGCTACGGTGGCACTAGTCGCCCCCCGGCGCACGCGCCACAGGCCAGAAACGGGATAGGACTGCGCGTATTCGCTGGGCAGGCTTTGGCGGGCAATCTCCTCGCCACGCCACGCAGGGTGGAGCGCAAAGTTGGTCAGGCACACGAGACTGCTGCCACCGCGCTCAACCAGCCAGTCGGCGACAGCGGCGTAAAAACCGTTGCCGTCGATATGCGCCATGGCATGATAGCCGTCGGCTAGCGTAGTGGGCACGGCGCGCGCGCCGCGGTCCTGACGGCGCGAGATGCTGCTGACGACGGTCGCATCGCCGTGCAGCATGTGAAAATTAAAGTCGAGATTGCGCCGCACCGGCTCCAGCAGTTCCGGACGGTCCAGCGCAGCAGCAGCGAGGATGAGCGAGCGATTTACTACGGCGTTGTAAACGCCTGTGCTGCGTTCGATGTATTCGCCGTCGGCATTGACATCGATTGTTTCGGCTAAATAGGCTTCGATGGTATCGCGCACGTCGAGATCGGGAAAGAGTTCGCTGGCCAACGACAGCGCAGCAACGATGACCCAGCGGTGGTTCGGCGTGTGGAATCCGCCGCGCACCATCCCATCGGCCCCGGCGCGTATGAGTTCGCCCAGCGATTCTGCGATCTGCTGCGCGCCGCGATCACCGCTCTGCGCGCGTGCCAGCTTGACGGTGGGAGCGAGCGCCTTTGTTATGAATCCCGTATCGGGTGATGAATCAAAATTGGTGCTGAGCAGATCGTAATTGCCCGACGGACGGCGTCGGCGACGACCAAAATCGCCTACGAGCAGAATGCGCTCTAGGAGTTCCGGGCTGTGGTAATAGACCGATTCTTCGAGCAGGTAGGCGTAGGCCAGCGTCGAGGCCGAGGAGACGCTGTTGGGACCGACCAACCCATCCGCATCGATAAACCCGCCGCAGTCGGCGCTCCCTCCATCGACCACCTGCCGCGCCAGCAGACGTGGCACACTAGCGTCTAATTCGCGTATGACGTGCTTGTACTCGAGCATCTCCCCCCCTCGCTCCGTTTACCGCGCCACGCGCACGGCCCGTTTTTGATCCAGCGATTTATAGGCGGCCTCGGTGAGGCGGGACACTTGCAGAGCAAAGTCGGCCTCTTCGTAGCCCTTGCCACCGCGCATCCAGCGCAGAAAAGCCGCATCGGGCGAATCCTCTCCAATGCGCTTGGGCACGACCAGCGGCTCGCCGTTGAGCAGGACGTCGCGGATACCCCACTGATGTAGGTGAAATACCACACAGCCGGCATCGCCCTGAATCGCCAGTCGTTCGTCGTGTCGGTCGGCACTGCCCGTAAAGTGCAGCGAACCCAACGCGCCGTTGGCAAAGCGCAGATTGAGCGCAGCGTCTATGTCCACCTTTTGTCCGCGCCGATCCATAAAGGCGTGTACTTCGGCCGGCTGCAACCCCGTCATCCACAGGGTCGAGGCAACCAGGTGACTGCCGGTATCCATAAAGAAGCCCCCACCCGATAGCGTAGGCTCGCCGCGCCATCCGCGCCCGCCCCAGCGCTGCGTGACGTAGGCGACAACGCCCTTGATCTGCCCCAGCGCCCCCTTATGAATCAACTCGCGCACATAGGTATGCTGTGGATAAAAGTTGCGCTGGTAGCTCACTACGAGCAGCCGCTGCGCTTTGCGCGCCGTTTGGAGGAGCGATTTAGCGTGACGCGAGGTGGTCGTCAGCGGTTTTTCGACTAATACATGCAGCCCGGCGCGCAGGCAGGCGCGCGCCTGCTCGTAGTGCAGGGAGTGCGGCGAAGAAATGAGCACACCGTCGAGCGAACCAGCCTTCAGCATCGCCTTATGGTCGCTGTACAACGGAACTTCACGACCCCACTTTTCCATCAGCAGCCGGGCCGGCTCTTCGGCCGTATCGACTAGCCCCACCAATTCGACGCGCCCGTCTTCGAGCAACCGCGGCACGTGCGCATTGCGCATATTGCCCCCACAGCCGATGAGTCCTAAGCGAATCTTCTTTTTTGCCATGTCCCTATCCCGCGAATAGCCCACTAATGAATAAGCGAAAAGAGCGGAGCAACGCCCCCAAACATGCCGGGGAATCGAAATACGCCCGCGTCGGCTTGGCGAATGCGGCCTACCGTGTGCTCGTCGAGCAGCGTCTGCTGCCGCGCGAAAAAGGGCGCTTCATCGGGAGCGGCGTAGGAACCGGCCGACTCCGCCGCCGAGCGCAGCGAGCCGATCTCCGCACCCCCGACTAAGCCCGAAGCCATCGCCGCAAAAAACGAGCTCAAGACTTCGCGCCGACCGGCCGCTTCCATGGCAGCCGCACGCTCAAAGGCGGCGTGGCAGGCGACCAACCGCTCCTGCCAGTCTTCGGGAACGGCCACGTCATAGATAAAGGGTCCGGCATTGCCGTGCAGCGGCGTATGGTCCTGCGTTTGAAAGGCGACCAGCACGCGGCCTGCGCACAGGGCCCGAGCGCGCAGGCGCACAATGGAGCCCGGTTCAATGGCGGCGATCTGTCCATTGCTGAGCGCATGCGTTGTCACGCCCTCCTCGTCGAGCACGTCCAGATACGCTTCGCGGCTAAAGTGAACCTGAATGTGTTCGCGCGGCAGCCCCTCTATGCCGCAGCGGCCAAAGGGCATAGAGTAGGCCCATGGATCCGTATCGACGACCGGCACTTCGGGCAGGTCGTGCCCCAGAGCCGAAAGGAGGGTAGCAAGCGCCTCAGCCTCCTCTTCAGGAGTCGTATCGACCGGCACTAGGCCCCCGTCGGCACCGATCTGGACTCGATAGGGCGTGCCGTAACCAAAGAGACGCGTTTTCAGTATTTGATCTGTATCCATTAGAGCAACTCCTCAGCGCGCTCAGCCACTTTGCGGAAGGCCCCGACATAGGCATCGATCACTTCGGGCCGAAAGTGCTTAAACCAGGGGATGGACAGACAGCGGCCGGGCAGGCTCTCCGTAACGGGCAGCGAACCTTCCCCCTGGCGCAGATCGCGGTCGGAAAAGGCGATGCGCGTGGGCTTGCCATCGCCGTAAATATCGGCGTCGTTGAGCACTGGGTGCAGGTGCATCAGCGGATTGGCGCCGGGCGTCATGCGAAAGCGCCCGCCTTCGGCGTTAATCGCTTCGCAAAAGCGCGCCACCGGCAGTCCACCCAATTGCTCTGCAGCATACAGCCCTTTGGCAGCGTACCACCCGCCCATCGTGCTGCCGCTATCGACCGCTGGCCGGTGCGCCACGATGCCTGGAACGCCCTCCATTTGATCCCAGAAATAGTTCATGGCCTGCTGGATGACCTGCATGCGCGCGTCATAGTGCTTGAGCTGGACGCGGCCCACCGCCGACGAGAGCTGGTGCATGCGGTATTTATACCCCCCTAGCGGCATACCCGCATAGGGGGTCAATTCGGGATCTTCCAACTCCTGCATGCGCTGGTAGTGCCCAAACGCCGCCGCGCGCTCGTAGAGCTGCTTGTCGGCCGTAACCAAGAAACCGCCCTCGCCGCAGGGCAGCGATTTACCCGACATAATTGACATGGCCCCCACGTGACCAATCGTCCCTAGCAGGCGGCCCTTATACAGTCCTCCCTGCGCGTGCGAGACGTCCTCGATCACCTTGATTCCGCGCCGCTCGGCCAGCTCCATAATGGGATCCATATCCGTCGGATAGGCGCTGTAGTGCACGACGACAATGGCTTTGGTGCGATCGGTGATCCGCGCTTCGATATCCGACGGATCCAGCGTCAGCGTCTGCGGATCCATCTCGCCAAAAACAACGGTCGCACCCAGGGAAAACACCTGGAGCGCAGAGCCCCAATACGTCATGCTCTGGCAGATCACCTCGTCGCCGCGCCGCACGCCGCACGCCCATATCGCCGCTTGAATGGCGGCCGTGCCGGTGTTGTGGCACAGCGCATGCGGCAAATTGAAGTACGCGCACAGATCCTCCTCGAAGGCGCGCGTAACGTCCGTTCCCGACATCGCCCCCCTGCGCAGCACGCCGAGCACGGCCTCTTCGTCTTCGGCGGTAATGATGGGCCAGCGAAAGATATCGCCTTCGTCAACCGATTCCATTGCTTTGTCGCCGCCTAGCAGCGCCAGATCACTCATCAACTATCCCCCTTATGATGTGCGCTCATACATAACAACTAATGCGTGTCTACCAATGCCACCGCGCTCAGCGAACAATCTCTCGCAGTCGCTCCACGTCGGGCATAAAATCGCGTTCCCACACGGTTTGCACCACGCCGTCTTCTATGTAGGCAAGGCGCGGGTAGCCGTGCGCATAGGTGAGGCGATAGAAATCAGTCAACGAGACCGTCGCTATGTCGAAGAGCGGGTTAAAGCGGCTCTTGAATTCGGTCAACTGGGGCGAATCCTGCGAGAAATTGGTCAGAGCGATCACCCGTGGCAGCGCCTCGTCCTGTGCCATTGCATTGATTTTTGGCACGGCATTTATGCAGTGTCCACACACTGGGCTAAAGAGTTCGATCAGGTACTTGCCCTGCTGCAAATCGACTTCTATACCCTGCGGCGAAAGGCCGATCAGCTTTACTCCGGCCTTTAAATCAGACGCTTCCAACCGTTCGACCTCGGGCAGAAAGCGAAAGCCGCACACGGCGAGCGCTGCGACAAAAACGGCCGGCGCGAGTAGATTGCCCGTCGAACCGCTCACCGTCCAAGGAGCGTGTTCGCCCGA
>JAYPJE010000017.1:70631-77493 GCA_038128265.1 Gemmatimonadota bacterium
GCATAATGGTATCTTCGACGGCCGCCTCGCCCGGACTGCGCTCTACCAAAGCCCCAAAACAGCCGCAGTCGATGGACGCACCCATTTTCCAGGCGTAGATCATTAAGCCCGTAAAAAAGGCCATCAGCAAGGTCGCAATGGGCAGCGTAATGCGCGGACGCCAATTCAGCAATAGCGCCACGCCCAGCCCCACTTCAAATGGGGCCAATAGCACGGCGCCCTTAGCTACCATTTGAAAATGATCGCGACCGAACCCGAGCAGCTGCGTGTAGGGTATAGCTTCCCAATAGAACAGGATGGGCTCCCAGGTCTTGATGACGCCAGAAACTAGATAGACCAATCCGATGAGTATTTGAAAAACTCGCGCAGCCTTGTTTAGTGCCTCCATTTCGCTCTCCGCGTTACAGATAGGGGTCGCCCGAGCGGGTCGCGTTTTTCTAACCCTCCACACACCCGAGACAATTCGACACACCAACAATCTGCAAAAGCCTTCGAATGCGTGCAACAGCCCACCGCGCAGTATCGCATTCCCCTTCTCCCTAGGCGGATCGCGCGCCCCCTATACCCCGCCTAGGATACGGGTTCCCAATCGCCCTTGACATTCAAAAAAAACGTCCCTATCCTTATAAAAAAATAGGCATTTAAGCTAGTTAATCGATTCGTTTGATGGGCGTTCAATCGCTCCTCAACGGAGGGCGTCTTGTATCAAGATTATTGGAACCTGGCGGAGAAACCATTTGAAAACACGCCCGATCCCCGCTTTCTCTACCAGTCATCCACTACCGCCGAAGCCTTTGCTAAACTGCTGTACGCGCTGAAAGACAACCGCGGCGGCGCGCTTTTAACAGGCGAGACGGGCTGCGGAAAGACCATGCTCGCACGCGCCCTGGCCGCTGAGCTCGACCCAGATCAGACGGAAGTGGCGCTGCTGACCAGCCCGCATACCTCGGCCCTGCAGCTGCTGCGCGAAATCCTCTACCAGATCGGCGAAGAAGCGCCCAGCGAAGACTACACCTCGGTAGTGCATACGCTCAACGGGCGCCTCTACGACAATTTTTCCGCCGGTAAGAGCACCCTCGTCATCATCGACGAAGGGCAGCTCTTGGACGACGATGCCCTCTTTGAAGAAATCCGCCTGCTGCTCAACTTTCAACTCAACGACGCGTTCCTACTGAGCCTGCTGCTCGTTGGGCAGCCGCCCATGGCCGAACGCGTGCGGCAGCTGCCCCAATTGGACGACCGCCTGGCCGCCCGCGGCCTGCTGCTGCCGCTCGAGCGCGACGACGTGGGCAATTATATCGCCCACCGGCTCAGCGTAGCCGGCCGCAGCGAGGCGATTTTCAGCCCGCAAGCCGTTGAGCTGTTGGCCCAGTACTCGGGCGGCATACCGCGCCGCCTCAACCACATTTGCGACCTCTGCCTGCTACTCGGATTCAGCCGGCGCCTGCAGCAGATAGACGAAGACATGGCCTACGGCATCATTCTAGACGAGGAGGAGAGCCGTGTTTAGAATGCGCCATATGCTGCGCACGACTCGGCAAGCGCGGGATGCCGGACCTATCGGTCAGCAGGAACAGCCCCAGGTGGCGCCAGAGCAGCCCGCTGCGACCACAGCACCGGCAGACCAACCGCAGCCAGCAGTCAGCGCGCCCCCACCACCGACAGCGCCCGCGACAGCCCCGCCCGCCAACGGCGAAGTCGAAACGGTCCAGCCAAACGAACCGGTAGCCGCACCGGCTGAGACGCCACCGCAGGAGGTTGCCGCGTCGGGCACTTCCCCTCAGCAGGAGACGGCCGTGCCCGATGCCCCACCGGAGACCGTGCCGGCCGGAGAGGTGTACAGCGAACTCGTCGCGACTGCCCAGCGCGTATTTGACGCGGCCCAAAGCGAGTCCACGCTCGAGGTCGGCGCGATAGGCGAAATCCTGCACCAGGTACACCGCTCGTTTGCCGAGGACGACCAGCTATTAACCGAGGCCATTCGCCAGCGCACGACCAATACGCCGCGCGCTCAGCGCGTGGCCAATACGCTGCTGCTGGCCACGCGCCTGGGCATGGAGATCGACTACGACGAAAGCACCCTAAGCGAGTTGGGCCTGTGCACCCTAACACACGACATTGGCATGCTGACCATACCAGCGGATGTCTTTGACAGCCCTAAGCTGAGCGCAGAGCAGCTGGCGCTGCTGCGCGACCACCCCAATAAGTCGCGCGAAATGGTCGGCGCCCTAGGCGAAGCGTTTACTTGGATGGGGGATGTCGTCGTCCAGGTGCACGAGCGCCACGACGGCAGCGGGTATCCACAGGGCCTGCGCGGCAACGAGATCCACGAATACGCACGCATTATCGGTTTAGCCGACATGTACGAGGCGCTCGGGCACCCGCGCTCGGACCGCAAAGCGCACGTCATCTACAACGCGCTGACGACGATTATCGACACGCGCAACAAGCATTTCGATCCGCGCCTCATTAAGGCGTTGATCAATATTGTATCTATTTTCCCCTTGGGCAGTTTGGTAAAACTGAACAACAACCAGGTCGGACGCGTGGTAGGTGCCAACAAGCTCTACCCCACGCGCCCGCTCGTGGAGACGCTGCTGGATCACCGCGGTAAACGCGTGAAGGTCACTCAGCTCGTCCACCTCGAGGAAGAGCCCATGCTCTACATCGTCGATCCAGCGATAGACGAATCTGTCTTGGAAAAGAAGTAAGGCGCGAGGGCTTGCGCCTAGCTTGCGCAGCGGAAGCCGATAAAGCGGCTGCGCGTTTGCGGGGATTGGTGCTCGCGCTTGGCACAGCGCAGATAGCGGCGATGGCAGATCCATGCACCACCGCGCAGAACGTTTTGCTCGCCGCTGTCCGGACCGTATGGATTTTTTAGCGGACACCAGCGATAGTAGTCTGCCGCGTAGTAATCGGCCACCCATTCCCACACATTGCCCGCCATATCGCATAGGCCATAGGGACTCGTACCGGCGGCAAAATTGCCAACTGGCGCCGTGCCGTCAAAGTCGCGGCCGACGGTGCATACGCGCGTTGCGTCGTATACATTGCCCCAGGGGTAGGTCCTGCCATCGGCACTCCTGGCCGCCTTTTCCCACTCGGCCTCTGTAGGTAGGCGCTTTCCAGCCCACTGGCAGTAGTGTACGGCGTCGTCCCAGCTTATATCGACAGCGGGATGATCATCGGCTTCTGGCCGACCGACCCATTCCCCCACCCGATGGCCCGTTTCCAACACAAAGCGCTGAAACTGCCCCTGCGTGACGGGAAACATATCCATGTAGAATCCGTCGACGTGCACCTGATGAACGGGTTTCTCATCGCGGTCTCCCAGGCGATCCCCCATGGCGAAGACGCCGCTGGGAATCCACAGAGCCATGCCCCCGTCGACGGAGTTTCGTCGCACGAGTTCGACGTCGACATCAGACGCTATTCCGAGCGCTTGTAGCCGCTCTTCGTGCACTTGCCATGCGCGCTGGACGTCCTTTTCCATGCGCCCAACCTGCGACTGGGCGAGGCGTGGCGGTCGCACACCGCGCCCCCGGTCAGCGCGCCGCGCGGGCAGCGCCCACTCGGTCGACTCTCCCGCTCCGACCAAACCGGGAATGTCCGCATAGAGCCCTCGGCCTGTGCGCAATGCGCTGCGCTCGGCATGCGTTTTTCGACTGCGTTCATCTTGGCCGGTCGCTGCGCCCGGCGTCGGCACCGCGCTATCGACCATGGCCTGCGGCCCATCGTCCCCCATCGCGCCGGCCGCCCCCACCTTCCATTCACCTTCTCCGACCACTTCCGGCACCAGCAATACACCACCCACAACTTTGGGTAGAGCAGGCATGATAGGTGCCCCTTCCCAGCCGTCAAGATGGACGCGCAGCAGGTCGCCGCGCGCGGTCTCATCCCCGCTGCCCCTGCGCACATCGAGCCCCTCGGCCAAGCGCTGGCAAAAATGTTGGCGAGCCCTGCGCACGGACTCCAGATGCGTCGGCACGGTGTTGGCGATAGCCCATTCGAGCGCCTTATCGAGCAGCGGTCTGACGTCCCAAGCGCCGTGTGCCCGACGCAGCGCCGCACACTCCTCTGCGTCGGGCACGCGATACGCCCACCATGGATTTTGACCAGCCAAAGCAACCTGCCCCTCGCCATCCATCTCAATGCAGCTCAGCGAACGCCAAGCGCTTTCCTCTCCGTGGCCGCCCTGAACGATGCCGTGTTCGACCAAGGCGCCCAGGCGCACCGGACCGCTGCCGGGCACGACCAGCACCGCTCCCTGTAGAAGCGCGCTGCCGTAATTGGCCATGACCTGCTCGGCCAGTTCGCGCAGCAGCGGGTGCTGTGCGTGCAGCCACTCGACGGCGCTGCGTTGACCGCTGTAGGGAGCGAAGGATATCGTCTGTGGAAGCTGCTCTGCGTGGATCGAGGAAGGCAGCGACGCGATTTCGTAAAGCCCGTTGGTCTCCCGGTGGCCCTGCCCACCGCTGGCTAGCAGCGCGGAGTGAAAAAAGGCGTCTACGTTGGCGTGGGTAGCGGCGACGGCGCTGTCGTACATAAACCCGGGGGCTCCGATAAGCTCGTCGACCAAGTCGATCAGGCCGTCTTGGTTGGCATCGGACAGCGAAGCAGCCAAAAAGCGCCGGCAGTGCGCGTCCTCGATTTCTCCTGGATAATCGTTGAGCAGCACGTCGCTGGCCGTTGCGGCCAGTCGCCAATGCGCTGGATCGGCGGCAAAATCCCACGCCAGAGCGTCCGCGTCCAGCGCGAGCTGCTCCTCGTGCTCGCGACACAGCAGCGCGCGCTGCACCTGACCGCTGGCGTCGGTAAATACGACTTCGACGCCAGCCGCGCCAAAGCGACGCATCTGGCGGATGGTCACCGCACCGTGGGGAGATAAGCCTAAGACGGAAATCCCCGGCACCAGTTCATCTAGTGCGAGCATCGCCGCCTCCTATCGTGACTCATTTGAATCGCCTCGTATTCCATGCGCGCATCAGCCGCTATGGCAGAAATCTATTGGGGATGCGGCCCCCCGCGCAGGAGGAATATAGAATAGGAAGGCCTTAGCTTAATGTCAAGTTGTATCTACCTATACCAAGTCCTACTGTAGCAAGGCTCAATACACCTTCTATAACCGCACTCTTAGGGCTTGGACTGCTCGATTTCCTCGTATTTTCGCTGGACAAAGACCATAAAAAAGCCCAGTAGCAGAAATACGATAACCGATTGCCCGATCTGCAGCAGCGCATTGAGACCGGTGGTGTTTTTCAGCGCAAGCGCCGACATGCCCAACCATATTGTCACCGCGAAGATGACGAATACGGCATTGCGATTGCCAATGCGCAGCCCGGCCAAGCGGTGGTGTATATGATCCCGCCCGGTGTAGTCGATCCACTGTTTAAACGAGCGCACTTGACCGCTCTTGATGCGCATAAACGTCGTAAAGGACATATCGAAAATCGGCACGCCAAGAATCAGCACGGGCACCACCAAACGCACGGCATAGTCGCTAGCCCAATCCCCCATAATGCCCAGTGCGGCAACGGTAAAGCCGAGGAATGTGCTGCCTGCATCGCCCAGAAAGATCGCCGCTGCGCGCGAAAAGCGGAAGTTGTAGGGAATAAAGCCCAGGCAGGCCCCCACTAAGGGCAGGGCGAGATAGACCATAAAATCGTGGTGGTTCTGAAGCGCGACCAGCCCAAAAAACACGCCGATAATTCCGCACACTCCCGTGGCCAGCCCGTCCATTCCATCGAGAAAATTAATGGCATTGGTAATGCCGATAATCCACAGGGCCGTCAATATCCACTCGCAGACATTGCCCCATAGCTCGTCGGGCAGGAAGCTGATGACCACGCCGTACTGGATCAGTATCGCCGTAGCCGCCAGCTGTGCGACAAGCTTGATAGTGGCCGATATCTCGCGCAGGTCGTCGGCCAAGCCGATGCAAAAGACGAGCGTTCCACCCAGCAGAATGCCCTTTAATTGATCGTTAAAACTGAAGTTGTAGAGCACCGTGGCGACAAAAGCGACAAATATGGCCACGCCGCCCAGCAGCGCCGTGGGACTGGCGTGCGCCTTGCGCCCTTTCGGCATATCGATCGCACCCGTCTTATGCGCCAGCCAGTGAAAGACGGGCGTGGCAACATAGGCAATGCCAAATCCCAACAGCAGCAAATAGGCCCAGCGCAGCCCCGAGTTTAACAGCAGGTCCTGTGCCGTTGGACTAAACAAGAATACGACAAAGAGAGTAATTATCAGCTTGTCGGTATTGATGAGAGAAAGGCGTTTTTCGACTTCCACAACCACCTCATTATCGTCGTGCTTCCAAGGCGCGCACCGCCGCAATCACCCGCTGTGCTTCCGCATCGCTCAAGCTCGGATAGAGGGGCAGCGACAGGTCCGACTCGTACGCCTCTACGGCATGGGGAAAACCGCCGTCTGCCAGCCCCAGTTCGCGGTGCAGCGGCGCGAAGACCGGGCGCCGTGCCGCGATGCCGACATCTTCTAAACGCCGCATAAACTCCTCGTCCTTACGCGTCGTATTAACGACATAACGATAATAAATGTGTCCTTCACATACCAGAGGAGAAACGATGTCGCTCAGATCTGCAAAACCGGCCCGATAGAGATCGGCTAGCCGACGTCGCCGTTGGACAAACGCATCCAATCGGCTCAGCTGGACCCGTCCTATGGCGGCGTGCACATCCGTCATCTTCGCGTTAAAACGAACGGAGCGGGCCGGCAGACCGTCGTATGCACGCAGGTGGCGCACGCGCTCGGCAAGGTCCGCATCGTCTGTCAATATCATGCCCCCCTCGCCGGCAGCCAGCACCTTGGTCGCATAAAAGGAGCAGATAGAGAGCACACC